>NZ_JBIXJX010000011.1:0-292556 GCF_052871955.1 Bradyrhizobium sp. CAR08
CTCCCGAAGATGCACGAGCGGTACTTCTACGCGTTCGAGCTTGCGTCGATCGCGCTGGCCTGCCTCAATCCGCGCTATGTGCCCTTCGCGGTGATGGCTCAGGTCGACGGCGTGTTATCCTATCTCGCGTTCGAAAACGGAATCGTCCTGGGCGTGCTGCCGGCGGCACTCTGCAACAGCCTTCTCGTGTACTACCTCGTGCATGATCTTTGGCGCGGCGAACGTGGATTTCGCTTTCCGAAGCTTGCTTGGCTCGGCTTCATCGCGTCGACCGCGGGATTGTTCTCCTATCTGGTCATCGAAGGGCCCGGTTTGAACATATCGCCCCTGTACCTGCTCGCCACGGGTCTCGTGACAGCTGCGGCGCTGCTGCTCCTGAAAGAGTCGCGTGGCGACTTGGCCGGCCCGGACCAGTTGCCTTAATCCTGGGCGACCCGCGTCATCGAGCCATCAGCTGTCAAACATGATCACGCTGCGCAGCGTCTTGCCGGCCTTCATGTTGGCAAACCCTTCGTTGATCTCGGAGAGCTTCAGCTTGGCCGAGATCCAGTCTTCCAGATGCAGCCGGCCGCGCAGGTAGAAATCCACCAGCCGCGGCATGTCGACGCGAAAATGGTTCGAGCCCATCGATGAGCCCTGGATCCTGCGCTCGCGCAGGAAGTCGAAGCCGTGCAGCTCGATCTTCTGGCCGAACGGAATCATGCCGACGATGGTGGCCGTGCCGCCCGAGGCGAGCATGCCGAAGGCCTGCTCCGCGGTCTCCTTGCGGCCGAGCACCTCGAAGGAATGATGCACGCCGCCATTGGTGAGATCGCGCACCTGCTTCACGACGTCGCCGTCTGCCGGATTAATGATGTCGGTGGCGCCCAGCTTGGTCGCGAGCTGGAGCTTGGCCGGATTGGTGTCGATGGCAATGATGCGACCGGCGCCCGCGATCTGCGCGCCGTTGATCGCGGCCATGCCGACACCGCCGCAACCGATCACGGCCACGGTCTCGCCAGCCGTCACCTTCGCCGTATTCACGACCGCGCCGTAGCCGGTAATGACGCCGCAGCCGATCAACCCCGCAAGATCGAGCGGCATCTCCTTGCGGATTTTGACGATCGCGTTCTCGTGCACCAGCATCTGCTCGGCGAAGGACGAGAGGTTGAGGAACTGATGCAGCTTCTCGGAGCGAGCCCATTGCATCCGATTGGACATCCCCGGCAGCAGTTTCACCGTGGTGTCGGTGCAGAGCACCGTGCGGCCCGTGGTGCAGTTGTCGCAGGTGCCGCAGAATACCGAAAGACAGGTGACGACATGATCACCGGGCTTCACATAGGTGACGTCGGAGCCGACCTGCTCGACGACACCGGCCGACTCGTGCCCGAGCACCGCGGGCAGCGGATGCGGATAAAGGCCTTCCATGAAGTGCAGATCGGAGTGGCAGAGACCTGCGACCGAGGTCCGGATCAGGACCTCGCGCGGGCCGGGCTTCGGCAGGCTGACATCCTCGATGACCAAGGGCTTGTTGACTTCATGGAGGACGGCGGCCTTCATCGAGCACTCCCTATCGCTTTTTTTGCTTCGAACGCGGGTGCAGCCTACGCTGCCAGGACCAGTTCGCCAACCTCGCTCATGCCGCCTGCGCGATCGCCGAGCAGCAGCGCCGCGATCTTCTGCTGCACGGCATTTTCCGTCAGCCGGAACGGATCGCTCGGCGACACCCGGTGATCGATCACCAGCCGCGACAACAACAGCCTGCGCGCATCGCCCCGCAGGTCGTGAATACGATGCGCCTCCCAGGCGAGCGCGACGGCGCTGGCGACATGATAGAGCAGGCTGGTGGCGCGGCGCGCATCGGCCTCATTGTCGGCCTTTCCCGCGACCTCGCGTGCGAAGCCCACCGCACGATCGGTGAGGGTGTGCAACCGGTCGCGCCAGGCCTGCGGCACCGAGGGACTGTCATCGAGGCGAGCATGCAGATCGGCGGCCAGCGCGGATTCGGCGCCGTGGCGGCCGACCGCACGCCTCAGCGCATCGATCGCGACGATATTGCCGGTGCCTTCCCAGACCGAACCGAGATGCGCGTCGCGGAGCAGGCGGGCGGTCGCGAATTCCTCGATATAGCCGATGCCGCCGCGCATCTCGATCGCATCGCCGCAGACCTTTCGCGCATCGCGGGTGGCGCGGAATTTCAAGGTCGGCGTCAGGATGCGCAGCAGTGCGGCCGCATCCTGGCTGCCGGCCTCGGCGCGGTCGAGCGCGTCCGCAGTGAGAAAGCTCATCGACAACGCCTGCTCGACCGGCAGCATGATCTTCAGCATCTGGCGCCGACCTAGCGGCAGGTCGATGATGCGGTTGCCGAACACCACGCGGTTCTTCGCCACCGTTATCGCGTCATGGTAGGCCCGCCGCATCAGCGCGGTGGATTTGACGCCATTTGAGAGCCGCGACGAGTTCACCATCTCGGCCATCTGCACGAAGCCGCGGTCGAGCTTGCCGACCGCGTAGGCGATCGCGCCTTCGAGCTTGATTTCACCCGAGGCCATCGAGCGCGTGCCGAGCTTGTCCTTCAGACGCACGATCCGGTAGTGGTTCTGCGAGCCGTCGTCGAGGAAGCGCGGCATCAGAAACAGGCCGACTCCGCGCGTGCCGGGGCCGGCACCTTCGGGGCGCGCCAGCAGCATCACGATCTTTGCGTCGGCGTTCGAGCAGAACCATTTTTCGCCGGTGAGGCGCCAATGGTCGCCTTCCTGCACGGCCGTCGTGGTCAGCGTGCCGACATCGGAGCCGCCTTCCTTCTCGGTCATGAACTGGCCGCCCTGGGTCAGCGTGCTCATGTCGGTCTGGGTTAGTCCGTCGAGATATTTCGCCTTCAGCGCCTCGCTGCCGAAATTCGCGAGCAGCTTGGCGCAGCCGTCGGTGACGTTGATCGGGCAACCCATGCCGAATTCGGTCTGGTTGAACAGGAAGGTGAAGGCGTGCTTGGCGACGACAGGATATTTGTCCGGCCAGCCCATGATGCCCTTGCGGATCGAGAGCGCGTGGATGCCGAACTCGCCGAAGGCGGCCTTCTCCAGCTCGCGATAGGCCGGGTGGTATTCGATCCACTGCACGTCGCGACCGAACTTGTCGCGCTGGTGCAGCACCGGTGTGTGCCGGTCGGCGAGCCGCGCGCATTCATCGAGCACGCCGCCGGCGAGTTCGCCCAGCCGATCGAGATGCGGCTCGATGTGGCGGAATAGCGTCTCCGGTAGATGAATGCGCAGGAGATCGGTGAGGGCCTGATCGGCGCGGTAGAAATTCATGCCGGTGGTATCGGGAGCCAGCAGTTCGGATGGTGCAGCCGCGACCTGTTTTCGCTGCGCGGGGGCCGGCTGTCGCATGATCGTCCTCTTCGTTTCCGCCTTGCGGTCATTTTGCGCTGATTTGGCGCTTGCCGCTTGGGATGATGTCGATCATGCTCCAGTCGCGAAAGCGGATAAAGCCGCAAATTGTCAGGGAGGCATGATCGCAATGAGGGCGCAATTCGCTCTGCGGAATTGTGATCGTCCCGGCTGGTTGTCCGCGCGGACCGTGCATAGATCAGCGGCTTCCCGTCTTCGAGAGATCACGCCATGGAACACCCGAAATACAAGATCGCCCTCATCGTCGGCGCCGGCGAAGGCCTGAGCGCCTCGCTGGCGCGGTTGTTGTCCGCCCAGGGCATCCGCGTCGCGCTGGCCGCGCGAAAAATCGAGAAGCTCGGCGCGCTCTGCAGCGAGACCGGCGCCAAGGCCTATGCCTGCAACGCCACCGAGCCTGATGCGGTCGAACGCCTGTTTGGCCTGGTCGAACGCGAGATCGGCACGCCCGACGTGGTCGTCTACAATGCCAGCGGCCGCGCGCGCGGGCCGTTCGTCGATCTCGTTCCGGCAGACGTGGCGAACGCCATTGCGGTCAGTGCCTATGGCGGCTTCCTGGTGGCGCAGCAAGCGGCCAGGCGCATGCTGCCGAACCAGCACGGCGCGATCCTGTTCACCGGCGCTTCGGCAAGCGTCAAGGGCTATGCGCAGTCCGCGCCGTTCGCGATGGGCAAGTTCGCACTGCGCGGGCTCGCGCAGAGCATGGCGCGCGAATTGTCGCCGCAAGGCATCCATGTCGCCCATTTCGTGATCGATGGCGGCATCAGGAGCGCAGCGCGCACGGAAGCGCCGGAGAAGCCGGATTCAATGCTCGATCCCGATGCCATCGCGGAGAGCTACTGGAACGTGTTGCAGCAGCCGCGCAGCGCCTGGAGCTGGGAGCTGGAGCTGCGGCCCTGGGTGGAGAAGTTTTGAGGCAAGCTGCCGTAGGGTGGGCAAAGGCGCATAGCGCCGTGCCCACTATCAACGACGAAACAGCAATTGGTGGGCACGCTTCGCTTTGCCCATCCTACAAGGGCGGGAATCATGTCCACGGAAACCACCATCGATACCGGCACCAGTGAACTCCTCTGCGTGATCCGCGATCGCGTCGCATTGATCACGCTGAACCGGCCCGAGGCGCGCAACTCGCTGTCGGACGCGCTGACCCCGGCGCTGCGTACGATGATCCGCTCCTGCGGCGAGAACCCCGATGTCGGCGCGCTGCTGATCACCGGCGCCGGCGAAGCGTTCTGCGCCGGCGGCAACGTCAAGGGCATGGGCGCGCATCGCGACCCGAAGAAGCTGGAGATGTCCTTTGACGACAAGGTCGCCGATCTCCAGGAGCGGCAGCGCCTGCTCACCGGCGCGCTGGTGTCGGTGCGCAAGCCGACCATCGCGGCGCTGCCGGGGCCGGCGGTCGGCGCGGGGCTCGCCATCGCCATGGCCTGCGATATCCGCATTGCCGCGCAATCGGCCTTCGTGGCCACCGGCTATGCGCGCATCGCGCTGTCCGGCGACTATGGCATCGCGTGGCTGTTGACGCGCCTCGTCGGCACCGCGCGGGCGCGCGAGCTGCTGTTCACCGGCGATCGGGTCGATGCTGTCAGGTGCGAGGCCATCGGCCTCGTCAACCGCGTGGTGCCCGATGACAAATTGCAGGCGGAGGCCTTTGCACTGGCAAAATCCCTCGCTGAAGGTCCGCGCCTCGCGTTGCGCTACATGAAGGACAATCTCGACGAGGCCCTGCTGTTCGACTTCGAGACCGCGCGCGACCACGAGGCCGAACGTCTGGTTCGCCTGACCACGACCGCCGATCACAAGGAAGCGGTGCAGGCCTTCATCGAGAAACGCAAGGCGGTGTTCACGGGGAAGTAGCGGCGCAAAAATGCCCGGCTCTGGTTTTCGCCAGGCCGGGCTCGAGTGGTGTCAGGCCGAGGCTGAGGGGCTATCGGCCTGACGGGAAAGAGCGACGAGGCGCCAGCTCGCGCAGGGAATGTCTTTCGGTGCGACGGAGATCTCCTTGTCGAAGCGCACTAGCTTCCAGTCGTCCGGATGGTTGACGAAGGCGAAGTCCGATTTACGCGCGACCGAGATCATGGCGGCGTTGGAGCGCAGCGTGTCGCCGAACATGTGGTCGGCGCCGAGCGCGGCCGCGCGGCATTCAAGATTCTTCATCAGCACGGTGGAGATGCCGTGGCCCTGCCAGCGGTCGGCAACCGACAGACCGAATTCAAGCGTCGCGGTTTCGGCATGCAGCGCATAGCGCGCTTCGGCGACGATGGTCTCGAAGCCGTCGACCATCATGGTCGCCACCACGGTAAAACGTTCGCGCTCGCCGATTTGAAGGAATTCGTGCAGCAGGCCCTGCGGCAGTTCGCTGATCGCGCCGAAGAAGCGGTTGTATCGGGACCGCGTCGAGAGCGAGCGAAAATAGTGCTGGAGCTCCTCGGTGTCGCGCGGCTCGACGAAACGAACGCGCAGCGCCTCGCCGTGTCGCGTGCGCAGCGTGTCCGAATATTGCTTCAGATCTTCCAGGCGAAGGGTGCTCATGACACGCGCCCCCAAGGGGACCAAAGGGGAAAGGGACCGCCGGCGCCCCCACAGTCAGGCGGCGCCGGCCTGGCGGCCAATCAGGCCCGCCAGAACGGTTTGTCGGCCTCGTAGGCGACATCGCTCCAGGACAGTCCGACGTCCTGAAGGTCGCGCGCGGACCAGTTGGTGAGCTCACGCCGGGTCCGGTAACGCTCGTGCCAAAGGTGAAGCGTCTCGCCGATCTGGTGGATCAGCCCTGGCGCATGATGATTTGTCATCGAATTCTGGGTCAAAGTAGACATTGCCAGCTCCTGGAGCTAAGTTGACCGCTAATATCTGCTTCCGGGTGCACTGCGACAAACGACAATTTGTACTCTTTCGCATGAAATAACGTCATGTATCCTGCTGCCAGATGACTGCCAGATTGCCCTCCCTGAATGGATTGCGGGCCTTTGAGGCCGCCGCGCGCCATCTCAGCTTCACGCTGGCGGCGTCCGAGCTGAACGTGACCCAGACCGCGATCAGCCACCAGATCCGCAGGCTCGAGGAGGAGCTCGGCATCCGCCTGTTCGTCCGGCAGAACCGCGCGCTGGCGCTGACGGCCGAGGCGCGCGACTATCTGCCGGGCGTCCGCGCCGCCTTCAACGACCTCCGGCTTGCCACCGATCGGCTGCTGCGCAAGGACGATGACAAGGTGCTGACGGTCTCGACGCTGGCTTCGCTCGCCGCAAAATGGCTGCTGCCGCGGCTGACCGATTTCCAGGAGCACCATCCCGGCATCGACGTCCGTATCACGACCTCCACCAGCCTCGTCGACTTCCAGCGCGACAATGTCGATGCCGCGATCCGCTACGGGCGCGGCCAGTGGCCGGGCTTGCGCGCCGACTGGCTGATGGCGGACGAGCTGTTTCCGGTCTGCAGCCCGTCTCTGCTGCGTGGCGACAAGCCGTTGCGCTGTCCCGAGGACCTCAAGAGCCACATGCTGCTGCACACCTCCAACGCCAACAGCGACGACTGGCGGCTGTGGTTGACGGCGGCGGGTCTGCCGGCCGACATCGCCAGGCAGCCCGGCATCACCTTCGACATGATCTTCATGACCATCCAGGCCGCGATCGACGGCATCGGCGTGGCGATGGGGCGGACCTCCTATGTCCAGGACGACATCGCCAAGGGGCGACTAGTGGTCCCCTTCAAGATCGCGCTGCCGGCCGATGCGGGCTTCTACCTGGTCGCGCCGGAGGGGCGCCGCGAAGCGCCGAAGCTCGCCGCATTCCGTGAGTGGATGATCGCGGCAACGCGGAATAAGGCCTGAAATCGTGCCGGCGCATGTCCGCGCAACCTGCTTCTCGCTACAGCTCCACCACGACGTAGTCGCTCTCGATCTTCACGGGTATCGTCTCGGCGACATACGGCCCCTTCACCACGCTTGCACCCGGCTCGACATGGGCCGGGTAGGCCTTCACGCGGAAGCGGCGAGGGTCGCAGTAGGACTGGCCGGTGCGGATGTCGAACTCCCAGCCATGCCAGGGGCAGCGAATGATCTCGCCGAGCTTGGTATATTCGATCTCGCCCGGATCCTTCGATTGCGCGAGCCCGATCAAGGGTCCCTCGCACAGCGCAGCGCCCTGATGCGGGCAGCGGTTCATCAGGCCGAAATATTCACCCTTGATGTTGAAGATTGCGATCGGCCGTCCGTCGATCTCCAGAAATTTTCGCGTGCCGGGCGGAAGCTCGTCGACCGCGGCAATCACATGCCGCGCCATCAACTGATCCCGTACAGCTTCTTCGCATTGCCGAGATAGAAGGCCTCGCGGTCGTCGTCGCTGACGCCCGCGGGCAGCACGCGCGACGGCTCGTCGTAATCCCAGTGTGGATAGTCGGTCGCGAACAGTAGCCGGTCCCAGCCGATCCACTTGATGACATCGAACAGATCCTCGCGCCGCTCCGGATCCTCCATCGGCTGCGTCGTCCACCACACCTGCTCGCGGATATATTCGGACGGCGGCCGCTTGACATGCGGCACCTCGCTGCGCAGGCGCTGCCAGACTTTGTCGAGCCGCCATGCTAGCGACGGCGCCCAGCCGAAGCCGGCCTCGATCATCACCATCTTCAACTTCGGGAAGCGCTCGAACACGCCCTCCAGCACGAGGCTTGCGAGCGCCGATTGCTGGCACTGCGAGTGGCCGACCATCTCCTCGATGTAATAGGAGGGCCAGCCCGACGGCGTGATGGGGTTGCCGCCGAAGCCGAAGGCGTGGACGCCGACGGGAAGGCCGGCCTCTTCCGCAGCCTGATAGATAGGCCAGTAGCGACGCTGGCCGAGCGGCTCGACATTGCGGCTGAGCAGCAGCACCTGCACGAAATTCTTGTCGCCGGCACGCTCGCGGATTTCCGCGGCGGCTGACAGCCCGTCCTCATTGCCGACGACGATGGACGCCTTCAGCCGCTTGTCCTTGCTGGTCCATTTGTCGATCTGCCAGTCGTTGATCGCCGAGCACAAGGCCGCCGAAAGCTCGTGATTGCGGATGCCTTGCCCGGTGTTGAGCGGATTGAGCACGCCGAGCTGCACGTTGTTGGGATCGAGCAGCTGCTTCTGCATGAAGGACAGCGAGGAGCCCTGCGGCCCGCCTTCCGGCGGATAGGCGTCGCGGCGCGAGGCGTTGGGCTGGGCCTTCGGATAGGGCGGGCCTTCCATCATGCCCTGATAGGCATGGACGCCGTACACTTCGAGATGATGCTGCCAGCGTTTGGCCAGGTAGGGATAGAGCTCGGCGCGGGTCGCGCGTGCCGGATGGATGTCGCAGTCCGCGATCGCGGCTTTGACGGCCAGTGGGGAAGCGGCTTCGGAGCTTTCGCGGAACTGAATATTCATCGCCTTGCCTCCTTTGGCAGCGGCTAAGTCAGGCGGGGATAGGTCGCATGCGGATTATCGATCATGATCTTGCGCACGAGATCGGGGGTGAGACCTGCGGGCAGCGCCTCCTGGCCGTCGAACTGCCAGTGCGGATAGTCGGTGGAGAATACGACCAATTCGTCGGACTGCATATGATCAAACAGGCGAATTAATGTCGCCTCATCCGGCGGTGCATCGAATGGCTGCAACGAGAAGCGGATGTTGCTGCGCACAATGTCCAGCGGCGCGCGATCAACCCACGGCGTCTCCATCCGCACCCCACGCCAGAACTTGTGCAGGCGCCATAGAAATGGGGAGATCCAGGACACCCCGGATTCAAGCATCACCATCTTCAGCCGCGGATATTTGACGAACACGCCCTCGACGATCAGGCTGGTGAGCTGGGTCTGGAACGCCTGGGCCTGACCGGCATAATCCTCGATGTGGTAGGAACCCCAGCCCACGGCGGTCGGCGGATTGTGATAGGCGGAACCGGCATGAATGCCGATCGGTAATTCCAGCCGTTCCGCCGCCTCGTAGATCGGCCAGAGCGCGCGCTTGCCGAGCGGCGTATCGCCCATCACGAGCATCAGCACCTGCACGAAGCGGCGGTCCGTCGCACAGCGCTCGATCTCGGCGACGGCCTTCTCGACGCTTTGGGTGGGGATCACGATCGAGCCGCGCAGCCGCGGATCGCGATCGAGCCATTCCTTCACGAGCCAGTCGTTCAGCGCGCGGCAGAAGGCGGCCTGCAGATCCTCTGAAAACACCATCTGCACGCCGTAGAGCGGATTGCAGATGGCGTGCGAGAGCTGGAAGGGATCGAGCACATGGCGCAGCATGTCCGCCAGGCTTTCACCCGGCTTGCCGCTTTCGGGGCGCCAGTCGGGCCGCGCCGTGATCGGCGAGTTCTGCGGGTAGGATTGCGAGATGAGATCGACCATGCCGCGCGTCGTCACCTGATCGCGCCAATACTCGTTCAGGTACGGCAGCAGGCTGGTCAGATGCGGCACGGCCGGATGCACATCGCAATCCACTCCGCCGGCGATCAGGGACGCCATGACGTGTCCTTCACGTTTCCTCGTCGCGTCTTTCCCGCGGGCAGAGCTTGGCCGCTCCGCCCTTTGGCCGCCATTCAAGCAGGCCTGCCCGTTGGCTGCAACTCGGCCAACGGCGCTGTCATATGCTAGAAAGGCCGAGCTCGGTTGCGAAGCAATAAGGGGTCAAGGAATGAAAGAGCTCGTCGGCATTGCGGAACAGGTCGCAGCGAAGCTGATCGCGCGCAAACAGACCATTGCTGTTGCGGAATCCTCGACCGGCGGCCTGATCTCGGCCAGCCTTCTCGCGGTGCCCGGCGCGTCCGCTTATTTCCTCGGGGGGGCCGTGGTCTACACTCGCGATGCCAGGCGCGTGCTGATGGATATTTCGGACGAAGGAATGAAGGGCTTTCGTTCCTCCTCGGAGCCCTACGCGCAATTGCTGGCCGGGCAGATGCGCAGCCGTTTCAACTGCGATTGGGGCCTGTCGGAGACCGGGGCGTCCGGTCCCACCGGCAATCGCTACGGCGATGCGGCGGGCCACAGCTGCATGGCGGTCGCCGGGCCCGCAGTCGAGGTGATGACGCTTGAGACGGGCAGCAACGACCGCTTGGCCAATATGCAGACCTTTGCAGCGACAGCGCTGAAATTGCTGCTGAAGAATCTGGAGCGGTGAGCTCGCGGCCTCCCGAATATCTGGCTGTGCCGGAGAATGTGTGGTGTGACGCGCTCTTTACCGCGACACGTGCGCCGACACCGCCAGCCACGTCCCGTTCGTCTTCGCCCAGCAATCGGTATAGCGCCCGGTGGCCTGCTGGCCGTCCGCATTGGTGTAGCTCGTTGCCGCGTGGATGATGGCGAAATCACCCATGATACGGATGATGACGTCGTGCTCTCTGAGGTTTCGGATCGCAATCGGCCGCGCCGTCTGCTTCAGGAAGGCCTCGCGATCGACCAGCGTCTTGTCGGGATTGGAGCAGTAGAACTCCGGCGCCAAAATCTCGTCGAAGCGCTTGACGTCGCAATTCTGCACCGAGGCCACATAGTCGCGGTTGAGCGCGGTGAGCTGTTCGAGGTCGTTGCTCATGGGGTTTCTCTCAGTCATTGAACAAGGGCGGCGGCACGAACCCGCCGAACTCGCGTTCGATCAGCTCGGCGAGCTTCAACGGCGTGTGGTCCTCGAGGAAGGGCCCGATGATTTGCACGCCGACCGGCAGGCCGTCCTTCGATAGGCCGAGTGGAACAGCCGTTGCCGGCAGGCCCGTCAGCGTGGCGATGCCGGGCCACGCAAGCTGGTCCGGATAGGCGTGGTCCTTGCCATCGATGTTGATTCGGCGCTTTTCCTGCTCCGGCGAATGATCATGCGGATAGGCCGGCGTGGGCATGATCGGACAGATCACCGCATCGAATGTCTTGAACAATTGCCGCCATTGCGCGCGCAGGCCGGCGCGGGCGCCCTCGTCGAATACCCAGGCCTGATGCGTGCTGGTGATACCACGCAGCCGTTCGGCAGCGAGACTCTTGTCGTCGGGTGAGAGCTGCGCTGCACCGGCACGCGCGCGCGCGAGATTGTCCGGCGGAAGGAAGGCGCCGAGGAAGCTCATCAGCATGCGCATGTAGAGGCGAGAAGCCTCCGTGAAGTCCGGAAACAGCGGACTTTCGCGCGCGACGCGCGCGCCCGTGCCCGTCAATTGCCCCGCCAGTTTTTCGATCGCGCCGCGAATATCTGCATTCGCAGGCAGCAGCGGATGGCTGTCGATCACCAGCACCCGGAAATCCTTCAGCGCGCGGTGTCGCGCCTCCGGCAGCGCGAGCTTGTATCCGATGCCCAGGTCCAACGGATCGGGGCCTGCCATCACGTCCAGGAGCAGGGGCAGGTCGACTGCGCTCCGCGCCATCGGACCGATCACCGCCATATCGCGCTCCATCGGGATGGCTGGAAAGGGCGGCGGCGTGTGGCCACGCGTTGGACAGAGATTGTAGGTCGGCTTATGCGCATAGACCCCGCAATGGAAGGCGGGCACGCGCAACGAGCCGCCGATGTCGGACCCAAGCGAGAGTGGTCCGTAGCCTGCCGCGAGCGCCGCAGACGAGCCGCCCGACGAGCCACCCGGCGTGCGGCCGAGATCGAACGGATTGTTCGTCGTGCCGTAGATCTCGTTGTAGCTCTGCCAATCCGCCAAGCCCACGGGGACGTTGGTCTTGCCGAGGATGACGCCACCGGCCTCCTTGACCCGGGCGATCGACAGCGCGTCCTCCGCCGGCTTGAAATCTTTCTGCGGCGTCCAGCCCCAGGTCGTGGGCAGGCCGGCGATGTTGTAGGATTCTTTCACAGTGATGGGGAGACCGAGCAGCGGCTTTCGCTCGCCGCGCGCCAATGCGGCGTCTGCCTCGCGTGCGGCGTCCAGCGCACGGTCGAAATCCCGGACGCAGATCGCGTTGACCTTGCTGTCGTGCCGTTCGATGCGGTCGATCGCATCCTGCGTGAGCTCGACCGCGGAAACCTTCTTGGCCGTCAGTGCCGCCGACAGCTCGACCGCGCTCTTGAAGCTCCATTCGGATTTGGCCATCCCGCATCTCCTGTTCTTAGCGTGGAACAATGATGCGCAGTTTGGCCCAGCACCGCAACCGCCGTTTGATCGCGATTGACATCTGAGCAAGACGGAACGCGGTGAGCCAAGCAACCACTCGCAGTCATCGCCCGGCTTGACCGGGCGATCCAGTATTCCACCGGCGCCGATTGGACACGGACAGGTCGCGGCGTGCTGGATGCCCGGTCAAGCCGGGGCATGAAGGCGTCCTACGCCGCTCCGATCAATATCCCCACCGCCAGCACGATCGCGCCGCCGAGCACGATCTGGAACACGGCCTGGAGGAACGGCGTGTCCATGTAGCGCGCGCGGATGAAGGCGATCGCCCACAATTCGAAGAACACGACAATTCCGGCGATTCCCGTCGCGATCCAGAATGCGTTGGCCCAGCTATCGGGCACGAGATAGGGCAGGGTGTGCCCAAGCCCGCCTAGCGTCGTCATCAAGCCGCAGGTGAGACCGCGCAGCCAGGGCGAACCACGCCCGGTCAGCGAGCCGTCATCGGACAGCGCTTCCGCAAAGCCCATGCTGATGCCGGCACCGATCGAGGCGGCGAGGCCGACCAGAAATGTTTGCCAATTCTGATGCGTGGCGAAGGCAGCCGCAAACAGCGGCGCCAGCGTCGAGACGGAGCCGTCCATCAGGCCGGCGAGACCTGGCTGCACATATTGCAGCACGAACATGCGCCGGTTGGTGCGGTCTTCCTCGGCGCGCACGTCTGAACTCAGGATCCGATCCGTCAGCTTCGCCGCCACCTCTTCGTGGCCCTTCTCGGCCTCGGCCAGATCGCCGAGCAGGCGGCGCACGCCGACATCCTGCGCCTGTTCAGCGGCCTTCACGTAAAAGCGCTCGGCCTGCAATTCCATTGTCTCGACCTCCTTGCGGATGGTGTCGAGCGACAGGTTTTTGGTGAGCCAGACCGGACGGCGGCGCAGGAAGCCTTTGACGTCCTCGCGGCGGATCGGGGGCAAATGCGGACCGAAGCGCTGCTCGTACATTTCCAGCAGCATGTGGCGATGGCCGCGCTCTTCCTCGGCCATCTGTTCGAAGATCTTGGCGGAGTCCGGATAGCGCTCCTTCAAGTCTTCGGCGAAGCTCATGTAGATGCGGCTGTCCTCCTCCTCGGAGGAGATTGCGACCGCAAGCACCTCGCGCTCGGTCAGATCGGCAAAATTCTTCACGGCGGCCCTGTCCGATTAGTTTAGAATAATTCTAAACTATATAGGGCGCTTGGGTTACCGGGTCAAACCACGCCGCGGCTCTTCGCCAGGAAATCGAGCAGCAGGCGGCTCACCTCGGCCGGCTGCTCCTGCTGCACCCAGTGACCGGCGCCATCGACGAGGTGGCAGCCCAGCAGCTTCGTGCAGGCCCGCGCCTGCATGGCTTCGAATACGCCGGGACGCTGATAGGTGCCCCAATCCTGCTTGCCCGAGATGAAGCAGGAGGGGATGTCGATGTTGCGGCCGGCCAGCAATTGGAGCTGGCTGTTGAATGCGCCCGATGTGCCGCAGCGGTACCATTGCAGGCCGCCCTGGAATCCAGTGCGGCCATATTCGGCGCTGTAGTAGCCGAGCTCGCGGTCGGGCAGCCATTGATTGGCGGCGATTGCGGCCTGCGAGGGCATCTCCTTCGCGACCGTCTCGGCCATGGTCTCGTTCAGGTCCATCACATAATAGGTCGGCAGCTTCGCAAGCTCGTTCGCCGACCAGGATTTCAGCGGATATGGCTTGTTGTCGGTCCAGTCCGCGCTCTTGTGATGATAGTAGGCGCGCAGGAAATCATGCACGCCCTGTGGCGCGCGGTGCATGTCGGCATTGGCCGGGCGTGTCGCATAGTACCATTGATAATGCTTGCGTGGACGCGGCAAGGCGGCGAGCTCGCGATGCACGGGGTCTTCGGCCGCTGGCTTTACCGGCGTGTCGACCGTGTTGAACGGCAGCGGCGGCGCTCCGCCGAATGGCGCGCTCATCATCGTCACCGAACGAAATACGTCGGGCCGCATCAGCGCGCACCAGGCCGCGACTGGGCTGCCGAAATCATGTCCGACCACGTCGACTTGCCTGTAGCCGAACGCCGACACCAGCCCGAGCGCATCCCGCACCAGGTTGAAGAGCGAAAAGGGCGCGAGATCGCCGTCATACTCCGCGCTCCATCCCGTCGTCCGGCCATAGCCGCGCTGGTCCGGCGCGATCACGTGATAGCCAGCCGAGCTCAGCGCCGGCATCACCTTTCGCCAGGAGAAGGCAAGCTCGGGAAAGCCGTGCAGCAGCAGGGTGCAGGGCCGCCCCTTGGTCTCGAAGCCGGCCTCCAGCACATGCATGCGCAGGCCGTTGATATCGTCGACATAGCGTGAGCGGATGCCGGCGGGGAGCGGGATGTCGGGGAGCATTGTCATTTGCTTTCTCCACACGGGTGGAATCGTAAGGAGGGCAAAGGCGCGCTTCGCGCGCCGTGCCCACCATCATTCTACAACGCGTTTGGCATGGTGGGCACGCTTCGCTTTGCCCACCCTACGATTGCGCCATTCGACTACACCGCCGCGCATACGAAGCCACTGCCCTTGCGCCGGATCTTCCCAACGGACGGCGACGGGAAATGCGCGGTGCAGCACAGCGTGTCGGTGTCGCAATAGCGTTCCAGGAAGCTGCGGCGCGTCGTTGCCGCCCTGGCTTGATCGAGGTCGAACTTGACCGACAGCTCCGGATAGAGCGTCTGGATCGGTGAGTGCATGAGGTCGCCGGAGAACACGGCGTCGTCCTTGCCGTGGCCCATCGTGATGGCGATATGGCCCGGCGTGTGGCCCGGCGTCGGCAGGATGCGGACGTGATCGCCGATCTGGTGATCGTTGCCGACAAGCTCGTGGCGTTTGGCCTCGACCACCGGCAGCACGCTGTCGGCGAAGGGCGGCACCTCCGCCTTCGCGTTCTGCTCGGTCCAATGATCGAACTCCTGCTTGGCGAAGACGTAGCGCGCTTTCGGGAAGGTCGGCACCCAGCGGCCGTTCTCCAGACGCGTGTTCCAGCCGACGTGATCGACATGCAGATGCGTGCACATCACGAAGTCGATGTCGTCAGGCGAGAATCCGGCAGCGTTGAGTCCGCGCAGATAGGTGTCGTCGGTCTTCATGTTCCATTTCGGGCGCTGCGGCCGCGGCTTGTCGTTGCCGATGCAGCTGTCGACCAGAATGGTGTGGTGCGGCGTCTTGATCACATAGGACTGGAAGCACAGCATCAATGTGTCGCCGTCATCCAAGGCTTTCGCCTCCCTCATCCACGCGCGGTTCTCGGCCAGCAGCTCCGGTGTCAGCCCCGGCAACATCTCCAGCGCCGGGACGAACGAGGTTTCCTGCTCGATGATGCGATGGATGGTGAGATCGCCGACCGCGGATTTCAGGCTCATATGAACTCCCGCGCTTTACGCCGCCGGCGGCACCGAGATCTTCACGGAGGGCCGCTCGAGCATCTTTTGATGGAAGGCATCGAGCTTCGGATAGGCCTTGCGCCAGCCGCAATCGGCGAAGCGGAAGTCGGCATAGCCGAGCACGCAGACGAGGCCGATCTGCGAGATGTCGAACGGACCGTTGAGGACATCGGGCATGTTCTCGAAGCGCGCCATGCCGGTCCAGGCCCGATTCCAATGGTCGTCCGACCACGCCTGCCATTGCAGGCCCTGCGGTCGCACCATCTTCTCGTAGCGGCACAGCAGCATGGAATCGAGCATGCCGTTGATCAGGGAATGATTGGTCTTGGCCTTCCAGCGCCGCGGACCGTAATCGGGGATCAGGCTGCCGCCGGCCATCTCGTTGAGGTATTCGACGATGACATACGAGTCCAGGATGACGTCGCCGTCATTGGTGATCAGCACCGGCAGCTTTTTCAGCGGCGTGATGCGTGAATAGTCCTCGTTGGCCGTGCCGGGCGCGACGCTCGCCGGCGTGAGTTCGATCTTGTCGATCAGCCCGAGCTCGATCGCGGCGATGCGCACCTTGCGGGCAAAGGGCGAGGCGGGGGAGAAGGTGAGCTTCATGGGACAATTCCCTGCGATCGGTCTTGAGCAAATGGTGTCTCGTCCGTCATGGCCGGGCTTGACCCGGCCATCCACGCGCTTCCGCGTGGCTAGACTGTGAGACGTGGATGCCCGGGACAAGCCCGGGCATGACGACGAGTGTGCGCTGGCCGAGGCTTACGCCGCGACGATCTCCTGGCGCTGCTCGCCAAGACCCTCGATGCCGAGCGTGATGACGTCGCCGACATTGAGGAAGGTCGGCGGCTTCATGCCGAGGCCGACGCCGGGCGGGGTGCCTGTCGTGATGATGTCGCCCGGCAGCAGCGTCATGAACTGCGAGACATAGGAGATGCACTTGGCCATCGAGAAGATCATAGTCTTGGTCGAGCCGGTCTGACGGCGCTGGCCGTTCACGTCGAGCCACATCGGCAGGTTCTGCACGTCCTTGATCTCGTCCTTGGTGGCGAGCCAGGGGCCGAGCGGGCCGAACGTGTCGTGCGACTTGCCCTTGGTCCACTGACCCAGGCGCTCGATCTGGAAGGCGCGCTCGGAGACGTCGTTGCAGACGCAGTAGCCGGCGACGTGGTTGAGCGCGTCGGCTTCCGAAACGTATTTTGCGCGGGTGCCGATGATCGCGGCGATCTCGACCTCCCAGTCGAGCTTGGTCGAGCCGCGCGGCTTCTCGATGGCGTCGTTCGGGCCGGACAGCGAGGTGTTGGCCTTCATGAAAATGATCGGCTCGCTCGGGATCTCCGCGCCGGTCTCCTTGGCGTGGTCGCTGTAGTTGAGGCCGATCGCCACGAATTTCGACATGCCGGTAACGGGGGCGCCGAACCGCGGCTTGCCGGAGACGGCGGGCAGCGAGGCGGGATCGAGCGCCGCCAGCTTCTTCAGGCTCTCGGGCGAATAGGCCTCGCCGGTCAGGTCCTTCACATGCGCCGATAGGTCCCGCAACTGGCCGGATTTGTCGATCAGGCCGGGCTTTTCCGCACCCTTCTCGCCATAACGAACAAGCTTCATTCTCGTTTCTCCCTGGAATGGACCGATCGGTTAAACAGCTTCATGGAACAGGGCGGCGGGAAATTCAACCGCTCAAAGAGGGCGCATTGCAGCCCTCTCGATTCGGGAGGTTCGTCCGGGGCACGAGACTAGGCCAGCGCCTCGAACCTGAATGCGTCCCCATCCCGCTTGATGTGCCCGGCCGAAAAGTGCCCGCCGATCACCAGCGTCGGGGTGTCGGCAAACCGGCCGAACAATTCGCGCCGCGTCGCGGCAGATTGGCTCTGATCGGAATCCGCGTTCGAGGACCAGCCGAGATGCGCCATCTGGCAGGGATGATGGGCGACGTCGCCCGTCAGCAGTCCCTGCTCGCCGTCCGACCGGATCAGAACGCTCATATGCCCGGGGCTGTGGCCGGGGGTTGGGATCATGCTGATCTCCTCGCTGAGCCGGTGGTCGCTCGCGACCAACTCCGCCCGGCCGGCATCGACGATCGGCTTCACGGAATCGACAAACACGGCCTGCTTGTCCGGCTCGGTGGAGTGGTCGCGCCAGTGCTGGTATTCGGTCTTGCCGAAGACGTAGCGCGCGTTGGGGAAGCTCGGCACCCATTTGCCGTCGACCCATTTCGTGTTCCAGCCGACATGATCGACATGAAGATGCGTGCACAGCACGGTATCGATGCTGTCGGGCGGAAAGCCCGCCGCAATCATCGTCTCCAGGAATGGTGTGGTGCGATTGTTCCAGGTCGGGACGTTGCGGCCCTGCTTGTCGTTGCCAAGTCCGGTATCGACCACGATGCGGCGCGAAGGAGTTTCGAGCACCAGCGAATGGATCGACATTTTCAGCCGGCCTTCTTCCGTGGCGAAATGCGGGATCAGCCAGGGCAGCTTCCGGATTTCATCGTTGGTTGCTGCCGGGAGGATGAAGCGGGTCGAGCCGACCGTCTTCAATTCCACGACCTCAGTGATTTTGACCCTGCCGACCTTCCACTGCATCCGGCGCATCCTCATGTTCTTGCTTTGGCGGGGAACATGCGCAGTTTCGCCGTCAGGCGCAATGGATCATCTGACGCCGTGCGGCGTTATCGCGGGAACCCAGGGAAAGACAAAGGGCCAGCCATGCCAGAGCTTGCGATTTCCGCGGAGAAGGTCGCCTTCATCATCGAAAAGGCGCGTGAATTCGACGTCAAGCAGGCGGATTCCGATCCGGATTCCGGCTCGAACGCGACTGATGACGATGCGGTCGACATCCTCGAGGATGACGGCTCCGATCCGGTCGTCAACGAACTCGGAAGTTTCATCGTGGCCATGAACGAGGACGAGCAGATCGATCTCGTCGCGCTGACCTGGCTCGGCCGCGGCGACGGCACGATCGACGATTGGGACGATTTGCGCGCACGCGCCGTGGAGGCACGCGCGGAGTATCGCAGTCCCCGGCGCGAGACGGCGCATTATCTGCTCGGTGAGCCGATGCTGGGCGATCTGCTCGCCGACGGGCTCGACGAATTCGGCGTCGACTGGACCGACGGAGACCTGGTGGCCGATTCATCCGCTCCAAGCCAGCGGGACGAAGACGAGATCACCAAGCAGCGGTGATTCCGGCCGATATCAGCGCGCGCAGTCGACCACCACGGTGCCGAGCTTGTCGCCTTTCTCGACGGCGACATGGGCCTGCGCCGTCTCCGACAGCGCAAACTGCGCCGCGACATTGTGGATTCGCGGCCCCGCTGCCAGCCATTTCGAGATGTCGGCCTGCGCCGCCGCAAGCAGCGCCGGCGGCAGGGCGAACAAGACGAGCGAGCGGAGCGTGATGCACTTCTCCATCAGCTCGCGCATCGGCACGGTCGGCGTGCGGTTGCCGTTCGTGGCGTAGACCGCGATTGTCGAATTCATGGCCATCAACTTCAGGGTCGTCGCGATGTTGCCGCCGAAATCGACATCGACCAATTGGTCGACCCCGCGTCCGCCGGTGAAGGCCATGGCCTTGGCAACGACATCTTCGTCCCTGTAATTGACCACGAGATCGGCACCGGCTTGTCGCGCCTGCTCGCCTTTTATCGCCGAGCTGACGGTCGCGATCACCTGCGCGCCGCCCCATTTCGCGAGTTGCACGGCGTAATGCCCGACTGCACCCGCGCCGCCGGTGACCAGCACCGACTTGCCGACGATCGGCCCGTCCGCAAACAGGGAGCACCACGCCGTCATTGCGGGAATGCCCAGCGTCGCGCCTTCCGCAAAAGAGAGATTGTCCGGCAACGGCGTCACCAGATGCTCGGCAAGCGCGATATATTCGGCCGCGGTGCCAAAGGCGCGGCCGTTACGCTGGCCGTTGAACAGCCAGACCCTGTCGCCGATCTTGAACCGCGTCGCGCCATCGCCGATCTGGTCGATAAAGCCCGCGCCATCGCTGTTCGGAATGACGCGCGAAAATTCCTTGGCGCGATAGCCGCCCCCGCGCCGGCCGACATCGGCCGGATTGACGCCGGAGGCTTCCAGGCGAATACGAACTTCGCCTGGACCTGCGACCGGCGTGGCCATCTCACCATAGGTGAGGACGTCCGCCGCCGGTCCTGTCTCCTCGTACCAGACCGCCCTCACAGCGTTCCCGGGAAGGCACCGCCATCGAGCAGAAGGTTCTGCCCGGTGATGAAGCCGGCCTTGGCGCCGCACAGGAATGCGCAGGCGTAGCCGAACTCCTCGGGATCGCCGAAGCGGCCCGCGGGATTGAGCTTGGCGCGCTCGGCCAGAACCTGGTCCGGCGTGATGCCGCGCTTCTCGGATTCCCCCTTCGCGGTGCTGCGCAGGCGATCGGTCTCAAACGGGCCCGGCAGCAGGCCGTTGATGGTGACGTTGTTGATCACGGTCTTGCGCGAGAGGCCGGCGATGAAGCCGGTGAGGCCGGCGCGCGCGCCGTTGGAGAGACCGAGGATGTCGATCGGCGCCTTCACCGCCGCCGAGGTGATGTTGACGATGCGGCCGAACTTGCGGGCCATCATGCCGTCCACCGTCGACTTGATCAGCTCGATCGGGGTCAGCATGTTGGCATCGATTGCCTTGATCCAGTCGTCGCGGGTCCAGTTGCGGAAATCGCCGGGCGGAGGTCCGCCGGCATTGTTGATCAGGATATCCGGCTCGGGGCAGGCCTTCAGCACCGCCTCGCGGCCCGCCGGCGTCGTGATGTCGCCGACGATCTCGGTGACGGTCACACCAGGATAGGCCTTGCGGATGTCGTCGGCCGTCTTCTTCAGGGCCTCGGCGCCGCGCGCGGTCAGCGTGACGTGAACGCCGGCCTCGGCCAGCGAGATGGCGCAGGCGCGTCCGAGGCCTTTGCTGGATGCGCAGACGATGGCGCGGCGGCCTTTGATCCCAAGATCCACTGTTTCACTCCCGTAATGTCAGGCAGGTTTTTAGAGCCGCTATTCTAGCCAACCTTGGCGCCGCTGATAAGGGATTGGCTCGCATCAAAATGCATGCACGCTTGCGCGGCGATGCAAATGCGCCTCATCAGATGCGCCGCTCCTGCTTGAGACGGTCGATCGCGGAGGCCGCCTCCGGCGGCAGCGACTTGAAGCCCATCTGGCCGACCGTCGAGAACAGCGGCCGCAGATGCGAACCGGCGAGGAACGGCGGCTGCCGGTTGGCCGGCACGATCTGGTCGAACACCAGCACCAAGGTGGTGGCGACGAGGCCGACCCTGATGGCGCCGAGCGCGGCGCCGCCGAGGCGGTCGCCGATGCCGGCGTCGCGTATCGTGTCGCTCAGCGCCAGCCGGCCGAGATGTCCAAACAGCATGCCGACCACCACGAAGATGCCGAAGAACCAGATCCAGTTCTGCAGCAGCGGCGCATTCGGATTGCCCGCGACCTGCGGGACGATCAGCGGCATCAGCGCAACCGCGATGGGGGCGGCGAGGAGATAGGCCAGGATCGTCATGGCGCTGCCGAGCAGGCCGGTCCTGAAACCGAAGCCGATCGCGATGGCGAGCGCCGCATAGACGGCGAGATCGAAACTGTTCATGCGCGGGAGCCTGCCATGGAACGAGTGAACGCAGAACCGATCATTCCGGTTTCAGATCGTTAAAATCGTCTGTATTGATGGCCAAAACCGATGACCCCAAAGCTCAGGGACGCGCCCAATGTCAGACCTATTCGACGTCAGTCGAGAAACCATCCTCGTCACAGGTGCGAGCCAGGGCTTGGGGCGGCAATTTGCCCGGGTGTTGGCGGCACATGGCGCGGCCGTCGCGCTCGCGGCGCGGCAGACCGACAAGCTGAAGAGCCTGGAAGACGAGATCCGCGGCAAGGGCGGCCGCGCCGCCGCCGTCGCGCTCGACGTCACCGACATCGCATCGATCGCCAGGGCCGTCGATGCCACGGAAGCCGCGCTCGGCCCGGTCACGGTGCTGATCAACAATGCTGGCATCGCGATCGAAAAGCTCGCGACCGAGCAGACCGAGGCCGATTGGGACGCGGTGATGGGCGCCAATCTCAAGGGCGCCTATTTCCTCGCGACCGAGATCGCGCGCCGCATGATCGCGCGCAAGCAGGCAGGCAACATCGTCAACATCGCCTCCGTGCTCGGCACCGGCGTGCTGAAGGCGGTGTCGCCTTACGCGATCTCCAAGGCCGGCATCATCCAGGCGACCAAAGCGATGGCGCTGGAGCTTGCGGGGCAGAACATCCGCGTCAACGCGCTGGCACCCGGCTACATCGACACCGAGATGAACCACGCGTTCTGGGCGACGCCGCCGGGCGAGCGCCTGACCGAGCGCATTCCCCAGCGCCGCATCGGCGCCGAGTCCGATCTCGACGGCGCGATCCTGCTGCTGGCCTCGAAGGCCTCGCGGTACATGACGGGCAGTGTGGTGACGGTGGACGGCGGGTTCTTGCTGAATTGAGAAGCTGCTATCGTCCCAGCCCCCCATGCGCAATTGCGCACTAGGCCGGGACGACGAGGTAGAGTCACCGCATCTCGCCCCTGATCATATCCGCCGCCTTCTCGCCGATCATGATCGCCGGCGCATTGGTGTTGCCGCCGATCAGTGTCGGCATGATCGAGGCGTCGACGACGCGCAGACCTTCCACGCCGTGCACCTTCAGCGCCGGATCGACCACGGCCATCGCGTCGGTGCCCATCTTGCAGGTGCCGACGGGGTGATAGACGGTGTCGACACGCGCGCGCAGGATGGCGCGGATATCGTCGTCCGTTCTCACATCGGACGTGAACATGTCCTTCTTCTGCAACGCGCGCATCGCGGGCGTCTCCATCAGCCTTCGCGTCGTCTTGAAGCCCGCGACCATCGTCTCGAGATCCTCCGCCTCGCCCAAGAAATTCGGATCGATCAGCGGCGCTGCCAGCGGATCGGCGCTTTTCAGCCAGACGCTGCCACGGCTCTTCGGCCGCAACAGGCAGACATGGCACGAGAAGCCCGCCTCCTTGTGCTTCTTGCGGCCGTGGTCGTCGAGCGTCGCGATGATGAAGTGCAGCTGGATATCGGGCACATCGAGGTCGGCCCGGGTCTTCAGGAAGCCGCCACACTCGGCGAAATTGGTGGTCATCAGGCCGCGCCGCTCCCGGCGGTATCGTTGGATGGCGCGGAGCAGGGATGGTAGCCGGCCGAGCGACGAATGGACGAAGTGTGGATAGTCGGAGGCGTAGACGAACACGAAATCCGGATGATCCTGCAGATTGCGTCCTACGCCCGGCAAATGATGCACGACGTCGATCCCGTGGGCGGCAAGCGCCTTGCCGTCGCCTATGCCCGACAGCATCAGCAATTGCGGTGACTGGAAGGCGCCGGAGGCGAGGATCACCTCGCGACGGGCGCGTAGCTTCTTTGTCTGCTTGCCCTGGACATATTCGATGCCGACCGCGCGCCCACTTTCGAACAGGATGCGCGTGGCATGCGCCTGCGTCGCGACACGCAGATTGGCGCGCTTGTCCATGTGGGGATGCAGATAGGCGCGCGCCGCGCTCCAGCGCTCACCATTGTGCTGGGTCACCTGGTAGCTGCCGAGCCCTTCGTGATCCTCTTCATTGAAGTCCTCGCGGATGCGGAATTGCGCCTCGCGGGCGGCCTGATGGAAGATGTCGTGGATCGGATTGTCCGCGCGCAGTCTGTTGACATGCAGCGGGCCGCCCTTGCCATGATAGGCGCCGTCGAAATCGGCGTTGTTCTCCGAGCGCTTGAAATAGGGCAGCACGTCCGCATATGACCAGCCGGCATTGCCGAGCGAGGCCCAGTGGTCGTAGTCCCATTTGTTGCCGCGGATATAGACCATGGCGTTGATCGCCGAGGATCCGCCGAGTCCCTTGCCGCGCGGTTGATAGCCGATCCGGCCGTTCAATCCCTTCTGCGGCACGGTATCGAAACCCCAGTTCGCCGCCTTGTATGGCAAAGCCAGTCCGAACGGCGTGGTGATCCGCCAATTGTCGTTCCGACCGCCGGCATCGAGCAGCGCCACGGATGTCCCCGCATCCTCCGACAGCCGCCCCGCCACCGCGCAGCCGCCGGAGCCCGCGCCCACGACGACGAAATCGAATGTGTCAGTCACTGATGTTTCCCTCTGCATTCATTCTTTCTGTCATTGCGAGCGCAGCGAAGTAATCCGGACTTTTGCCGCGGAGGGATTCTGGATTGCTTCGCTGCGCTCGCAATGACAGGTGCTGAAACCTACGACATGAACCGCATCATCTTCTCCAGCCGCGCGATCTTGCCGCCATAGGGCGGATAGAGGTCGGCGAGGCGGTTGAATTTCGAGCGATAGAACACCGGCTTCAGCTTGCCGAACGTGCGAAAACCCCATTCGCCATGATAGACGCCGGTGCCGGACGCGCCGACACCGCCCATCGGCTGGTTGATTTGCGCGAAATGGAACAGGCAGTCGTTGACGGTGACGCCGCCGGAGACGGTGCGCGCCAGCACCTCGTCGCGCGCAATGCGGTCCTTGCCGAACCAGTACAGCGCCAGCGGCCGGTCGCGGGCGTTGACGAAGGCGATGGCGTCGGCGGGTTCGCGATAGCCGAGCACGGGAAGCACGGGGCCGAAAATCTCCTCCTGCATGACCGCCATGTCTGCGGTCGCGCCCACGATCAGCGTCGGCGGGAATTTGCGGTGTGCCTTCCAGTTGGGATCGTCCGGTTCCGCCGGCTGCAGGATCTTTGCGCCGCGGCTTGCCGCATCCGCGACGAGATTTTCCAGCCGCGCATAATGCCGGTCGGAGATCACGGAGGTGTAATCCTTGTTGGCGGGATCGGTGCCGAACATGCGTCGCATCTGCGCGCGCACTTTTTCGGCGAAGGCCTGCAACGCGCGCTCGGGCACCAGCACATAGTCCGGCGCGATGCAGGTCTGCCCGGCATTGAGCAGCTTGCCGTAGGCGATGCGCTCGGCGGCCTCTTCGAGGTCGGCCGAGGCGTCGATGATAACAGGCGACTTGCCGCCGAGCTCGAGCGTGACGGGCGTCAGGTTACGCCCCGCGGCCTCCGCCACCAGCCGCCCCACCCGGGTCGAGCCGGTGAACACGAGATGATCGAACGGCAGATGCGCGAAGGCCTTTGCGACCTCGTCTTCGACGCCGGTGACGAGCAATTCCGCAGCGTCGAATCGCGCGGCGACCGTCTCCTTCAGCAGCGCTGAGAAATGCGGCACGAGCTCGCTCGGCTTGATGATGACGCGGTTGCCGGCGGCGAGCGCGCCGATGGCGGGCGCGAGCGTCAGCTGCAGCGGATAATTCCAGGGCGCGATGACGCCGACGACGCCGAGCGGCTGCGGCATCAGCCGGTTGCGCGCGGGCAGGAATTGCAGCGCCGTCGAAACGCGCTGCGGCGCCATCCAGCTCTTGAGGTGCTTGGTGGCATGACGGATCTCGGAGAACACCATCATGGTCTCGGCGATATTGGTCTCGACCGCGCAGCGGTGACCGAAATCGGCCGAGATCGCCTGCCGGAAGCGCTCCTCGTTGTCGGCGACGACAGTGCGCAACCGCGCCAGCCGGTCGAGCCGCTCGGCGAGGCCAGGCGCCGGCTCGGCCCGCGACCGCTCGACCATGGCATGGAAGGCGTCTTCGAGGCCCCGAAGCGGGGCGCTCGGCGGGGGGCGATCTGAGGGGCGATCCAAGGCGTGGTCCATGGCGTTCTCCCCCATTAAGTGGCGTTTCCGCCTGGTTTTGTTGCCGCAAGCTGGCCCCTTGTGGAACTTCTGGCAAGGGCCGGCCAAATAGGCCGCAAATTCGTCCACCGCGCTGTCATAAAGTCGAAAAAAACGTTCTCGCAGCCCTTTCCAAAGGCACCCCGGGTTGGTACATACCGCCCGCACCCAACGGGCTTTGCCCGGGGTTGCCTTCCAAGGAAGCCTTCGGGACGGACGAAGCAAGCCACGCGAACAGCGCCGGCCCTTCATTCACCGTCCCCGGCGCTTTCACGAAGGCAAAGCAACGGTTAACGCGGGGTGGAGCAGCCCGGTAGCTCGTCAGGCTCATAACCTGAAGGTCATAGGTTCAAATCCTATCCCCGCAACCAAGTTCGGACCTTACCGGTCCCGATCCGAAAATGGCCCGCTTCACGCGGGCCATTTTTGTTTTGGCCGCGCTCCGGTGGAAACGTCGGTCGCACCTTGCGCAAGAGTGGGGGAACGGCTCACTCCGGATAGCTAAGGATCATTTTCAGCAGCTTCGGAAACCGCGCATTGATGTCCTCCTCGCGCAGGACATTGCGGTGCTGGACGCCTTGCTTTGAGGTCCGGATCAGGCCGGCCTCGCGCAGGATGCGAAAATGGTTCGACAGGGTCGACTTCGCCATGTCAGGGCAGGGCGCCGCCTCGGTGCACGACATGCAATCACTCTGTGCGGCCAGGCTTTTGACGATCCGCAGCCGCATAGGGTCCGCGAGCGCTCCCAGCACCCCAGCCAGTGAAATCTCGCTCCGCGATGGGTGAACGAACTGCACCATGCACAAAATATAGCACCTCCCTTGAACTCATTCAATAGTTCACTAGTATTGAACTATTGAATATCGGCGTCGCGCCGGATGATGGAGAATGTGATGACCAAGAGACTCGAAGGAAAAGTTGCGCTCGTGACCGGCGCATCCAAAGGCATCGGTGCCGAAATCGCTGCGCGGCTCGCGGCCGAGGGCGCGGCGGTCGCCGTCAACTACAGCTCCAGCGAGCAGGCCGCCGACCGCGTCGTCGCCGCCATTGTCGCCAAGGGTGGCAAAGCCGTCGCGGTCCACGGCAATCTGGCCGATGCCAAGGACGTGAAAAGCGTAGTCGCGGATACCGTGAAGGCGCTCGGTGCGATCGACATCCTCGTCAACAACGCGGGCGTTTACGAGTTCGCGCCGCTCGAGGCCATCACGCCGGAGCATTTCCACAAGCAGTTCGATCTCAATGTGCTGGGCCTCCTCCTGGTCTCAGGAGAGGCGGCGCGGCACTTCAACGCCAATGGCGGAAGCATCATCAACATCAGCTCCGCGGCGTCGACCCTCGCGCCGCCGAACGGCGCCGTCTACTCCGCCACCAAAGCATCGGTGGATGCGATCTCCGCCGTGCTGGCCAAGGAACTGGCGCCGCGCAAGATCCGCGTCAACGCCGTCAATCCCGGCATGATCGTCACCGAGGGGGTCGTGTCCGCCGGCCTGCACGAGGGCGACATGCGAAACTGGATCGAATCCACCACTCCGCTTGGCCGAGTCGGCAAGGTCGAGGAGATCGCTGCCGCGGTGGCCTTCTTCGCTTCGGACGACGCATCCTACGTCACGGGCGAGACGCTTCACGTCGCCGGCGGCCTTCGCTGAATTTGTTGGTTTACAGAAGGAAATGGCACGCCTTGCGCGCGCCATTTTTTGTTTTGGGGCGTCCTCGATCATGCATGTCCTGCTTTGGCTGAGCTTGGGTTCGTTCGGACCATGCCGAAGCGCGTCCCGTCGCCGTCGGTGGAGCTGCCAAGCGTAAGCGCGATCGGGCCAGAGCATGCCGTCCGGGAAGGAACCCAGGATGGCGCCGGGCGTCAACACAGACCACCGCCCCGTCCGGTGCTCACTTGTTGGCTTGCCGTCGTTCGGAAGGAGAGGGCCAATGCAGTTCGAGGATTTCGAGGCCGCCGATATTCGGGCGGACGAAGCACGGATCTTCATCCGTCGCGCCGGTTCGGGGCCGGCCGTTCTCCTGTTGCACGGATTTCCGCAGACGCATCTGATGTGGCGAGACGTTGCGCCATTGCTCGCGCAAGACTTCACCGTGGTCTGCGCCGATCTTCGCGGATATGGCCGGAGCGATTGTCCTCCCTCCAGTCCGGACCATGCGCCCTATGCAAAACGAGCAATGGCAAACGACATGGTGTCCGTCATGACGAAACTCGGCTTCGACCGTTTCTCGGTCGCGGGCCATGATCGTGGCGGCCGTGTCGCCTATCGGCTCGCGCTTGATCACCGCGAGCGTGTGCAGCGGCTTGCCGTCCTGGACGTCGTTCCGATCGCCGACGCCTGGGAGCGCGCCGACAAGAACCTGGCGGTCGGCTATTGGCCGTGGTCGTTGCTTGCGCAGCCTGAACCTCTTCCCGAGCGATTATTGTCGGCAGCCCCCGACGCCATCATCGACAATGCGCTGCATGGCTGGGGGTCTTCGGCCGGCAGCTTCAGTCCGGCGGTGCGAGCAGCCTATATCGACGCGTTGAGCGATGAGGCGCATGTTCACGCGATCTGCGAGGAATATCGTGCGGCCGCGACACTCGATCACGCGCACGATGTGGCGGACCGTCGTTCCGGCCGCCGAATTGACTGCCCTGTGCGCGTGCTCTGGAGCGGTCGCGGCCCCCTCAACGCGTGGTATGCGAGCGAGGGCGGGCCCTTGGGGCTCTGGCGGACCTGGGCCGATAACGTGGACGGAAAGCCGCTTGATGGCGGACACTTCTTTCCGGAGGAGCTTCCGCAGCAGACTGCGTACGAGCTGAACCGGTTTTTCGGAGGCGGTAGCTAGGACCAGCGGCTTGGCCGTACTGCTTCCTTCGACAGCGCGGTCTTGGCGAGCGCTGCCCGTTGGGGCGAGCGGCGATCGAAGCCAACAAATACGTCCGCGCTAGCACGGACGTATTGCGTTCTTGCGTACTACAGAATGCGTCAGGATCTGTGCGGGCAGACCATCGTCAGATTGAGCAGCGTCGGCTTGTCCGAACCCTTCTTGTACTCCCACTCCAGCCGGATCTCGTGCCGGTGCGCGAAAGCGTCGCTGGCTTCGTGGGTGATGATCTTCGTCTTCATCGGGATCGGCGGTTCGGAGTTGAAGCATTTCCGGACGCAGGCATCGAGCAGATCGCATCGCGTCAGCGGAATGACGCCCGGCTCATCCCTGGACAGGGGGACTGTGTTCGGCTGGGTGCTGAGGTCGACGCGGGCTCGGCCCTTTTCCTTGTGCCAGTACTTGGCGCTGCCCTGCGGCCAGTTCGATGCCGGGTTCAGAATCAAATGGTACTGGCCGTATTCCAAGGTCGGCAGGTCGATGTCCTCGGACTCCTTGAGCTTCGCGACGCTCTTCTTCATGTTCGCCAAAGGATAGTAATTGCTATTCATCAAGTCTCGAAATGCCTTGCCGCTATATACCAGTCCGGCCATCGCCTCTTTCCTTCATATGTCTGTTGGTCAAAATCTCTGGTGCGGTGGCCGAAAATACGCGTCACGCTACGGCCGATCACGCTGTTTGTTGTGCGCACTCAACGCTACCACTCAGGAATGTATTTCGTCCAGAGAGCCTCCATCCCGTAACGTCGCCTATGTCGCAAGCCCAATTGCCATGCACCTTCCTATAGGTATTGTTGGGTCGAACGCCTCGCGGGGGTTGGGGTGAGGCTGCCGAGGCAGTGGTTGAAGGCGCTGGAATGCATTGCTTCGCTTGTCAGTCGGCGATTGGTCCGGGCGACCGCTGGTGCTCCAAATGCGGAGCGGCGGTGCGCCAGCCCGTCGACCCCGACAGCGAACGACGCTTTGTGACGATTCTGCGTGCCGACGTCGTCGATTCCACAGGTCTTGTTGCCGAACTGGAGCCGGAGGCGGCGGTGTCGCGCCTCGAGCCTGCTCTTGCGGCGATGAGAGGCGCGGTGCGCCAGTTCGGCGGCATCGTCAGCAAGGAGTTGGGTGACGGGTTGGCCGCCGTCTTCGGCGCCCCGATCGCCGACGACAACCACGCGCCCTTAGCCTGCCACGCGGCCATCGAGCTGGTCCGGCGTGTTGGCAGTCTGGGCGATCCAGGACTTCAAGTCCGGGTCGGCCTGCACTCGGGTCATGTGGTGGCTTACATGGTCGCGAGCGAATTTTCCAAGGTCTACGAGATCGGCGGCGCAGCCCAGCACCTCGCGGCTCGGCTGGAGACGGCAGCCGAGGCGAACCAGATCTATGTCTCCGAAGCCTGCCAGGAGCTGGCGGACGGACACGTCCGCTTTGAATTCCTTGGCCCCAAGGCGCTCCGTGGTTTCGGCGAGCCCCTGCCTGTCTACCGGGTGATGGGTGCGAGTGATCTGTCGAGCTGGCGGGTCCGACGTGCGCGGAGCGTTTCCAGATTCGTCAACCGCACGACGGAGCGGGCGTTGTTGTGGCGCGCTGCGGATAGGGTTGCTGCCGGCCGGCAGACGGTTCTGCTGATGGGTGACGCCGGCATTGGCAAGTCTCGGCTTGCGCATGAATTCGCGCAGGACCTCCGGGCTGGCGGCTGGCGGCTGATCGATGTCGAGTGCAGCCCGAATCTCCAGGGTGCGCCGTACAGCGCGCTCAAGCGCCTGTTGCTCTCGATCCTCGATACGTCAGCAAGAGATCAGACCAAGACGGATGATCCCAGAGACGAATTGCCGGTGGTGCAACAGCGGGCTCTCGACGCGATCCTGGATTTGCCGGTTTCCGATCCGCAATGGGATGAATTGGAGCCTCACGCGCGCGGTCGTGCGATTTCAGACGCAAGCTGTGCGATCGTCGAGAGCGTCGCCCGTCGTCAGCGTACGATCCTTTTGATTGAGGACCTGCACTGGATGGATCGGGCCAGCGATGCGGTCGTCGCGACCCTTTCGGGGCTGCAATGCCCTGATTTGCTTGTGCTGCTGACGACGCGGCCCAATGGAATGCCGGTGTGGATCGCGAGCTGCCGCGCGGAAATCGTGGCGATGCGGCCTCTCGATGACAATTCGGGGCTGGCCATGCTCGCGGACATGCTTGGTCCCGCCACGACCAACGAAGACCTGAAGAATCGGATCATCTCTCATACGGCCAACGTTCCGCTGTTCATCGAGGAGGTCTGCCGCAGTCTGAAGGACAGCGGCATGCTTCTTGGCCAGTGGGGCGACCTTTCCCTTGCGCGTCCTGTGGACGAACTCGGCATCCCCAGCAGCATTCAGGGTGTGATCGCGGCGCGGCTGGATCGTGTGTCACGACAGGAACGATCGCTTCTCCAGATCGCCGCGGCGCTTGGACCCCGGGCCGACCAGGCCACACTGCGAAGAGTAGCGGCCGTGCCGGAAGACGTCCTGCAGGATTGCCTCACCGCGCTCGACCGGGCCGAGCTGCTCGTCAGGATCGACAGTGAGTTGGAGGATTCGCTCGAGTTCCGGCACGAGATGGTCAGGCAGGTGACCTACGATTCGATGGTCGAGAAGGTGCGGGAAAGCATCCATGCCAGCATTCTGGCGGCTCTCGAGACCGACGAGGCGTGGACCGACGGTCCGGATACGCTCTGCTATCACGCGACCCGAGCGAAGGATTGGCGGAAGGCTTTTCAGCATGGCAGGAGCGCGGCTCGAAAATGTCTGGTGCGCTCGGCCTTTGCCGAAGCGGTCGACTATTTCGAGATCGCGATGGGTTCTCTCGACAAGATCCCGGTGACGCACGCGCGCGAAACGGACGCCATCGACCTGCGGATGGAGGCGCGGTTGGCCTTTGCCGGGTCGGGGCGTGTCGCCGAAGCCCTGGATTTGGGGAGCGAGGCCGAACGGCGAGCCGATGCGATTGGCGATATTGAACGCAAGGTCGCGGCCATGACCATGAGAGCGGGTGCCCAGAATTTCTATGGAACGCCGGTCGAAGCCGTCGCGATCGGAGAAGATGTGGTGCATCTGGCGGAAAGCTCGGGAAATCCCGCTTGGCGTAATCTCGCGCAATACAGTCTCGGGCAGGCCTATTTTCTTTCCGGCCGCTACGATCGCGCCGAGAAGATGCTGGCCACCGCCCGCGTCCATCTTGCGGGTCTGACCGCGAGTGCTCCGATCGGCACGACCCCACGATCTTTGCTCCTGCTTTGCTGCATGATGAACAGCGTCACTCACACGGTGATGGGCCAGATCGATGCCGCCGAGCAGCTCCAGCAGCAAGCCGCAGCGATCGCGGAGGAGACCGGCCGGCCCTATGACCGCGTCGCGGCTGCCTATAGCGGCGGCTGGCTGATGCTCGGCCGCGGCGAGCCGGCGGCGGCCGCGGCCATTCTCGAGGACGGTTTTGTCCTGGCGCAGAAGCACGGCATCCGACTGTTCGTGCCGGTGCTCGCCTGCCATCTCGGCATGGCCTATCTGGAGCAGGGGCTGTTCGACCGCGCGCGCGGCATGCTGACGGAGGCGCGTGAGGAGGCGAAGGCGGTCGGCTATACCTCGGCGGTGCTGCGCAGCTCGATCTACCTGGCGCTCGCCACCCACCGTCTCGGCGACGTCCAGGCCGCGCAGAACATGCTGCGCGAAGCGCGCAACACCGCGCGGCAACAGGGGTTCTCCGGGCTGGAGGCGGAGGCCCTGTTCGGCGAGGCCGTGGTGACGCCGCCGTCGGATGCGGAGGCCAAGGCGGCGATCCTGAGCGCCCTGCGCGCGACCATCGCGATCGCCACCGAGAGCGGCGCGCTGCCGCTGCGGCACAAAGCCGAGGCGATGCTCAACGAGATGCAGGCGACGGGTGACGAGCTCAGCTGACGGCAGCGGCGGCCGGGCCGCTATCGGGGCCGAAATCTGCCCGACGCGTCAAATAAATTAAGCAGGGCCCGCAATGGGTTAGCTACTGTGCATGGGGTTGTTTTTGGCGTTTTTTGAAGAGGCCCCCATGGTGCAGTGCGGAGGACGGCACGCTTGTGCGGCCCCGCTCCGATGACTATGCCCTTGCACGCGCAGCAAGGTCGGCTACCGTCGGCCCTGGCCACACGGCCAGGCGACTTTTGATTTCAATTTTTTAGCATCCGATTTTGCGGCGCCGCGACGGCGCGACGCCCACCGAACGAGGCGGGGCCATGATCACACGGGACCAGTCAGCGCTGCTCGCGCCGGTCGAGCGGGATTTGCGGCTCGATCTCTTCCGCGGCATCGGTCTGTGGATGATCTTCCTCGACCACATTCCGCACGACGTCGTGGCTTGGCTGACCTTGCGCAATTACGGCTTCAGCGACGCCGCCGAATTCTTCGTCTTCATCTCCGGTTATCTGGTCGGCTGGATCTACGGGCCGATCGTCGCGGGCGGCTGGTTTCTCGCCGCGCTGAAGCGGCTGTGGCGGCGCGCGGTCGAGATGTACGTCGCCCACATCATGCTGTTCCTGCTGTTCACGGCGCAGATCGCCCGCACCGCGCGCCGCTTCGACAATCCGATGTACGAGCACGAGTTCAACGTGTTCAATTTCCTGTCGCATCCGGACGAGCTGATCGGGCAGGCGATCCTCCTGAAGTACAAGCCGGTCAATCTCGACGTGCTGCCGCTCTACATCACGCTCGTTTTCGCCTCGCCTTTCATCGTGTGGTGCCTGGTTCGCCGGCCGAACCTGACGCTCGCCGCATCCGTGGTGCTCTACGTGCTGGCGCGCTGGTTAGACTGGAACGTCGCCTCCTATCCGCCCGGCACGCACTGGTACTTCAACCCGTTCTGCTGGCAGCTGATGTTCGTGTTCGCAGCCTGGTGCGGCATCGGCCAGATCGCCAAGATCGCGAGATGGGCGTGGTCGAAGGCGGCGATGGCGCTGGCCGCGGCCTGGCTCGCCTTCGCGCTGCTGATCGTGATGACCTGGCACGTCCCCGCGCTCGATGCCCTGACCCCGAAATGGATGATCAAGGCGATCTACCCGATCGACAAGACCGACCTCGACATGCTGCGCTTCACGCATTTCCTGGCGCTGGCGATCTGGGTGACTCACCTCATCTCGCGCAAATGGCGGACCCTGCACGGAGCCTGGCTGCGCCCCGTGATCCTCTGCGGCCAGCATTCGCTGCCGATCTTCTGCCTCGGCGTCTTCCTGTCGTTCTCGGCGCACTGGATCCTGACGCAATACACCAAGGGGGTCTGGGAGCAGCTCGCGGTCTCCGTCGTCGGCATCGTCATCATGATCGCCGCCGCCTGGCTGCTCGACCGGGCCGAACGGGTGCCGAACCTGTTCGTGAAGGTGACGGAGATCGAGGAGGCCGACACCGTCCTGGAAAGCGCGCCTGCGGACGGGTCTGCCGTGGCGCCCGCGGGTCGTTGAGTATCGCCGGCCTGCATTTTCGCGGAGAGATCCAACGGAGAGGTTTATGTCCAGACTTGTGTTGACGATCGCCGGCGCCCTCCTGCTCCTGATCTCGGGTGCATCGGCGCAAGCGCCCTCGCCGGAGGCGATGAGCGCGGCGCGCAAGCTCGTCGTCACCTTGAAGATCGCGGATCAGTATCGCGCGCTGTTGCCGCAGCTCCTGCTCAAGCTGAGGCCCGTGGTCGCGCAGGACAGGCCGGAGATCGAGCGCGACTATGACGCGGTGACGGCACCCGGCTCCGAGATCTACACCCCGGCCCTCACCTCGATGATCGACCAGGTCGCCGCTCTCTATGCGCAGAGCTTCAGCGTCGATGAGCTGCGCCAGATCGAGGCTTTCTATGTCCAGCCAGCCGGGAAGAAGCTTCTGGAGAAGTCGGATGCGCTGGCGCAGGCAAGCGCGCAGATCGGCCAGGACGTCGGCCAGAAGACGGCCGACGAGTTGAAGCAGCGCCTCATCGAGGCGCTGCGACAGAAGGGGCACAAGCTCTGAGCCTGTACCGACAGCGCTAGTGAACCTATGCCTTGTCCGTCCTGTTGGCTCACTTCACAAGAGGGCAGCCGCCGTCCTTCAGGGGCCGGAAGGCCTGGTCGGCAGGGACTTCGGCGAGCAGCTTGTAATAGTCCCACGGGCCCTTGGACTCCTCGGGCTTCTTCACCTGGAACAGATACATGCTGTGCACCATGCGGCCGTCTTCGCGTAAGCTGCCGTTGTCGGTGAAGGCATCCTTCACCGGCAGCTCGCGCATCTTGGCCATCACGGTCTTGGTGTCCCTTGTGCCAACGGCCTGCACCGCCTTCAGGTAGTGCAGCGTCGCGCTGTAGGTCGCCGCCTGGTTCATCGTCGGCATGCGCTTGACGCGCTCCATGAAACGCTTGCCGAAAGCGCGGGTCTTCTCGTTGAGGTCCCAGTAATAGGCCTCGGTGATGATCAGTCCCTGCGCGAGCTTCAGCCCTAAGCTGTGCACGTCGGAGATGAACATCACGATCGCAGCCAGGTTCTGGCCGCCGGCGACGATGCCGAACTCACCGGCCTGCTTGATCGCATTGATGGTGTCGCCACCGCCGTTCGCCAGCCCGATGATCTTGGACTTCGAGGCCTGGGCCTGCAGCAGGAATGAGGAGAAGTCCGCGGTGTTGAGCGGATGCTTGACGCTGCCGAGCACCTTTCCGCCGGCCGCCTTCACCACGTCGGAGGTGTCGCGCTCGACTGAATGACCGAACACGTAGTCCGCCGTGAGGAAGAACCAGCTATCGCCGCCGTTCTTGACGATGGCGCTGCCGACCGTGTGCGCGTTGGCGTAGGTGTCGTAGGTCCAGTGCGCGGTGTAGGGCGAGCAGGACTTTCCGGTAATGTCGGAGCTTGCCGCATCCGTCACGATCATGATCTTCTCATACTGTTTCGACAGCTCCATCACTGCAAGCGCAGTGGCCGAGGTCGGCAGGTCGATGATCATGTCGACGCCCTCGGTCTCCCACCACTTTCGCGCGATGGTGGAGGCGACATCGGGCTTGTTCAGCACGTCGGCGCTGACCATGTCGATCGGCTTGCCGAACATCTGCCCGCCGAAATCTTCGATCGCCATTTTGGTGGCCTCGACATTCCCCTGGCCTCCGATGTCGGAATAGACTGAGGAGAAGTCGGAGAGCACGCCGATCTTGAGCGGTGCCTGCTGGGCGAGAGACGGGCTGATTAGAAACGCAGTCAATCCGGCCGCTAGGGTAGCACGAATAATCCGGCACATGGCATTTCCCCCCCTAAGTTTTATCGTTGATGCACGAGGCTAGATTTGCCTCCCTGAAGCGTCAACTCTTGCGTAACGGCGCCGCGCTCGCTGGGTGATTTGACGCGGCCGGTCCCGCCGACTACGCTTTTGCAAAGACGAGAACCGTGTGATGCCATGGCCTGACCTGTGCTGGCGGCCCTCACGCAAAGAGAAAATTCAGGGGAATGGAAATGACCGGCGATATCGCAGCCACCATCTCGAAGGCCCGCGAGCATTCCATCGGCGACCTCCTGCGCCGTGCGGCGGGCCGCGATCCGGGCAAGCTCGCGGTGAGCTGCGGCAATGTGAGCTGGACCTTTGCCGAGATGGACGCGATCTGCAATCGGCTCGGCCGTGGCCTGCTTGGCCTCGGCGTGAAAAAGGGTGACCGCCTCGCCGTGCTCTCGCGCAATTCGCATGCCATTGCGGCGCTCCGGTTCGCGGTGGCCCGGATCGGCGCGGTGCTGGTGCCGATCAACTTCATGCTCAATCCGGACGAGATCAATTTCATCCTGAAGAGCTCCGGCGCAAAGCTGCTCGCGGCCGGCCCTGATTTCGTCGAGTCCGCGCGCGCGGCCAGCGCCCGGGATTGCGCGGTCGAGAAGATGATCTGGCTGCCGGGTGAGGATCCCGCCACGGCGCCAGCGGGCCTCACCACCTTCGCCGATCTGCTCGATGCCAACGGCTCGTACCTTGAGGCCTTCGTCGACAGCCGCGATCTCGCGCAGATCGTCTACACCAGCGGCACGGAGTCGCTGCCCAAGGGCGCGATGCTGACCCATGAAGCCGTGATGTGGCAGTATGTCAGCTGCATCATCGACGGCGGCATGAGCGTGGACGACAAATTCCTGCACGCCCTTCCGCTCTATCATTGCGCGCAGCTCGACGTGTTCCTGGGGCCGCAAATCTATCTCGGCGCCTCCGGCGTGATCACGGGCAAGCCTGCGGCCGACAACATTCTCTCATTGATCCAGACGCACAAGATCACGTCGTTCTTCGCGCCGCCGACGATCTGGATCGCGATGCTGCGCTCGCCCAATTTCGACAAGACGGATTTGTCCACCTTGCAGAAAGGCTATTACGGCGCCTCGATCATGCCGGTGGAGGTGCTGCTCGAGCTCCAGCGCCGCCTGCCCAGCGTGAAGTTCTGGAATTTCTACGGCCAGACCGAGATCGCGCCGCTCGCGACCGTGCTGGGTCCTGCGGACCAGCTGCGCAAGGCCGGCTCGGCCGGCAAGCCCGTGCTCAATGTCGAGACCCGCGTGGTCAATACGTCAATGGAGGATGTGAAGGTCGGCGAAGTCGGCGAGATCGTGCACCGCTCACCGCATCTGCTCTCCGGCTATTACAACGATCCGGTCAAGACGGTGGCGGCGTTCTCCGGCGGCTGGTTTCACTCCGGCGATCTCGCCACTGTCGATGAAGAGGGCCACATCACCGTGGTCGATCGCGTCAAGGACATGATCAAGACCGGTGGCGAGAACGTCGCGAGCCGCGAGGTCGAGGAGATGGTCTACCGCATCCCCGCCGTGTCCGAGGTGGCGGTGGTAGGCCTGCCCGATCCGCGCTGGATCGAGGCGGTGACTGCGATCGTCGTGGTCAAGAGCGGGGAGAAGCTCGACGAGGAGTCCGTCATCAAGCATTGCGCCGGCCAGATGGCGCATTTCAAGGTGCCCAAGCGCGTCATCTTCGTCGATGCCCTGCCCAAGAACCCGAGCGGCAAGCTGCTCAAGCGCGAGCTACGCCAGCGCTTCGTCGGCGGCGAGACGCTCGACAAGGCGATCCAGAAGAATTTTGGCACGTGAAGCTCGCGCCTCAATACTTCTTCACGTGGGCGCCGAACGCGAACCACAGCGCCATGGACGCGAGGCCGAAACCGCCGAGCAGCAGGAATGTCGGGCCGTAGCCGATCCATTGCGCGATCCAGCCGCCAAGCGCGGGACTGAGGCTCGCGCCGACGCCCTGCACGGTGATGACGGCGCCTTGGCCGAGATTGATGCGACCGGTGCCGTTGAGCGAGCGCGCGACCATGCCGGGGACGGCAACCGTCTGGAGTCCGGTGCCGAGGCCGTCGAGCACCTGCATCGGTACGACGCCCCACCATCCCGTGACGAAGAAGGCGAGCACGCCGCGGATGGGCAGGAACATGAAGGAGACAAGAATGATGGGCCAGTAGTTGCGCTTGCTCGCCGCCTTCATTGCGATCAGCGACGTGATGACCATGACGCCTTGTGCGATCACCACGATGGTCGCGACGAAGCTCGGGCCGTTGGCCTGGCCCTCGGCGACCGCCGCCAGGCCATAGAGCGGCACGATGGCGGCATTGCCGAGATGGAACAGCGCGAGCGCCAGTGCCAGCACCAGCAGTGCACGATGCTTGAGCAGCATCGTGAGCGCGTCCGGCGCGCTGTCGGGATCGTCCTCCTTGCTGCCGCGCGCCGCGCGATCGTCGATCGCCTTGGCCGGGATCATCATCACACAGGCGATCGCGATGGCGCCGAACACCGCCGCCAGCACGAACACCGAGACATAGCCGAACTTGTAACCGAGATAGCCCGACAGCGCGGCGCCGACCATGTTGCCGGCGTGGTTGAAGGCCTGGTTGCGGCCGTTGAGCGCGTTGAAGCCCTTCTGCTTGGCGATGCCGAGCGTGATGCCGGTGACCGCCGGCACGATCGCGGCGCTCGCCAGCGATTGTGCGATCTGCGAGAACGTCACCGCCCAGAAATTTTGCGAGATCAGGATGATCGCGGAGGCGAGCACCACGCAGATGCCGGGAATCACGACCCACATGCGCTTGTTGCGGCTGGCGTCGATGAAGCCGCCGATCGGCGTGGTGATCAGCATGCCCGCGACATTGCCGATCGTCATCGCGGTACCGATCAACCCGCTCGCCCAGCCGCGCTCCTGGAGGAAGACGCCGACGAAAGGGCCGATGCCCGACTGCATGTCGGCCATGAAGAAGTTGAGAGCGAACAGGGGCCAGATACGAGACGAGGAGGGGGACCGCGATGTCATCGATACCAAAACGTCGTCTCAGCCGGAATACGGCGGGTGGGACATAATCCTTTCAGCCAATCGTTCTGGCGCGGACGAGGCATTAACGAGTGCTGATCGGGTTGGTTCCAGCCCTGGCCCGGAGGCGGGCCTTGCAGTTACGGCCAGCAATTCCTTATTGACGTTGGATTGTCTCTGTTGGGAGTACGGCATGCCTCTCTGGACCTGCGAAACCTGCGGCGCGCAATTCCCGGATGGCGAAAATCCGCCCGCGGCCTGTCAGATTTGCGAGGACGAGCGGCAATACGTCGGTTGGAAGGGCCAGACTTTCCTCACGCGCGAGGCGCTCTCGGAACGTCACTGCCTGGCCTGGCGCGACGATCTCGGCTTGACCGGCATCGCGCTCGAGCCAAGTTTTGCGATCGGCCAGCGGGCGCTGCTGGTGCCGCTCGCGGACGGCTGGCTGATGTGGGACTGCGTACCGCTGGCGACGCCGGAGGCGATCGCGCATATGCGGTCGCTCGGCGGGTTGAAGGCGATCGCGATCTCGCATCCGCATTACTATGGCGCGCTCGCCGACTGGAGCGAGGCGTTCGGCGGGGTGCCGGTCTATTTGCACGCCGATGATCGCCAATGGGTGACGCGTCCGCATGCGTCGATCGTGCACTGGACCGGCGAAAACCATCGCATCTCCGACGATGTGCTGCTCCTGCGCACCGGTGGTCACTTCGCCGGCGCCACCATGCTGCACCATGCGAGGGGTGCGGACGGCAGGGGCGCGCTGCTCACCGGCGATATCGCGCAGGTCACGATGGATCGCCGCTTCGTCAGCTTCATGTACTCATATCCGAACTACATGCCACTCAATGCCGCCGCAGTGCGACGGATTGCGGCTGCCGTCGAGCCGCTGGCCTTCGATCGCATCTACGGCGCCTGGTGGGACCGCAACATCGCCGCAGGCGCCAAGGCCGCCTTCGCGGCCTCTGTCGCGCGCTATCTGGCCGCCATCGCCTGAGCCGGCTCGCGACCGGATTTATCTTGCTGATTCACAATAAATGGACTATAAGTACAGTATTAAGCGTGACGCGACGATGCGTCTGCGGGACCGGCATGATCGATGCATCGCTGTGTCCGCGGCGCGCTTGCCGCGTGAGCGGGAGTTCGGTCCATGACGGCAGGGCGCGACTACGAGATCTTCGAGGCCGGCGACGTCAGGCTCCAGTCCGGGGACGTCGTCCCTTCGCTCAAGCTCGCCTACAAGACCTACGGCACGCTCGGTCCGGACAAGGACAATGTCATTCTCTATCCGACCTCGTTCAGCGCGCAGCACACCGACACCGAGTGGCTGATCGGCCCCGACGGCGTGCTCGACCCCACGCGCTACTTCATCGTGATTCCGAACCTGTTCGGCAACGGCCTGTCGTCCTCGCCGTCGAATACCGCCGCGCCGTTCCCGATCGTGAGCTATCACGATGCCATCGCGGTCCAGCATCGGCTGCTCACCGAGCGGTTCGGCATCTCGAAGCTAGCCTTGGTCTATGGCTGGTCGATGGGCGGCATGCAGGCCTATCACTGGGCGGCGCTGCATCCCGATATGGTCGAACGGGCGGCCGTCGTCTGCGGCAGTGCCCGTTGCGCGCCCTATAATTACGTCTTCCTGGAAAGTGTGAAGGCCGCGCTGACCGCCGATCCCGCCTTCCGTGACGGCCGCTTCGCCGAGAAGCCCGTCGCAGGCTATCGCGCCATGGGGCGAGTCTACGCGGGTTGGGCGATGTCGCACGGTTTCTATCGCGACGAGATCTGGCGCGAAGCAGGCTTCACCTCGCTGGACGATTATCTCGTCCGCACCTGGGACGCGGCGTTTGCCCGGCGCGATGCCAACGATCTCCTGGCTCAGATCGCGATCTGGCAGAACGGCGATATCAGTCGCTGCGCCACATTCAACGGCGATTTCGATCGCGCGCTCGGTGCGATCACGGCCCACATGCTGCTGATGCCTGGTGCGACGGACCGCTATTTCGACGTCCGCGACAACGAGGACGAACTCGTTGGGCTGGTCAATGCGCGCTCTGCGGTGCTGCATCCGATCCCGTCGCTGCACGGCCATCGCGCCGGCAACCCCGTCAACAATCCGCGCGATCGGGCCTTCATCGAGGCCGAGATCGCGGAGCTTCTCGGCAAGTAGGGCAGGCATCCGATCATGAGTGACGCAACCGTTTCAGACTCCGGCCATCGGCTGAAGCCGCTGGCGCCGGCGATGCTGCGTGAACTGTCGGTGCGGTCCAACCTCAGGGGCGCCGTGCAGAGCCTCGGTCATTACGGCGTGATCCTGCTGGTCGGCGCGCTGATCTGGATGGTCGCCTCACGCCATGGCGCCCTCTGGGCGCTGCCGCTGATGGCTGTGCAGGGCTATCTTGTCGCCTTCCTGTTCATGGCCGTGCACGAGACGGCGCACAAGACCGCGTTCAAAAGTCGCGGTCTCAACCTCGTGGTCGGCTATCTCTCGGGCTTCATCATCGGCTTGCCCTACGAATATTATTGCCTGTTTCACTGGGACCATCACCGCTACACCCAAGACCCCGAGAGGGACCCGGAGCTCGTCGTCGGCGTGAAGCCGAAATCCGACACGCAGCTCGCGCTCGCCTATAGCGGCGTGCTTCAGGTCGCCGGCCGCCTGTGGCTGATGCTCGGCCATGCCGTCACCGGCAAGGTCGTCGTGCCATGGATCCCCGAGAACAGGCGCGCCATCATCGTCACCGAGGCGCGCGCCTATGTCGCGCTCTATGCGCTGCTGCTCGTGCTGTCGTTGTGGTTCTCGTCGGCGCTGCTGCTCTGGGTCTGGATCGTGCCGTTGATCATTGGGCAGTTCTTCCTGCGTCCCTATCTCTACGCCGAGCACACCGGCTGCGAGCGTACCCGCAGCGCATTCCAGAACACCCGCACCACCTACACCGGCGCGATCGTCAAATGGATCGCGTGGAACATGCCCTACCATGTCGAGCATCACGCCTATCCCTCGATCCCGTTCCACGCACTGCCGAAGCTGAACGGGATCGTCGACGGCGAAATCGTCCATCGTGGCCGCGGCTACGTCCGGACGACGCGCGAGACCTGGGCCTGGTTTCGGCGACATAGACAGGCCGGTTAGCGGAAGAAAAATCGACGCGCAAAGCCCCGATCGCGGTGCGATCGGGGCTTTGTCGTGAATGCGGGATATCAGTAGATCCCGTATGCGCAGACGTTCACGACGCGGACGCGCAGGCCGTGGCGGGTCTGGACGACGCGCTCCTGATAGCAATTGTTGACGCCGCTGTTGATGTAGACCCCGCCAAAGCCCCAGCCGGGACCCCAGTGATGGTGGAAGCCGTGGGCCGACGCGGCGGTGGGGGCGAGAGCGGCAACGCCGAGCGAGCCGGCGGCGATCAGACCAAGTGCAAGCTTACGAAACATTTTCATTCTCCAGTTTGGCGTAAGGGCCGTTGTTGTGTCCCTGCATCTCGGTCGAGCCGAAACGCGAATGCGTTCATGCAGCGCGGGGAGAATCGTGTTTCAGGAGTGTTTCGTCGGTCGCGGCGCGTCGCGCCGCCGTCCTGTTTTCCGCGCCGCGCGATAGCGCACAGCCATCGCCTCTGTCAGCTCGGCCATCTTCTCGCGCAGGTCGGCCGGCTCCAGCACTTCGGCCTCGGGCCCGAGCCGCAACAATTCGGCGGCGGCATGCCATGACGTCTTTCCGGTCGGCACTCTGGCAATGCGCCAGCCGTCCGCATCCGCGGTCTCTTCGAGCTGCGTACGCGCCCTGACGTAAGGCTGGCTCAGTGCATCGAGCAGTTTCACGCCGAAGGGCGACAGCCGAACGATCGCGACATTGGGATGCATCTCGGCCTCAAGACGCAGCGTTGCGTCCCGCCAATAGCCAGCGAGATCGAAACCGGCGGGCCGCTCACACCGATTGTCGAGCGCGGTGCAGTCGAGCACGCGCGCGACGCGATAGGTCCGCACGCTGCCGTCGACCAGACCTGCGAGATACCAGCTGCCCCCTTTAAGCACGAGACCGAGCGGTGCGACGCGACGCTGCTTCTCGGCGCGCCAGCTCTGGTAGCGGATCTTGATCAGTGTCCCGCGCAGGGTCGCGGCGGCGATCGTGCGCAGATGCTTCGGTTCTTCCGCCTCGCCGAACCAGCCCGGCGCGTCGAGGTGAAAGCGCTCCTGCATCCGTCCGGCGTCTTCGCGCAAATTGGCGGGCAGCGCGGCCATCAGCTTGTTCTGTGCGGCGATCATCGCCGCATCCAGCCCGAACGCCGCCGCTGGGCCCGGCAATCCCCCCAGAAACAGCGCTTCCGCCTCGCTCTGCGACAGACCGTTCAGCCGCACGCGATAGCCGTCGAGCAGGCGATAGCCGCCCTCCGCCCCGCGGTCGGCATAGACGGGGACGCCGGACGCCGCGAGCGCGTCGATGTCGCGGTAGATCGTGCGCACCGAGACTTCGCAGGCCTGCGCGAGCTCGGGCGCGGTGACCTGCCCCTTGGCCTGGAGGGTGGTGAGGATCGACAGCATCCGGCTCGCGCGCATGATTCATTAAACCATACCTGACACAGGATGTCAGGTATGGTCCGCTACAACGCCATCGCCAGCCGGCAGATGGAGACCGCCATGACTGATCCGAACCGCATCACGCTGTATTATTCGCCGCAAACCCGGGCCACCGGCACGCGGGTGCTGCTGGAGGAGCTGGGGGCGCCCTATGATCTTCATGTCCTCAACATGAAGGCCGGCGAGCAGCGCCAGCCGGCCTATCTCGCCATCAACCCGCTCGGCAAGGTGCCGGCGATCCACCACCGCAACGCGCTGGTGACCGAGCAGGTCGCGATAACCATCTATCTCGCCGATTTGTTTCCGCAGGCGGGGCTGACACCCGCGCTGAACGATCCGCTGCGCGGCCCGTATCTGCGCTGGATCGCCTATTACGGCGCCTCGTTCGAGCCGGCCCTGATCGACAAGTTCATGCAGCGCGAGCCGGCACCGATCACGCAATCGCCGTATGCCGACTATGACATCATGCTCGGCGCGCTCGAGGCGCAGCTGTCGAAGGGACCGTATCTGCTCGGCGAGCGCATGACGGCCGCCGACGTGCTGTGGGGCGTCGCGTTCAGCTGGACCATGATGTTCGGCATTGTGCCGAAAAAGGACGTGTTCGTCCGCTATGCCGAACGCATGACCTCGCGGCCCGCGTTCCAGCGCATCAACGCGGCGGACGCTGAGATGGCGGCGCAGCATGCTGCGGCGGCTGGCGGTTGAATGAACCGGGGTTGCAGATGACGAAGCCGGTGCACACGACCAACTGCTTCAACACCTTCATCCAGGTTGCTGAAGATTGTCCTGCGCGTACCGGCGAAGAGCCGCCGCTGCGCGCGGGAAAGCCGACGGTGGCGTGCCTGCAATACGGGATGATCGCCAAGGCGCCTTACAAATACACGTCCGACGACGTGATCTTCGCGACGTCTGCGCCGGGACGCGAACTCGCCGTGAAGGCGACGAAAACGGAGAAGCAGGCGGCCCGCGAAGCGTTCTTCTCCCGAGGGCAGGCTTGCATGAGGGCGTCGAGCCTGGGCAAGCGCTTCGGCTGGGGCGTTCATGCCGATAGCAAGGGCCGGATCGCGATCTATCCCATCGAGAGCAAACGCTACAAGGCGCTTGCCCGCGATCCCAGGCTCACGCAGGTGCGCGCGATGCGGTCGAAGCGGGCTTGATCAGAATTTCGGCGGTCGCTTCTCCGCGAACGCCTTGATGCCTTCCTTGATCTCGTCGCCGCGCATGCTGTCGCGGTGACGCTGGTCGGCGGCTTGCTGATCGAGTTCGCCGCGGGCGAATTCGTTGATCGCGCGCTTCATGCCGCGCATCGCTTGCGGCGCGTTGCCGGCGAGGACCGCAGCGAGCCTGTCGACCTCCTCGTCCAGAAACTCCAACGCCACCATGTCGGTGAGATAGCCTATCCGCAGCATCTCCGGCGCGCTGATCTTTTGCGCGGTCAGGAACAGTTTTTTTGCATTGTCGACGCCGAGCCGCGTCACGTAACGCTTGATGCCGCTGCTGTAGTAATGCAGCCCGAGCCGTGCCGCGGGCATGAACATCTCGGCGGTATCGACGCCGATGCGGAAGTCGCAGGCAAGCGCGAGGTCGGTCGCGCCGCCATAAACGCCGCCGTTGAGCCGGCAGATCGTGGGGACGCCGAGATCCTCCAGCCGGTTGACGACCACCTCGAACGCCGATCCCGCGCTCTGCTGCTCGTTCGCACTGACCGCGCGCTCGGCAACGGAATTGAGGTCATAGCCCGCGGAGAAGGCGCGCCCCGTGCCGGTCAGCACCAGCACGCGGATAGCAGGATCGGCCTCGACCCGGTCGAACAGTTTGACCAGTTCGCCGAGATCCTCGGCCTGGAGCCGGTTGAGATGTTTGGGCCGGTTGAGGCGGATGGTGGCGCGTGCGCCAACGAGTTCGAGCACCGGGCCAGTGGCTGCGTCGGCTGTGTCCGACATTCTTGTCTCCATTTATTTGCTTGTCGCCATTTATTTGTTTTCGAGCGCGCGCCGCTTCGCCTCGGCATCGATGGTCTCGGCGAGATCGGGATGCCGCGCCATCAGCACGCGGAAGTCGACGAGGTCGAGCACAAGAAGCCGCGACACCTTGGTGGTCGAGACGTTGGCGCCGCGCAAATTGTTGCCGAGCAAGGCCATCTCGCCGAAGAAGGCGCCATCGCCGAGCCGCACCTTCTTGCCGGGCAGGTCGACCTCGACCTCGCCGGCGGCGATGAAATACATGCAGTCGCCCTGCGCACCCTTGCGGATGATCATGGTGCGCGCCGGCAGCTCCATGGTGCGCAGCATGTGGGTGACGTCGGCGATGGCGGCCGGTCCAAGCGCTGCAAAGAACGGCACCTTGCTGACGGATTCCCAGGTCTTGAGGAAATTGTCGCGCCGGGTCTCCGCGGCAAAGCCGGTCGCCAAAATACCGGTCCAGAGGCCGAACACACCGAGGCCGGAGATCATCACCAGCGCCGCCACCATGCGGCCCAGCGGCGTCACCGGCACCACGTCGCCATAGCCCGTCGTCGTCAGGGTTGCGACGGCCCACCACAGCGCGGCCGGCACGCTGCCGAACGTCTGCGGCTGCACGTCCCGCTCCAGGAAATATTCGGCAACCGAGGCCAGGAAGACCACCATCAGGAAGATCACGAGCACGCTGACCAGCGGCCCCGATTCCAGCACCAGCACGCGGCGGAGCTGCCGCAGGCCGGGAATGCCCGGCACCACCTTCAGCACCCAGAGCACGCTGAGCAGCCACGCCGTCCTGGGCTCGATCCCGAGAATCAGCGCGGCCGGCACGGCCAACGCACCGACCGCGTCGACCAGCCCGGCGGAGGAGGACATGTAGAGTGCAAGGCGCCCCTGTCGCGTCATATGGCGCAGCCGGACCACCCATTCGTATACGAAGTACACGAGACAGGTCCAAAGCAGGGCGTCGACCCAGCGATGTGCCGTCTCATAGGCCGGGTTGACCGTCAGGAGCACCATGGCAAGCACGCCGACGGCGACGGCCACATAGGCCGCCCTGGTCATGTTGCGGCCGGCCGTGGCGGCCGCGAACTGGGCCAGAGCGGAGATCAGCGGCTTGGACATGCGGGCAGGCGGCTCAGTTTCGTCTTTGCGGTCCCCGGCTGGAACCTCGCTGCCAAAGTGCCTGCCCGGCTCGAGGCCGTCAACGACGGTCCGCCGGACCACGCGCCGCTACTTGAAATGCGGCGGTTCGTCGTAGCCGCGACGGCTGCTGAAGAACAGCAGCACCATCAAGCCGATGCCGACAAGAACGGAAAAACCGGCCCCCAACGCCAGCGCCACGTAGCCTTCCGTCGGGATCGGCTCGCCCTCGACTGCCATCGCGGAATAAACGAAATAGCCAACCGCGGCCAACATTCCCAGCAGGAAGATGATGAGGAGTGCACGCATGGCGCGGTCTCCGGTTGATCCGAGAACAAACGGTTGTGGACAGGGACGGTTCCCGGCCTAGGGCCCCCGGTCGCTCGCAGACGTGCCGGCAAGGCGTCGCCGTAGGTCCTCAAATTGATGGGTCAGGCACTCTGAGCTGTCTTCACCACCACGACATTGCTCTCGTCGTGCTGGGAAGGGGCCACATCCTGAGCGGCCTTCTCGCCCGCGCCCGCATGGCGCTTGAGATAGTCGCGGCGCATGCCGATCTCGTCGCGGACGAATTCGTAGCCGAGCTTGAAGGTGTCGAGCCCGTCGGTACTGATCGTGCCGTCTCTGAGGCCGATGACGGCGCCGCGTAAAATGCCTTCCAGCTCGTCCTGGAGACATTCGAGCTGGTCGAGCGAATGCGCATGTTCGATCCGCTCGCCGATGTCGAGGATGGCGGTGGCCAGCTCGCTGGCCTTCTCCGGCGCGATCCGGGTGATCTTGGCGTAGATCGCGGCGAAGATCGAGCCGATGACGCTGAGCGCGGCAGCGCCGAGATACATCAGGTCGCTGTACTTATCCATGAACGACTTGGTGTCGTCGTTGATGTAGTCGGCCGCCCCTTGATGCGCCATCACGAAGGCGTCCTTCTCGACGGAGGCGGGCTCGATCCTAGTGGCAAAGCCGCTGTCGAGCCCGAGCGCGGACTTGTTCTCGTAGACGGTGCGCGCGAGCTCCCCGGCCGCCGTCGGCGACATCCTGGATTGGGCGACCAGCAACCATTCGAGCCCGATCGTGTCGAGATCGTCGCCGGGAATTTCCGGCGATGCAGACAGCGTGCCCGCCGTCAGCGTCTCGCTGGAAATGCCGGGGATCTTGCGCGCCAGCGCTTTCGCCTCGTCGATCGCGTTCAGCGTGAAGCCGCCGCGCCTGGCGACCTGCTCATACGCCTTGTCCCGCACCGCCCGCGAGGCGTGGACGATGGCGACGACCGCGCCAAAGCCGCTCGCCGGCGCGAACAGCTTGTCGAGCGTAGCGCCCTGTGGCGCCATCCGGATCCTCCCCGCGTCCGCACCCTCCGGAACGTCGAGGATACCGCGGACGAAGACGAGCGCGGAGTCGTTGTCGGCGACGACGGCGACCTTCTTCTTCTTCAGCTCGGCGAGCGACTTGATCTTCTTGTTTCCGGGCCCGAGCAGCAGCACGATATCGTGCTCGAGGATCGCGAGCGTGCGTGCCCGCAGCGGCACCTTGGCGTCGGTGCGCAGCACCGCGAGGTCGGCCTGCTTGCGATCGAACTGGGCGATCGCCTTGGCGTTGTCGGCGTTGTTGACGATCTTGATCCGGAAGCGCGAGGCGTTGTTCTTCAGGACGGCGGCGAGCTTGGCTGCGAACAGCGCCTCGTCGCTGTTGGGGGCGCCGACCGCAAAGGTCAGCGTCTCCGAATTGTGCACCAGCATGCGGCCGGCCCAGACGGTGGCAAGCGACAACAGCAGGGTCAGCACGACGTAGAGGAAGACCTGCTGCTGGTTGGTCTTGATCACCTTGGGTCGCCGGGGCGGTGGCTCGATCGGCGATGAGGTCGGGCCCTCAGTACTCATGGCAGCACTCTGGCCTTATGCTTCCGGTGGCGGGCGGCTTGCGGATGTGATCGCTGCGGTCGCCCTGCAATTCGTAAACGTCTGAAAAAAGAACGATATTCTCTACTGACGATGGTAGCGCGCAGGCCGCGGAATGCAAATTCCGAGCCGAAGGTAACCTTACTCAACTCGGCCCCGGCGATTGGTCATCCTATCACCAGTTAGCCACAGTTGGCGATTTTCCGGTTCCCCCCGGCTGCATTCCGCCGCGGGAGGTGTCATAAATCGCAAGTCCCGGCGATTTGACCGGTCCAGGAAGAGATTGCGCTGAACGCTCCAATTCTTCTTGTCACGTCAACGAGGGCGCCTTGTCGTTTCCACCCCTGTCATCGGCGGTTCCGGTCGAAGCCCTCATTGGTTGGATGTTGCTGCTGACGTTCAAGCACATCATCGCCGATTTCGTCCTCCAGACCGCCTGGATGGCGCACGGCAAGGACCAGAAGCACGGTTGGGCCCTGCCGCTCCTGGTGCACTGCCTGGTTCACCTTGCGGTTGCGCTGCCGCTGATCCTGATCGTGGCGCCGAAATTCTGGTTTGTGGCGCTGATCGACTTCGTCATCCACATCACGATCGACCGCGCCAAGGGCCTCGTCTCAGCCAATTTCGGTGTCGATCTTGCGCATCCCTGGTTCTGGACCCTGATCGGTGTCGACCAGGCCCTGCACCATCTGACTGGCTTCGGCCTCTCCATCTTCATGGCGGCGAACTGACCGCTGGCGGCCTCGGCGCGTAGGTGGTCGTCCATCGGCATCCACAAGAGGTCGTCATGCCCGGGCTTGTCCCGGGCATCCACGTTCTGCGCGCCTCTCGGCTTTCCGTGGATGGCCGGGACAAGCCCGGCCATGACGCGTGGAGGCGTTCGCGCCTGACTCATCGGCTCAGATAGCGCGGCTGGATCCCCGCCCAGCCCATTGATTCGCGGCCCACGCGCAAGGACCCCCGGGTGACTACCGGGCAGCGTGGTTAACCTTTCATTAGAGAATTGCACTGCATCTTCCCAGACGAGGGAGAACTGCAATGTTTTCAAGCCGCGATACCTTTGAAGGCGATTCGTGCCCGGTCCGCGACGAACTCCTTGGCGAGATGTACCGCGCCAGCGAGAGTGGCCTGCCGAGGCTGGTTGAAAGTGTTTCCCCTGACGCGCGCGCCAGGCTGGCGCTGTTCTGCTATCGCCGCAGCCATCTGCACTCGCTGGCGGTCGCGATCGCTGGCAGCTGTAACGAGCGCGACCTGATCGAGAACGGCGGCCGTGTCGGTTCGACGCTCTACGCGCTTGCGCGCGAAGGCGCGGCGAAATCCTCGCCGTCGCTGTCGGGTGGCCGCAAGCCGATCACGCTGTCGACCAAGCCGCTCTCGGTGCTCGCGCCGCTGGACGACGAGATCGACGACGAGATCAGCGAAGCCGTCCCGGCCTAAAGCGCGCTCGATCGCGCTCTAGCTCTCTATTGGCGCATGATCTCGGCGGAAAACCGCTGCACACTTTTCCGGATCATGCGCCGGCGGCCTCTATCACCGGCAGCCCGAATTTCCGTCGCGCCATCGCGCATTCGGCATCGCCGGGCAAGCAGGTGCGGCACACGTCCGGTCGCACTGCGTAGATGCCGCACGCCGTCGCTTGTCCGATCTCTCCCTGCAACGCCGAACAGCGATCGCCTTCGCAGCGCATGCCGGACTGACGGTCGTTGACGAGCGCTTCGGGAATCGCGGCAAGCTCCTCGTCGCTCTCGATCGAGAAGCGCGGCCAGTTCGCCGAATAGCCGCAGCAGGCGCCGCAACTCTGGCAACAGCTCGACAGGTCGATGGGGGCGTTCTCATCCATCGTCACGTGTCCTTTGGCGGGCCCCAGACCAGGCTCTGGCGCCATTTCGCGCGCAGCACGTCGCGCCTTTCAGGATATCTCTCGTCGGGATAGCTCGCGTCGACCACGCGGTCGGTGCGGAAGCTGCGGAAGTCGCCGCGAAGCTCGCACCAGGCCGCGAGCAGGCGCACGGCTTCGAGATAGCCGATCGAAATCGGCCAGATCATGCGCTCGCTGGCGCGGCCCTGCTCGTCGCGATAGCGCAGCATGATCTTCTTGCCTTCGTGGATCTGGGTGCGCGTGCGAGCCATGTCCAGGCGGTCCGGCTCCCTGTTCCAGCTCGGCCGGGCCCGGCTTGCCGGCTCCAGCACGAACGGACGCAGGCGCTCAGGGACAGTGTCGGCGATCTTGGCCATCAGATCTTCAGCCGCACGCGCCAGCGCGGGATCGGCATGGCCGGCGACCCATTGCGCGCCCAGCACCGCCGCCTCGATTTCGTCGGGTGTCAGCATCAAAGGCGGCAGGTCAAAACCCTTTTCCAGGATGTAGCCCATGCCGGCTTCACCACGGATCGGCACGCGCTGGCCGATCAGCGTGGCGATGTCGCGATAGATTGTGCGCTTCGAGGTCTCGAGCTCGGCCGCGATAGCGTCCGCCGTCAGCGGCTTACGCGTGCGCCTCAGCACCTGGATGATTTGAAACAGCCGGTCGGCGCGTCTCATGACGGATCTCTTGTCGGTGGTTTTTCAGAAGGCGGCGCGTGGCTGCTGACAGGATGTTGGCAGCAGGGGAGTTCTATACCGGGACAACACGTCGACTGAAGAGGATTTGTCCATGATCATTCCAACTCATTTCGGCCCGGCCGCTGCGCTGTGGCGGACCCCGCCTTTACAGGTCCAGCCTTTGCAAGTCCCGCGTTTGCAAGCCCGAGCTTGGTACGCATGGGCGTTCGGCCGCCTCGTATCCCTTGATCTCATGGTCCTCGACCTCCGCCTTGCGCTCGCGACCATGGTGGCTCGCTTCCTGGTCCAGGCCGCGGACGCGCTGGTCCGTCATGTCATGGCCCGCGCCTGGCGGGGGGCCCGTTTCGCAGAAGATATCACGGCTGCTGCCACCATGGTGGCAGCAGCCCGCGGTTAAGTTCCCTCAACTCTTTCGGTCGTTTCAGGAGAGCCTTCATGATCACGCTTTACGGCTTTGGCGCCGGCTTCGGCCTGCCGGAAATCAGCCCCTTCGTCACCAAGACGGAGGTGCAGCTCAAGATGGCGGGATTGCCCTACCGGAAGGAGCGGGCGATGCCACCCGCATCACCCAAGGGGCAGCTGCCCTTCATCGACGATGGCGGCGAGGCGGTGGCCGATTCCACTTTCATCCGCGCCCATATCGAGCGCCGCTACGGCTTCGATTTCGACGCCGGTCTGTCGCTCGTCGAGCGCGCGCAGGCCTGGGCATTCGAACGCATGATCGAGCATCACGTTTATTTTGCGCTGGTCGGGGCGCGCTGGGTCGATCCGGTCAACTTCGCCAAGGGGCCTGCGCATTTCTTCGACGGCGCGCCGGAGCACAATCGCGAGAAGTTGCGCGAGGACGCGCAATTCCGTGTCGCCGAGAACTACCTGCTCTCCGGACTCGGCCGCCACGCGCCCGATGACGACGTCGATCTCGCCGTGCGCTCGCTGTTTGCGCTCTCGGTGCAGCTCGGCGACAAGTCCTATCTGATGGGCAACAAGCCCTGCGGCGTCGATGCCACCGCCTTCGGTGCACTCGCCGGGATCCTGACGCCGTTCTTCGAATCCGCACTGCGCCGTCGCGCCGAAGGATTTCGGAACCTCACCGCTTATGTCGACCGGATGATGGACAGTTACTATCCGGAGTTCGCCTGGACCCCGCTGCGGCAGGCGGCTTGAGGCCTGGAATGAGACTCATCTAGCGCCCCGAGAAAGGTGTGTCCCCTCCCCCACAAGGGAGGAGGGAACTCAGAGAGCGGTGCTGTTGTTCAAACGCGATCCGGCATTACGCTCGCTGCAAACAAAAAGAGCCGGCCCATCGGGCCGGCTCTCGTCGTCTCAATCCTGCCGCTGCGTCTATTTCACCAGCGTGTACTTGCCGTTCTTCACCGTGAGCAGGATGCGCGAGCGCTCGTCGAGGCCGTAGCGATCCTTTTCGGTGAAATTGTAGACGCCTTGGCTCGCCGCAAGCTCCTTCTCCGACAGCAGCGCTTGGCGAATCGCCTCGCGGAATTCCGGCGTGCCTGGCTTCGCCGTCTTGAGTGCCGCCGGGATGATGCGCTTGAGAATCTCGAAGGCGTCGTAAGAGTGACCGGCGAACTGGCTGCGGCTGTTCGGGCCGTACTTGGCTTCATAGGCCGAGTTGAGCGCGAGGCCCGGCTTCTTGGTGGCGGCTTCGTCCGGCTGGTCCTCGGGATCCATGACGGGACCAGAGGCCATCAGCACGCCTTCCGCAGCTTTGCCGGCGATGCGGATGAAGTCCATACTGGCGGCGCCATGGGTCTGGTAGATCAGGCCCTGATAGCCACGCTCGCGTAGCTCGGTCTGCGGCAGCGCGGCCGCGGTGCCGGAAGCGCCGACCAGAATGGCATCGGGATTCGCCGCCACGAGCTTCAGCACCTGTCCGGTCACCGACGTGTCGGGGCGAGCGAAGCGCTCCTCGTCGGCGATGGTTATGCCCATCGGCACGGCCTGCGCCTTCAAATCGTTGAACCAGAGGTCGCCATAGGAGTCGGAATAGCCGATATAACCGACGGTCTTCACACCCTTCGACTTCATGTGGTCGTACAGCACCTTGCCCACGATCGGGATCGGCTGCGGCATCGCCACCGACCACTTCATGCGCTCCGGCGTAATCGGGAACGGCGCCAGGCCGAAATGCGGAATGCCGGCTTCGTTGGCGACGTTGGACACCGCGATGGTCGGGGGCGTCAGCGCCGAGCCCATGATGATGTCGGCCTTGGATTCGGTCACGAAGCGGCGGGCGTTGGTGGTCGCGGTGGTCGGATCGCCGCCGTCGTCGAGCACGATCACTTTCAGCGGCACGCCGCCGATCTCCTTCGGCACGAACTCCAGCGCATTGCGCTCGGGAATGCCCAGCGCTGCGCCGGGGCCCGTGGTGGTGGTGGTGATGCCGATGGTGACCTCGGCGGTCTGGGCCAGCGCGGGCACGGCTGGCAGCGCAAGCGCGGCCGCGGTGACGGCGGCGGTCAGGTAAAAGCGTTTCATCTATTCCTCCCTTTATGTGTTTCTTTGAAAGCAGAAATCGGGGGGTAATTCAGCCCCCTCTTTTGGTGATGTGGCGATTTAGCTCCGGGCCTCGCTCCCGGTGAATTTGGCTACCATTTCCGCAGGAAACGGTGCCGATTTCAGTTTGTCGGGGTTAACGGGGTCGCGGCCGACCAGGACACGGGTCTCAAAACCCTCGATCGCCAGCGCCTCGCCCTTGTAGACGCTGTGCTTCACCTCGAAGCTCGAGCGCTTGATGCTCTCGACCTTCGTTTCGATGGTGATCCAGTCGCCGTAAGTCGAGGGGATGTAGAACTTGGCGCGTGTGTCGACCATGGGAATGCCGACCAAGCCGTATTTGCGGACCAGGTCCTGCTTGGAGAAGCCGGCGACTTCGAACAGGGTCGACGTCGAATCGTCGAACATCGCGAAATAGCGCGGGTAATAGACGATGTTGGCGGGGTCGCAGTCACCCCACTGGATCTGGACGTCGCGCCGGTTCACGAACATATGCTGCGCCCTATTTCGGCGCCATGCGTAGCGAGCCGTCGAGGCGCACCACTTCGCCGTTCAGGTACGAATTCTCGACCATGTGCAGCGCCAGTGCCGCGAACTCCTCGGCGTGGCCGAGCCGGCGCGGGAACGGGATCGCGGCGGCGAGCGAGTCCTGGGCTTCCTGCGGCAGGTTGGCGAGCAGCGGCGTGAGGAACAGGCCGGGCGCGATCGTCAGCACGCGGACGCCGAACTGCGCCAGCTCGCGCGCGATCGGCAGCGTCATGCCGACGATGCCGCCCTTGGAGGCCGAATAGGCCGATTGCCCGATCTGGCCGTCATAAGCGGCAACGGATGCCGTGTTGATGATGACGCCGCGCTCGCCGGTTGCCTGCGGCTCGAGCTTGGACATCTCGTTCGCGGCAAGGCGGAGCATGTTGAAGGTGCCGATCAAATTGACCTTGATCACCTTGTCGAAATCGGCGAGCGCCATCGGGCCGTCGCGGCCGACGACGCGCTTGGCAACGCCGATGCCGGCGCAATTGACCAGCACGCGCGCGGGTCCATGGGACTTGGTCGCTTGGGCGATCGCAGCCTCAGCGGAAGCCGCATCGGAGACGTCGCAAGCCACAGCCACGCCCTTGATCTCGGCGGCGACAGTTTCGGCGAGCTTGGCATTGAGGTCGCACACCGCGACCCTGGCGCCCTGCGCCGCCAGCTTACGCGCGGTCGCCGCGCCCAGTCCCGACGCGCCGCCCGTGACGATGACAGCCTGATCCTTCAACAACATGGCGTTCTCCCTGGTGCGACGTTTTCTTACCCGACCGATATCACACGGTCCGATGGATTGGCAGCGTAGAGCTCCTCGATCAGCAGGCTGCGATGCTCGAGCACCGCGCGCTGGTTGATCGAGCCCTTGTCGGTGACCTCGCCCTTGTCGATCGAGAGTGGCGTGTCCAAGAGGATCGCGCGCGTGATCCGCGTCGAGGATCCCGTGGCCGCGCTGAGAAAGCGGGTCAGCCGTTCGCGAAATGCCTCGCGCACCAGCCGGTCGCGGGTCGCGACGACGAGATCGTCGGTCGGCAGCGTCGGGTTGATCAGCCGGCAGCCGTCGAGATCGAGCACGACGAGCGCGGAGATCTCGTCTCGGTTGATGCCGGCGATGACGACGTCGCGCACCAGCGGCGCGCAAGCCGCGACGAAGCGCGCGCGCAATGGGCCGACGCTGACCCAGGTGCCGCTGCCGAGCTTGAAATCCTCACCGATGCGGCCGTCGAAATCGAAGCCGGCATTGAGATCATCGGGATCGACGGGCTTGAGGGCATCGCCGAGCTTGTAGAAGCCTTCTTCGTCGAACGAATTTGCGGTGATGTCGGGCTGGCGCCAGTAGCCGGGCATCACGTTCGGCCCCTTGCAACGAACTTCCATCTTGCCGTTGTTCGGCACCAGCTTGGCGTCATTGCCGGATACGGGAAGCCCGACATGGCCGGAGCGGCTGGTGCGCGGGTTGACCGACATGAAGAACGGCGCGGTCTCGGTTGCACCGAGGCCGGTCAGCATCGGTACGCGGTAGCCTTTTTCCTTCACCGCGAGCTCGTCGAGGCTGTTCCAGACGAACGGCGACAGGGCCGCGCCCGAGAAGAACATCGCGTGCAGCCGGTCGAAGAATTTTGCGCGCAGCCCTTGGTCGTCGCGCAGATAAGGCAGCAGCGACTCGTAGCCCTTGGGCACGTTGAAATAGACCGTCGGCGAAATCTCCTGGAGATTGCGCACGGTCTCCTCGATGCCTCCCGGCACCGGCTTGCCGGCGTCGAGATACATCGAGCCGCCATTGTAAAGCGTCAGCCCGATGTTGTGGTTGCCGCCAAAAGTGTGATTCCAGGGCAGCCAGTCGATGATGACGGGCGGCTCGTCCTTGAGGAAGGCGAGCGTCTCGCGCAGCATCACCTGGTTGGCGCAGATCATGCGCTGGGTGTTGATGACCGCCTTGGGGTTGCCGGTCGAGCCCGAGGTCAGCAGGAATTTCGCGATGGTGTCGGGGCCGATCTTGCCGTGGACCTCGTCCAGATCGCCGCGGATCGGCGTTGCCATGAGGTCGGCGAGCAAGGTGACGTCGCGGCCCGGCACGCGACCGTAGGACGCGGCGATCTCGGTGCCGAGCGAGACGTTGGCCGCGAGCGCGTCGGCGAACTTTTCGGCGTCCTCGGCAAAGACGAGGCCGGGCGTCAGCAGCTTCATCAGGTAGGAAAGCTTGCCGTAATCCTTCGATACCAGCGAATAGGCCGGCGACACCGGGCAGAACGGAATGCCGGCATAGAACGCGCCGAACGCGAGCAATGCGTGGTCGATCGAATTGCCGGAGAGGATGACGACCGGCCGCTCCGCCGACAGCCCGCGCGCAATGAGCCCTGAGGCGATGTGCCGGCTCGCGGCGAGCAGCTCGGCGTAGCTGATCTTGCGCCAGCCGCGGCCACCTTCGCGCTCGGCCATGAAGACGCGATCGGGCGTCGCGCTCGCCCAGTGATGCAGGCGGTCGGTGATGCGGGCCGGATAATCGCCGAGCGGCTGTTTGGGCCGCAGATAAATCGTGCCGTCGTCGCGCCGCTCGATATTGACGACGGGATCGCCGAACGAAATGGGCCGCAGCGGGGAAGTGCTCGCGCCGCGCTCCATGCTGGAAGAGGACGGCTGCGCGCTCATGATTTCGGCTTCACCTTTGCGGTCTTGTGTTCGAGGAACTCGCGGATCCTGCGTTTTGCCTCTTTGTCGCTCTGCGCCACCGTCGCCATCAGCGATTCCATCAACAGGCCGGTCTGCGGATTGGCCTCCGCGATCATCGGCAGCGCCTGGAGCACGGCGAAGTTGGTCAGCGGCGCGTTGGAGGCGACCTTGGTCGCAAGCTCCATCGCCTTGCCGAGCCCGTTGCCGGCTTCCGTGACATATTGCGCAAAGCCGTAGGAGGTGCCTTCGGTCGCGGAATAGACGCGGCCGGTCAGCATCATGTCCATCATCCTGGCGACGCCGATCAGGCGCGGCAGGCGCACCGAACCGCCGCCACCGACGAAGATGCCGCGCTGCCCCTCCGGCAGCGCGAAATAGGTCGAGGGTTCGGCGACACGGATATGCGCCGCGCAGGCGAGCTCCAGCCCGCCTCCGATCACGGCGCCCCTGAGCGCGGCGATCACAGGCACGCGGCTGTACTGGATGCGGTCGAACACCCGGTGCCACATCTGGGAATGGAGAAGGCCGCCACTGGCATCATGGTCGGTCAGTTCGGAGAGGTCGAGACCGCTGGAAAAATGGTCGCCGATGCCGTGGATGACGACGGCGCCGATATCCTCGGGCAGGGCCGCAAAACACTCGCCGATCTCCAGGATGATGCCGTCGTTGAGCGCATTGCGCTTGGCCGGCCGATTGAGGCCGACGGTCAAAACCCGGTCCGCCCGCTCGATCTTCAAAAGCCCGGAGGCGCCCGCGTCAGCGGTCTCGGCGTTTCCCTGTGTCATTTGCGTCCTTGTCAGAATAGTTATGTTGTATAACGAATTCAGGGGGAGTCAACAAGGGAAGTCCCGCCGTTGCGCTTCGAAGCCTCCTTCGAAACGGGAAAACGTCAGCCAATTGGGCGCCGCATTCGGCGCAATACGTGGAGCGCCTCAGGCTGCGTCGGTCATCAGCTTCTTCGCGGCCTGAGCAAGCAGGCCCGATCGCGTGTAGCCGTGGGCCTCGGCGTATTTGTCAATTTGCTCCAGGACATCACCCGGCAAGGTGACATTGACGCGCACGACCTTCGGCAGATCGTCCTTCATCGAGACCAGAATGGCGACGCCCGAGCGGTTCTCGGGCTTGGACATGATATCTTCGAGTGAGGAAGGCTCTGGGATCGGTTCGCCGTCCTCCGCCATCCCCTCGAGGTGAAGCGCCAGCGCTTCCTCGGCCATGTCGCGTGCCTCGTCGAGCGTGGTTCCTGCGGTCACGAGGCCGGGCAGATCGGGAAACGACACGCCGAAATCGCTGTCGGCGTCCTTATGGATAAGACCAATGTAGTGGCGCATGGCGCTTACCTCAGCTTCAGGCCGGATTGCTTTTCAATACTCTTCAGTGTTCCGAGAGGGACGTCCCGCTTCGGATGAGGGACCGTGACCCGGCCCTGCTTCGCGGGGGTGCTTGAACTGGACGTGGCTGCCCTTCTGAGCCACTTGGACCCAGCCATCTCTTTGAAGGACCGAGATAATTTCCCGGTTATTCATGATGTGTATTTATACACATTTGCCCGTGCTCTCAATGAACTCACATCACCTGATGCACGTCGATCACGACGCGGTCCGCATGCCGGGCTGCTGAACCGACAAAAATGTGCTGCATCAGCCAGCGGTATTTCTCATGCCCGGTCTCGAACTTCGGCACGGTGCGGAAATAGATCAGTTTGGGATCCACCGGCTCGCCGCGCTTGAGCTTTTGCAACAGCTCGACCGGGCCGAAGCGCATGCCCTTGTTCTCGACATAGACGGTGGCGCCGTCGTCGGTTTCGAACGCGTACTTCGCTTCGAGATCAATCAGCTCATTCGGGCGGATGGTCTGGAAGTCCGCGCCGAACGGCAGCACCTTGCCGGTGATCGCACCCGTCACCTCGCCGCCGACGATCGGGATGATGCGGCGAATGCCGATACCGGTCTCGCCGGCGGTGACGACGTCGCCGATGCGTGCGGTGACGGTAAAGACGTATCTGGTTTCCAGCGACGGCGTGGTCATCGCTTCACCTCCTCAATGCGCCATCATCCGCGTCGGCAACCACGTCGCCAGCAGCGGGAAGGCGATCAGGATCACCAGGCGCACCAGGTCTGTCGCCACGAACGGAATCACGCCCTTGAAGATGGTGGAGAAGGAAACGTCCTTCACCACGCTCTTGATGACAAAGACGTTCATGCCCACCGGCGGATGGATCAGGCCGAGCTCGACCGTCATGACGATGATGACGCCGAACCAGATCGGGTCGAAACCGAGATGCATGATCACGGGGAAGATGATCGGCACGGTGAGGATGATCATCGCCATGGCGTCCATCAGGCAGCCGAGCACGAGATACATCACCATGATCAGCGCCAGCACGCCGTAGGGGCCGAGACCGAGGCCGGTGAGGAATTCCGTCACCTTTTGCGGGGTCTGCGTCACCGTGAGGAAATAGCCGAAGATCAAGGCGCCGATCAGCACGGTGAACACGGCGGCGGCCGTGCGCGTCGCCTGGAGCAGTGAGGCCAGAATCTTCTCGCGGTCGAGCCGGCCGGTCGCCACGCCGATGATGAAGGCGCCGGCGGCGCCGACGCCGCCCGCTTCCGTCGGCGTGAAGCGCGGCAAATAGGGCAGGCCGTAAAGGCCGCCGATCACGAACACGAACAGCAGCACCGGCGCCCAGATGTCCTTCAGGCCGGCGAAGCGCTCGCGCCACGGCAGCTCCTTGCCCTTGGGCAGGAAGTCGGGCCGGAAATAACCGATCAGGAAGATCGTGATCATGTACATGGTCATCGCCAGGATGCCCGGGATGATGCCGGCGATGAACAGCTTGCCGATGTCCTGCTCGGTGATGATGCCGTAGACGGCGAGCACGGTGGAGGGCGGCAGCATCGCACCCAGCGTGCCGCCGGCCGCGATCACGCCGGTGGCAAACGACTGCGGATAGCCGAAGCGGCGCATCTCGGGGTAAGCGACCGCGGAGAAGGTCGCGGCGGTCGCGACCGAGGAGCCGCAGATCGCGGCAAAGCCGCCGCAGGCGCCGACGGTGGCGATGCCGAGTCCGCCGCGCAAATGGCCGACAAAGCCGTTGGCGGCGCGGAACAGTTCGCGGCTCATGCCGGAATTGCTGACGAAGGAGCCCATCAGCAAAAACATCGGAATGACGCCGAAGGTGTAGTCGGTCACCGTGCGCATCGAGGTCTGGCCGACCAGCTTCAGCGCCGGCGTGGCGCCAACGAGATAGGAGAAGCCGGAGACGCCGACGAGGCCCATGGCCATGCCGACGGGCACGCGCAGCAGCATCAACGCGAACAGGGAAACGAAGCCGATAACGGCGACGGCATCGGTGCTCATGATTACTCCGTCGCCTTCAGCTTGGGGTCGTGCATCTCTTCGGGATGGAAGATCAACCGGTAGGTGCGGATCGCGATCAGCAGCACGGCGGAGACGTCGCCGATCCAGGCGATCGCGAAGAACGGCCAGGTCGGCATGTGCATGTCGAAGGTTTGGACGTTGTCGTTGTAGGTGCCGCGGACCTTGTCGAACAGCGTCCAGGTCTGCACCGTCACGACGAACAGCAGCACCAGGGTCGCGAACACGTCGATCCAGCGCTGGTAGCGCGGCCCGACATTGCCCCAGACGAGGTCGACGGTGATGTGGGTGCCGCGATAGGAGGTCGCGGCGATGCCCCAGAAGATGAGGATGCCGAGCAGCATGCGGCCGATGTCGAAACTATCGGGGATCGAATAGTTCAGCGTGTTGCGCAGCAACACCGACAGGAAGATGTCGAGCGCGACGATGCCGACGAAGGCCGCTGCGATCCATTCGATCGAATCGATAACGCGATCCATCCAGCTGCGCTTCATCGGACCTTCCTAAGAGACGTCATCCTCACGCGGGAGAGAGGGAGAGGACGCGCGCTGCGCTCCTCACGTGTCGACCCGCTGCAGAACAACGGCGGCGAGATGATCCCGCCGCCGCATGTGTTTCGACGAAGAGCTACTCCGCCAGCGCGTTGTACTTCTTCAGCGATGCCTTCAGCTCGCTAAGCGCCGCGTCCGGATCCGCGCCGGTCTTCTTCGCGCCGTCGGACCAGGTCTTCACCAGCGGCTCGGCGGCCTTCTTCCAGGCGGCGGTCTGCTCGGGCGTCAGCTTGTAGACCTCGTGACCGGTTTCCGCCTTGACCTTGTCGATGCCGGCATCCTCGAACTTGCCCCAGTGCTCGCCGACCACGCCCGCCATCTCGACCGTGCAATTCTTGTCGATTGCGGCCTTCTGCTTGTCGGACATCGCATTGTACTTGTCCTTGTTCATGACGAACACGAAGGTCGTGGTGTAGAGCGGCGCCTCCATGTCGTATTTGGTCACCTTGTCGATGCCGAACAGCACCAGCGAGCCCCAGGGGAAGGTGACGCCATCGGCGACGCCGCGCTCGATGATGTCGCGCACTTCGGGCGCGGAGGATTGCACATTGGTGCCGCCGAGCGAGGTAACGAAATTCGCCATGGTGGCGTGGGCGGGGCGGATCTTCAGGCCCTTCACGTCCTCCGGCATCACGATCTTCTTGGTGCGGGAGTGGAAGGAGGAGGGCGAGTGGACGAAGGCGAGGCAGTATTTGACGTCCTTCATCTCCTTCTCGGCGTATTTGCGATACCAGGCGTCAAGCCCCATCGAGCCGCCCTTGGCATCCGAGATCAGGAATGGCAATTCGCCAGCGCCGATGATCGGGAAACGGCCGGGCTGGTAGCCGGGATTGACATAGGTGACGTCGGCGATGCCGTCGCGCGCCATGTCGTAATGGTCGAACGCCTTGCCCATCTGCTGGGCCGGAAACACCTTGCCCTTGATGGTGCCGCCGGAATCCTTCTCGACCGCGGCAGCCCAGTCCTCCAGCGATTTCTGTAGTGGATGCGAGGCCGGCACCCAGTGCGAGATCTTCAAATCGAAGGTCTTGTCCTGCGCGAACGCAGGGCTTACGCTTGCTGCCAGCAGCAACGCCAGACAGGCTTTCCTCATCACGCGTCTCTCCCTCTTTTGACGGCGGGCTTCGATGGCCCGGTCTCGTTAATTAACATGTTATCTAGTTGGCCGGCGCGTTCAAGCCGGAACTGGCGCGACGTGCCGCCGCGCACTCCCTTTTGCCCAACCGTTATATGATATAATTATCGTGCGCGGACGGCCGCGACAAGCGAGCCACGCCGAAAGGCTACAGGATCGGGAGGAGCAAGTATTGCGGACAAAAGTCGCAATCATCGGGGCGGGGCCGGCAGGATTGTTGCTTGGGCAACTGCTGCATCATTATGGCATCGACAATGTCATTCTGGAGCGGCAGAGCCCGGACTATGTGCTCGGCCGCATCCGTGCCGGACTGCTGGAGGAGGGAACAGTTGCGCTGATCGACCAGATCGGCGCCGGCGCACGGGCGCATGCCGAAGGGCTGGTGCATGAAGGGATCGAACTCACCTTCTCCGGGCGCCGCCACCGCATCGACATGAAGGCTGCGACCGGCAAGACGGTCATGATCTACGGCCAGACCGAGGTCACGCTCGATCTGATGAATGCGCGCACGGCCGCCGGCCTCACCTCGGTCTACGAGGCCAAGGACGTGCAGCCGCAGGATTTCGACGGCGGTCACCCGCGCGTAACCTACGTGAAAGATGGCGTCACCCACACCATCGATTGCGATTTCATCGCCGGTTGCGACGGGTTTCACGGCGTCAGCCGCGCCAGCGTTCCGGCTTCGGCCATCGAGGAGTTCGAGCGCATCTATCCGTTCGGCTGGCTGGGCATCCTCTCCGAGACGCCGCCGGTCAGCCACGAGCTGATCTATTCCAACCACGCCCGTGGCTTTGCGCTCTGCACCATGCGTTCGACCAGGCGCAGCCGTTACTATGTGCAGTGCGCGCTCGACGACCACGTCGACCAATGGCCGGACGACCGTTTCTGGGACGAGCTCAAGCGCCGGCTCGACCAGGACGCCGCCGACAGCCTGGTCACGGGCCCCTCGATCGAGAAGAGCATTGCGCCGCTGCGCAGCTTCGTCGCCGAGCCGATGCGCTTCGGCAGGATGTTCCTGTGCGGCGACGCCGCCCATATCGTGCCGCCGACCGGCGCCAAGGGGCTGAACCTGGCCGCGAGCGACGCGCATTATCTGTCGAGTGCGTTTCGCGAGTTCTACGACGAAAAATCCAGCGCCGGCATTGATGCCTATTCGGCGAAGGCGCTGGCGCGGGTCTGGAAGGCCGTGCGCTTCTCCTGGTGGATGACCTCGATGCTGCACAAATTCCCCGACACCGGCACCATCGGCGCGCGCATCCAGCTCGCCGAGCTCGACTATGTCACGCAGTCGCAGGCCGCGATGACCTCGCTGTCGGAGAATTACGTGGGGCTGCCGTTTTAGGGCGCGCCGTCATGCCCCGCGAAAGCGGGGCATCCAGTACGCCGCGGCCTCTCCGTATCACGTCACCGTCTCTGGAATACTGGATCACCCGCTTTCGCGGGTGATGACAGGGATAGCGGGGCGACGGCGCCACTCCTTTCAAACACCCACGCAAATTCCGTTTAAAACTTTGTAGGTGGTGCATCTGTCCCGTCTGCCGCGTTCAATGGCGGGAGCCACCAACGCGAGACGGACATGACCAGCACCGACATTCCCGCCGGCTTCGAGCCGCACTTTCGCAAAGCCCCGCTCACCGATCCCTGGGAGCCGCTTTACTCCAGGAAGACCGACAACGGCGTCACCGTGGGATTGCGGCTGGCGAAACCGCACACCAACGCGCGCGGGCTGATCCATGGCGGCCTGATCGCGGCGCTGGCCGATGCCGCCATGGGCTACAGCTGCGCGCAGGCGACGGGCTGGACGACCTCGTTGGTCACGATCTCGCTGTCGGTCGACTATGTCGGCGCCGGCGAGATCGGCCAATGGCTCGCGGTCGAGGGTGAGGCGATCAAGACCGGCAGCACGATCTGTTTCGCGCAGTGCCTCGCGAAGGCCGACGGCGCCGTGATCGCCCGCGCCAGCGGCACCTTTCGCGTCGTGCCGAAGAAGGGGTGAGGGCGTCACCCGAATTTCCACTCCGCGGTCTCCACCACGAGATCGACGAAGGCGCGCACCTTGGCGGAGAGCAGGCGCGAGGTCGGGTAGACGATGTGGATCGGCAACGCCGGCTGCTCGTATTTCGCCAACACGATTCTGAGCCGCCCGCGCCGCAGGCCCTCGGCAGCCTGATAGGCCAGCACCCGGGTCACGCCGCCGCCCGCCTCGGCATATTGCAGGGCGGCGTCGGCGCTGTTGCTGGCGAAGCGTGGATTCGGCGCCACCTCGATGTCGCGGCCGTCCTGCACGAAGCGCCAGTTCGCGGATGGACCGAAGGCGATGGTCTGGTGCCCGAGCAATGCCTCCGGCGTCTTCGGCTCGCCATGGCGCTTGAGATAGCCAGGTGTCGCCACCACGATCCGCCGCATCTCGCCGACCTGGCGCGCGACGAGAGAGGAGTCGGCGAGATGGCCGATCCGCACCGCGACGTCGACGGCATCTTCCACGAGATTGACCAGATTGTCCGACAGCCGCAATTCGCAGGCGACCTCGGGATAGCGCTTGAGGTAGGCGATCATGACAGGCCCGACATGCAGCCGGCCGAAGCCGACCGGCGCCGACACCACCAGCCGCCCGCTCGGTCGGTTGCGCTCCTCCCGTGCCGAGCCGTCGGCCTCCTCGACATCGGCGAGGATGCGACGCGCGCGCTCGAGATAGCGCGTGCCGACGTCGGTCAGGGTCACTTGACGGGTGGTCCGCTGCAACAGCCGCGCGCCAAGATGCTCCTCCAGCGCCGCGATCAGCCGCGTCACCGCGGAGGGGGACAGCCGCAGTTTTCGTGCCGCCGGCGCGAAGCCGCGCAGGTCGGCGACGGTGACGAAAACATGCATGGCTTCGAGGCGATCCATGGCATTATTGCATATACAGCAATGATGAAGTGTCAAGCGGGCCGATTGTTTTAGCTGGCGAAAAGTCCATTTTGGATGGCGAAGACGCGGGGATGCGCCGGGATTCAGGAGATCGTCCGATGACGGCAACTCACACCTACGCCAGCGACGTGGCGTTCACGCCGGCGGTGAAGTCGATCCAGACCCGAAAGGGATCACGCGAAGGCTATGCGCATGCCGAGCAGCGCGGCTGGCGCACCGAGGTCGATGAGAACCTCGCGGCGTTCCTGGCCGACGCCAACAGCTTTTATCTCGCCACGGCCTCGGCCGACGGCCAGCCCTACATCCAGCATCGTGGCGGCCCGAAGGGCTTCTTGAAGGTGCTGGACAAGCAGACGCTGGCCTTCACGGACTACGCCGGCAATCGGCAATACATCACGCAGGGAAACCTATCCGAAAATCCCAAGGCCTACATCTTCGTGATGGACTACGCCCATCGCCGCCGGGTGAAGATCTGGGGCGAAGCGCGGGTGGTCGAGGACGACGAGGCGCTGACGACATCGCTGATGCCGAAGGGCTATCGCGCCCGGCCCGAGCAGGTGATCCTGTTCAAGATCGAAGCGTGGGACACGAACTGCCCGCAGCACATCCCGCAAAAGTTCGACGCTGGCGCTGTGGCAGCTGCGCTGGCGGCAAGGGATGCGAAAATCGCGGAGCTGGAGGCGGAGGTGGCGGCGCTGAAGGGGGAGAAGGGGGCAAGCTAGGCCACGATCTTCGTCTCTCCCTGAATCCTCCGATGTCATGCCCCGCGAAGGCGGGCATCCAGTATGCCGCGGCGCCTCGGTTCAAGCACAGCGGCCTCTGGAATACTGGATCGTCCGCCCCTGTGCGCAATTGCGCACGATGACAGATGAGTTTGAGGAAGCGTCTCGAAACTACAACACACTCGCGCCTTCGTGCTGGAAGCCGAGATAGCTCGCCGCCACGCGCTCGTTCGCCGCGATGTCGCTGGCCTTGCCGCTGAGCACGAACTCGCCGAGCTCCATGACATAGGCCTGATCCGCGATCTTCAATGCCGCCTGCGCGTTCTGCTCGACCAGCAGCACGGAGACGCCGGCGGCGCGCAGTTCGGTGACGATGCGGAAAATGTCGGCGACGATGATCGGGGCGAGGCCGAGGCTCGGCTCGTCCAGCATCAGGAGCTTGGGCTCGCCCATCAGTGCGCGGCCCATTGCGAGCATCTGCTGCTCGCCGCCGGACAGCGTGCCGGCGAGCTGCTTGCGCCGCTCCTTGAGCCGCGGAAACAGCGTGTAGACCCGCTCCATCGAGGCTTTCGCCTTGCTTCTCTCGATGCGGAAGGCCCCTAACTCGAGATTGTCCTCGACATTCATGGTCACGAACAATTCGCGGTGCTCGGGAACGAGGCCAAGCCCCATGGCGACGCGGTCCTCGATGTCGAGCCGCGACAGGTCCTGACCTGCGAATGAAACACGCCCTTTCAGCGGCAAAATGCCGATGATGGCGGAGAGCAGCGTGGTCTTGCCGGCGCCGTTGGCGCCGACGATGGTGACGATCTGGTTCTGGCCGACTTCGAGCGAGACCGAGCGCACGGCCTCGACCTTGCCATAGGCGACATGGGCGTTGGCGACGGACAACAGCGCGCTCATGCCGCCACTCCGAGATAGGCCTTGATCACTTCGGGATTGGTCTTGATCGTGGCCGGCGTTCCTTCCGCGATCTTGGTGCCGAAATCGAGCACCACGATGCGGTCGGCGAGGTTCATGACGAAGCCCATGTCGTGCTCGACCAGCAGGACGCTCATGCCGCCGTCGCGCAGCTCGCGCAGCAGCGTCGCGAGCCGCTCCTTCTCCATGTGGCGCAGGCCGGCGGCCGGCTCGTCGAGCAGCAGCAGCATCGGATCGACGCACAACGCACGGGCGATCTCGACGATCCGTTGCTGTCCCAGTGAGAGCGAGCCTGCGAGCTGATGCATCTGCTCGCCAAGTCCGACCCGCTCGATCTGGCGGGCGGCTTCGGCGAGCAGCTTTGCCTCATCAGTGCGGTCGAGCCGCAGCATCGAGGAGATCGGCCCCGAATGGCCGCGCAGATGGGCACCGATCGCGACGTTTTCCAGCACGGTCATATCAGGCACCAGCTTGACGTGCTGGAAGGTGCGGGAGATGCCGAGCTTGACGATCTCCTGCGGCGGCGCCCTGTCGACCTTGTTGCCGAGCACGGAGATCGAGCCCGAGCTGGCCGACAGCACGCCGGTGATCAGGTTGAAGGTGGTGCTCTTGCCGGCGCCGTTGGGGCCGATCAGCGCGACGATCTCGCGAGCCTGGACGTCGAAGGAGACGTTGTTCACCGCGACCACGCCGCCAAATTGTTTCCGGGCCTTCTCGACCTGGAGCAGGACGCTGGATTGGCCGGGCGAGCGGGTGCGCTGCTCCAGTTTCAGCGAAGTGTCTGGCTTCTTGCCACTGGTACGCTGGGGCAGGAACGACATCAGCCAGGGCCAGACGCCGCCGGGTGCGAGCTGGAGCAGCGCCACCAGCATGATGCCGAACACGATGGTCTCGACCTGGCCCGAGCCGGGCAGGATCAACGGCAGATAGCTCTGCAGCACTTCCTTCAGGACCACGACCAGCGCCGCGCCCAGGACGCCGCCCCAGACATAGCCGGCGCCGCCGACCACGGCGATGAAGAGATACTCGATGCCCGCCTGCGCGCCGAACGGCGTCGGGTTCACCGCGCGCTGAAGATGGGCGTAGAGCCAGCCGGAGAGGCCGGCGAGCACGGCGGCATGGATGAACACCAGCATTTTCGCCCGCGGGGTGTGCACGCCGAACGCCTCGGCCGCGACATGGCCGCGCCGGAGCGCGCGGATGGCGCGGCCGGTGCGGGAGTCCAGCAGGTTCATCGTGAGCAACGCCGAGAGGATCACGGCAACCCAGATCGCGTAGTAGATCGAGCCGGGCGAGAGCATTTTGAACGAGCCGATCGACAGCGGCGGGATCGCCGAGATGCCGTCGTTTCTTCCCAAAAATTCCAGCTTGCTGAAGAGATAGAACAAGCCGAGTCCCCAGGCGAGCGTGCCGAGCGGCAGATAATGGCCGGAGAGACGGACCGTGACGAGGCCGAGCAGCACCGCCAGCAATCCGCTGACCAGCAGCGACAGTGGTAGCGTCAGCCAGGGCGACATGCCGTAGGTTGTCGACAGCACCGCGGTGGTGTAGGCGCCGAAGCCGACGAAGGCCGCTTGTCCAAACGAGGTCAGGCCGCCGACGCCGGTCAGCAGCACGAGGCCCATCGCGACCAGGGCCGCGAGGCCGATATTGTCGAGCAGCACGATCCAGAATGGGGGCATGCCCGGAACGAACGGGATCGCCGCCATGATCAGCGCGAAGATGAGGATGGGGAGCCGGCTCTGCATCTTGGCGTCAGTCCTTCTCTTCCTCGACCGCAGGCGCCGCGAGCGAGCGCAGCAGCAGCACGGGAATCAAGAGCATGAAAACGATCACCTCCTTGTAGTTGGAGGCATAGAAGGACGAGAACGCCTCGACGATGCCGACGACCAGCGCCGCGACGGCGGTGAGGGGGTAGCTGACAAGCCCGCCGATGATCGCGGCGACAAAGCCCTTCAGGCCGATCAGGAAGCCCGAGTCGTAATACAGCGTCGTGATCGGCACGATCATGATGCCCGACAGTGCGCCGATGACGGACGCCAGCAGGAAGGCGATCTGCCCGGATAGCGTGGTGCGGATGCCGACGAGCCGGGCACCGAGCCGGTTCACAGCGGTCGCGCGCAGCGCCTTGCCGTAAAGTGTCAACCCAAAGAACAGCCACAGCCCGACGATGAAGGCGATGGTAATGCCATAGACCGTGATGCTCTGGCCGGTGAAGCGCAGCGCACCGCTGGTGAAGGAGCCGGACAGCACGGCAGGTCCGCGCTGGCCTTCGGCGCCGAAGAACAAAAGGCCCAAACCCTGAAGCGCGAGGTGAACGCCCACCGAGGCGATCAACAGCACCAGCACGGAGGTGTGCGCCAGCGGCTGGAATGCGATGCGGTAGAGAAACAGGCCGATCATCGCCACGATCACCAGCGACAGCGCGATGCAGACCGCAACCGGCGGCTTCTGAGCGGCGTAGTAGACGGTCAGCGCCAGCACGATGGCCGGCAGCACGATATTGGTGAGGACGCTGCGCAGCACCATGCGTCCGTGCAGCGCCTTGCGCGCGGCGAACAGGTCGAACGCGAAGGCGCCGAGGCCTAGGGCGAGCGCGAGTTTGGCCGTGCCCGGCATCTGGCCCGCGGCCAGCGAGGCATAGGTCAGCGCGCCATAGGTGACGAATTCGCCTTGTGGAATGAGGATGACGCGGGTGACGGCGAACACCAGCACCAGCGCCAGGCCGAGCAGCGCATAAATCGCGCCATTGGTGATGCCGTCCTGCAGCAGGAACAGCATGATGGTGGTATTCAAGACCGGACGCTCCCCCTCAAAGATTCAGGACCGGTCCCCTGATTGTGGTGGACGGTCCGCTCACAGCCATTGAACAGCGCTGACGATATTTGATATGGTCCATAACAATTATCAAATATAACATCAAGGGTGGCGAACGATCCTCCCGAACTTAACGGGATTGCGAGCATGAGGCGATGACCGTTTCCAAAACCGCTGAAAAGTCTTCAGAAAAACCCGCCGACACAGCCAAGGGCCGCAAGGACGCGGCCGACGGGCCCGGCGAAGCCCTCCAGCTCGGCGAGCTCTCGGAGCAGCTCGGCTATGTCCTGAAGCGGGCACAGCTCAAGGTGTTCGAGAACTTCCTGCGCTGCATGGCCTCGCTCCAGCTCACGCCGGCGCAGTTCTCCGTGCTGCTGCTGGTCGAGAAAAACCCCGGCCGTAACCAGACCGAGATCGCCTCCACCCTCGGCATCCTGCGCCCGAATTTCGTGGCGATGCTCGACAATCTCGAGAGCCGCGACCTTTGCGCGCGGATCCGCTCCACCAACGACCGCCGCTCGCACATCCTGGTGCTGACCGACAAGGGCAAGGCCGTGCTGGCCCGCGCCAAGAAGCTCGTCGCCACCAAGCACGAGGCCCGGCTGAACGAGCTGCTCGGGCCGTCCAACCGCGAAGCCCTGCTCGGGATGCTCTCGAAGATCGCCAACGAGTTTTGACGGTTGATTGCCCGGCGACCGGGCATCAAACCCGGAAGCGCGGGCGGGCTGGCGGCGGTTATGCCGCAGAGCGAACCGGTCGGGCATGGCAGGTGTTTTCGCGGACAGGAAATGGCGCTCGATTTCCTCGGCGGGCAACGGAGGGCTGAACAAATAGCCCTGCATTTCCGTGCAGCCCTCCGCTGCGATCCGGTCCCGTTGCTCCTCGCTCTCCACCCCCTCCGCCGTCGTCGTCATGCCCATCCCGCGCGCCAGTGCCGCCACCGCCCGCACGATGCTGAGGGATGCCGCATTGTTTTCCACGCCGCTGACGAAAGACCGGTCGATCTTGATCTTGTCGAAGGGGAAGCATTGCAGATAGGTCAGTGACGAATAGCCGGTGCCGAAATCGTCCATGGCGACCTTGATGCCCAGCGCCCGGAGCTGGTGCAGCGTCGTCAGCGTTCCGTTCCTGTCCTGCAGAAACACGCTTTCCGTGATCTCGATCTCCAGCCGCCGCGGATCGAGGCCGGAGGCCGCCAGCGCGCCGACGATCACCTCCGTCAGGCCCGGCTGGCGGAATTGCACCGCCGAGATATTGACGGCGACGTGCAGATGGTTCGGCCACCGGCTTGCAGTGGCACAGGCCTGCCGGATCACCCATTCGCCGATCGGCACGATCAGGCCGATCTCTTCCGCAAGCGGGATAAAGCTGTTCGGCGCGACCAGTCCGCGCCCTGGATGTCGCCAACGGATCAAGGCTTCGAAGCCGCTGATATCGCCGCCGTCGGTCTTCACGACCGGCTGGTAGTGCAGTTCGAACTGGCCGGCGGCAAGGCCGTTGCGCAGGTCCTGCTCCAGCCCGCGACGGCTTTGCGCTTCTTCGCCCATGGCCGGTTCGAAGAAGCAGTGCATGCCGCGGCCGTCGCTTTTCGCGCGATACAGGGCCAGATCGGCATTGTGCAGGAGTTGCTCGGGCGTCGAGCCGTCGCCAGGCGCAATCGCGATCCCGATGCTCGCGCCCCGCAATGGTCTGGTGTCCGTCGAGCCCGAACGGAGCGCTCAGCGTCCTGACAACGTCGCGCGCCAGCAGGTCCGCCTCGCTCGAATCGGAAATCGGCGTCTGGAGGATCACGAATTCATCGCCACCCATGCGCGCGACCGTATCGCTGTCGCGCGCGAGCTGCTTGAGGCGGCGGCTGACATCCTGCAGCAGGATGTCGCCGGCCTGGTGGCCCAGGGTGTCGTTGACGGCCTTGAACTTGTCGAGATCGACGTGGTGGATCGCGAACATCCCGCCCTGTTCGAGCGCCTGCTTGAGGCGCTGACCGAGCAGGGCGCGATTGGCGAGGTCCGTCAGCGCGTCGTAGTGCGCCATATGCGCGATCTGCAATTCCGCCTTGCGCTGCTCGGTGATGTCTTCGTGGGTCGCGACCCACCTGAGATCGGGCATCGGTCGGTGCCTGATCTTGAAGGTTCGCCCGTTCTGCATCTCGACGATGCTGTCCATGGCCTCGGCTGACATGGCGACATCGGTCCGCCATTTGGCGTATTCCTCCCGCGTCATCGCCGGCACGCTGCCGACCTCGTAGCGTAGGTCGAGGATCTCCTGGAGCGGCGTGCCCGGACGAACGCGGTCGGGCGGCAGGCCGTACATCTCGATAAAGTGCGTGTTGCAGACCACCAGCCGATGGTCGGCGCTGAAGAAGCAGAGTCCGTGCGACATGTTGTTGATCGCGATGTCGAACTGAAAATTGCGCTCCTGCAACCGCCGACTGAGCTCTTCGCGCTCTGTAATGTCCTCGTGCGTCGCCATGCCGCCGCCGTCGGGCAGGGGATGAATGGTGTAGGCGATGATTCGTCCGTCGGCGAACTGCTGGACCGTCTGCTCACTGACGACCGAACCCTCGGTGCGGGCACGGACATAGGCGCCGGCTTCTCCGCCGATGCTCAGGCCCAGTTTGAGCCGATGCTCGATCAGGTCCTTGATCGGCGTGCCCGGGTGCACCTGGTCGGGCGAGAGCGCGTACATCTCGCGGTAGATCAGCCCGACAATTCGCCCAATTTCGGGACATGTTCCTGAAACTGCGGCGAACGCGAGGTTAAGGGCGGCGATGCCCGCCCCCTGGAAAAGAGGACACCGACGAGAATTCAGAGATCGTTAACCATGTCGTCCGCCGAACCGCGCGGGGCGCCGGCGGGATGGCGATGCCACCGTGTCAGTCGACCAGGATTACCCTGATGTCGTTCACATTGGTCAGCGTAGGCCCCGGCAGCAACAGATCGCCCGTCGCCTCGAAGAACGTGGTCGCGTCGTTGTTGTCGAGATAGGCCTGCGGCTGCAGCCGCTGCGCCGCCATCTTCGCGAACGTCGCCGCGTCGATCAGCGCGCCGGCGGGATCAGTGGGATTGCCGGCACCGCCATCGGCGCCGTCGGTGTCGCCGGCGAGCGCGGAGATGTCAGGCGTGTCCTTCAAGAGGCCGGCGAGCGCCAGCGCATATTCCTGGTTCGGCCCGCCGCGGCCATTGCCGCGCACGGTGACCGTGAGCTCGCCGCCGGAGAGGATCGCGACCCGCTTGCCCTGCGCGCGGGCCTGAAGCGCCAGCCTGGCGTGATCGGCGGCAACGTCGCGGGCCTCCCCTTCGAGGTCGGCGCCGAGATCGATCGTCTCGTAACCGGCCTCATGCGCGAGTTTGACCGCAGCGTCGAGCGATTGCTTCGGACGTGCGATCAATTCGAAATGCGCGCGCGCGAAGGCGGCATCACCGGGCTTGCAGCTCTCGTTGGCGGGGTCCTCCAGCGCGCGGCGCACGGCATCGTCGATGTCGAGCTTGTACCTGGCGACGATGGCGCGGGCATCATTGAGCGTGGTCGGATCGGGCACGGTCGGACCCGAGGCGATCGCGGAAGGGTCGTCATGCGGCACGTCGGAGATCGCGAGCGTCACGATCTCGGCGGCATTTTTGCCCGCGCGCGCCAGCCGCCCGCCCTTGATCCGCGACAGATGCTTGCGCACGACATTCATCTCGCCGATCGGCGCGCCGGAGCGGAGCAGCGCTTTGTTGACCGCCTGTTTCTGCGCGAAGCTGATGCCGTTGACGGGTGCGATCCAGTTCGCCGAGCCGCCGCCGGTGAGCAGCACCAGAAGCAAATCGTCCGGCCCGGCCTCGGCTGCGAGCGCGAGCGTATCGGCCGCGCCCTTCAGGCCGGCTTCGTCAGGCACGGGATGACCGGCCTCGACCACGCGGATGCGGCGCGTCGGCACGCCGTAGCCGTGACGCGTGGTGGCGATGCCGACGAGGCGTTCCGGTGCGAGCCCGAGCGTGTCGAGATAATGCCGCTCGGCGGCGGCGGCCATCGCGGCCGCGCCCTTGCCGGCGGCGAGACAGATCACGCGTCCCTTTGGCGCGGGCCGCAGGTGCGGCGCCAGAGTTGTGCTCGGATGAGCGGCGGCAACGGCGGCGTCGTAGAGCGCGCGGAGCAGGGGGCGTCGGTCGGTCATGACGAAGGGCCTTGAGCGGACAGGAAAGACTGGCGGCGAACGCGCCGCTCACCTGCCTACCGCATCATGCGCCAAAGCGTAAGCCGGCTTTGCCATCATTCGATTGTGCAATCGCGTGATCATAATCGCCGCGCAAGCAAAAACCCCCTGCGATGGTTCGCAGGGGGGTCCGTCGTCGCGTCCTTGATGGGGCTAGCCGCCGACGTCGGCGCTGATCACGTCTCCGAACAGCTCAAACTTCTCGCCTTTGAACTTCTCGAGTTGAAGCTGGCTGATCGGCGCGAAATCGGTCGGCGAGGTGTTGATCTTCACGCCCGGCAGCAGGGCCTCGGTGCGGAAGTCCTTCAGATTCGCCGCTTGCTTCATGACGTTCTCGCGCGTGAGATCGTCACCGCACTGCTTCAAGACCTGAACCAGGGTCTGGGCCACGGCATAGCCGACGATCGTGCCCTTATCGAGCTTGTCGCCCTCGGGGAAGTATTTGGTCATGAAGGCGAGAAAGTCCTTCATGCCGGCATCATTGGCCCACTGCGGATCCGAGACGTCCTTCAGATAATCGGCCGAGATGATGTCCTGGCCGTTCTCGAAGCCGGCAGGCTTCATCACGCTGCCGACGGAGGCAGAGACGTTGTTGAGGAAGTGCAGCGGCTTCCAGCCGATCTCGGCGTTCTTCTTGATCGCCTGGGCTGCGAATTTCGGCGTCGTGATGTTCATGAAGACGTCGGCGCCGGTCGACTTCAGCTTGACGATGTGGTTGTCGATGGTCGGTTCGGAGGTCTCGTAGCTCTCCTCCACGACGATCATCGACGCGGCTTTGGCGCCGAGGCCGTCCTTCAGGCCCTTGAGATAATCCTTGCCGTAATCGTCGTTCTGGAACAGCACGGCGATCTTGGCGTCGGGCTTGTTCTTCAGCAGCCACTTCGCGTAGATCTGCGTCTCGCTCTGGTAGTTGGGCTGCCACCCCATGGTCCAGGGGAAGTTCTGCGGATCGTTCCACTTGGTGGCGCCGGTGGCGACGAAGAGCTGCGGCACCTTCTTCGAGTTCATGTATTTGTGGATCGCCGAGTTCGGCGGCGTGCCGAGCGAGTTGAAGATGAACAGCACCTCGTCGCTCTCGACCAGCTTGCGCGCCTGCTCCACCGTTTTCGGCGGCGAGTAGGCGTCGTCGTAGCTGATGAAGTTGATCTTGCGACCGTTGATGCCGCCTTCGTCGTTGATCTTCTTGAAATAGGCAGCTTCGGTCCGTCCGATGATGCCGTAGGCGGAGGCCGGTCCGCTGTAAGGCATGATGTTGCCGACCTTGATCTCGGTATCGGTCGCGCCGGTGTCGTATTTCTTCTGGGCCGATGCAGTGGAGGCCAAGGCCGCAATGAGCGCGAGCGCCAGTGACGCGGCCGCAAGTTTGCCGGTGACAGCGGGCATTCCTATCTCCCTATTTTCTTGGTGTGTGTGCGTCCCTTTTCTTGTGTTGCCTGTTTTTGGTGACGCAGCCGCAATTCAATACGATTTACCTGATGCCTACAACAGAAAGCCCCTGCGGCGGGGTCGCGGAGGCTGCTTCTTTAGTAGTCAGGGGCGGCCGCGCGCTCGTGTGCGACTGCGAGAAGATACATCCGCTTGAGTTGATGAGCCGATCAGGAGCGAGTTTGAGTTGCGCGGCTTCAGTGGTCGAGCTCGCTCGAGATCACGTCCCCGAACAGCTCCCACTTCTTGCCCTTGAAGCGCATCATCTGGAGCTGCTCGATCGGGCCGAAATCGTCGGCTGCGGTGTTGATCTTGATGCCTGGCAACAGCGTGTCGGGCTGGAAATCCTTCAAGGAGGCGGCCTGCTTCATGACGTTGTCGCGGGTGAGGTCGTCGCCGCACATTTGCAGCACCTTCACCATGGTCTGCGCGGCGGCATAGCCGAACACCACGCCGGCATCGAGCTTGTTGGCCTTGGGATCGTATTTGGCGAGGAAGTTGTAGAATTTCTTCATGCCGTCATCGGCATTCCATTGCGGGTCGGAGGCGTCCTTGGTGTAGCTCGCCGACAGGATCCCTTGCGAGATCTCGAGCCCCGCCGGCTCGAGCACGCCGCCGACCGAGGCCGAGACGTTGGAGATGATGTGGACCGGATGCCAGCTGATCTCGGCCGCCTTCTTGATCGCCTGCGCTGCAAATTTCGGTGTGGTGATGCTGACGAAGATGTCGGCGCCCGAGGCTTTCAATTTCACGACGTGCTCGTCGATTGCCGGCTCCGACGTGTCGTAGCCATCTTCCAGCACGATCATCGAGGCCTTGGGTCCAAGGCCTTCTTTCAGCCCTTTCAGATAGTCCTTGCCGAAATCGTCGTTCTGATAGAGCACGCCGATCTTCCCGTCCGGCTTCTCCTTCATGATGTACTTGGCGTAGATGCGCGCCTCGCTGGCGTAGCTCGGCTGCCAGCCCATGGTCCAGGCATATTGCTTCGGATCGTTCCACTTCGAGGCGCCGCTCGCCACGAACAATTGCGGCACCTTCTTCTCGTTCATGTATTTGCGGATGGCACCGTTGGTGGAGGTGCCGAGCGAGCCGAAGATCAGCAGCACCCCGTCGCTCTCGACCAGCTTGCGGGCCTGCTCCACCGTCTTCGGCGGCGAATAGCCGTCGTCGTAGGAGATGAACTTGATCTTGCGGCCGCCGATGCCGCCCTCGGCATTGATCTTGTTGAAATAGGCTTCCTCGGCCTTGCCGATCGCCGCATAGGCGGAGGCCGGGCCGCTATAGGGCATGATGTTGCCGATCTTGATCTCGGTATCGGAAGCGCCGCTGTCGTATTTCTTCTGCGCCAGGACCGGGCCGCTCATCGCAGTGCACAACGCGAATGCGGCCAGAAAGCCCGCAACCTGAAATCGAACGGCAGTCATCTTTCTCCACCCGGAACGGATCGCCGCCGCATTGAACAAGATTGATGGGGGACGTCAACAAAAAGCCCCCGCGATTCGTTCGCGGGGGCTTCTCGATGTGTCGGACTATAGCGTCAGAGCGTCACTCCGTGGCGATGTCGCCGCTGATGATCTCGCCGAAGAGTTCCCACTTCTCGCCCTTGAAACGCTGCATCTGGAGCTGGGCGATCGGGGCGAAGTCGGTTGGGCTGGTGTTGATCTTGACGCCGGGCAGCAGGGTGTCCGGTGCGAAATCCTTCAACGAGGCCGCCTGCTTCATGATGTTGGCCCGGGTCAGATCGTCGCCGCACATCTCCAGGACCTTGGCCAGCGTCGACGCCGCGCCGTAGCCGTAGACCATGCTGGTGTCGGACTTGTCGGCACCCGGCATGTACTTGTCGACGAACTCGTTCCACTTCTTCATGCCGGGGTCGTTGGCCCACTGCGGGTCCGTGGAGTCCTTGGCATAGGCCGCCGACAGCACGCCCTGCGAGGCCTCGAAGCCGGCCGGCTTCATCACGCTGCCGACCGAGATCGACACGTTGGTGAGGATCTGCAGCGGCTTCCAGCTCAACTCGGCGGTCTTCTTGATGGTCTGGGCCGCGAACTTCGGGGTCGCGTAGATCAGCAGGACGTCGGGATTGGCAGCCTTGATCTTGACGATGTGACCGTCGATCGACGGTTCCGACACCTCATAGCTTTCTTCCATGATGATCATGGACGCGCCCTTGGCGCCCAGGCCGTCCTTGGTGCCCTTGAGGTAGTCTTTGCCGAAATCGTCGTTCTGATAGAGGATCGCGATCTTGGCGTCCGGCTTTTCCTTCAACAGCCATTTCGCGTAGATCTGCGCTTCGCTCTGGTAGGACGGCTGCCAGCCCATGGTCCAGGGGAAGTTCTTCGGGTCATTCCACTTGGTGGCGCCGGTGGCGACGAACAGCTGCGGGATCTTCTTGGCGTTGAGGTATTTCTGGATCGCGCTGTTCGAGGGCGTGCCGAGCGGGTTGAACACGACGATCACCTCGTCGCTCTCGACCAGCTTGCGGACCTGCTCGACGGCCTTCGGCGGCGAATAGCCGTCGTCATAGGTGACGAAGTTGATCTTGCGGCCGTTGATGCCACCCTTGTCGTTGATCATCTTGAAGTAGGCTTCTTCGGTCTTGCCGATGATGCCATAGGCCGAGGCCGGACCGCTATACGGCATGATGTTGCCGATCTTGATCTCGGTATCGGACGCGCCGGTGTCGTATTTTTTCTGGGCAAATGCGGCGCCGGAGGTGAGAGTGATGACCGCCGTTGCCGTCACCAGCGCAGCGGTTCGCAGTGTTCTTTCAAAAAACAATTCGGGTCTCCTTAGCTTAATCAACGGGTTGTCAGTTCTTTCTGAGCCGGCCGACGAGTTGCTGGCCCATGATCGCAATCTGCCTCGCGCCGTGCGGCACGAGGTAGATGACGGCGAACAGGAGGACGCCGAACACCGCGCCGGAGAGGCCCTTGGAGATGCCCTCCGCCATGTTCGGCACGAAGATGATGAAGGCGGCGCCGACGAACGAGCCGGGCAGCCAGCCGACGCCACCGACGACCATGCCGAGGAACAGCGAGATCGCCAGCGTGATCGTGTAGCTGTCGGGCGCGACGAACTGCACGGCGATGGCGCCAAGCGAGCCGGCAACGCCGGTGATGCCGGCGGACACGCCGAAGGCCAGCGTCTTGTACAGTGCGACGTTGACGCCCATCGAGGAGGCCGCGATCTCGTTGTCGCGGATCGCCATGAAGGCGCGGCCCGACCGGGAGCGCAGCAGGTTGACCGAGAAGATGTAGATCGCGAGCACGACGGCGAGCGAGAAGTAGTAGAGCCAGGTGTCCTGCGACATAGGCAGCCCGAACGGCGCGTCGGGCTTGGTGACGACGAGACCCTGCACGCCGCCGGTCCAGTGCTCGAGGAAGTTCAGCTTCAGCAGCTGCGGCATCGCGGTGGCAAGCGCAAAGGTCGCGAGCGCGAGATAGACGCCCGACAGCCGCAGTGCCGGCTTGCCGAACAGGTAGCCGAATGCGAAGCAGACCGCGGCGGAAATCGGAATTGTCAGCGCATAGTTGACGTTGAAGTACTCCATCAGCACCGCCGACGTATAAGCGCCCACGGCGTAGAAGGCGCTCTGGCCGAGCGAGAACTGGCCGGAGCCGCCCGTCAGGATGTTCAAGGCCAGCACCGCGAGCCCGTAGATCAGGAGCATCGTCATCTGGAAGATGATGAAGTTCTTGACGAACACCGGCACGATCAACAGCACCGCCAGCACCAACAGGGAGGTGCCCGTGCCCAGCGTCATCGCCCGCTTCGGAACCGCCTCGACGGCCGGGGCTTCCGTGACGACGTCTTCTGCAGCGCTCATGATCAAACTCGCTTGACGATTTGCCGGCCGAACAGGCCAGCGGGTTTGACGACCAGGACAGAAATGATCAGCGCGAGCGCGATCGGAAGCTTCAGCTCGTTGCCGACGCCGGGAATGTAGGTGCCGGCGAGGTTCTCGAAGACGCCGACCAGGAAGCCGCCGACCACGGCGCCGAACGGGCTGGTCAGTCCGCCGAGCACCGCCGCGGCGAAGCCGTAGATCAGCACGCCGCCCATCATATTGGGCTCGAGGAACACGACCGGTGCGATCAGCATGCCGGCGATCGCACCGATCGCGGACGCCATGCCCCAGCCGAGCGCGATCATCCAGCTCGTGTTGATGCCGACCAGTCGGGCCGATTCAGGCACGGAGGCGGCCGCGCGCATGGCGAGGCCGATCTTGGTGTACTGGAAGAAGAAGTAGAGGCCGAGCAGCAGCAGCACGGTGACGCCGATCATGCCGGCCTGGTGGGTCGAGATCAGCTGGCTGCCGAGGAAGGGCGAGGAGCCGAACGGGGTCGGATACTGCTTAATGGTGAAGTCCCAGATCAGGCCGGCCGAGGAGTTGATGATCGCGAACAGCGCGATAAAGCCGGCGACGTTGGTCAGCACCGGCGCCTTGGCGAGCGGCTTGAACAGGATGCGCTCGATCGCGATGCCGCCGACAAAGGACAATGCCAGCGTGATCACGAAGGCAGCCCAATATGGGATGCCCCATTGCATCAGCTGCCAGGAGATGAAGGTCGAGAACATCGCCATCTCACCCTGGGCGAAGTTGAGATGGTCGATCGCCTGATAGATCATGACCACGGCGAGCGCCATGCAGGCGTAGATCGCGCCCGTGGCGATGCCGGCCAGCACTTGGTTGGTGAACAGCTCCATCGTGCCGGCTCCTCAGTAACCCAGGTAGGATTTGCGGATTTCTTCGTTGTTCGCGATGTCCTTGGCGTTGCCCGACATCACGATGCGCCCGGTCTCGATCACATAGGCCTGGTCGGCGAGCTCCAGCGCGAGCTGGGCGTTCTGCTCGACCACCAGGATCGACACCTTGTCCTCGCGGTTGATCTTGCCGAGGATGCCGAACAGGTCGCGCACCACCAGCGGCGCCAGGCCGAACGAAGGCTCGTCCAGCAGCATCAGCCGCGGCCGCAGCATCAGGGCGCGGGCGACCGCCAGCATCTGCTGCTCGCCGCCCGAGAGCGTGCCGGCCTGCTGCGTGTGCCGCTGCTTGAGCACCGGGAAATGCGCATACATGCGCTCGATGTCGGAGACGATGCCGGCGCTGTCCTTGCGGGTGATGGCGCCGAGCTGGAGGTTTTCCTCCACCGTCATGGTGGTGAAAGTGCCGCGGCCCTGCGGCACATGGGCGATGCCGAACCGAACGATGCTCTCGGTGGAGCGGTTATTCAGCGGCTTGCCGTCGAACTCGATGCCGCCGGTCGAGCGCACCATGTTGCAGATCGCGCGCAGCGTGGTGGTCTTGCCGGCGCCGTTCGCCCCCAGCAGCGTGGTCAGCGATCCCTCGCTGAGCGAGAAGGAGAGGCCGTGGAGCGCCTGGACCTGGCCGTAATAGGCGCGCAGGTCCTTGACGTTGAGCAGTGTCGTCATTGGTCCTTGCTCCCGAGATAGGCCTTGATGACGTCGGGATCCGCCTGCACCTGGGCGGGCGTGCCTTCCGCGAGCTTCTTGCCGAAATTCAGCGCGACGACGTGGTCGGCGATCGACATCACGAGGCCCATGTGATGCTCGACCAGCAGCACGGTCATGTGGCGTTCGTCGCGGATGCGGCGGATGAGGTCGCCGAGCACGTGGACTTCCTCGTGGTTGAGCCCGCCGGCGGGCTCGTCGAGCAGCAGGATCTTCGGATCGGCAGCGAGCGCGCGCGCCAGCTCGACGCGCTTCTGCGTGCCGAACGGCAGGCCCGACACAACGGTGTGGGCAACGTCCTCGAGGTCGAGATAGGCGAGGATCTCGTGCACCTTCTTGTTGACGTCGCTCTCGCTGCGGCGAACCCAGGCCAGCCGCAGCGAGTCACTGATGATGTCGCTGGAGGTGCGGGCATGGGTGCCGACGCGGACATTGTCCATCACCGACAAATTCGGAAACAGCGCCACGTTCTGGAAGGTGCGGCCGATGCCGATCTCCGCGATCCGGTGCGGCGGGCGCGTCAGGATGCTCGCGCCCTCCATCAGGATGTCGCCGGACGACGGCTGGTAGAGCCGCGAGAGGCAGTTGAAGAGCGTGGTCTTGCCGGCGCCGTTGGGGCCGATCAAGCCGAGGATCTGGCCCTTGTGCATGTCAAAGGACACACCATTGAGCGCGACGATGCCGCCGAACACGACGCTGACGTCGCGAACCGCGAGCAGGGGCGATGTCCCCTGCGCGAGCTGTGCCTGCGTCATCTCGTCTCGCCCACTGTGTTCAGTGAGCGAAGGGGCGATGTGAACCGCTCCCGATGATGACAAAGGCTATCTGATCCCCTCGGCCACACGCGCAACTTTCCCTCCTGATTTCAGCTTTTTGCTGACGTCTTTTTTGGAATGCGGCATCAGACCCCCGAGTGCCGCTTCGATGTTCCTTACCATCGCAAGCAGACGCGGTCCAATGTCGTTGATCAAACGCTCTTCCGTGAAGCGGAATGCGGGCGCGCCGCAATTGAATGCGTAGGGACCGGTTCCGTCGTTGAGCCTGAGCGCGACGCCGGCGGCGCCGATGTCGTCGTGCCAGTCGCCGACCGAAATCGCAAATCCATATTTCGCGACCGTCTCGCCGGAACGTTCCAAGCCGTCGCGCATCTTGGGCCAGCGGCTGCCGTAATGTTCGCGCAAGACGCGGGACAGTTCAGCGCGATTGTCTTCGTCGAGTGCCCAGAAATAGGCGCGGCCCATCGCGCTGGTTGCAATCGGCACCCGGGAGCCGACGTCCAGTTGAACGCCGACCGTCTCGCTGCCACGGCTCTGCCCGAAATAGATCATGCTGTGCCGGTCGCGGCCGCCGATGGCGACGGCACCGCCGGTCGCACGCATCATTTCCTCGCGAAACGGCTCGGACAAATGCCGAACGCCGAGATTGGACAACGCGGCGTAGCCGAGCGCCATCGCGGCCGGCGCAAGCTGATATTTCTCGAAGCGGGGAACCGGCGTCAGATAGCCGAGCTTGGTCAAGGTATAGGTCAGCCGCGAAACCGTCGGCTTGGGCAAATTGGTGCGGGCCGCGATTTCCTGATTGCCAAGAAGTCCGTCGCTGGGCTGGAATGCGCGCAATACGTCAAGTCCGCGGGAAAGCGCGACGACGAAATTCCGATCGGTCGCTGTCTTCTTTCCTGTACGCTTCATCCCTGATCTGCTTCTTGCGCGGAGTCGTTGACAAGCCACGTGCTTCAAAATAACCCTGCCGTCAAGATGCGGAATTAAATTCCGCAATGCGAAATTGAACAAAGTTACCCCACCAAGGAGGGACACCGTGAGCGAAGTGGTCAAGCTTGAGCGTCATGACGAAGTCGGGATCGTCACGGTCGACAGCCCTCCGGTCAACGCACTGAGCGCTGCGGTTCGCGGCGGAATTCTGGAGTGCATCAAGGCGGCGGTCGCAGATCCCGTCATCAAGGGCATCGTGCTGACCTGTGCCGGCCGCACCTTCATCGCGGGCGCCGACATCACCGAATTCGGCAAGCCGCCGAAGCCGCCCGCCCTTAACGACGTGCTTTCCGAGATCGAGAATTCACCGAAGCCGGTCGTGGCTGCGATCCACGGCACCGCGCTCGGCGGTGGCCTCGAGGTCGCGCTCGCCTGTCATTTCCGCGTCGCGGTGAAGGAAGCCAAGCTCGGCCTCCCCGAGGTGAAGCTCGGCCTGCTGCCGGGCGCCGGCGGCACCCAGCGCCTGCCGCGCGCTGTTGGACCGGAGCTCGCGGTCAAGATGATCGTCGGCGGTGATCCGATCGGTGCGGCGGAAGCGCTGAAGAACGGTCTGATCGAGGAGATCGTCGAGGGCCCGGCCGCCGGAGGCGAAGCCTTCGTACGAAAGCTGCTGGCTGAGAAGCGTCCGCTGCGCCGCCTGCGTGACGACGACTCCAAGATCGCGGCGGCCAAGGCCGACCGCTCGATCTTCACCAATGCGGTCGCCGCCATGACCAAGAAGTCGCGCGGCCTGGAAGCGCCGTTCGCGGCGGCCGACGCCGTCGGCTACGCCATCGACCTGCCGTTCGACGAAGGTCTGAAGAAGGAGCGCGAGGGCTTCCTGAAGCTCGTCGCCAGCGATCAGTCCAAGGCGCAGCGTTATGCCTTCTTCGCCGAGCGCGAGGCCAGCAAGATCGCCGGCGTTCCTGAAGGGACCAAGCCGCGGCCCGTGAACCGCGTCGCCATCCTCGGCGCCGGCACGATGGGCGGCGGCATCGCGATGTCCTTTGCCAATGCCGGCTTTCCCGTCACCCTGATCGAGACAGGCGAGGAGCAGCTCAAGCGCGGCATGGGCATCATGCAGAAGAACTGGGAAGCGACCGCGGCGCGGGGCGGCATCCCGGCGGATGCGCCCGCGAAGCGCATGGCGCTGATCAACGGCGTCGTGGGCATCGAGAACGTCGGCGACGCCGACCTCGTCATCGAAGCCGTGTTCGAGACCATGGCAGTGAAAAAGGAAGTGTTCGGCAAGCTCGACCAGTACGTCAAGCCGGGCGCCGTGCTCGCCTCCAACACCTCCTACCTGAACATCGACGAGATCGCGAAGTCGACCAAGCGTCCGCAGGACGTGCTCGGCATGCACTTCTTCTCGCCCGCCAACGTCATGAAATTGTGCGAGATCGTGCGCGCCGACAAGACCGCGCCGGATGCCCTCGTGACGGCGGTCTCGATCGCGCGCAAGATCGCAAAAGTGCCGGCCGTGGTCGGCGTCTGCGACGGCTTTGTCGGCAACCGCATGCTGGCCCAGCGCGGCAAGCAGTCGGAGAAGCTGCTGTTCGAAGGCGCGCTTCCGCAGCAGGTCGACGCCGTCGTGACGAAGTTCGGCATGCCGATGGGGCCGTTCGCGATGGGTGACCTCGCCGGCCTCGACATCGGCTGGCGCTCGCGCAAGGACCGCGGCATCAAGTCGGAGATCGCGGATGCGCTCTGCGAAGCCGGACGCTTCGGCCAGAAGACCGGCAAGGGCTATTACAAATACGAAGCCGGCTCCCGTTCGGCGCTGCCCGATCCCGAAGTCGAGAAGCTGATCGATGAGACGCTGCTTCGTTTGGGCCGCAAGAAGCGCGTCGTCAGCGACGATGAGATCCTCGAGCGCATGATGTACCCGATGATCAACGAGGGCGCGAAGATCCTGGAAGAGGGCATTGCCGCGCGCCCGTCCGATATCGACGTGGTCTGGCTCTATGGCTATGGCTGGCCGATCTACCGCGGCGGCCCGATGTTCTGGGCCGACACCGTCGGCCTCAAGCACATCGCCGATCGGCTCTCCTACTACGCCAAGGAGACCAACGATCCGAGCCTCGAGCCCGCGCCGCTGCTGAAGAAGCTCGCGGCCGAAGGCAAGACCTTCGCCTCGCTCGCGGCGGGCTCGAAAGCGGCGTGATTGGATTGGCGGTGGCTGTGATGTCTCGTCCCGGGCAACGCTCTCTCCGTTCCCTCCCCCCTTGTGGGGGAGGGTCAGGGAGGGGGGCAGCCCCGGGCGCCGGCGTTTGTGGCCACCTCCTTCCCCAACCTTTCCCCACAAGGGAGAAGGGAGCCGGTCCGCTTGTGCCCACCTCACACGACATCGTCGCGGCCGCCTTGCAGAGTAACGACCCCTAATGACCCATCCCGGCGAACAGTTTTATCCCGAGGGCGTGCGCTGGGACGACACCATCGTCCAGGGCACGCTGCCTGATCTGCTGGCAAAAGCCGCCGCCGAGTACGGCCCGCGCACCGCGCTGGAATTCCGCGACCATCCGATTACCTACACCGAACTCGCCGCGATGGCTGAGCGCGCAGCCGCCGCCTTCCTGCGCGCCGGCTACGGCAAGAACAGTTCGGTCGCGCTGTTCCTCGGCAATACGCCGGACCATCCCGTCAATTTCTTCGGCGCGCTGAAGGCCGGCGCCCGCGTCGCGCATCTCTCACCGCTCGACGGCGAGATCGCGCTGACGCACAAGGTCTCCGATTCCGGTTCGCGCCTGCTCGTCACCTCTAACCTGGCGGCGTTGCTGCCGACCGCGCTGAAATTCCTGGAGAAGGGCCTGATCGACCGCCTGGTGGTCTGCGAGGACGATAATTGGGGTAAGGTCGGCACGCCGCAGGCTGCGATCCCCAGCGATCCCCGCATCGTCACCTTCAAGGCCTTTGTCGAGGGCGCCACCGCGCCGGCAGAGTGGCGGCAAGTGAGCGCCGACGACGTCGCGCTGCTGCAATATACCGGTGGCACCACCGGCTTGCCCAAAGGCGCGATGCTGACCCACGGCAATCTCACCTCGGCCGTGTCGATCTACGACGTCTGGGGCAAGCCGTCGCGCGCGACGCGTGGCGACGTCGTCGAGCGCGTGATCTGCGTGCTGCCCCTGTTCCACATCTATGCGCTCACCGTCGTGCTGCTGTCCTCGCTCAGGCGCGGCAATCTGATCTCGCTGCATCAGCGTTTTGACGTCGAAGCGGTGATGCGCGACATCGAAATCAAGCGCGCAACCTACTTTCCCGGCGTGCCGACTATGTGGATCGCGATCGCAGCACTTCCCGATCTCGACAAGCGCGATTTCTCCTCGCTGGCGACGATCGGCTCCGGGGGAGCGCCGCTGCCGGTGGAGATCGCGAGTTTCTTCGAGCGCAAAGTCGGCAAGAAGCTCCGCAGCGGCTGGGGCATGACCGAGACCTGCTCGCCCGGCACCGGCCATCCGCCCACAGGTCCCGATAAGCCCGGCTCGATCGGCCTGATGCTGCCCGGCATCGAGCTCGACGTCGTTTCCCTGGACGATCCCACGAAGGTGCTGCCGCCGGGCGAAGTCGGCGAGATTCGCATCAAGGGCCCGAACGTCACCAAAGGCTACTGGAATAAGCCCGAAGGATCCGCGGAGGCCTTCGTCGACGGCCGCTTCCTCACCGGCGACATCGGCTATGTCGATACCGACGGCTATTTCTTCCTGGTCGACCGCAAGAAGGACATGATCATCTCTGGCGGCTTCAACGTCTATCCGCAGATGATCGAGCAGGCGATCTATACCATACCAGGCGTGCACGAGGTGATCGTGCTCGGTATTCCCGACCAGTACCGCGGCGAGGCCGCCAAAGCCTTCATCAAGCTGAAGACGGATGCAAAGCCGTTCTCGCTCGACGAGCTGCGCGCTCAGCTCGCCGGCAAGCTCGGCAAGCACGAATTGCCGGCGGAGGTCGAATTCGTCCACGATCTGCCGCGCACGCCGGTCGGAAAGCTGTCGCGCCACGAATTGCGCCAGCGGCAGAAACCGTCACAATCCGCCCAACTTGCCACCCAACTTGCATCAGGAGATCGCTCTTGACCGACGCCGTCATCGTTTCCACCGCCCGCACCCCGATCGGGAAGGCCTATCGCGGCGCGCTCAACGCCACCGAGGGCGCAACCCTGCTCGGCCACGCCATCGGCGAGGCCGTCGCGCGCGCCAAGATCGACCCCAAGGAGGTCGAGGACGTCGTGATGGGCGCAGCACTCCAGCAGGGCGCGACCGGCGGCAACATCGCGCGCAAGGCGCTGCTCCGTGCCGGTCTCCCCGTCACCGTCGCCGGCACCACTATCGACCGGCAATGCGCCTCGGGCCTGCAGGCGATCGCGCTCGCCGCGCGTTCGGTGATCTTCGACGGTGTCGAGATCGCGGTCGGCGGCGGCGGCGAGTCCATCTCGCTGGTGCAGAACGACAAGATGAACGGCTTCCACGCGCAGGACCCGGCGCTGCTCGAGATCAAGGGCGAGGTCTACATGCCCATGATCGACACCGCCGAGATCGTCGCCAAGCGCTACGGCATCTCGCGCGAGAAGCAGGACGACTATTCGCTGGAGAGCCAGCGCCGCACCGCCGCGGCCCAGCAGGGCGGGAAGTTCAAGGACGAACTCGCGCCGATCACCACAAAGATGGCGGTGACCGACAAGGCCACCGGTGCAGTCTCGTTCAAGGACGTCACGCTGTCGCAGGACGAGGGCCCGCGCCCCGAGACCACCGCAGAAGGCCTCGCCGGCCTCAAGGCCGTGCGCGGTGAGGGATTTTCGGTCACCGCCGGCAATGCCAGCCAGCTTTCGGACGGGGCCAGCGCGAGCGTGATCATGAGCGACAAGGAAGCGGCGAAGCGCGGGCTCAACCCGCTCGGCATCTTCCGCGGATTCGTCTCCGCCGGCTGCGAGCCGGACGAGATGGGCATCGGCCCGGTATTCGCCGTGCCGCGCCTGCTCAAGCGTCATGGCCTGACCGTCGACGACATCGGCCTGTGGGAGCTGAACGAAGCTTTCGCGGTGCAGGTGCTGTATTGCCGCGACAAGCTCGGCATCGACCCCGACAAGATCAATGTCGACGGCGGCGCGATCGCGGTGGGCCATCCCTACGGCATGTCGGGCGCGCGCCTCACCGGCCACGCTCTGATTGAAGGCCGCCGCCGCAAGGCGAAGTACGCGGTCGTCACCATGTGCGTCGGCGGCGGCATGGGCGCGGCGGGGCTTTTCGAGGTGTTGCAGTAGCCGTCGTCCAGTAACCGTCGTCCCGGCGAAAGCCGGGACCCATACTCCGCAGCAGGAGTGTGGCACGCGAACAACAATGGCCTTCGCAAACCAACGAAGGCCGGTGGTTATGGGTCCCGGCCTTCGCCGGGACGACACATTCACAGGAGGATCCGATGGATCTCGCATTCACGAAAGAAGAGCAGGCGTTTCGCGAGGAAGTGCGGTCATTCTTCCGCGACAACGTGCCGCCGGATACGCGGCGCAAGCTGGTCGAGGGCCGCCACCTCTCGAAGGACGAGATGGTGACGTGGTGGCGCATCCTCAACAAGAAGGGCTGGGGCGTCAGCCACTGGCCCAAGCAATATGGCGGCACCGGCTGGACCTCCGTGCAGCACTATATCTTCAACGAGGAGCTGCAGTCCTATCCGGCGCCGCAGCCGCTCGCCTTCGGCGTCAGCATGGTGGGTCCCGTCATCTACACCTTCGGCAATGAAGAGCAGAAGAAGCAGTATCTGCCGCGCATCGCCAATGTCGACGACTGGTGGTGCCAGGGCTTCTCCGAGCCCGGCTCCGGCTCCGACCTCGCCTCGCTGAAGACGAAGGCCGAGCGCAAGGGCGACAAGTGGATCATCAACGGCCAGAAGACCTGGACCACGCTCGCCCAGCACGCCGACATGATCTTCTGCCTCTGCCGCACCGACCCGTCCGCCAAGAAGCAGATGGGCATCTCCTTCATCGTGTTCTCGATGAAGTCGAAGGGCGTCACGGTGCGCCCGATCCAGACCATCGACGGCGGCGCCGAGGTCAACGAGGTGTTCTTCGACGACGTCGAAGTGCCCATCGAGAACCTGATCGGCGAGGAGAACAAGGGCTGGGATTACGCGAAATTCCTGCTCGGCAATGAGCGCACCGGCATCGCGCGGGTCGGCGTCTCCAAGGAGCGGCTCCGCCGCATCCGCGATCTCGCCTCCAAGGTCGAATCCGGCGGCAAGCCGATCATTCAGGACGCGGCCTTCCGCGACAAGCTCGCGGCCTGCGAGATCGAGCTCAAGGCGCTCGAACTCACCCAGCTCCGCGTCGTCGCCGACGAAGGCAAGCACGGCAAAGGCAAGCCCAATCCGGCTTCCTCGGTGCTGAAGATCAAGGGCTCCGAGATCCAGCAGACCACCACCGAGCTGCTGATGGAGGTGATCGGCCCGTTCGCGGCACCCTATGACGTGCACGGCGACGACGGCTCGAACGAAGCCATGGACTGGACCGCCCAGATCGCGCCGAGCTATTTCAACAACCGCAAGGTCTCGATCTACGGCGGCTCCAACGAGATCCAGCGCAACATCATCGCCAAGGCGGTGCTGGGGCTTTGATCGTACACCATCAACACGCACTCACCGTCATGGCCGGGCCTGACCCGGCCATCCACGCCTAGCGCCACGAAAGAACGTGGATGCCCGGCACAAGACCGGGCATGACGAAATCGATACCGGAGAGCAAACAACATGGATTTTGATCTGAACGAGGAGCAACGGCTTCTCAAGGAAAGCATCGACGGCCTCTTGAGCGATTCCTACGATTTCGAGAGCCGCAAGAAGTACATGAAGGAGAAGGGCGGCTGGAGCAAAGCGGTCTGGGGCAAGCTCGCCGAGCAGGGCCTGCTCGGTCTGCCCTTCGCGGAGGCCGATGGCGGCTTCGGCGGCGGCGGCGTCGAGACCATGATCGTGATGGAGGCGCTCGGCAAGGCACTGGTGCTCGAGCCTTACCTCGCAACTGTCGTGATCGGCGGCGGCTTCCTGCGCCATGCGGGCAGCGATGCGCAGAAGGCCGCGCATGTGCCCGGTATCGTAGACGGCAGCAAGACGCTCGCCTTTGCCCAGCTCGAGAAGAACTCGCGCTACGATCTCTTCGACGTCACCACGACGGCGAAGAAGAAGGGCGACGGTTGGGTCATCGACGGCGAGAAGTTCGTCGTGCTCAACGGCGAGAACGCAGATACCCTCATCGTCACCGCGCGCACCAGGGGCGAGCGCCGCGACAAGAGCGGCATCGGCGTGTTCCTGGTGCCCGCCGACGCCAAGGGCGTCGCCAAGAAGTCGTACCCGACCCAGGACGGCCTGCATGCCGCCGACATCACCTTCACCGGCGTCGAAATCGGTGCCGATGCGGCGCTCGGCAATCCCGACCACTCGCTCGCGCTGATCGAGCGTGTGGTCGACGAAGCCCGCATCGCGCTCTGCGCCGAAGCGGTCGGCCTGATGGACGAATCGCTCAAGACCACGGTCGAGTACATCAAGACGCGCAAGCAGTTCGGGGTGCCGATCGGCTCGTTCCAGTCGCTGCAGCACCGCGCCTCCGACATGTTCGTCGCCACCGAGCAGGCGCGATCGATGTCGATGTTCGCGACCATGGCTGCTGATTTCGAGGACGCCAAGGAGCGCAGCAATGCCGTTGCCGCGGCCAAGGTGCAGATCGGCAAGTCGCTGAAGTTCGTGGGACAGCAGGCGATCCAGCTCCACGGCGGCATCGGCATGACCATGGAGGCGAAGATCGGCCATTACTTCAAGCGCCTGACCATGATCGAGAACTCGTTCGGCGACACCGACTACCACCAGCGCCGCGTGGCGGACGGTGGCGGGTTGATCTAGCCACAAGATCGCTGTCATCCCCCGCGCAGGCGGGGGATCCAGTACGTTGCGGCTTCTCGTTTCTAGCCGCGCCGTCTCTGCAATACTGGATCGCCCGGGCAGGCCAGGCGATGACGTCTGAATAAGCGGGCTCAACGGAGCAACAACAATGAAGAACACCCCGTTCGATCTCACCGGCAAGGTCGCCGTGGTCACCGGCTCCAGCCGCGGCATCGGCCGCTCCTCCGCCGAGCTGCTCGCAAAGCTCGGCGCCAAAGTCGTGGTCTCCTCGCGCAAGGCCGATGCCTGCAAGGCAGTCGCCGACGGCATCAAGGCGGCCGGCGGCGAGGCCACCGTCATCCCCTGCAACATCGCGCGCAAGCAGGAGGTCGAGGCGCTGATCGCCGGCACGATCAAGCATTACGGCAAGATCGACATCCTCGTCTGCAACGCCGCGGTCAACCCGTATTACGGCCCGCTGCTCGACATCACCGACGAGGCCTTCGACAAGATCATGGGCAGCAACGTAAAGAGCAACATCTGGCTCTCCGCGCTTGCGATCCCGCAGATGGCCGACCGCGGCAACGGCTCAGTCGTCATCATCTCCTCGATCGGGGGCTTGCGCGGTTCGACCGTGATCGGCGCCTACGGCATCTCGAAAGCCGCCGACTTCGCGCTGTGTCGTTCGCTCGCCGGCGAATGGGGCCCGAAAGGCGTCCGCGTCAACTGCATCGCGCCCGGCCTCGTCAAGACCGACTTCGCCCGCGCGCTGTGGGAAGACGAAGCGAATCTGAAACGCCGCACCGCCACCACGCCGCTCCGCCGTATCGGCGAACCCGACGAAATCGCAGGCGCAGTGGCCTACCTCGCCTCCGACGCGTCGAGCTTCATGACGGGACAAACGATCGTCATCGACGGCGGCGTGACCACGGCGGCGCCGTAACTTCTGTTCTACTTGCAATTGTACGCCGGGCGCGCTTCACTTTTCCTCCGCTAGAGGGGGAGGGTCGCTTCGTGTTGCCCAGAGCGCAACGCGAGGCGGGGTGGGGTGAAGCCGCAAAGGCGGTATCGCTTGCGTCGACGAGACGGCTGCTGCTCATCAAGTTCGCGGATAGTCTGTCACCCCGCCCCGGTTCGCGTTCCGCTTCGCTGCATGCGAGCCCACCCTGCCCTCCAGGGGAGGGTGGGAGGACAGCCGTCTTGACCTTCCCGCCCTAATCCGCTCCCTTTGGCGAAACACAATAGCCCCTCACCGGACAACGCCGGGAAAACGCCAAAGAAACCCCAAGGTTTGCTTCCATGTCTTTCGTCCTCGCCATCGACCAGGGCACCACCTCCTCGCGCGCGATCGTGTTTCGCGGCGACATTTCCATTGCGGCGAAGGCGCAGGCCGAGTTTCCGCAGCATTTCCCTGCCTCGGGTTGGGTCGAGCACGAGCCCGAGGACATCTGGACCTCGACCGTGACGGTCTGCCGCGACGCGATCGCGCAGGCCGGCATCGGCGCAAAGGACATCGCCGCGATCGGCATCACCAACCAGCGCGAGACCACCGTGGTGTGGGACCGCGCCACCGGGCAGGCCGTGCACCGCGCCATCGTCTGGCAGGACCGCCGCACCGCCGACATCTGCGCCAAGCTGAAAGCCGACGGCCGCGAGCCCGTGATCTCGCAGAAGACCGGCCTGATCATCGACCCCTATTTCTCCGGCACCAAGGTCGCCTGGATTCTCGACCACGTCCCCGGCGCACGGGCGCGCGCCGCGCGCGGCGAATTGATGTTCGGCACCGTCGATTGCTATCTGCTTTGGCGTCTCACCGGCGGCAAGGTCCACGCCACCGACGCCACCAACGCCTCGCGCACGCTGCTGTTCAACATCCACACCGGCCAGTGGGACGACGAACTGCTCGAGATCATCGGCGTGCCGCGCTCGATGCTGCCCGAGGTGAAGGATTCCTCCGCCCGTTTCGGCGAGAGCACGCCGGATTTGTTCGGCGGCGCCATTGCGATCTGCGGCATCGCCGGCGACCAGCAGGCCGCGACCATCGGCCAGGCCTGCTTCCGTCCGGGGATGATGAAATCGACTTACGGCACCGGCTGCTTCGCCCTGCTCAACACCGGCACCACGCCCGTGGCCTCGAAGAACAAGCTGCTCACCACCATCGCCTACCAGCTCGGGGGCAAGCGCACCTATGCGCTCGAAGGCTCGATCTTCGTCGCAGGTTCGGCAGTGCAGTGGCTGCGCGACGGCCTCGGCATCATCAAGCATGCCGCCGAGACCGGACCTCTCGCCGATCAGTCGGACTCCATGCAGAGCGTCTATCTCGTCCCGGCCTTCGTCGGCATGGGCGCGCCGTACTGGAATCCGCGCGTGCGCGGCGCCCTGTTCGGCCTCACCCGCAACACCGGCCCGGCCGAGCTTGCCCACGCCGCCCTGGAAAGCGTCTGCTACCAGACTTTTGATCTCTGGGCCGCAATGCGCGCCGACTGGCCGAGCTCGGAGGTGGCAAGCGTCGTGCTCCGCGTCGATGGCGGCATGACCGCATCCGACTGGACCATGCAGCGCCTCGCCGACCTGCTCGATGCGCCGGTCGATCGCCCCGTGATCCAGGAGACGACGGCACTTGGCGCCGCCTATCTTGCCGGCCTCGAGGCCGGCGTCTATCCCGAGCCGACCAAATTCGCCGATAACTGGCGGCTGGAGCACCGCTTCAAGCCCAACATGAGCCAGGCGACGCGCGAGCGGAAGCTTGTGGGATGGACGAGGGCGGTGAAGGGCGTGCTCGCGAGCGACGAGGGCGAATAACGGGCGCGCACGACGCGCCAAACAACAACAAACGGGAGAAACGACAATGAACACGGATCTCAACCGGGTCGTCCAAAAGCTCTGCGGTGCCGCGATCTGCGCCGCGCTGCTCACCTCGACCGCCATTGCGCGTGAGAAGCCGGACCCGCTCGGAAGCGCGCGTCAGGTCAAGACCGACGTCGCCGGTCTCAATGCTCCCGCGCAGATTCTGGTCGATGTCTGGGGCATCCCCCACATCTATGCAGACAATGAGCACGACCTGTTTTTCCTGCAGGGCTTCAACGCCGCGCGCGACCGGCTCTGGCAGATCGATCTCTGGCGCAAGCGCGGACTTGGTCTGCTGGCTAAGGATTTCGGCCCGGCCTATGCCGAACAGGACAAGGCGCTGCGGCTCTTTCTCTATCGCGGCGATATGAATGCGGAATGGGCGGCTTACGGCCCCAAGGGGAGGACCTATGCGGAGGCATTCGTCGCCGGGGTCAACGCCTATGTCGCCGATGTGCGCGCGGGCAAGCGCCCGCTGCCGATCGAATTCAGGATCGCCGGTACCAGGCCGGATCCGTGGACGGCGGACGACATCGTCCGCATCCGCAGCCACGGCCTGACGCGCAATGTCGCCTCCGAGGTCAAGCGCTCGTTGGTCGCCTGTGCGGCCGGCCTCGATGCCGATCGGTTTCGCGTCAAGCTCGAGCCGGCCTGGACGACGAAGATTCCCGATGGTCTCGATCCCTGCAGCGTGCCGAAGGCGGTGCTGGCGCCTTACGATCTGGCAACGCGTCCGGTCGCCTTTGCCGCGCCGAAAGATCGCCAGGCCGCACTCGCGCACGATCCCGACAAGTACCTCACCGAGGCCGACCAGCAACGCGACACCATCGGCTCCAACAATTGGGTGATCGCGGCGTCGCGGACCGCGACGGGACGGCCGATCCTCGCCAACGATCCGCATCGCGAGCACAGCGTGCCGTCGCTGCGCTACATCGTCGGCCTCAATGCGCCCGGCCTCTCCGTGATCGGTGCGGGCGAGCCGGCGCTGCCCGGCATCTCAATCGGCCACAACGCCACCATCGCCTTCGGTCTCACCATCTTCAACGTCGACCAGGAAGACCTCTACGTCTACGAGCTCAATCCGGAGAATCCCAACCAGTACCGCTATGGCACTGGCTGGGAGGACATGCGCATCGTCCACGAGAAAGAGCAGGTGAAAGGCGAGAGCGATCGCGATCTCGAGCTGAAATTCACCCGGCATGGTCCGGTGATCTATGTCGATGACGCCAACAAGCGCGCCTTCGCCGTGCGCTCGATCTGGTTCGAGCCCGGCACCTCGGCCTATTTCGGCTCCTCCGACTACATGACCGCGAAGGACTGGAACGGATTCCTCGGCGCAATGCGGCGCTGGGGCGCGCCGTCGGAGAATCAGGTCTATGCGGACACCAAGGGCAATATCGGCTGGGTCGCCGCCGGCAAGACGCCGCGGCGCGCCAACTATGATGGCCTGATGCCGGTGCCCGGCGACGGCCGCTACGAATGGCAGGGTTTTCTCTCGCTCGACGAACTGCCCAAGGCCTATCAGCCCAAGCAGGGCTTTCTCGCCACCGCCAACCAGATGAACCTGCCGGCGGATTATCCCGTCAGCGAGCGCAAGGTCGGCTTCGAATGGGCGGACAGTGCGCGCTGGCAGCGTATCACCGAGGTCCTGAAGGCCAACAGCAAGGTGACGCTGGCCGATGCCATGGATCTGCAGAACGACGACACCACGATGCTGGGCCGGCGGCTGGTCAAGCTGTTGCAGCCGCTCACTTCGGACGATGCCAACGTGAAGAAGGGCCTCGAACTGCTCAAGCCGTGGAATGCCCGTGATGCCGCCGACAGTGCCGCTGCTGCGGTGTTCGAGGTCTGGATCGCCAATCATCTTGGACCGGTACTGTTGAAGACCACGGCGCCCAAGGCCGCCGACCTGATCGCGCCCGAGGCGTCGAGCATTTCGGCGCTTGTTGCCTTCTTGGAATCTCCAGACGCGTCGTTTGGCTCCGATCCCGCCGCCGCGCGCGACCAGATCCTGCGCGACAGCCTCGGCGCCGCGGTGGCCGATGTGACGGCCAAGCTCGGGGCCGATTCCTCAACCTGGCGCTGGGGCCGCCTGCACGTCGCAAAATTCGACCATGCTCTGATGCCGCTTGCCGACAAGGCGACGGCCGCTCAGCTCTCGGTCGGTCCGCTGGCCTACGGCGGCGCGGCCAATGTGCCGCGCGCGGCGACCTACCGCCGCACCGATTATCAGCTGTTCGCCGGCGCCTCGTTCCGCATGGTGCTCGACGTCGGCAATTGGGATGCGAGCCGCACCATCAACACGCCGGGCCAGTCGGGCGATCCCTTCAGCGGCCACTATCGCGACCTCGCGCCGCTGTGGGCGACCGGCCAGTATGTGCCGCTGCTCTACAGCCGCGCTGCGGTCGAAGCGGCGGCGGCGGAGGCGATCACGCTGACGCCGCGGTGAATGAGGCGTATCCACAAACTCCGCCGTCGTCCTGGCGAAAGCCAGGACGACCCGGAATGTGTGGCCGGCGCTCAGCTTCAAAGGGATGCATCCCATGATCCTCCCCGACGGCTATTCCGACATCCCCGCCGGCAAGATCGCCGCCGTCGTTACCCATCTCGAGATGACCGCGCGCCCCGCGCGCCGCGCCGATCCGCCCGGCGCTCCATCAGGTCTTTGGACCCTGCGCAAGGTCGATACCCCCGCGCTTCATTGGTATCGCGACCTCCATCGCCGCGTCGGCGAGGAGTGGTTGTGGTTTTCGCGGGCGCGCATGAACGATGCCGAGCTCGCTGCCGTCATCCATGCGCCGGGCGTCGAGGTCTATACGCTTGTCGTGGACGGCCGCGATGAAGGCCTGCTGGAGCTGGACTTTCGCGAGGCCGGCCAGTGCGAGCTGGTGTATTTCGGCGTCACCGCAAAACTGATCGGCAGTGGTGCCGCCCGCTTCATGATGAACCATGCACTTGAAATCGCATGGTCACGCGATTTGTCCCGCGTCTGGGTGCACACCTGCACCTTCGATCATCCGTCGGCCGTTGCGTTCTATCAGCGCTTCGGCTTCCGCCCGTTCCGCCGCCAGATCGAGATCGCCGACGATCCGCGGCTCGATGGCACGGTGCCGCGGACGGCGGCGAGGCATATGCCGATCATCGGATAGTGCAGAGCTGCCTCCTACCCGTCATTGCAAGGAGCCCTTGCGACGAAGCAATCCAGTCTGTTTCCGCCGAGAGATACCGGATTGCTTCTCTGCGCTCGCAATGACGGAGCGTGGCACCGTCGTCCCTTTTCATTCGGGCTACGCGCTCCAGATCATGCGAAGCTCGCTAGCTGTTGAAATTCACCGCATTGGTGTTGGCGCCACAAACCAGTACCGCGACCCGCTCGCCGGGTGAGGGGCGATAGCGACCGGAGAGCAAGGCGGCAAATGCGGCGGCGCCGCCGGGCTCGGCCACCAGGCGCAGGCTCGACCACAAGGCCGACTGCGCCTGCTTGATCGCGTCGTCGGCGACCAGGACGACCCGCTCGACATGGGCCCGCGCAATCGGAAACATCAATTGTCCGACACGTCGCGGGGCGAGACTATCGGCGGCGATGCCGCCCGCCGGCGCATCGATCGGCGCGCCTGCCGCGAAGGCGGCGTGAAGCGTTGGCGACTGCTCCGGCTCGACCGCGACGATGCGCGTCCTGCCGGCACTCCAGGCCGCCATGCCACCGATCAGGCCGCCGCCGCCGACTGCAACCAGCACCGTGTCAATGCCCGGTGCATCCTGCTCCAGCTCCATTCCGACACTGCCCTGACCGAGCAAGGTCTCGACCTGGTCGTAGGCATGCACCGCCATGGCGCCGGTCTGCGCGACATGGGTTTCGCTTGCGGCGAGCGCGTCGGCATAGCGGCTGCCCGCAATCACGAGTTTCGCGCCATAGCCTCTGATACGCTCGGCTTTGGCCGGCGAGGTGATCTCGGGCACGAAAATCGTGGCCGGGATGCCGAGCCGCTGCGCCGCATACGCCACCGCCGCGCCGTGATTGCCGCCCGATGCGGCGACGACACCGGCTTCCGGCAGCCGGCGCAACAGCAGGTTGGCGAAGGCACCCCGCGCCTTGAACGATCCGGAATGCTGCAGCATCTCGAGCTTGAACGTGACGGGAGAAGCCGGCAGGCCAAAATCGGCGAGATCGGCCTCAACGAGCGGCGTGCGCCGTATGTGCGGACGGATGACGGCCTCGGTCGCCGCGATCCGCTCCCGATTGATGTCCATTGTTGCTGTCATGATGCCGTCCTTGATAACGCATCCGGCAGCCGCTGTCGCGGCGCCGTTGCATGCAGCGCAATGCTCCACTTCCATGATTTTGCTTGCGCCACTGCGGCCTTGCCGTGGAAACTGATCGGCCCTGCCTCGTCCAAAAGCCAGAGAAGAGCGCAAAACCATGTTCCTGATCGGCCAATATGATTCCCCCTTCGTCCGCCGCGTCGCGATTGCGCTGCGGCTTTACGGCCTCGCCTTCGAGCACAGGCCGTGGTCGACCTTCGGCGACGCCGACAAGATCGCGCCCTATAATCCGCTGCGCCGCGTGCCGACGCTGGTGCTCGACGACGGCGAGGCGCTGATCGAGAGCACGTTCATCCTCGATTATCTCGACGAGCTCGCCGGGCCGGAGAAGGCGATGCTGCCGCGCTCCGGCGCCGAGCGCCGGCATCACTTGCGCATCTGCGCGCTCGCGTCCGGCCTCGGCGACAAGGCCGTGAGCCTGCTCTACGAACGCGTGCTGCGGAAGGAGCAGCTTACGCTATGGGTCGAGCGCTGCCAGGCGCAGATCGCGGACGTGCTGAAAGCGCTGGAGGCCGAGCGCGCCAAGGTGACCACGCCGTACTGGCTGGGTGACCGCATCGGCCACGCCGATATTGTGGTCGCCTGCGTCGTCCGCTTCACCCGCGAGGCCCATCCGCAGTTGTTCGAGCCATCGCGCTATCCGGCGCTGTCGGCGCATGCCGACGCGTGCGAGGCGCTGGCGCCGTTCAAGGAGATCGTGCAGCCACTGTCACCGCCGAAGGGGTGATCGCCGCTACGCGAACCCGACCTTGATCAGGATCGTCAGGAACAGGCCGCCGACGACCGCGCAGACCGCGGCACCGATCAGCGGCCCCAGCGCGCCTCCCCGGCTTGCAGCCTCCAGCACGGCTTGTCCGGGCTGGTCCGGATCGTAATAGACTTGGACGCTCTTCCCAGGCCGATATTTCGCCGCGGCCTCTTCGGCGACCTCGCGCAGGCCGGAGATCATGGTGCCGTTCCAATCGACTTCGGTGCCGATGAAGTCGCGCTTGCCGACTCTGTAGGCGTAGCGCAGGTCGACCTGATAGCGGTGGACGAGCTTTGAAGTCGTCGGTCGATTGTCGTGCTCGGTCTTCTCTTCGATGATTTCCTCGATCACGTCGCAATGGGTGACCCTGCCCGACGCGGTCGGCCAGCGCAGGCTGGCGCTCGCCCGCCGGCGCGTCCGGACATAATCGGCGGCGAGGAACACCCCGCCCACGAGCACGATGATCGGCACCGCGAACGCGAACAGCGGGACGCCCTTGTCGGCGTAGAGCACGTGGCCCGCGAACGAATGCGCGGTCAGGGTGGCGGCGATGACGCCGAACACCATTGTGAACGCCACCAGGGCCGCGACGTTCTGCGCGGCGGCAGGCTCCAGCAGCGCCTCTGTCGGTTGCTTCGGATCGACATGGACCTCGACATGGGCGCCGACCGGATAGCGTCCGGTCAGTTTTGCGGCCAGGACCCTCGTCGTGATGACGGTGCCGCCGACAAAGATCTTGTCGCCTTCCAGCTCCTGGCCGCCGGCCTGATAGCGATAGCGGATGATGGGCTTGGCGTCGTTCCGATCGTCCGAGGAATGCGCCGTCGGCTGGTCGACTTGGGAGACCGTGATGATGCCCTCAACCTTGTCCCAGCTCCGCGCCGCCACCATCCGGCCCCGCATGCGGACCAGGTTGAACAGCGTCAATCCAAACAGCAGCACGGCGATGCCGGCGGCAATCTGTGTCCACATCAATTGTTGGGCGTTCAGCATCCGATTCCCCTGCGCTTCGGCGGCGACCGCCATTGGTCGCGGCGAACGCGCTTTGCGTTCGATGCTGTGCGTTGCCCCAGCACATGCCAGGCATAGCTTCACCAATGTCGTCCTGGCGAAAGCCAGGACCCATTGCCCCAGCGGGTCATTTGGCGAAGATTGGTCGTTCGGTATTGCCTGCGATGGCCACCAATGGATCACCCGGTATGGATGGCTTTCGCCAGGACGACAGCGAACGTGTGGCACGCGCCGTGATGGCGACTGGCGAGGGAGTATCAAACGGGCACGGTCGGCGATGATGGAATGTTACAGGTGTTTTGCCCGACGCCGCAAGCAATTTCGGTAATATCGAAAAATTATTCGGTGACACCGCAAAAATTATCGAGCTTTTTCAACCCCATGCCTACTGTGCATGGGGTTGATTTCTCGTTTTCTGTTTGGAGGGCGCCTAACCCGCGCCCGCGCGCTTCTTCTGCCAGACCAGGTGCACCGCGCAGGTGCAGCCCGGCGGATGCGACGCAAGCTCCTTCGACGTCTCGTCGTTCGCCGGCGTTGCCGTGAACGCCGCCTTGTCGCTCGCACCCTCTCGCGTCGGGATGTAGTTCAGAATCGGCGCGAGCCAGCGCTCGGTCTCGGCGACGCTCATGCCCTTGCGCGCAGCATAATCCTCGACCTGATCGCGCTCGATCTTGCCGACTCCGAAATAATAGCTCTCTGGATTGGCGAGATAGAGCCCCGACACGGAGGAGCCCGGCCACATCGCATAGCTCTCGGTCAGCTTCACGCCGGCGGTGTTCTCGGCATCGAGCAGCTCGAACAGCGTGGCCTTCTCGGTGTGATCGGGTTGCGCGGGATAGCCGGGGGCGGGACGGATGCCCTGATACTTTTCGAGGATCAACTCGTCGGTCGAGAGCGCCTCGTCCGGCGCATAGGCCCAGAACTCGCGGCGGACGCGGGCATGCATGCGCTCGGCGAAGGCTTCGGCCAGGCGGTCGGCCAGCGCCTTGCACAGGATCGACGAGTAGTCGTCATTGGCCATCTTAAACCGGTCGGCGACCACATCCTCGCCGATGCCGGCGGTGACGACGAAGCCGCCGACATAATCGGGCACGCCGGTGTTGGCGGGCGCGACGAAGTCGGACAGCGCCGCGTTGAAACGGCCCTCGCGCTTCTCGAGCTGCTGGCGCAGCGTGTGCAGCGTCGCGATCGTCCTGGTCCGGCTCTCGTCGGCATAGAGCACGATGTCGTCGCCCTGCGCATTGGCCGGCCAGAAGCCGACGGTGGCGCGCGCGCGGAACCATTTCTCCTTGACGATCAGGTCGAGCATCTTGCGCGCGTCGTCGTAGAGCGAGCGCGCAACTTCGCCGACCTTGGCGTCGTCGAGGATGGCAGGGAAGCGCCCGGCGAGCTCCCAGGTCTGGAAGAACGGCGTCCAGTCGATATAGGGCACCAGCTCGGCGAGATCGTAGTCGTCAAAGCTTCGGGTGCCGAGGAAGGTCGGCTTCACCGGCTTGTTCGCGGTGAAGTCGACCGGCACGCGGTTGGCGCGGGCGGTCGCCAGCTTCAGCCGCTTCTTGTCGGCCTGGGCGCGCATATGGGCGTCCGAGATCTTTGCGTATTCGGCGCGGACTTCGGCGGCATAGGCCTCGCGCCTCTCGGGCGACAGCAGCGCCGACGCAACACCGACGGCGCGGCTGGCGTCGTTGACATGCACCACGGGGCCTGCGCGATAGCTCGGGTCGATCTTGACCGCGGTATGCACGCGGCTCGTGGTGGCGCCGCCGATCAAGAGCGGCAGCTTGAGGCCTTCGCGCTGCAATTCTGCGGCGAAGAACGCCATCTCGTCGAGCGAGGGTGTGATCAGGCCGGACAGCCCGACGATGTCGGCCTTCTCCGCCTTCACCGTCTCGACGATCTTGGCCGCGGGCACCATCACGCCGAGGTCGATGACCTCGTAATTGTTGCACTGGAGCACGATGCCGACGATGTTCTTGCCGATGTCGTGGACGTCGCCCTTGACGGTCGCGAGCACGATCTTGCCGGCGGACGAGGAGCCTTCCGTGCCGATGCCGTTGGCGAGATTGCGCGCCTTCTCCTCCTCCATGAACGGCATCAGCCAGGCGACAGCCTGCTTCATCACGCGGGCCGACTTCACCACCTGCGGCAGGAACATCTTGCCGTCGCCGAAGAGATCGCCGACCACGTTCATGCCGGCCATCAGCGGTCCCTCGATCACGTCGAGTGGCCGCGTCGAGGCCTTGCGGGCCTCTTCGGTATCCTGCTCGATGAATTCGGTGATGCCGTGCACCAGCGAATGTGACAGCCGCTTCGCCACCGGCCATTCGCGCCAGGCGAGATCGGCTTCCTTGGTCTGAGTCTTGTTGCCGCGGAATCTTTCCGCAAGCGCCAGCAGACGCTCGGACGCACCGGGGTCACGGTTGAGGATGACGTCCTCGCACACCTGGCGCAATTCGGGATCGATATCGTCATAGACGATCATCTGCCCGGCATTGACGATGCCCATGTCCATGCCGGCCTTGATGGCGTGATACAGGAACACCGAGTGCATGGCCTCGCGCACGGGCTCGTTGCCGCGGAACGAGAACGACAAATTGGACACACCACCAGAAATGTGCGCGCCCGGCAGATTCTTGCGGATCCAGCGCGTCGCCTCGATGAAGTCGACGCCGTAATTGTTGTGCTCCTCGATGCCGGTTGCGATCGCGAAAATATTGGGATCGAAGATGATGTCTTCCGGCGGGAAGCCGACGCGGTTCACCAGGATGTCGTAGGCGCGCTTGCAGATCTCGGTCTTGCGGGCGAACGTGTCGGCCTGGCCGACCTCGTCGAACGCCATCACCACGACGGCCGCGCCGTGACGGCGGGCGATCTTGGCCTCGTGAATGAATTTGTCCTCGCCTTCCTTCATCGAGATCGAGTTGACGACCGGCTTGCCCTGCACGCATTTCAGGCCGGCCTCGATCACGGAGAATTTCGAGCTGTCGACCATTATGGGGACGCGGGCAATGTCGGGCTCGGCGGCGACAAGGTTGAGGAAGGTCACCATCGCGGCTTCCGAGTCCAGAAGACCCTCGTCCATGTTGACGTCGATGATCTGCGCGCCGTTCTCGACCTGGTCGCGCGCGACCTGCAGCGCGGCGGTGTAGTCGCCGGCGGTGACCAGCTTGCGGAAGCGGGCGGAGCCGGTGACGTTGGTGCGCTCGCCGACGTTCACGAAGGGAATAGCGTCGGTCAGGATGAACGGCTCGAGGCCGGAGAGCCGCAAGCGAGGTTCGATCTCCGGCACGATGCGCGGCTTGTGTGGCGCGACCGCAGCCGCAATCGCCGCGATATGGTCCGGCGTGGTGCCGCAGCAACCGCCGACGATGTTGACGAGGCCATCGCGCGCGAACTCGCCGACCAGGCGGGCCATGTATTCCGGCGTTTCGTCATACTGGCCGAACTCGTTGGGCAGGCCGGCATTGGGATAGGCGCAAACAAGCGTGTCGGCGACGCGGCCGATATCGGCGATATGCGCGCGCAGATCTTCCGCGCCGAGCGCGCAGTTGAAGCCGATGGTCACAGGCTTGGCGTGCTGCACCGAATGCCAGAACGCTTCTGGCAACTGGCCGGACAGCAGGCGGCCGGACTTGTCGGTGATGGTGCCCGACACCATCACGGGCATGTCGATGCCACGTTCTTCCGTGATCTCGGCGATCGCGTACAGCGCCGCCTTGGCGTTCAGCGTGTCGAAGATGGTCTCGACCAGCAGCAGATCGACGCCGCCATCGAGCATGCCGTTGATCTGCTCGCCATAGGATTTGCGCAGGTCGTCGAACGTGACGGCGCGGTAGCCGGGATTGGACACGTCAGGCGAGATCGAGGCGGTGCGGTTGGTCGGTCCGATGGCGCCGGCGACGAAGCGCGGCTTGCCGTCCTCGGCCTCGACGCGGCGTGCGGCGTTGCCGGCGAGGCGGGCGCCTGCGCGCGCCATCTCGTAGACGATGTCGGCGAGATCGTAATCGGCCTGGGCGATCGAGGTCGTGGAGAAGGTGTTGGTGGCGACGATGTCGGCGCCGGCGCGCAAGTAAGCGGCGTGGATGTCCTCGATCGCCTGCGGTTGGGTCAGGATCAAGAGGTCGTTGTTGCCGCGCAAATCGCGATGGAAGTTCTTGAATCGCTCGCCGCGGAAGGCGGCCTCGTCGAACTGGAGATTCTGGATCATCGTGCCCATGGCGCCGTCGAGCACGAGAATGCGCTCGCGCGCGGCGTTGAGCAGGGTGGTTCGCTTGGGAGAGGTGGATACGGTCATGCTGTCTTAAGCCGCCTTCTGCGCGCTCTTGGCGCGGATGCCGAGCAAATGGCTGATCGCGAACACGAGATCGGCGCGGTTCATGGTGTAGAAATGGAAGGTGTCGACGCCGTGCTTCGCCAGCTTCTGCACCTGGCCGGCCGCGACGGTCGCCGCCACCAGCTTGCGGGTCTCGGCGTCTTCGTCGAGCCCCTCGAATTTCGCGGCGAACCAGTCCGGCACGGAGGTGCCGGCGCGGGTGACGAAATTGCGAGCCTGCTTGAAATTATGCATGGGCATGATGCCCGGCACGATCGGGATGTTGATCCCGCGCGCGCGCACGCGGTCGAGATAGCGGAAATAGAGGTCGTTATCGAAGAACACCTGCGTGATCGCGCGGGTCGCACCTGCATCGACCTTGGCCTGCAGCGTGTCGATGTCATCGTCGAAGTCGCGCGCCTCGGGATGCTTCTCAGGGTACGCCGAGACCGACACCTCGATATCGCCGTGCCGCTTCTTGATGCCGGCGACGAGGTCGGCGGAGCTCTGGTAGCCATCGGGATGGCTGGAATAGGCCGTGCCAATGCCGCCCGGGGGATCGCCGCGCAGGCCGACGATGTGGCGGACGCCGACCTCGTGATAGCGGTCGACGATCTCGTCGATCTCCCCGCGGGAGGCGCCGACGCAGGTCAGATGCGCGGCCGGCAGCAGCGCGGTTTCTTTCAGGATGCGCGAGATGGTCGCGTGGGTCCGCTCACGGGTCGAGCCGCCGGCGCCATAGGTCACCGAGACGAATTTCGGGTCGAGCGGGGCCAGCCGGTTGATGGTGTCCCAGAGATTGCGCTCCATATCTTCGGTCTTGGGCGGAAAGAACTCGAAGGAAATCGCAGGCCGCTTCAGGTACCCGTCTTGCCCGCCGGTGTGGGCAGGCATTGTCGCGTCAGTCATGGGCACCACTCACTCTCCAAGGGCGCGCCGGGTCGTTGGCAGCCGGCGGTCAGGTCTAGATTGCGAAAGGCCAAGATAAGCCAAAGCGGCCGCATCCGACAGCCCATCGGTAATGGGAAGTGGCCCACTTTGGCGGTGTTGGCATAAAATATTCGGTGATTTAGAATCGAAGTGGGAAGCTCGGTTTGGTATAAAAAGATAAATATACCAGCCATGTAGGGAGAACTTGCGGATTAACTGGCGCAATATATTGAGTGGGCAATATGAAAGTCATGTTGCCAGATTGATCATTGTCCCAACGCCGCGGCGCGGGTCCGGAGCGCGCGGGCCCTGGCCTGCACGTCAGATCTGCGCGCCCTCCCATTGCCGCCGCGCTGCCCTCCACTACGTTAGCGCGCCATGATCCCGCTCTCAGTCCTCGACCTCTCCGTCGTCACCACCGGCACAAAGCCCGCCGCGGCGCTGCGCAACAGCATCGACCTGGCGCGCCATGTCGATGGGCTCGGCTATGTCCGCTATTGGCTCGCCGAGCATCACAACCTCGCCTCCGTCGCGAGCCCGGCGCCCGACGTGATGATCGGGCAGATCGCGGCGGTGACCAAGCACATCCGCGTCGGCTCCGGTGGCGTGATGCTGCCCAATCACGCGCCGCTGGTCGTGGCCGAGCGCTTCAAGATGCTGGAGGCGCTGTTTCCGGGCCGCATCGATCTCGGCCTCGGCCGCGCCCCTGGCACCGACGGCGCCACGGCCTATGCGCTGCGCAGCCGGCTCGGCCGTCGCGAAGGCGACGATTTCCTCGAGCGGCTGCACGAATTGATCCTGTGGCAGACCCGGGAATTCCCCTCGGGCCATCCCTATCACAACGTCGTTGCGATGCCCGACGATACGCCGTTGCCGCCGATCTGGCTGCTCGGCTCCAGCGATTATTCGTCGGAGCTCGCCGCGCAAATCGGCATGGGGTTCGCATTCGCCCATCATTTTGCGTCCCACGATGCGATCGATGCGATGGTGCATTATCGCAATCGTTTTCAGCCCTCGGCCTGGAGTGCGAGCCCGCGCGCGATCCTCGCGGTCGCCGTCATTGCGGCCGACACGGATGACGAAGCCGAAAAGCTCGCCGCGTCTTTCGACCTCAACCGCCTGCGCCGGGACCGCGGCCAGTATCTTCCGTTGCCGAGCGTCGAAGAGGCGCTGGCCTATCCCTATACCGACTCGGAGCGCGCCTCGATGCGGCGCAACCGTTCCCGTCTGTTCGTCGGCAGCCGGGCAACCGTGCAGAAGACGCTGCAGCCGTTGATCGATGCGAGCAAGCCGGACGAGTTGATGGTGATTACCGCCGTGTACGATCACGAGGCACGAAAGAAATCATATTCGCTGCTGGCTGAGGCGTTCGGGCTTAAGGCGGTCGGATAAGGCTCTGGTGCTCCGGCTCGCGCTTCGCGCGTCCGGGACACGAATCTATTCCATCGTCGCGCGGAACGGGTGCCCCGGATACACGCCAACGATGCGGAATTCGCGTGAGAAGAATTTCAGCTCCTCGATCGCGAAAGCGAGGCCCTTGTCCTCGGGGTGGCCGTCGACGTCGGCATAAAACTGCGTGGCGAAGAAATTGCCGTCGACCATATAGCTCTCGAGCTTGGTCATGTTGACGCCGTTGGTGGCAAAGCCACCGAGCGCCTTGTAGAGCGCGGCGGGCAAATTGCGCACCCGGAACACAAAAGTCGTGACCAACGGACCGGAGCCCTGTGCGGCCCATTTCGGTTCGCGCGCGAGCACCACGAAGCGCGTGGTGTTGTGGGCCTCGTCCTCGATGTCCTCCGCGAGGATGTCGAGGCCGTAGATCTGCGCGGCGAGGCGCGAGGCGATCGCGGCGACGGACTTGTCGTTACGCTCGGAAATGTCGCGGGCGCTGCCGGCGGTGTCGGCGTGCACGATTGGCTTGATGCCAAGCTTGCGAATGATGCGCCGGCATTGGCCGAGCGCGTGCACGTGGCTCTCGACGCTCTTGATGTCCTCGAGCCTGGTCCCCTTCACCGCCATCAGCTGATGCCGGACCGGCAGAAACCATTCGCCGATGATGAAGAGGCCGGAGGCCGGCAGCAAATGATGGATGTCGGCGACGCGGCCTGCGACCGAATTCTCGATCGGAATCATGCCGAGATCGGCTTCGCCCGACGAGATCGCCGACAAGGCGTCCTCGAAGGTGGCGCAGGGCATCGGCTCGGCGTCGGGATAGGCCTCGACGATGGCGATGTGCGAATTGGCCCCAGGCTCGCCCTGGAATGCGATTTTCAGCTTGCTCATGCTCGGCCTTGTAACAGCGGCTCAGGATTTGGAAAGGATGCTGCGGGCGGTTTCCAGGTCCGCCGGCGTGTCGACCCCGCGGGGCACGGTATCGACAATGGTGAAGTCGATGCGCATTCCGGCCTCGAGCGCCCGGAGCTGCTCGAGCTTCTCCTGCAATTCCAGCGGCGACGGCGGAAGCCGGACGTAGCGCTCCAGCGCGGCACGGCGATAGGCATAGAGACCGATATGGTGGTAGCGCGGTCCGTCGCCGGTCGGCGCGGTTGCGCGGGTGAAATAAAGTGCGCGCATGCGTCTGCCGCCGAGCGAGGTTCCGATCGCCTTCACGACGCTCGGCGCGAGGTCCTCCTCCTCGGTGTGGATCTGCGACGCCAGCGTTGCGATATCCACGGCGGGGTCTTGCAGCGGCGGCAACACCTCGCGGATGTTGTCGATCGTGATGGTCGGGAAATCGCCCTGCAGATTGACCACGATCTCGGCTTTGCCGTCCGGATCGAGCTTCTGCATGGCCTCGTGGATGCGGTCGGAGCCGGACGGATGCTCCGGGCGGGTCATCACGGCCTCGCCACCATGGGCGGTCACGACGGATGCGATCTCCGCGGTGTCGGTTGCGACCGCGACCCGGCCTATCCCGGCCGCTTCGGCACGGCGCATCACGTGCACGATCATCGGCTGCCCCGCGATATCGGCTAGCGGCTTGCCGGGCAGGCGGGTGGCGGCCATGCGGGCCGGAATCAGCACCAGGATGCGGGGATCGATCATCGGTTCAAGGGCCTGGAAACGGGGCGTTTTCCGCGCCGGGAAATGGGGTGGGGACGGGGGTGAAGCCCGCTCGCTTATACGGGTTGCCAGACCCCGGGCAAACCGATATCTCAATGGCAAAACTCGGGGAAACAGTAAGGAACGTTGATTCTCCGAGGCTCGTCCTGGCGGCCGCACTGGGCCGCTCGATCCTTCTTGCGGTGTGGGGCCTGGCCGGAAATGGACTCTTTCGAACTGAACAAGATTCTCGGTGCCGTGCTCGGCACCTGTCTCCTTCTGCTGGTGACGAGCTTCACCGCCAGTGCGCTGTTCTCGCCCAAGATGCCGGAGAAGCCGGGCTTCGAGATCGCCGTGAAGGAAGACGCCGGCCACGGCAAGGAAGGCGGCGCTGCCGCCGCGGCTGCCGAGCCGATCGAAAAGCTGCTCCAGACCGCCTCGGTCGAGAAGGGCGCCGCCGCTGCCAAGAAGTGCGGCGCTTGCCACACCTTCGAGAAGGGCGGCCCGAACCGTGTCGGTCCGAACCTCTATGGCGTCGTCGGCGACCATGTTGGCGAGGGCCGCGGCGGCTTCAACTTCTCGGCCGCGATGAAGGCCAAGGGCGGCACCTGGGACTTCGATGCGCTCAACAAGTTCATCGCGAATCCCAAGGCAGCTGTCCCGGGCACCGCGATGGGCTTTGCTGGCATCCCGAAGGATAGCGAGCGTGCCGACGTGATCGCTTACCTGAACAGTCTCTCCGACAGCCCGAAGCCGCTGCCGACCGCGGCGAAGTAAGGCCTATCGACTTCGATCTTAGTACGCGGCCAGGCTGAAAAGCCTGGCCGTTTGCTTATCCGGGCCTCGCGGCGTTGTTATCGGGCGTTTGGCCGCAGCGATCGGCCAGCTGGCCCTCCAAGATGAGGAAAAAGCAACATATTCCGTCGAAACCTCGCCTATATTGGGAACTTAAAGGAGTAGCCTCCTTCAAGACAGGAATGTTGATTTGGCCCTTACCCGACGCGATCTCCTGCTCACCGGCACTGCTGCCGCAACGCTCCCCGCCCTTGGTTCCGTAGGGGGCCTTTCCGGCGTCGGCGTGGCACACGCGCAATCCGCCAACGAGCCCACCTGGCGGCACGCGCTGTCGCTGTTCGGACAGATCAAATACCCGGCGGATTTCAAGCGCTTCGACTACGTCAATCCGGAAGCGCCCAAGGGCGGCGTCGCGCGCCAGATCGCCGTCGGCACATTCGACAATTTCAACATCGTCGTCTCCGGTGTGAAGGGGCAAGTCGCCGGTGCCGTGGCGTTCATCTACGAATCCCTCACGACGGCCTCGCTTGACGAAGTCTCGACCGAGTACGGCGCGCTGGCCGAGGCCGTCAGCCATCCGGATGATTTCTCCTTCGTGACTTACCGCTTGCGGCCGCAAGCCAAATGGCACGACGGCAAGCCGGTAACCGCGGATGACGTGATCTTCTCGCTCGATTCCTTCAAGAAGCACCACCCGCAGTACTCGGCCTATTACAGCCATGTGACGAAAGCCGAGAAGGTCGGCGAGCGCGAGGTAAAATTCGTGTTCGACGCGCCGGGCAACCGCGAACTGCCGCAGATCGTCGGGCAGCTCACGGTCCTGCCGAAGCATTGGTGGGAGGGCACGGATGCGCAGGGCCGCAAGCGCGATGTCTCCGCCACCACGCTTGAAGTGCCTCTAGGTTCCGGCCCCTATCGGGTCAAGGAATTCGTTGCCGGGCGGTCGATCGCGCTGGAGCGCGTCAAGGATTACTGGGGGCGCGACCTCGCCGCCAATGTGGGCCGCAATAATTTCGACGAGCTGCGCTATGAGTATTTCCGCGACGCCACCGTGGCGATTGAGGCATTCAAGGCCGATCAGGTCGATTGGCGCACCGAGAACAGCGCGAAGAACTGGGCGACAGCCTACGATTTCCCGGCCGTCACCGAAAAACGCGTGATCCTCGAGGAGTTCGCCAATCGCAGCTCGGGCGTCATGCAGGCCTTCGTGCCGAACCTGCGCCGCGCCAAGTTTAAGGATCCGCGCGTGCGACGCGCGCTCAATTACGCGTTCGACTTTGAGGAGATGAACAAGCAGATCTTCTACGGCCAGTACAAGCGCATCAGCAGTTATTTCGACGGCATCGATGAGCTGATGGCGACCGGGTTGCCGCAGGGCAAGGAGCTCGAGATCCTCGAGACAGTCCGCGCCGAGGTCCCGCCCGAAGTCTTCACCACGGCCTACACGAACCCGGTCGGCGGCAGTCCGGAAGCCGTTCGCGACAATCTGCGCGAGGCGCTGCGCCTGTTCAAGGAAGCTGGCTACGAGGTGCGCGAGCGCAAGCTGATCGACGTCAAGACCGGCGCCCAGTTCTCCGTTGAATTGCTGAACTCGGATCCAAACTTCGAGCGGATCACGCTGTTCTACAAGCCGTCGCTGGAACGGCTCGGCATTGCTGTCAGCGTGCGGACGGTGGATCCCACTCAGTACGAGAACAGGACGCGCGAGTGGGATTTCGACATCGTCACTAACTCCTGGGGCGAGTCGCAGTCGCCGGGTAACGAGCAGCGCGAATTCTGGTCCTCGAAGACGGCTGACATCGCCGGTTCACGCAACATCACCGGCATCAAGAATCCGGCGGTCGACAAGCTGATCGAGCGGGTGATCTACGCCAAGGGTCGCGACGATCTCGTCGCGGCAACCAAGGCACTCGACCGCGTGCTGCTGTGGAATCACTACGTCGTACCGCAGTGGACTTATACGAAGGTGCGCACCGCGCGCTGGGATCGGTTCGGCCGGCCGGCGGAATTACCCAAATACGGTCAGTCCGGCTTCCCGTTCATTTGGTGGTACGACGCGGACAAGGCGGCGCGGATCGCAAAGAAGTCGTGAAGGGCATTTCTCGCATGGCGCAGCTTTCACGCCGGCATGTGCTGGCCTTGGGTGCCGGTGGCGCGTTCAGCGCCGCCTGGCTCCGGGGCGCGACAGCGTCCGAGATGCCTGCAGAGGCCCACGGCATGTCGGCCTTCGGCGACCTCAAATATCCCGCCGACTTCCATCACTTCGACTACGTCAATGTCGACGCGCCGAAGGGCGGCACCTTCTCGCTTATCCCGTCGGTGCGCGCGTACAACCAGTCCTACCAGACCTTCAACTCGCTCAATGCCTTCATCCTCAAAGGCGATGGCGCGCAGGGCATGGACATGACTTTTGCGCCGCTGATGGTGCGAGCCAATGACGAACCGGACGGGATGTACGGGCTTGCCGCCAGGTCTGTAAATATATCGGCAGACAGGCTGGTCTATCGCTTCACCATGCGGCCAGAGGCGAAATTCCATGACGGCACCAAGCTTACCGCTCACGACGCGGCGTTTTCGCTGACGTCGCTGAAGGCCAAGGGGCATCCGCTGATCATCGTGCAGATGCGCGACATGGTCAGCGCGGAAGCCGTTGACGATGCGACGCTGGTCGTCACCTTTGCCAAGGGACGCGCGCGTGACGTGCCGCTCTATGTGGCGAGTCTGCCGATCTTCTCGAAAGCATATTATGCCTCTCGCGCTTTCGACGAAACATCGCTCGATATCCCGTTGGGCTCGGGCCCGTACAAGGTCGGCAAGTTCGAGGTCAACCGCTACATCGAATACGAACGCGTCAAGGATTGGTGGGCTGCCGACCTGCCCCCCTGTCGTGGCAGCTACAATTTCGACGTCGTGCGCTACGAATTCTACCGCGACCGCGATGTCGCTTTTGAAGGTTTCACCGGCAAGAACTATCTCTACCGCGAAGAGTTCACCGCTCGTATCTGGGCGACCCGCTATGACTTCCCCGCGGTCAAGGAGGGTCGCGTCAAGATGGAGGTCGTGCCCGACGACACGCCGTCCGGCGCGCAAGGATGGTTCATCAACACGCGGCGCGAAAAATTCAGGGATCCTCGCGTGCGTGAGGCACTGATCGACGCCTTCGACTTCGAGTGGACCAACAAGACCATCATGTACGGTGCTTATGCCCGCACGGTATCGCCATTTCAGAACTCGGACCTCATGGCGAGCGATGGGCCTCCGCCGCCGGAAGAGCTGAAGCTGCTGGAGCCGTTTCGCGGCCAGGTTCCGGACGAGGTGTTCGCCGCACCGTTCACGCCGCCCGTCTCCGACGGCTCCGGGCAGGATCGCAGCCTGTTGCGCAGGGCGCAGCGATTGCTGAGCGAGGCCGGCCTGCCGATCAAGGACGGCAAGAGGATGCTGCCGAACGGCGAGATCTTCAGGATCGAATTTCTGTTGGACGAGCCTTCGTTCCAGCCGCACCATGGGCCCTACATCAAGAATCTCGCGACGCTTGGCATCGAAGCGAGCGTGCGCCTCGTCGACGCCGTGCAATACAAGGTACGCCAGGAAGATTTCGACTTCGATATGACGACCCAGCGCTTCAGCATGTCGGCAACGCCGGGCGACGCCATGCGCTCGTTCTTCTCGTCGCAGGTCGCGGCAACGAAGGGCTCGTACAATCTTGCAGGCGTCGCCAATCCGGCCATCGATGCCATGATCGAGAAGATCATGGCGGCCGACAGCCGCGAGGAATTGACCGTCGCCTGCCGCGCCTTCGATCGCCTGTTCCGCGCCGGCCGTTATTGGGTGCCGCACTGGTTCAACAAGACGCACCGGCTTGCTTATTGGGACCAATTCGGTCATCCGCAGAAGCCGCCGCGTTATGCCAACGGCGTCGGCGCTCCCGACATCTGGTGGTACGATGGCGGCAAGGCCGCCAGGCTCGAGCAGGCGAAGCAGCCATGAGCGCCTACATCGCCCGCCGCATCCTGCTGATGATCCCGACCTTGCTCGGGATCCTCTTCGTCTCCTTCATCGTCGTGCAGTTCGCGCCGGGCGGCCCGGTCGAGCGCGTGATCGCGCAGCTCTCGGGCGCGGACACCGGCGGGACCTCGCGCATTTCGGGCGGCGGCGACTTTGCGCAGCGCGCCCCGGGGCAGTTGGGGGCCGGCGGCGACGCCATCAACTCGAAGTATCGCGGCGCGCAAGGCCTCGATCCCGATTTCATCAAGAAGCTGGAAGTGCAGTTCGGCTTCGACAAGCCGGCGCCGGAGCGCTTCGCGCTGATGGTCTGGAATTTCGCCCGCTTCGATTTCGGCAAGAGCTATTTTCGCGACGTCAGCGTCCTGCAGCTCGTCAAGGAGAAGTTGCCGGTCTCGATCTCGCTCGGCATCTGGCTGACGCTGCTGACCTACCTGATCTCGATTCCGCTCGGCATCCGTAAGGCGGTCAGGGACGGGACGCGCTTCGACACCTGGACGTCGAGCGTGCTCGTACTTGGCTACGCGATTCCCGGCTTTCTATTCGCGATCCTCCTGATCATCCTGTTTGCCGGCGGTTCGTTCTTCAACTGGTTCCCGCTGCGCGGACTGACGTCAGACGGCTGGTCGCAGTTTCCGTGGTATTGGAAGATCATCGATTACTTCTGGCATTTGACGCTGCCGCTGATCGCCATGGGGCTCGGTGCGTTCACCACCATGACGTTCCTGACCAAGAACTCGTTTCTGGACGAGATCCGCAAACAATACGTGATGACCGCGCGCGCGAAGGGCTGCAGCGAGAATCGGGTGCTTTACGGTCACGTCTTTCGCAACGCGATGCTGATCGTCATCGCCGGCTTTCCCTCGACCTTCATTCACGCCTTCTTCTCGGGCTCGCTTCTGATCGAGACCATCTTCTCGCTGGACGGACTGGGACTGCTCAGTTTCGAGAGCGTTCTCAACCGCGATTACCCCGTGGTGTTCGGCACGCTCTTCATCTTTTCGCTCGTCGGCCTCGTGATCAACCTGATCTCTGACCTGACCTATATGTGGATCGATCCGCGAATCGATTTCGAGGCGCGGGAGGTCTGATGACGCTGGCCGCCCCCACCACGCCGATCGAAACCACTGCGAAGTCACCGCTCGGCAGTGCCGTGCCGATCACGCGCAAACCGTTCGTGCCGTCGCCGCTCAACAGGCGCCGCTGGCAGAATTTCAAGGCGAACCGGCGCGGCTATTGGTCGTTCTGGATCTTCCTGATCCTATTTGTGGTGTCGCTGTTCGCCGAGCTGATCGCCAATGATCGGCCGTTCCTGATCAAATATGACGGCCACCTTTATTGGCCGTCCGTCGTCACCTATTCGGAAACCACTTTCGGCGGCGACTTCGAAACCGCGGCCGACTATCGCGATCCCTATTTGCAGAAGCTGATCAGGGACAAGGGCGGCAGCATCGTCTGGCCGCTGATCCGCTATTCCTACGACACCCACAATCTCGATCTGCCGACGCCGGCGCCGTCGCGGCCGACCTGGATGTTGACGGAAGCGCAGTGCAAGCCCGTCGTCGAGAAGAAAGGCCTCAAGAGCTGCCGCGATCTCGAATACAACTGGCTCGGCACCGACGATCAGGGCCGCGACGTGGTGGCGCGGCTGATCTACGGCTTCCGCATCTCAGTGCTGTTCGGCCTCTGCCTGACCATCGTCTCCTCCATCGTCGGCATCGCGGCCGGCGCGGTGCAGGGCTATTTCGGCGGCTGGATCGACCTGTTGTTCCAGCGTTTCATCGAGATATGGACTGCGATCCCTTCGCTCTATCTGCTGCTGATCTTGTCGTCGGTGCTGGTGCCCGGCTTCTTCGTGCTTCTCGGCATCCTGTTGTTATTTTCCTGGGTGTCGCTGGTCGGACTCGTGCGCGCGGAATTCCTGCGCGGGCGCAATTTCGAGTATATCCAGGCGGCGCGGGCGCTCGGCGTGTCGAACAAGGTCATCATGTTCCGGCATCTGTTGCCGAACGCGATGGTCGCGACGATGACGTTCCTGCCGTTCATCGTGTCGAGTTCGGTGATGACGCTGACGGCGCTCGATTTCCTGGGGTTCGGACTGCCGCCCGGCTCGCCGTCGCTCGGCGAGTTGCTGTCGCAGGGCAAGTCCAACGTGCAGGCGCCGTGGCTCGGTTTTTCCGGCTTCTTCTCGGTCGCGATCATGCTGTCGCTTTTGATCTTCATCGGCGAGGCCGTGCGCGACGCATTCGATCCGCGCAAGACGTTCAGGTAAGCCAATGGACGCGATCAACCAGCCTTTGCTCAGCGTGCGCGACCTCTCGGTGGCCTTCCACCAGGGGGGCGCCACCACGCTCGCGGTCGACAAGGTCTCGTTCCAGATCAAGCGCGGCGAGTGCCTGGCGCTGGTCGGCGAGTCCGGCTCCGGCAAGTCGGTCAGCGCGCTCTCGATTCTCAAGCTCTTGCCCTATCCAAATGCCTCGCATCCCTCGGGCAGCATCCACTTCAAGGGCCAGGAACTGATCGACCGGTCGGAGCAGGAGATGCGGGAGATTCGCGGCAGCGACATCTCGATCATCTTCCAGGAGCCGATGACCTCGCTCAACCCGCTGCATACGATCGAGGCGCAGATCGGCGAGATCATTCAGCTGCACAATCCGACCAGCAATGCCGAGGCGCGCAGGCGGACGCTGGAATTGCTCACGCAGGTCGGCATTCCCGAGCCTGAAACGCGGCTGAAGAGCTATCCGCACCAGCTCTCCGGCGGCCAGCGCCAGCGCGTGATGATCGCGATGGCGCTCGCCAACGAGCCGGACCTCCTGATCGCGGACGAGCCGACCACGGCGCTCGACGTTACCGTGCAGGCGCAGATCCTGACGCTGCTCGCAGAGATCCGCGGCCGGCTCGGCATGAGCTTGCTCTTCATCACCCACGATCTCGGCATCGTGCGCCGCGTCGCCGACCAGGTCTGCGTCATGAAGGGGGGCGAGATCGTCGAGCAGGGGCCGGTCGAGCAGGTCTTCAAGACCCCGAAGCATCCCTATACGCGCGACCTGCTCGCCGCGGAGCCGAAGCCGGATCCGGCGCCGCCGCAGCCGGATGCCCCGGTGGTGATGTCAGCCGACGACCTGAAGGTCTGGTTCCCGATCAAGCGGGGGCTGATGCGCAAGACGGTCGGCCACATCAAGGCGGTCGACGGCGTCAGCATCGCCGTGCGCAAGGGCGAGACGCTCGGCGTTGTCGGCGAGTCCGGCTCGGGCAAGACCACGCTGGGGCTCGCATTGCTGCGGCTGATCTCCTCGAACGGACGCATTGTGTTCCTGGGAAAAGATATCCAGGGCCTGCGCTTCAAGGAGATGCGGCCGTTCCGGCGCGACATGCAGATCGTGTTCCAGGATCCGTTCGGCTCGCTCAGCCCGCGCATGTCGGTCGCCGACATCGTCGCCGAAGGCCTCACCGTGCATCAGCCGCAGCTCTCGCGAGGCGAGCGGGAGGAGCGTGTCGTCAAGGCGCTCGAGGACGTCGGACTGAAACCGGATACTCGCCACCGTTATCCGCATGAATTCTCCGGCGGCCAGCGCCAGCGCATCAGCATCGCGCGGGCGGTGGTGCTGGAGCCGGATTTCGTCGTCCTGGACGAGCCGACCAGTGCGCTCGACATGCTGATTCAGGCGCAGATGGTCGATCTGCTGCGTGAATTGCAGCGCCGGCGCGATCTCACTTACATGTTCATCTCGCACGATCTGCGCGTCGTCGCCTCGCTCGCCAGCCATCTGATCGTGATGCGTGGCGGCAAGGTGGTCGAGGAAGGCCAGGCCGCCGAGCTCTTCAAGAACCCGAAGACGGATTACACGCGCGCGCTGTTTGCGGCGGCGTTCCGGCTGGAGACGGCGGAGAACGGGTCCGCGGCGACGTAGCCTCCGTCAGAGCCGCTTGATCGCGGCGACCTCGCTGCCGGCTTGCTTGATCCTTGCGATTGCCGGCTCGATCGGCTCGATCACCGTTGCCATGTGATGCGCATTGGCGTGAACCATGGTGCTGCCATCGCGGACGATGGCGACATGACCTTTCCAGAAAATGAGATCGCCGCGCAGCAAGCCGCTTTGCTCATGGGGCTCCAGCGCGCGGCCGAGGCCGGCCTGCTGCATGTCGCTGTCGCGCGGGCAGCCGATGCCCGCCGATGTCAGCGACATCTGGACCAGGCCGGAGCAATCGACGCCAAGGCTGCTCTTGCCACCCCAGAGATAGGGCGTGCCGACGAAACGCTCGGCGACTGCGACGAAATCCGGCTCGCAATGACCAAGCGGGGCGAGATGGGCCTTCGGCAGATAGTGTCCGTCGCGTGTCACGGCGAAGCTGCCGTCCTCGCGTGCAACCGCGATCTTCGATCCCATCACCAGCGTGTCTGCTGGCGGCAGCTTGATCGAGGGACCGGGGAAGGCAAAGGTTCGTAAAGCACTGACCATATGGGTCGGCGCGGCCGCGGGCTTCATGAGCGCTGCGTCCGGCAGCCAGCCCACATAGCCGTCACCTGAAAGTTGACCCCATGCCCAGCCTTCGCCGTTGCGGTCGTAAACCGTGACGCCCTCGCCGCGCAACGCTTGTGTCATTAGCATCGCGTTCGACGACGGCTGCTCGCGCACGGGCGCGATCGCCTCGATGATCTCGAATTCCTCGCCCGTGACGAAACGATCCGCCTGCACCTTGCTTTCGAGGTATTTCGCGGCGATGTCGCCGCGCGACGGTGTCAGCCTTGGATCGTATCTTGGATCGTGACTTGGATCGTGGCTTAGATCGTGTTCTGGATCACGCATAGCGCTCGCTCAGCAATGTGTAGATCGCGCGCGCGGCCTGGCACTCGCCGCCCTCGGGGCGTGCGGGCTTCGCCGACGGCGTCCAGCCGTAGATGTCGACATGCAGCCAGCTCCTGGCCTGTTCGACGAAGCGTTGCAGGAACAGCGCGCAGATGATCGAGCCGGCAAAGCCGCCTGATGGTGCGTTGGTGATGGTGGCGGTCTTGGAGTCCAGCCACGCATCGTAAGGCGGCCACAGTGGCATGCGCCACAACGGATCGTTCTCCCTCGCCGCGCATCGTGCGACGTCGGCGGCAAGCGTCTCATCATTGGTGTAAAAGGGCGGTAAATCCGGCCCCAGCGCGACGCGTGCCGCTCCCGTCAACGTGCCGAGATCGATCAGCAGGTCCGGCTTTTCCTCGTCCGCAAGCGCCAGCGCGTCGGCGAGCACCAGTCGCCCCTCCGCGTCCGTATTGCCGATCTCGACCGTGATGCCCTTGCGCGAGGTGAAGATGTCGAGCGGGCGGAAGGCATTGCCCGCGACCGCGTTCTCCACGGCCGGAATCAGCACGCGCAGTCGCACCTTCAGCTTCGCATCCATCACCATGCGCGCCAGCGCCAGCACGTTGGCGGCGCCGCCCATGTCCTTCTTCATGATCAGCATGCCGCTCGAAGGCTTCAAGTCGAGCCCGCCGGTGTCGAAGCAGACGCCCTTGCCGACCAGCGTCACCTTGGGATGAGCCGGGTCGCCCCAGCCGATGTCGATCAGCCGCGGCGCGCGGCTAGATGCCATGCCGACGGCGTGGATCAGCGGAAAATTCGTCTTCAAGTCGTCACCGATGGTGCAGGCAAAGCTCGCGCCGAATTCGGCGGCGAGATCCTGCGCGGCTGCGGCCAGCTCCTCCGGCCCCATGTCGTTGGCCGGCGTGTTGATGAGGTCGCGCGCCAGCATTGCGGCGTCCGCCATGCGGTTGATGTCGGTCGCGTCGACGCCGTCGGGGGGAACGAGGCTGACCTCGGGGCGACCGGCCTTGCGGTACCGGGCGAAGCGGTAGCTGCCGAGCGCGAAGGCGAGTGCGGCGAGCCGTGCATCCTGCGGTGCATTGGCGAAGCGATAGATGCCCGGCGGCAGGAGGCCGGGCAGGGCGCCCGGTCGGAACAGGTCGCGCGATTTTGCACCCTCGTCCTCGAGCCCGAACAGCACTTGCGCGATCGCGCCATCGGGCGCGGGCAGCGCGAGATAGCCGCCCGGCTTTGCGGTGAAGGCGCTCGCGGTGGCGAACTGGCGTTGCGCCGCCGGTAGCCCCTCGGCGACCTGATCCCAGCTCGACTTGGTGACGAAGGTGATCGGGATGGCGGTAGGCGACGTCTCGAAGACAGAAGGCATTGGCGGGTCCGGATCGTCAGATCGAGCGGGTCATACGAACGGACGAGATTTCGCAGAGTTTTGCCGCCGCCGCAATCAGCTTTGCTGCCACCGTTCGGCGGTCCGCTACTCGCAGCAAAGGGGCCATGCTAGGTTCCGGCAACGGCCGTCAGGTGTGCAGATCTCCGGCGGCCGACGACAAAGCCGGCCGGGAGGAAATGCAATGGAATTTGTGTGGAGCGTGGTCACCTTCATCGGGCAGGCGGTCGAGGCGATTTTTGGCTATGTCGAGCATCATCATTGGATATTCGCGTTCCTTGCCGGCGGTTACGTCTTCTATCTCCACGACCGCTCCGTTCACGCGCGGTTCGATGCATTGGACAAGCGCATTGATGAAATTCGCAAGAGGCTCGCTATCGAATATTGATCGGGTGAGCGAAACCATCATCGGGCGAGCCCCGTCTCATGCCGAGGACACGATCCACGCGAGCGGCCGCAGGGCTTTACTAGCGCTGCGGTTGTGGCATTATTGCCCAATATTTTAGATTGTGTCGTACGGTTCTGCACGGAGTGCAACAACAGGGGATGGGGTCAATTCTTACCCGGCTCATCATGGCCCGGGCTGATTGATACCGGACTGAACCTGATCGTCGAAGGCATTTCTCTCATCGTTTGCGCGGCGCGGCATTCGCAAATAAGCGACGCAAAATGGATAGATCGTTCGTCATCGTACAGATTTCCGACCTGCATCTGGACGGGTCTGGTCGACTGCTTGCGACCATCGAGACGCTCAATGCCGCAATTCGCGAGAGGATGGCGGACTTCGCGGATGTTCCCGATCGCATCCTGCTGATCACCGGCGATATCGTGGACGACCCGGCGCCGCCTGCGCTCGACGAAGCGATCGCCGTCATTGCGTCCTTCCGGCAGACCGGGCTGTTCACCGACATCCAGGCAATTGCCGGCAATCACGACGTCAAGCGACCGAGCCAGCGTGCAGGTCGCCACGATGTTTATGATTACCTGCATTTGCCGCGGACCTCGAAGAGCGTCTACTACCGTCAGGCCGGCCTCGATCTGGTGCTGCTGGATTCCAACCGCGCGAGCCTCACGACGCTCGTGAGCGGCAACGTCGACCAGAGCGCCTATAGCGCCATGGTTTCGGATTCCGCGCGGCTGAGCGTCAAGCTCGCGGGCAGCCTCGGGTCGGGCGGCCGCGCCGATTATGCCGAGCCGGTGGAAAACCTCGTGCGCGTGCTGGCGCTGCACCATCATCCACTGCCGCAGGCGACCGGAGAAGGAAAGCGGTTTCTCGGCGTGCCCGACGAGCCGCTGATGTATCTCGCCGCGCCCGCGACCTTCCTCGAAGCGGCGACATCGCTCAATGTCGATCTGGTCCTGCACGGACACCGGCATGTCGAAGGGCTGACGCGTTATTCGATTCCCGATCCGCGCGCCACGTCGAGCGAGAGCGCTGAAGCATTCTGGCGCACGATCTACGTCCTGTCCTGTCGTCATCGACCGGGCAGGCCGGTGACGATGCCGGCTTCAACGTCATCCATTTCGGCCCGATGTCCGACCCGATGTCCCATGGCGGCCGCACAGAGTATCGCTTCGCGATCGCCCGCTACTCACGTCCGCGCAAGGATGGTGTCTTCAGGCCGCTCGATTCCAACCTGCCGCACGGCGTCGTCAGACTGCCGGCCGGACGGGATTTTTCCCGAGATCCGGCCGTCCAATCGGGCATCGAGATCGACGCATGCACCACGCTGAAACGGAATCAGGTCGCAGCATTCGCGCGCCGGCTCCTGCTGCGCCGCGCCTTCTATGCCGACGACGAGGTGGATTGGGCCAATTTGCTCCACGTCTATCTCGTGACCTCTCATGTCTGGGCCGATCTGGAAAGCAAGTTCTCGAGATCCGCACGCAAGCATGATGTCGAGGCCGCGGTGACGTCACTACTGCGCCGACTGATCGAGCAATCTGCAAATGTGCTCGGCATCGACGACGTTCAGCTCGACGAGCTCCGCGCGAGGCGTCTGGTCAATCGTGACGATCTTCGACGCGAATTGCCGAGGGTCGTGCGTCCGGGCATCGATGTCGCGATCGAGACGCGGCAACGACTGCAATTGCTGCGGGACCTGAACGAGCAGGCGAAGGCGCTCGGCCTCGATGCGGGTCTCGGCGGCGAGGTGCCGCCGCAGGCGCCGCAGTGACGGGCCCGGGCCGGGAGCATTAACCGGCCGTTAGGGTTAACAGTCTATTGCTGGCGCGTTCGGCTCGATCAATCGGCTCGAGAGTCAAAGCGTCATGCGTCAACGGTTCAGTCGTGAACGGTTAAGTCTTGCCCGGCTTCTTGCGTCCACCTCGCTGGTCGCAGCGGTGGCCATGGGTCTCGGCGGCTGCACGGCGATGTCGAAACTCTCCGACGTCACGGGCTCGGTCGGGCCGCGGGCGGAAGCCGCTCCCACCGATCCCGCGCGCGCTGCTGAAGTCTATGGCGAGCGCTATCGTGCCAATCCCAAGGACGCCGACGCGGCGCTCGCCTACGGCCAGGCCCTGCGCGCCAACGGCCAGCGCGCCCAGGCTGCCGCCGTGCTCGAGCAGGCGACCATCGCCAATCCCGGCAACAAGGCGCTGATGGCCCAATACGGCCGCGCGCTCTCCGACAACGGCAATTTCCAGCAAGCCTTCGACGTGCTGTCGAAGGCGCATTCGCCCGATAACCCGGATTGGCGCCTGCTCTCGGTGCAGGGTACCGCGCTCGATCAGATGGGGCGTCACGAGGAAGCGCGCTCCTACTATGCGAGTGCGCTCAAGATCGCGCCTGGCGATCCCGGCGTGCTCTCCAATCTCGGCCTGTCCTACATGTTGTCGAGAGATCTGCCGAAGGCCGAAGACGCGCTGCGCCAAGCCTATGCCTCGCCGCACGCAAGCGCGCGGGTGCGGCAGAATCTCGGTCTTGTCGTCGGTCTCCAGGGCCGCTTCGCCGAAGCCGAGACTATTGTGAAGGCGGACCTGCCGCCGGACCAGGCTACGGCCAATGTCGCCTATCTCAAGGAAATGTTGACCCGCAGCGACGTCCGGCGTGGTGCGCCGAAGCGGACGCCGGTCGCCTCGCTCGGCCTGCCCGACTGATCAGACGTGATCTTCCGATCTTGATCTTCCAATCTTGAAGGCATCCTCGGACCGTACGCGGTCCACGTCTAAGGTCATTGCATCTCGGTGACCTTGATGCCAGTCGGTCCAAGGATGACGACGAACAGCACCGGCAGGAAGAACAGGATCATCGGTACCGTCAGCTTCGGCGGCAGTGCCGCGGCCTTTTTCTCGGCTTCGTTCATGCGCATGTCGCGGTTTTCCTGCGCCATCACCCGCAAGGATTGGCCGAGCGGGGTGCCGTAACGCTCCGCCTGCTGGAGCGCGAGACATACCGACTTGACGCCCTCGAGCCCGGTGCGCCGCGCGAGGTTCTCGTAGGCGACCTTGCGATCCTGCAAATACGACAGCTCGGCCGTGGTCAGGGTGAACTCCTCCGATAGCGCGATCGACTGGCCCACGATTTCGACCGCGACCTTCCGGAACGCCATCTCGACCGACATGCCGGATTCGATGCAGATCAGGAGCAGGTCGAGCGCATCGGGAAAGGCGCGCTTGATCGAGAGTTGGCGCTTGGAGATCGCGTTCCTGAGGAACAGCATCGGCGCCTGGAGTCCGAGATAGGCCGCACCGACGCAGATGCCGATCTTGATCGGCATGGACTGCTGCATATGCGCGATCAGGAACACGTAGACGACCGAACCGACGAACAGCACGATCGGGGCAACCAGGCGGGCAAACAGGAAGGTGATGTAGGGCGCCTGGCCTCGATAGCCGGCCATGATGAGCTTGTCCCGCGCAGCTTCCTGCGCGAGCCATTTGGTCAGGTTGAAGTCATCGACGACCTTCGAGACGAGCTGCTTCGGCGTCTGGCGCAGCGAGACTTTTTCACTCTTGTGGAGGCGCTCGCGCTCGCGCTGCCGGATGCGCTCACGTTCGTTCGCCACCGCCTTCATGCGCTTGGAAAGGCCCTCGCCGGCGAACAGCGGCATCACCAGCGTATAGACGGTGGCGCTGGCGGCAATGGCCGCCAGCAGCATCGTCATGAAGTGGACGTCGTGAAGTTTCGCAACGAGGAACTCTACCATAAGACACCATCAGAAGTCGAAATTGATCATCTTCTTCATCACCATGATGCCGATCGACATCCAGACAACACAGCCGACCAGCATGAGCTGGCCGGTGGGATGAGTCCAAAGCATCGAGATGTATCCTGGCGTTGTGAGGTAGACGAGGAACATCACGATCGGCGGCAGCGAGCCGATGATGCCGGCCGAGGCCTTGGCTTCCATCGACATCGCCTGGATCTTCTCTTTCATCTTCTTGCGGTCGCGCAGCACCTTGGAAAGGTTGCCGAGCGCTTCGGAGAGGTTGCCGCCCGATTTCTGCTGGATGGAGATGACGATGCCGAAGAAATTGGCCTCGGGCAGCGGCATGCGATCGTAGAGCCGCGTGCAGGCCTCGCCGAGCGGCATGCCGATCGCCTGCGTCTCGATGATGGACAGAAACTCGGAGCGCAGCGGCTCTGGCGCGTCGGCGGCGACCACCTTGATCGATTCGAACAGCGGCAGGCCCGCCTTGATGCCGCGGACGATGACGTCGACGGCATCGGGCAAGGCGGCCAGGAACTTGTTTTCACGGCGCTTCTTCAGGAAGCCGAGCGCCCAGCGGGGCAGACCGAGGCCGCCGGCAAACGCGAAGCCGGCGGCACCGAGCAGGCCGCCGCCGATGAACAAGGCGACTGCGAACAGCACGCCCGCCACGACGGCGGACACGATCCAGAATTTCTGCGGCGCCCAATCGAGGCCGGCCTGCGACAGGCGGACACTGAGCGGTACGCTCTTCTCCTGCTGGCGCCGCGCCTCGAGATCCTTGAGCGAGGTTTCGACCTGCTCGCGGCGCGAGCGCTGCGTCTTCTCGGCGGCGCGGGCCGTGGGCGCCTCGGCCCGCGAGATCGAGGCGCGGCGGCTCTCGGCCTTCCGTTCCCCGGACAGCATTGGATAAAGGAAGACCCAGGCGAGGCCGCCGACGGTGGCGGTGGCAAGGAAGGCGAGGGCAAGGACTTGCATGTTCATGGCTGCGTTGACCTGCTCACGTCGTGGGCGCCACTTCCGCCGCGTCGAGCGCCGCGGCAAGGCGCTTCTCTTCGCCGTAATAGCGGGCGCGTTCCCAGAATTTCGGGCGGCCGATTCCGGTCGACCGGTGCCGGCCGATGATCTTGCCGTTGGCGTCCTCGCCGACCATGTCGTAGAGGAACACGTCCTGGGTGATGATGGTGTCGCCTTCCATGCCCATCACTTCGGTGATGTGGGTGATGCGGCGTGAACCGTCGCGCAGGCGCGCGGCCTGGACGATGACGTCGATCGAGGCGCAGATCATCTCGCGGATGGTGCGTGAAGGCAGGGAGAAGCCGCCCATCGTGATCATGGATTCGCAGCGCGATAGCGCCTCGCGCGGATTGTTGGCGTGCAGCGTGCCCATCGAGCCGTCATGGCCGGTGTTCATGGCCTGGAGCAGGTCGAACGCCTCGGGTCCGCGGACTTCGCCGACGATGATGCGCTCGGGACGCATACGCAGGCAGTTGCGCACCAGCTCGCGCATGGTGACCTGGCCCTCGCCCTCGATGTTGGGCGGGCGGGTTTCCAGTCGCACCACGTGCGGCTGCTGGAGCTGGAGTTCGGCGGCGTCCTCGCAGGTGATGACGCGCTCGTCGTGCTCGATGTAGTTGGTCAGGCAGTTGAGCAACGTGGTCTTGCCCGAGCCGGTACCGCCGGAGATCAGCACGTTGCAGCGGACGCGGCCGATGATCTGGAGGATTTCCGCGCCTTCCGGCGAGATTGCGCCGAACTTGACGAGCTGATCGAGCGTCAGCTTGTCCTTCTTGAACTTGCGGATCGTGAGCGTGGGGCCGTCGATTGACAGCGGGGGCACGATGGCGTTGACGCGGGAGCCGTCGGCCAGGCGGGCGTCGCAGATCGGCGAGGATTCGTCGACGCGCCGGCCGACCTGGCTGACGATACGCTGGCAGATGTTGAGGAGCTGCTGATTGTCGCGGAAGCGGATACCGGTGCGTTGGATCTTGCCGGCGACCTCGATGTAGACGGTGTCGGCGCCGTTGACCATAATGTCGGCGATGTCGTCGCGCGACAACAGCGGCTCCAGCGGACCGTAGCCGAGGACGTCGTTGCAGATGTCGTCGAGCAGCTCTTCCTGCTCGGCGATCGACATCACGATGTTCTTGATCGCGATGATCTCGTTGACGATGTCCCGGATTTCCTCGCGCGCGGACTCCGAATCGAGCTTGGCAAGCTGGGCGAGGTCGATGGCCTCGATCAGCGCGCCGAAGATGGTCGCCTTGACCTCGTAATAATTGTCCGAGCGGCGGGCTTCCATGGTCGGCGCAGGCTTCGCCGGGGCGAGCGGCGGCGAGGAGATTGCCGGCGGCGGCGGCACGCGCGACATGGCGGGCGCCGAAGCCTGGGCAGGCTCTGGCGACACGGCACCGGGCTTCGGGGCCCGGGCGTCGGCGTCTGTTCCGCTACGCTTACCGAACACTTAAAAACTCCATGCGGCGACCTATTTTCCCCGCAACTTGTCAATCAGGGGTGAAAGCAGGGACGACTTTTGCTTCTTCGTTTCGCTGCGGCCGGTCAGGCGCTGGGCGATCTGAAGGAACATCTCGATCGACTTATGGTTGGCCGAGATCTCCGCGATCATCTGGCCGTTATTGGCCGCCGAGCCGAAGATCTGCGGCTCGAACGGAATCGAGACGACCGGCTGGCTCTCGATCGCCTTGGCGAACTCCGCCGCGGCGATTTCGGGCCGTTTCGGCACGCCGACCTGGTTCAGGCAGTAGAGCGGCGGCCGGTCGTTGGGGCGCGCGGCCTTCAGGAGATCGAACAGGTTCTTGGTGTTGCGCAAATTGGCGAGGTCGGGCGCCGCCACGATCAGGATGTCGTCCGCTCCGATCAGGGCGCGTTTCGTCCAGCCCGACCATTGGTGCGGAACGTCGAGGACGATGCAGGGCATCGTGGAGCGCAACGTGTCGAACACGGAATCGAAGGCGTCGGCGCCGAAATCGTAGACCCGGTCGAGCGTCGCCGGCGCCGCCAGCAGACTGAGGTGGTCGGTGCATTTCGACAGAAGGCGGTCGACGAAGGCGGTGTCGACGCGATCGGGTGAGAATACGGCGTCGGCAATGCCCTGCGGTGGATCCTGGTTGTAGTCGAGTCCGGCCGTGCCGAAGGCGAGGTCGAGGTCGGCGACGACCGCGTCCATCGCGAGATCGCGGGCGATCGCCCAGGCGACATTGTGGGAGATGGTTGATGCGCCGACGCCGCCCTTGGCCCCGACCACGGCGATAATGCGGCCGACGGCCTTGGCTTCCGGCGCCGAGAACAGGTTGCAGATCGAGCGCACGACGTCGATCGCGCCGACCGGCGCGAGCACGTAGTCGCTGACGCCGCGGCGGACCAGCTCGCGGTAGAGCGTGACGTCGTTGATGCGGCCGATCACGACCACGCGGGTGCCGGCATCGCAGACGGTCGCGAGATGGTCGAGCCCGCCCAGGAGGTCGTTGCGGCCGTCGCTTTCGAGCACGATCACGTTCGGCGTGGGGGCCGAGCGGTAGGCTTCCACCGCAGCCGCCATTCCGCCCATCTGGATCTTCAGATGGGCCTTGCCGAGACGGCGATCTTCGCCGGCTGACTGCACGGCGGCCGCCGTTTCCACGGTCTCGCAGAAAGCCTGGACGGAAACGCGGGGCGCCGGCGCAATATGCTCCTCGACCGGTGGGAGCGATGCCTCGGACTGATCTTCTTGGGGCTGGCGAGCGTAGCTGATCATCTGCCGGTGTCGCTGAGTTTGGCCTTGTCGGCCTCAGGATAGGCGACCGCCGTCGGCATTCCCTTGCGATACTTCTCGAACGCGGCGGTCCGCCGCGGCGTGTAGGACGGCGTTTCGGGCCGCGGCTGCTCGAGATCCGACGGATTGTCGACCATCGCTGCGAGGTTGCGCTGATAGGCGCAGCCGTAATTGTAGTAGTCCTTGTTCTCGAACCAGCTCTTGTTCTTCATCGAAGGGCCGATATCTTCCGGCCACAGGCCGCAGGGACCCGCGACTGCGGCGATCTTGGAATAGGTGAGGCGGATCGGCGGCAGGAATCGCTTGTCGTCCGGCGTGTAAGAGCGGGCGTTGATGCCGCGCGGCGGAACGCCCGCCGCCGACAGCATTGCCTGGATTTCGCGCATGGTGTCCGCGACCGGACGCGCGTTGGGCGTGCCGGACGGTACGTCGATCCGGATCGCGCCGGTGCCTTCGTGCATCCAGGCCGACGCGACGCCCATCACGTCGGCGCGCTGGGCGGCGGTCAAGCCGCCGCGGGCATGGCCGACGAAGACGACGATGGAACGATTCTGCTCCTCGATCGCGATCGGATGGCGCTGCTTGTAGTCGTCGGGAATGGAGGCCGTGACCGCTTCGTCATGCTGGCAGCCGCCTAGGGCGAGCGCCATGCCGACGAGCGCGCCGCCGAGGTGGATGGCGCGCCTGCGAATCTGGGGTGGTCTAGTGATCTTCATGAAGTCCCCGTTCCGCCTCAGTCGGTGATGAAGCCGTAGGTGCCGCGGTAGTTCTTGGCCGGTTCGGTCCGGCCGGGCACGCCGTAGATGCGGTTGATGTTGCCGAGCAGTTCGGCCTGCGGATCAGCCGGTGCGGAGAAGCCATCATCCGGCCGCGACAGGTCCTTTTGCGCAACTGCGCGAACGATGTAGGGCGTCACGATCACGACCAGCTCGGTCGCGTTGTTGACGAAGTCGCGGCTACGGAACAGCGTGCCGAGGACCGGGAGCTGCATCAGACCTGGCAGTCCGCTGACCGCTTGCTTGGTCTGCTGCTGGATCAGGCCAGCCATCGCCATCGCGCCGCCTGAGGGAATTTCCAGCGAGGTTTCTGCGCGGCGGGTCTTGATCGAGGGCACCGTGAGCGAGTTGACCGAGGTCGAGGTCACGGCCTGGGACAGCGTGATCGCGTTTTCGTTCGAGAGCTCGGACACCTCGGTCATTACCCGCAGGCTGATCTTGCCCTCCGTGAGAACGACGGGGGTGAAGTTGAGCGAGATGCCGAACTTCTTGAAGCTGATCTGGGTGGTACAGACGTGCGTGGTGGGGTCGCACGCATAGCCCGCAGGCACCGGAAATTCACCGCCGGCAATGAACGTTGCCGATTCACCGGAGATCGCGGTCAGGTTCGGTTCGGCCAGCGTCCGGATCACGCCCGCGGTCTCCATCGCACGCAGCGTGGCCTGCACCGACGGGGCCGCGCCGAACTTCGTGGTCAGGTTATTGCCGTCGACGAGGTTGTGGCCAAGAGCCGTGAACGGATTGGAGTTGCTGAAGCTGACGACCGAGGTGCCGTAGCTGAGGTTGGCGGTGAGGTCGATTCCGAGCTGCTTGACGATGCTGCGCTGCACTTCCGCGACCGTCACCTTGAGCATGACCTGATCGCGGCCGCGGACCACGATCGAGTTCACGACCTTCTCGGGGCCGCCGGCGAGGCGCACGGCGAGGTCGTTGGCCTGCTGGGCTTCGGCCGGATTCGCGGCCGAGCCGGTCAAGATGATGCCGTCGCCTAGCCCGTCGATCTGGATGTCTGAGTTCGGCAGGACCTGCTTCAGCGCGGCCCGCACGCCGTTGAGGTCGCGCTTGACCGCGATGTCATAGGCCGCGATCTGCTGGCCGGCGGAATCGAAGAACACGATGTTGGTCTGCCCGATCGAGGCGCCAATGATGTAGGCACGCTGCGCCGAGCGGACGACCGCGTTGGCGATCTTCGGATCGGCGACAAGCACGTCCTTGATGTCGCGCGGAAGGTCGATCACGATCGACTTGCCGATGCCGAGCGAGAGGAATCGCGCGTTCATCTGACCGTCGGCCGCAGCCTGCGCCACAGGGCGATAGTCGGCGGCGACCACAGGGGTGAGCACCGGGTTGAGCGCGAGCGCGACGGCGGCCGAAAACGACAGGGCGCGGACCACCGGGGTTCGCATCGTCGCCAAATTCGCCCTGCATTTCATGTCGACAGTCCTCATCGTGCCTTCGCCGTCGAGCTTGGGATACCGTACCGAATGATTGAAATGCCCTCGCGCTTCTGTGCGGAGTCATCGAGCGTGATCTCGCTCAGCTTGACATCGACGATGCTGCGCAGCGCCAGCGACAGCGTGCCGCTCTGGCGTGCGGAGGAGAGCGTCGCAGTCTGCGCAGGATTGAGTTCGAGAGTGACGGTCTTGCCGACCACCGCGTTCTGGCCGTCCTTCTCCTTGGGAGCCTGGTCGATGGCCAGGACGCGGATATTGGCCAGGATGATCTCGGACGTGACGACATCGGGAGCGCCGCTGCTCTGGTCCGGGTTCTTGAGACGGCGCGTCAAAAGCACGTCGACGCGGTCGTTGGGCAGGATGAAGCCGCCTGCGCCGGTTTCCGGCGAGATCTCGGTCGAGATCGCCCGCATGCCGGTGGGCAGGATTGCCGCCATGAAGCCGGAGCCTTCGGCCTTGACCAGCTTCTGGTCCCGGATCGGCTCGCCCTGGATGAAGGGAGATCGTGCGATCGAGCCGGTGACCTGGGTTACCCCCTCGGGGCGCTCGTTGCGGCGGATGAAGGTGGCGCTGGCGGTCGCGGACGGCCAGGTCTGCCATTGCACGTCTTCCGGCTTGACGGTCTGGCCGAGGCCGATGTCGTTTTTCGCGACCAGGACGTCGACGGTGGGAAGCTGCGCGACCGGAGCAGGAGGCGGTGCAGAATTGTCCGAGCCGCTCGCCAGATACGCGGCGACACCGCCGGCGCAGATGGCGACCGTCAGGACGACAATGCGTGCCCTATTCATACGCTTCACTTTCCAACAAACGCCGCGACGCTGACGCCGCCGTAATCGGCAGTTGACCAGCTATTCGTCAAAGCATGGTTAATGAGGCGTATCTAAATCGCCTTAACGCCGGGTTTACCCGATGCGTTCAGCGCAATGCGAGGTGAGCGAGGTCGATCGCCTTCACCCATTCGGTCTCCGGGTAGACCATCAGCGCGCTCAGTGCGAGCGCGATGCCGTAGGGAATGCCGCTGTCCTTGGCGTGCAGCCGCGCGAGCCAGGTCTGGCCAGCGAGCCCGTAAGGCAGCGGCCACTGCCGGAACTGGAGCAGGAGCAGCGTCAGCGCCCCGCCGAACAGCGAGGCGTAGAGCAGGAAGTTCATCAGCTGTGCGAACCCGAACCAAAGCGCGACGGAGGCCGCCACCTTGGCATCGCCGCCACCGACCCAGCCCATCGCAAAACAGGTGAAGGCCACGACTAGGACGAGCGCGCCGGCGCCGACATGGCCCAGCATCTCGTAAGGTGCCATGCCACCGGCGAGAGCGAGCGCGAAAAAGCCGGCGACCAGCGCCAGCGATACGCGGTTGGAGATCGTCATCGTGAAGAGATCGCTTGCGGCGGCAAACGCCATCAGGGCCGGGAAGAGCAGAAGGCGCGCAAGGTCGAGGATCATGGGCTGCGTCTTGAGGCCTGGGTGTGCCGCGGAGCTGGCGTCGCCGGATTCTAGCCGGCAGTGCTAAACAAACCGAAAACGGCGGCGGCGGTCTTGAGGGGTAGAACCAGCCGAAGGCGTGCTCACCAGAGGGAGGCGATGCGTGCGGCGAGCGCGACGGTCGCAAGCAGCAGGGCCAGGCAGACCCAGTAAGCCGGCGAGCCGGTCTGCGCCGCCTCGGCCGCGTTCGCCGCGACCACGGCATCGGTTCTGTACTTGCTCAACGCCACTGGAACTCGCCGTCTTAAAAACAAAGGCCCCGGAAATCCGGGGCTTTTGCAGTCGTTGATCGATCGCCTACTTCAGCGAGCTGCTGATCGAGGTGAACTTGGCGTTCAGCGTGGTGCCGAGATTGTTGACGACGGTGATGATGGCCAGCGCGATGCCGGCGGCAATCAGACCGTATTCGATGGCGGTGGCGCCGGATTCATCTTTCGCGAAACGCGCAATCAGGTTCTTCATGAACAAAACTCCATCTGGGGTGGGATCGCCTCGTTCGGCGGTGTGCTTGACGCAACGACCATGAGATCCGAGCTCTTTCGGGAGAGTTAATTCGATCGGGCAAACGCGCTTGCCGCTGGCCAGAGTGAATTTCGCCTTAAGGCAGCCAGCTGCAATTCGTTCCGGTTCCGGATGTGCAGCAAGCGCAGCACCGGCTTCACCCTCCCTTAAATTTGGGGGAGTACGCGTAGGCGGGACCAGCAATTCGCAAGAGAGGCGACAATGTCGAGCCTGCCCATGGAAATCGCCCTGATGCTTGGCGAGACCATCGCGAAGGTGATCCCCGCGACCTTCGCGCTCGCGGTGGTCTTCACCGTGCTCGAGCATGTCTGGGCCTGCAATCCCGGCGTGCCGTGGTGGCGCAAGCGGGAGATCGTCACGGACATCTGCTACTGGTTTATCGTTCCGGTGTTCGCACGTGTCATGCGGATCGGCCTTCTGATCGTCGGTGCGAGCTTCGTCTTCAACATCCATGATGCCGACGGGCTCATCGCCTTCTACGACAATGGCCACGGCCCGCTGGCGCTATTGCCGCTCTGGGTCCAGGCCATGCTGTTCCTGGTGCTGTCCGATTTCATGCTGTACTGGCTGCACCGGTTGTTCCACGGCGGTGGGTTCTGGAAGTACCACGCGATCCACCACTCCTCGGAGGAGATCAGCTGGATTTCTGCGGCACGCTTCCATCCCGTCAATCTCGTGCTCGGTACCATCGCGGTCGACGTCGTGCTGCTGATGGCCGGCATTTCGCCGAACGCCATGGTCTGGCTCGCCCCGTTCACGACCTTCCATTCGGCCTTCGTGCACGCCAACCTGAACTGGACCTTCGGGCCGTTCAAATATGTGTTGGCGACGCCGGTGTTCCACCGTTGGCACCACACCGCGCTAGCAGAGGGCGGCGACACCAATTTTGCCGGCACGTTCCCGATCTGGGACTTGCTGTTCGGCACTTTCCGCATGCCCGAGGGGCAACTGCCGCAGGATTACGGCAAGGATGAAGCCACCATGCCGAAGGAAATCGGAGGGCAGCTTGCCTATCCGTTCCGCCGCTAGGTTCTCGAGAGCCGCGAACGCCAGTCCGTTCAAACAATAGTCCGAGAGTTTGCGGAACGTTCACGAATTGAGGGCAGGTTAGCCGGGTCGGGCACCGGCTCGGCTGTTATCTGATCGCTTCTGCCGGTTTGTGACGTCCCGGGGGTAAGAGTATGCGTAAACAACTGCTGCGCCGTCATGCGCGCGTCTGTCTTCTGGTTGCGACAGCGGTGCTGGCATCGCCGGCTGCCGTCATTGCCGAGTCCGCCGATACCATCGCCGTCAATGTCGACCAGGCCAAGCTGGTGCGGCTGCCTGGCAAGGTGGCAACCATCGTGGTCGGCAATCCCCTGATCGCCGACGTCACGCTCCAGCCCGGCGGCATGATCGTCGTCACCGGAAAGGGCTATGGCGCCACCAATTTCATCGCGCTCGACCGCGGCGGCGAGATCCTGGTCGACCGCCAGGTCCAGGTCGAAGGTCCGAGCGACCGGCTCGTTACCGTCTATCGCGGGATCGAACGCGAGTCCTACAGCTGCGCGCCGCTTTGCCAGCGCCGCGTGACGCTCGGCGACAGCGACACCTACTTCAACAGCACGATGAGCCAGGCCGGTTCGTTGAGCAGCTCGGCGAGCGGCAGTGCCGGTGCGGGCGCCAAGACGAACTGACTAAGGCGAACTGAGCAAGACGAACCAAGTAAGACGAACCAAGTAAGACCAACCAGCAAGTTTGATTGGCGGATTTGGGGGCAAGGATCGTCCCCGCCCGCCGCACGCGCGCGAGTTTCTCTTTCCGTGTCCTCGTCTCCCTGGTCCGGGTCGTTCGCGGTTAACGCGCTCTTAACGGCCCGGGCCGCCGGGTGCGGATCGCCTGAAACACTTAAACAATCAGTTTCCGCTATTGAACATGGCAGATGATTGCTGCTGCTGGGGAATTTGATGCCTTCGCCTGCACCTACGAGATTCAGGCTCCTCGCCACGTTGCGCCGGTTTCGTGGCAGCCGCCGCGGCTCCGCAGCCGTCGAGTTCGCGCTCGTTGCGCCGATGTTCTTTGCGTTGCTGTTCGCCATCATCGAGTCGGCGCTGATGTTCTTGGCGAGCCAGGTGCTCGAGAGTGCCTCGCAAAATTCTGCGCGCGTGTTGCTGACCGGGCAGGCGTAAAGCGGCACGCTCACGGCCTGCGCGGTCTCCGGCGTCAGCACACCCTGCTCGCAAACGACGTTCAAGGCTTACGTCTGCAGCCAGATCCCGGATTGCAGCAAGCTCTACGTCGACGTCGTGAGTACAAACTCGTTCGGAGCGCTGAGCCTCACCAATTATGGTGATTCCTGCAGCTTCAATCCAACCGGCGTGCAGTACAGTGCCGGGGCCGCCAACCAGGTCGTCGTGGTGCGGCTGTTCTATCAGTGGCCGCTCTTCGTCACTGGCCTTGGCTTCAACATGGGCTGCAACAACAAGCGGCTGCTGATTGCGACCGCGGCCTTCAAGAACGAACCCTTCTGAGACAGATGGATCCGAGCGGACAGATGCCGGCGATTGCGAATATCTGGAGGAATGCCCGTTGCTCCGTGCGCGACTTCGTCGCCCACACGCGTGCGATCGCGGCGACCGAGTTCGCGGTCATCGTGCCGCTGATGCTGGTGATGTTCTTCGGGACCGTCGAATTTTCATCGGCCGTGGCGATCAATCGCAAAGTCACAATGATTGCACGGACTCTGTCCGATTTGACGTCGCAGTCGACATCGGTCGACGATGGCGACATGCAGGACACGTTCACGGCAAGCATATCGATGATCATGCCGTACGACGCTACGCTCGTGAACGGCACGGTCCTTCAGATCTATATCGACTCAAGCAAGGTCGCCAAGATTCAATGGAGCAAGTCCGCCACCATTGCCAACGGTGCGACGCAGGCCACGCTGACGGCTCCGCCCCCGACTCTGGTAGCTGGCACCACGGTCACCTCGATGATTCCGCCATCGCTCTTGATCGCGTCGACCTACCTTATCTTCAGTCAGGCGAGTTACGTCTACACGCCTTCTGTCAAATTCGTCCTGAAGACGGGCATCACGCTGAGCGATGTCTCCTACACGCGGCCGCGCCAGGTCACCTGCGTTCCTTACACGGGTGTAAAGTCGCCGTGCTGAAATACGAGAGCAGATCCTGGAATAAAAAAAGGCCGGGCATCGCGCCCGGCCTTTTCATTGATTGGTTCGCTCGAGCCGATCGGGGCCCGTAAGCGGTAGGCTCAGCCGGCGGAGCGGAGGTTGTCGGCTGCCGACTTGCCGGAACGGCGGTCGGCGACGATCTCGTAGGAGATCTTCTGACCTTCGCGCAGCGTGCCGAGGCCTGCACGCTCCACAGCGCTGATGTGAACGAACACGTCCTGGCCGCCATCGTCGGGCTGGATGAAGCCGAAGCCTTTGGTCGCGTTAAACCACTTCACGGTTCCCATGCTCATGGGGGTAGTCCCTTCTCAGATAACACAATGTCAGAGCCCGCTTGCGCGGACAGGTTAGATCGAATTTTTGGAAGGGTCGTCAGCGTGTCTGAACCGGCTGTACCGGTGGATGCTAATGTCGTCCGGCCGAAAATCGATTAAGTCATTTTATTGGAAACAGACACCCAAAACAATGCTGACGTGCACGATTTTTTGATCCGCCGTGATGGTCACGGCGGATCAGCATACACGTCGGAATTACAGGTCCGCGCTCGCGCGCTGGGCCCCCGCTAGCGGCGGCGGAACTGGCCGCCGCGCTGTCCGGGACGCGGAGGTCCGCCCATCCCGCTCGGACGTTCGTCCTTGTGGCGGAAAATCAGCCGGCCCTTTTCGAGGTCATAGGGCGACATCTCTACCGTCACGCGGTCGCCCGCCAGAGTCTTGATGCGGTTCTTCTTCATCTTGCCGGCGGTGTAGGCGACGATCTCGTGTCCGGCGTCGAGCTGCACGCGGTAGCGCGCGTCGGGGAGGATTTCGGTGACCAGTCCTTCGAACTGGATCAGCTCTTCCTTAGCCATGAATTTCTCCAGGTCGTGGACGGCTAGTGCGAATGGGGTTTGCGGTTCGGTTGGCCGTTCGGCCGACTCTCGCGGCGTAAAAAGGCAACGCCTTGTATCCCATCAGACGCCCCGGCGCTATGCGCGGAACGCTGTTCCGGACGGGCGTTTGGCGAAGAATGCGCCTTGCCTCCGGAGCGGCTGCGAGGAGCTGCCTTCGGGCCACTGCCGGGCCTTCCGTCGCCCTGCTTGGCGGCACTGTGGTGGCGCCCGTCCGCATGCCTTTCGTCGGCACGGCGACCGTCAGCGTGGCGTCCCTCACCATGCCTTGCGCCTTGCGGACGCTGGCCCGGGCGGCCCGGCCGACCCTGTCGTTGCTGCTGCGGGGGAGGGCCCGCATCGCGGCGGCCGGCGTCGGTGCGGCGATCCTCACGCGGCAGCGCCACTTTGATCAGCCGCTCGATGTCGCGGAGATAGGCGAGTTCCTCGCCGCCTGCGACCAGCGAGATCGCGGTGCCCTCGGCACCCGCGCGCGCGGTGCGGCCGATGCGGTGCACATAGGTCTCCGGCACGTTGGGCAGATCGAAATTGATGACGTGGGTGATGCCGTCGACATCGATGCCGCGGGCGGCGATATCGGTGGCGACCAGGGTACGGATCTCGCCGGTGCGGAACAGAGCGAGTGTCCGTTCGCGGTGGTTCTGCGACTTGTTGCCGTGGATGGCGCTGGCGGGGATGCCGGCCTTCTCGAGCGTCTTCACCACCTTGTCCGCGCCGTGTTTGGTGCGGGTGAAAACCAGCGCGCGGTTGACCTGCTCCTGCTTCAACAGCTGGGCGAGGAACGCCGGCTTGGCGGAGAAGTCGACCTGGATGATGCGCTGCTGGATGCGCTCCACGGTCGAGGAGACCGGGGTCACCGCGACGCGGGCGGGGTCGCGCAGCATGGCGTCGGCCAGCTCGGCGATGTCCTTCGGCATGGTGGCCGAGAAGAACAGCGTCTGCCGCTTGATCGGCAGCTTGGCGACGATTTTGCGGATGTCGTTGATGAAGCCCATGTCGAGCATGCGGTCCGCCTCGTCGAGCACGAGGAATTCGACGCTGCCAAGCTTCAGTCCGTTGCTCTGCACGAGGTCGAGCAAACGGCCGGGGGTGGCGACCAGCACCTCGACGCCCTGCATCAGCGAGCGGACCTGACGGCCCATCGGCACGCCGCCGATGGCGAGCGTCGAGGACAGGCGGATGTGACGGCCATAGGCGTTGAAACTGTCGAGGATCTGGCCGGACAGTTCGCGGGTCGGCGACAGCACCAGGACGCGGGTCGTCTTCGGCTGCGGCTTGATGCGATTCTCGAGCAGGCGGTGCAGGATCGGCAGCGCGAAGGACGCGGTCTTGCCGGTTCCGGTTTGGGCGATGCCGACGACGTCGCGGCCGGTCAGCGCGGTCGGAATTGTCTGGGCTTGGATGGGGGTGGGGGTGACGTAGTTCTCTTCGGTGAGAGCACGGGCGATGGGCTCGGCGAGGCCGAAATCCTGAAACGAAGTCAAAAGATGGGTTCTTTCCATGTCAAAAGCGGGCGCCCGGCGCATTCGGCGCGGCGCGCGCAAAAGGGTGTCGAGTGGGACACCTGCGTGTTTGGGGTGTCGGATGGCTTGATGGGATGGGGCAAGCCAGACGCCCGTAAGGGCTTAAGAACACGCGGCTCGCAACGGTCTCCTGATTCGCAAGAGACCTCGACCTCATATGGAACATTGAGGCGGCGCTTTCAAGGCACGCCCCACAGAAACGGCGATCGCGGTGCAGAAATAGTTATGCCGGAAATTTAGCCAGAGTGACAAATTTGCTCAGAAAATAACCTGCCTGCCGCATTCGCATACATTAGAGTTGCTCAATGTTTAGGCGGCGCGGCCTGTGCGATACTTCGTTTTCTGTCAATTTCACCAGCAAAAACAATCGGTTGAAGGGTGTCTAATCCATGGCACAGTTCTTGCGAATCCGTTAATCGCAGGCGGCCGTTGGGGCCGTTTCGCAGCGTTTTTCACGTCTGCGTCAGGGAGATGAGACACTCATGCATAGCAAATCCACTCACGATATAGCGGCGCCATTTAGCCGCCGTGGCGTTCTCGCCGCGACCGCCGGACTGATGCTTGGTCTGGCTTCCATTTCTGGTGCGAAAGCCGCGGACGACACCATCAAGGTCGGCGTGCTTCACTCCCTCTCCGGCACCATGGCCATCAGCGAAACCACGCTGAAGGACACCATCCTCTTCCTGATCGACGAGCAGAACAAGAAGGGCGGCGTCAACGGCAAGAAGCTCGAAGCCGTGGTCGTCGATCCCGCTTCGAACTGGCCGCTGTTCGCCGAGAAGGCGCGCGAGCTGATCACCAAGGACAAGGTCTCGGTCGTGTTCGGCTGCTGGACCTCGGTGTCGCGCAAGTCGGTGCTCCCGGTGTTCAAGGAGCTGAACAGCATCCTGTTCTACCCCGTGCAGTACGAGGGCGAGGAGAGCGAGCGCAACGTGTTCTACACCGGCGCCGCGCCGAACCAGCAGGCAATCCCCGCCGTCGACTATCTGATGAAGGACGAGAAGGTGAAGCGCTGGGTGCTCGCGGGCACCGACTACGTCTATCCGCGCACCACCAACAAGATCCTGGAAGCCTATCTGAAGTCCAAGGGTGTCGCCCAGGAAGACATCATGATCAACTACACGCCGTTCGGTCATTCCGACTGGCAGACGATCGTGGCCGACATCAAGAAGTTCGGCTCGGCCGGCAAGAAGACCGCTGTGGTCTCGACCATCAACGGCGACGCCAACGTTCCTTTCTACAAGGAGCTCGGCAACCAGGGCATCAAGGCGAAGGACATCCCGGTCGTCGCGTTCTCGGTGGGTGAGGAAGAACTCGCCGGCATCGACACCAAGCCGCTGCTCGGCCATCTCGCCGCCTGGAACTATTTCCAGTCGATCAAGTCGCCGGAGAACGAGAAGTTCATCAAGGCGTGGCAGACCTACACCAAGAATCCGAAGCGCGTGACCAACGATCCGATGGAAGCGCACGTGATCGGCTTCGACATGTGGATCAAGGCGGTCGAGAAGGTGAAGTCGACCGATCCGGACAAGGTGATCGATGCGCTCCCCGGCATCGAAGCCAAGAACCTGACCGGCGGCACCTCCAAGATGCTTCCGAACCATCACATCACCAAGCCGGTGTTCATTGGCGAAATCAAAGCCAACGGCCAGTTCGACGTGGTGTGGAAGACCCCGGGTCTTGTCGCGGGCGACGCCTGGTCGAAGGAGCTCGACGGCTCCAAGGACCTGGTCGGCGACTGGGTCGGCAAGAAGTGCGGTAACTTCAACACCAAAACCAACAAGTGCCTCGGTTCGGGCTCCTGATCCGGATCTGACGCTCCATTGCACGATCGGAGAAGGCGGCGATCCCGCCGCCTTCTCCACCCTTTTCTGCCGGGGTCTTTCACAGTGCCAGCCAATTTGTCCGCCCGCCTCTGTTCGCTCCTGCTCTCGTTCTTCCTGATCGCGTTCGCACTGCCGGCCTTGGCCGGCCCGTTCGAGGATGCGGTCGCCAAATTCGCCAACGACGATTATTCCGACACGGAGGAGGCGATCGGCGTGGTCGCAAGCAGCGGCAATACGCTGGCCTTTCCGATCATCAGCGCGCTCCAGGACGGCCGGCTCATGGCCGACCCTGATAGCAAGAAGGTTTACGTCAGCGGCACCGACGGCAAGTCGATCGATGCCACGACCGGTCAGGCCGTGGCCAGCGTGCCCGACAGTGCGAGCGCGGTCCGCCTCAACAACCGCCTTCGCCGCAGCGTCGATGCGGCGATCGGCAGCCTGACGCTGCAGTCACCCGACATCGGAGCGCGGCTCCAGGCCGCGCAATCCGTCTTCAAGTCGCATGAGGAGACGTCGCTCGAAGCGGTCGATGGCGCGCTCGCCAAGGAAACCAACCGATCCGTCAAGGCTGCGCTGGGCGACGCCCGCGCGGCGATCCTGTTGTTCAAGCCGGATGCCACCGAGCTCGAGAAGCTCGAAGCCGTTGCCACCATCAAGGCGCGCGGCGACCAGGAGGCGATGGCGCTGCTGACCGGCATGGGCGACCAGCCGGCCTCGGTGACCAAGGCTGCCGCGAGCGCAATCGGCTCGATCCAGAGTTCGCTCGCGGTCTGGTCGATGGTGCAGAATGCCTGGTACGGCCTCTCGCTCGGTTCGGTGCTGCTGCTTGCTGCGATCGGGCTTGCCATCACGTTCGGCGTGATGGGCGTCATCAACATGGCCCATGGCGAGATGGTGATGATCGGGGCCTACACCACCTTCGTGGTGCAGGAGGTGATCCGTACCCGCTATCCCGTCCTGTTCGACTATTCGCTGCTGATCGCCGTGCCGCTCGCCTTCCTGGTGGCCGGCGCGCTCGGCGTCGTGATCGAGCGCAGCATCATCCGCTTTCTCTATGGCCGTCCGCTGGAGACGCTGCTGGCGACCTGGGGCCTGTCGCTGGTGCTGCAGCAGGCCGTGCGCACCATGTTCGGCCCGACCAACCGCGAGGTCGGCAACCCCTCCTGGATGAGCGGCGCGTTTGAGATCGGCCAGATCACGGTCACCTATAACCGGCTCTGGATCCTTGTCTTCACGCTCGCGGTGTTCGTCATTCTGCTCGCGATGCTGCGCTACACGGCACTCGGGCTCGAGATGCGCGCGGTGACACAGAACCGGCGCATGGCGGCTTCGATGGGCATCGCCACTTCGCGGGTCGACGCGCTGACTTTTGGTCTCGGCTCGGGCATTGCGGGCATCGCCGGCGTGGCGCTGTCGCAGATCGACAATGTCAGCCCCAATCTCGGCCAGAGCTACATCATCGACAGCTTCATGGTCGTGGTGTTCGGTGGCGTCGGCAATCTCTGGGGCACGCTGGTCGGCGCCTTCACGCTCGGCATCGCCAACAAATTCCTGGAGCCGGTCGCCGGCGCCGTGCTCGGCAAGATCGCCATCCTCGTTCTCATCATCCTGTTCATTCAAAAACGGCCGCGCGGCCTGTTCGCGCTCAAGGGCCGCGCGGTGGAAGCATGACCCCTCACATGCTGACGCGATCGCTGGACCGCGGCGCGACCATCTTCCTTGCCATCGTCGTGGCCTGCGGCATCCTCATCCCGCTCTCCAACCTGCTGCTGCCCGCAGGTTCGTTCCTGCAAGTGCCGACCTATCTCGTCGCGCTCTGGGGCAAATATGTCTGCTACGCGATCCTGGCGCTCTCGATCGACCTGATCTGGGGCTATTGCGGCATCCTCTCGCTCGGTCACGGTGCCTTCTTCGCGCTCGGCGGCTACGCGATGGGCATGTACCTGATGCGGCAGATCGGCAGCCGCGGCGTCTACGGCAATCCGATCCTGCCGGACTTCATGGTGTTCCTGAACTATTCGAAGCTGCCCTGGTACTGGTACGGCTTCGACATGTTCTGGTTTGCCGCGCTGATGGTGCTGATCGTGCCGGGCCTGCTCGCCTTTTCCTTCGGCTGGCTCGCCTTCCGCTCGCGCGTCACGGGCGTGTATCTGTCAATCATCACCCAGGCGATGACCTATGCACTGCTGCTCGCCTTTTTCCGCAACGATTTCGGCTTCGGCGGCAACAACGGCATGACCGACTTCAAGGACATCTTGGGCTTCAACGTGCAGGCCGAGGGCACGCGTGCTGCGCTGTTCGCGCTGAGCTGCCTGGCGCTGATCGCCGGCTTTCTGATCTGCCGCGCCATCGTCTCGTCCAAGCTCGGCAAGGTGCTGATCGCCGTGCGCGATGCGGAATCGCGCACGCGCTTCCTCGGCTACCGGGTCGAATCCTACAAGCTGTTCGTGTTCACAGTGTCGGCCTGCATGGCCGGCGTCGCCGGCGCGCTCTATGTGCCGCAGGTCGGCATCATCAACCCGAGCGAATTCGCGCCGGGCAATTCGATCGAGGCCGTGATCTGGGTCGCGGTCGGCGGCCGCGGTACGCTGGTCGGCGCCGCGCTCGGCGCCGTCGTCGTCAACTACGCAAAGACGTTCTTCACCTCCGGCATGCTCGCGCCCTACTGGCTGTTCATGCTGGGTGCCATGTTCATCCTGGTAACGTTGCTGCTGCCTAAGGGCATCGTCGGCACTTTCAACGCCTGGTGGGACTCGTCGAAGGAAAGGCGCGACGCCGCGACCATTGCGAGCGCCGCGGCCGAAGACGGCGTCACCCAACCCAAAATGGCGGAGGAGGCGCAATGAACGTCATGGACACCCGCGCGACCTCCGCAATGCTGTATCTCGACGGTGTGCACGTCTCGTTCGACGGCTTCCACGCCATCAACAACCTCTCGCTGACGCTCGAGCCCGGCGAGATGCGCGCCATCATCGGCCCGAACGGCGCCGGCAAGACCACGATGATGGACATCATCACCGGAAAGACCAAGCCCGACGAAGGCACCGTGCTGTTCGACGGAGTCACCGATCTGACGCGACTGGACGAGACCCGCATCGCCGAGCTCGGCATCGGCCGTAAATTCCAGAAGCCGACCGTGTTCGAGAGCCAGACCGTGCAGGACAATTTGCTGCTCGCGCTCAATGTCGACCACAGCGTCAAGGGTACGCTGTTCTGGCGCGGCAGCCGGGCGGAGGCCGAGCAGATCGACAAGGTGCTGGAGACGATCCGCCTCACCGATGCCCGCAACCGTCTCGCCGGCAGCCTCAGCCACGGCCAGAAGCAGTGGCTCGAGATCGGCATGCTGCTCGCCCAGGATCCGAAACTACTGCTCGTCGACGAGCCCGTCGCCGGCATGACCGACGTCGAGACGCATCTCACCGCCGAGCTGCTCAAGGAAATCAACAAGACCCACACCGTGATGGTGGTCGAGCACGACATGACATTCGTGCGCGAGCTCGGCGTCAAGGTCACTTGCTTGCACGAGGGTACCGTGCTCGCGGAAGGCACCATCGACCAGGTCTCGTCCAACGAGCGGGTCATCGAAGTTTATCTGGGGCGCTGAGCGATGCTTGAGGTCAAGGACATCAACCTGTTCTACGGCGCGGCGCAGGCACTACGCGGCGTGTCGATTGCGGCCGAGCCCGGCAAGGTCACCTGCGTGCTCGGGCGCAACGGCGTCGGCAAGACCTCGCTCCTGCGTGCCATGGTCGGGCAGTACCCGATCTCCTCGGGCGCCATCGTGCTCGACGGCAACGATATCACGGGCCTGAAACCCTATGAGCGCGCGCGCAAGGGTATCGGCTTCGTGCCGCAGGGGCGCGAGATATTTCCGCTTCTGACGGTCGAGGAGAATCTCAAGACCGGCTTCGGGCCGCTCAGGCGCGAGGACAAGCACATTCCGGACGACGTGTACTCCCTGTTTCCGGTGCTGCAATCCATGCTCGGACGGCGTGGCGGCGATCTCTCCGGCGGCCAGCAGCAACAGCTCGCGATCGGGCGCGCGCTGGTGATGCGGCCGAAGTTGCTGCTGCTCGACGAGCCGACCGAGGGCATCCAGCCCTCGATCATCAAGGACATCGGCCGTGCCATCTCGTACCTGCGCAATCTCGGCAACATCGCCATCGTGCTGGTCGAACAATATCTCGACTTTGCCTGCGAACTCGGCGACAGTTTTGCGGTGATGGATCGCGGCGCGGTGAAGTTCACCTGCGACCGCTCCAATCTCGACGCGAGCGAAATCAGCCGCCAGATGGCGCTGTAGGCCATTCTGCCGCGACCGGCTGGGGGGCGGATGCGCAGCGACGTTCTAACGGCATCTTCGGTGTTCGACGCCAACCGTGCCCGCGGCGCGGTGCGCTTCGACGTCCACGCGCGCGACGGTGTGACACGTCGCGGGATATTGCATGAGTCCGGCTCCCTGCGCGTGCGCTTCCCTTCGCCGGAGGACGAGGGGCTCTCCGGCGTGTTCGTCAACACGGCCGGTGGTGTCGCCGGCGGCGATCGCTTCGACATCGAGATCGCTGCCGCAGATGGTTCGAAGCTGACGCTGACGACGGCGGCCGCGGAAAAGGTCTATCGCGCGCCAGGGCAGGCGGCGGAGCTCAATATAGCGCTGAAGGTTGCCGCAGGCGCACATCTCGGCTGGCTGCCGCAGGAGACGATCCTGTTCGACCGCGCGCGCGTGCGTCGTCGCTTCGACATAGACCTCGATGCGACTGCCTCGCTCCTGCTGTGCGAGATCGTGGTGTTCGGCCGTACCGCGATGGGCGAACGGATGGAGCAGGGTGAGTTCGTCGATCGCTGGCGGCTGCGTCGCGGCGGCAAGCTAGTGTTCGCCGAGACCGTCAGGCTCGACGGCAATATTGGCGCAAAGCTTGCGCGATCGGCGGTGGCCAGGGGCGGCGCTGCGATTGGCACGGCGCTGATCGTGCCCGGCGACGAGGCCCTGATCGAGCGCATCCGCGAGGCCTCGGAATCCTTCGCCAGCGAGGTCGGGATATCCGCCTGGAATGGCTTTGCAATGGCGCGGTTCTGTGCCCAAGATGCGGCGCGTCTGCGCGCAGACATGATGACCGTGCTGGCGCGCACCGGCGCGGCGCTGCCGCGGCTCTGGTTGAATTGACGAAGTGAACGGAAGAGATTTCGTATGAACCTGTCTCCTCGCGAAAAGGACAAGCTTCTGATCTCGATGGCGGCGATCGTGGCCCGCCGCCGGCTGGATCGCGGCGTCAAGCTCAACCATCCGGAGGCGATCGCGCTCATCTCCGATTTCATCCTCGAAGGCGCGCGGGATGGCCGCACCGTCGCCGAGTTGATGCAATCGGGTGCGCAGGTTCTCACCCGCGACCAGGTGATGCCGGGCATTCCCGAGATGATCCACGACATCCAGGTCGAGGCGACGTTTCCGGACGGGACCAAGCTCGTCACTGTGCACGAGCCGATCAGGTAGGAGCGAAGCATGATCCCCGGCGAACTCTTCATCCAGGACGGCGAGATCGAGCTCAACGCCGGCCGCAAGACGGTGACGCTGACGGTCGCCAACACCGGCGACCGCCCGATCCAGGTCGGCTCGCACTACCATTTCTTCGAGACCAACCCGGCCCTGAAGTTCGACCGCAAGAAGGCCCGCGGCATGCGCCTCGACATCGCCGCCGGCACCGCGGTCCGCTTCGAGCCCGGCCAGACCCGCGACGTCCAACTCGTCGCGGTGGCCGGCAAGAAGACCATCTACGGCTTCCGCGGCGACGTGATGGGGAAGCTGTGAATTCCACAGGAACGAGCGTGGCGCGGCATGGTTGAGGCGAAAACGGAGGACTTTGCCATGCTGTCACCTGTCCGCCTCGTCTCCGAAGCCGCCGAACTCGCCGCGCGCCGTCACAACGGCATGGCGCGCAAGGGCCGCGGTCATGAGCCTTACATCAACCACCTCGCCGAGGTCGCGAACCTGCTTGCGACCGCGACCGACGGCGCCGACGCCGAACTGGTTGCAGCCGGCTGGCTGCATGATGCGATCGAGGACACCGACACCACGCGCGAGGAGCTCGCGCAAAAATTCTCCGACCGTGTCGCGTCGCTTGTCGACGAGTGCACCGACGATATGAGCCTGTCGAAGCCGGAGCGGCGGCGGCGTCAGGTGCTCGACGCACCGAAAAAATCGGCTGGCGCCAGGCTGATCAAGATCGCCGACAAGATCAGCAATATCGGCGCGCGCGTACATTCGGATCCGACGGCCGAGGAACGTGACGATCTCGTCGATTATACCGACTGGGCCGAACAGGTTGTCGCTGGTTGCCGCGGCGGTAACTCTTGGCTCGATACGACCTTCGACGACATGGTGCTCACAGCGAGAACCTCTCTGTGAGCACCGATCCAGAATTCAAACGCAAACGGGGCTTGTGATGTCCGTCAAAATAAAGCGTTCCGTCTATGCCGACATGTTCGGCCCGACCACCGGCGACAAGGTGCGGCTGGCCGACACGGATCTCATCATCGAGGTCGAGAAGGACTTCACCAGCTACGGCGAGGAAGTGAAGTTCGGCGGCGGCAAGGTGATCCGCGACGGCATGGGCCAGTCGCAGGTCACCAACAGGCAGGGCGCGGCCGACACAGTCATCACCAATGCGCTGATCGTCGATCACTGGGGCATCGTGAAGGCCGACGTCGCGATCAAGGACGGCATGATCGCCGGCATCGGCAAGGCCGGCAATCCCGACATCCAGCCCGGTGTCACCATCATCATCGGCCCCGGCACGGACGTGATCGCGGGTGAAGGCAAGATCCTCACCGCGGGCGGCTTCGACAGCCACATCCATTTCATCTGTCCGCAGCAGATCGAGCACGCGCTGATGTCGGGCGTCACCTCGATGCTAGGGGGCGGCACCGGCCCCTCGCACGGCACGTTCGCCACCACCTGCACGCCGGGGCCGTGGCACATGGGGCGGATGATCCAATCGTTCGACGCATTCCCGGTCAATCTCGGCGTCTCCGGCAAGGGCAACGCCTCGCGGCCCGCCGCGCTGGTCGAGATGATCAAGGCCGGCGCCTGTGCGCTGAAGCTGCACGAAGACTGGGGCACCACGCCTGCCGCGATCGACAATTGCCTGTCGGTCGCCGACGACTACGACATCCAGGTGATGATCCACACCGACACGCTCAACGAATCCGGCTTCGTCGAGGATACGATCAAGGCGTTCAAAGGCCGCACCATCCACGCCTTCCACACCGAGGGCGCCGGCGGCGGTCACGCCCCCGATATCATCAAGGTCGCAGGGCTGAAGAACGTGCTGCCGTCCTCGACCAACCCGACGCGGCCCTTCACGCGCAACACCATCGACGAGCATCTGGACATGCTGATGGTGTGCCACCACCTCGATCCCTCGATCGCGGAAGACCTGGCGTTCGCCGAAAGCCGCATTCGCAAGGAGACCATCGCGGCCGAGGACATCCTGCATGATCTCGGCGCGCTCTCGATGATCTCCTCGGACTCCCAGGCCATGGGCCGCCTCGGCGAGGTCATCATCCGGACCTGGCAGACCGCCGACAAGATGAAGAAGCAGCGCGGTTCGCTGCCGCAGGACAAGGGCAAGGACAACGACAATTTCCGCGTCAAGCGCTACATCGCCAAATACACGATCAATCCCGCGATCGCCCATGGCGTTTCGAAGCTGATCGGCTCGGTGGAGAAGGGCAAGCTCGCCGATCTCGTGCTGTGGTCGCCGGCCTTCTTCGGCGTCAAGCCGGATTGCGTCGTCAAGGGCGGCATGATCGTCGCCGCTCCCATGGGCGATCCCAACGCCTCGATCCCGACCCCGCAGCCGGTGCATTATCAGCCGATGTTCGGCGCCTTCGGCAAGGCGCGCACCGCGTCCTCGGTGGTGTTCACCTCGAAGGCCGCCATCACCGGCGGCCTCGCGCGTAAGCTCGGCATCGACAAGAAGCTCTATGCGGTCCAGAACACCCGCGGAAAAATCTCGAAGAAAAGCATGATCCACAACGACGCCACGCCCAATATCGAGGTCGATCCTGAGACCTATGAGGTCCGCGCCGACGGCGAGCTTTTGACCTGCGCCCCCGCCGAGGTGCTGCCGATGGCGCAGCGATATTTCATGTACTGAAATAGCGCCTCAACGCATGTCCCAGGACCATGTCCTGGTCGCATATCCGGGAGCGGCTTTTCCGGGTTTTGCGTTCGATCCCGCCTGGTCTAAGGTCCCGCCCGGTATCTGAAGCCCAGAAGAAAAGCCGGGAGGATTTCTCGTGATCTACGTCGTCGCCACCTTGACCATCAAGCCTGAAACGCGCGCCGAATTCATTGCAGCCGCCACCGCCTGCATCAAGGAGACGCGGAAAGAGCCCGGCAATATCGCCTATGATCTGCATGAGAGCGTCACCGATCCCGCCAAGATGGTGTTCGTCGAGCAGTGGGAGAATGCCGAGGCGCTGGTGCCGCATCGCGCCATGGAGCACATGAAGACGTTCGGCCGCGTCGCGGTGAAGTGTTTTACGGCGCCGCCGAAGATCGAAGTGATCACGCCCGAGAAGGTCGAGACACGGTAACGGGGTAAACGCGGATGATCCGGGCGACGCAGGTCAGGGGACAACACCGCTTCGCGGAAGCGCCGGCGGATACGGTCGTGCTCGATTTCGACGATCGGCACCGCCGCCGCATGGCAATGACGGGGACGCGGGGACTCGAGTTCCTGCTCGACCTGGAGAATGCCGTCGCGCTGCGCGGCGGCGATGCGCTGGTGTTGGAGGACGGCCGGCTGGTCGAGGTGGTCGCTGCGCCCGAGCCGCTGCTCGAGATCCGCGGCCACGATCCGCACCACCTTATTCGTGTCGGCTGGCATCTCGGCAATCGCCATCTGCCGACGCAGATCATGGCCAAGAGCCTGCGCATCCGCCGCGACCACGTCATCGAAGCCATGGTGAAGGGCCTCGGCGCGCGCGTGATCGAGATCGAGGCGCCGTTCGATCCCGAAGGCGGCGCCTATGCGGATGCCGGACATGCGCATGGACACGACGACCACGCGCATCACGATCACGGCCACGATGATCATCACGGTCATGATCACCATCATGATCATGCCGCACATGGCGACGGTCACGATCACCATCACCACCACGACGAGCATTGCGATCACCCGGACCATCACCACGGCCACAAGCATGCTCATGACCACAAATGAGCCGGTCGCGGCCCGCGACCTCGCGGAGTGCGAGGCGGCGGCGCTGTACCGGTTGATGACCTGGCTGTCGCCGGCGTTTCCCGTCGGGGGCTTTTCCTACTCCAGCGGCATCGAATGGGCGGTCGAGGCCGGTGACATCAACGACACCGCGTCGCTGGCGGATTGGCTCGATGCGATGCTTCGCGACGGCTCTGGCTTCTGCGATGCGACGTTTCTGGTCCACGCCTATCGCGCCACTGAAGCGGGCGAGGGCGACACCTTGGGCGATATCGCCGAGCTCGCCGCGGCCTTCGTGCCGTCGCGCGAGCGGCAGCTGGAGACGACATCGCAGGGCCGTGCCTTCATCGACATCGCCCGCGCCGCGTGGGATGCAGACGGGCTGGACGGCATGGTTGCGGCATGCCGTACGCCACTGGTCTATCCCGTTGCCGTTGGCGTGGTCGCTGCGATGCACGGCGTGCCGCTGGCGCCGACGTTGCACGCCTTCCTGCATGCGCTGGTCTCGAACTGGATTTCCGCGGCCAGCCGGCTCATTCCGCTCGGCCAGACCGACAGCCAGCGCGTGCTGGTGAGGCTGGAAGCCGCGGTTGCCGCGACGGCGAATCGTGCGCTGAATGCGACATTGGACGATGTCGGCGGCGCGACGTTTCGCGCCGACCTCGCCAGCCTGCGGCACGAGACGCAATATACGCGGCTGTTCAGATCTTGAGCGGGTTCGTCGCTTTCACTGTCGTCCTGGCGAAAGCCAGGACCCATAACCACGAGTGCGCGTGGCTATGCACAGATGTGGCTGCAGCGTGCCGTGACAATCGGGTTCAGTGGTAACGGGTCCTGGCTTTCGCCAGAGCGACGAAAGGAAAGAAGCAATGGCTACATCTCACGGCCCCTTGCGTGTCGGCATCGGCGGTCCGGTCGGATCGGGCAAGACCGCGCTGATGGACCTGCTCTGCAAGACCATGCGCGAGCGCTACGACATCGCCGCGATCACCAACGACATCTACACCAAATGGGATGCGGAATTCCTGGTACGCTCGGGCTCGCTGACGCCGGATCGCATTGCCGGGGTCGAGACCGGCGGCTGCCCGCACACCGCGATCCGCGAGGACGCCTCGATGAATCTCGCCGCGGTGGCGGATATGCGCGCCAAGTTTCCCGGGCTCGATCTCGTGCTGATCGAATCCGGCGGTGATAACCTCGCTGCCACTTTTTCCCCGGAGCTCGCCGATCTCACCATTTACGTCATCGACGTGGCGGCCGGCGACAAGATCCCGTCCAAGGGCGGCCCCGGCATCACCCGGTCCGACCTCCTTGTCATCAACAAGATCGACTTGGCGCCCCATGTCGGCGCCTCCCTGGAAAAGATGGAGACCGACGCCAGGCGGATGCGCGGCGAGCGGCCGTTCGTCATGACCAACCTGAAGATGAGCCAGGGGCTGGACCGCATCATCGGCTTCATTGAGGCCAAAGGCGGCTTGAAACGGGCCGGCTGACCGGCGCGACGACCTAACGCAGGCGTTTCCCCCCGTTAACACCGTGGGCAGAGCCGTGTCCGCGGAACAAATTTCGGTCACGGCAATTGATTACCTCCGGTGCCCGGAGCAAATCCAACTCGGCCGGACCATCGGCAGGCCGATTTAAGCTTCTCAGGCGACCAAGTTGCGTACCGATGCCTCCTCCTTCATTATCTCGGCGATTGGGGTTCACCCTGTTTCGGCACGTGCCCGTTCGAGCGGCGTCCATATGCTCCGTATTTATTGCCGACCTCCTGCTTTCGCCTGAGTAGTCGCGTGGTCCGGCTGGGTTTCATCATCGGCTTCATTGCTCTTCTCGGGGCCTTGCTCTCCGGGCTTGCGGCTTATCGCGTCCACGACCAGGAGCTGGCGCTGGACCGGATCGCGCTGGCGCGCGCGATCGATGTCCATGCGAGCCTGGTCCAGGACCGGCTCACCGAGCGCGAACTGCTCGCGCGGGTTGCCTCCGGCCTGTTCCGGGCGCCGTCGGTGCTCAAGCCCAACATGCTCGAGCCGCTGCGCTCGGCCATCTACGCCTTCAAGACCGATTTCGTGGTGGCGGGCTGGGTCGCCCGCCTGAAGCCGAACGAGCTTGCCGCAGCACAAGCCGCGATCGCGAGCGCCGGCTTCCCCAATCCGCGAATCCGCAGCTATGAGGACAAGCCGATCGATCCGGCAGGTGTCACCCAGCCGATCGATGTGCTGATGGATCTCGAGCCGCGCAGCAACGAGACCAAGGGGCTGCCCGGCCGCAGTTACGACCAGGATCAGGTGCGCGGCGCCATGCTGGCGCGCGCCAGAGTGGAGAAGAGGTCGGTTGCCTCAGAACCGGTTGCCCTCCTGCGTGGCGACGGGTCGATCGGCATCATTGTGGCGGCTCCCGTCATCCCGGAGGGCGCGACGGAGCCGGCGGGCTTCATCACATTTTCCTATGAGCTCTCTTCCCTGATGCTGACCAACGACGACATGTCGTTGTTCGCGGTTGCGCTGAAGGATCCGCGCCGGCAGGGTGGCGAGTTGGTCGCCAACGATCAAGGCGTGGTCTCGGCCCGCCCGACGGCGGCCGATGGGCCGGCGCCGTCGGCGACGCGCACGGTGAGCTTCGGTGGTCGCGACTGGCAGCTCGGCTATTACGCCAAGACCAATTCGGCGCGCCGCGCCGAGCAGACTGCGATCATCGTGGCGGCGATCGGCCTTGCGATCACCGCGATGGTGTGCGGCCTGTTCGGCTATGTCGCCTACAACAATTTGCGGCTCAGCCGGGAAATCCAGGTCAGAATCGGCTTCGAGCGCCGGCTGACGGCTGTCATCGACGAGCTCAACCATCGGGTCAAAAACATCCTGGCGGTGATCCAGTCGATCGTGACCCGCACGCTGCGCCATGGCTCCGACATCGATGTCGCGCGCGAGCTCCTGATCGGCCGCATCCACGCCATGTCCAACGTCGTCTCGCTGCTCAGCGAGAGCCAGTGGCAGGGTGTCAAGCTGAAGGGCCTGTTCGAGGCGCGCGCCATCCCGCATGCCGACCGCATCGCCGTCACCGGTCCTGATATCGCAGTCAGCGCGCGCGCGGCGCAGAGTCTGTCGCTGCTGTTCTTCGAGCTCGCCTCGCACTCCGACGAGGGCCTGTCGCTTGTCGGCAAGCATCCGCACATCACTGCCAATTGGACGGTGACGAACGAGGGGTCCGGCGAGGTCTTCTATTTCCGCTGGGAGGAGTTCAACACCAGCGAAGCGACGCGCCGCCCCGATTCCGACTTCGGCCTGATCCTGCTCGACCGCGTCGCGCCCGAGGCGCTCGGCGGCACCGCCAAGCGCTATTTCACCGACGTCTCCTATGTCTACGAGCTGACCGCGCCGATGGAGACGGTCGAGGACATGACCGAGCGCGACCGCACCGACAAGCTGTCAGCACCGATCCGGCCTGCGCGGTAATTCGAGGCTAGCTCTTCGGCCGCAGCACGAGGTCAACCAGGGTCCGCGCGTAGGCCGGCGTGATCGGCGCGATGCCGAAGACGTAGCGGTAGAACAGGCTGCCATAGATCGCGTCGTAGAGATCCTGGGGCGGTGCTTCCGCCAGAATGCTGCCGTCGTTCTGGCCCGCGGCGATCATCTCGATCAGCGCGTCGCGGCGGAATTGCAGGTAGCGGGCGTAGAACAGCTCCGCCGAGCCGGTCTTGGAGATGCATTCGGAGATGACGGCGAGCTGGACCTTGCCGAACTCGCCCTGGAGGGCTTCGGCATAGGCGGCGGCATGGCGGCGTGCGCGCGCGGCGGGGCTGCCCGAGCTTGCATGCGGCAGCGGCAGCATCTGCGCGGCATGGTGAAGAAAGGCGTCGATCAGCAAGGCTTCGCGCGACGGCCACCATTTGTAGATCGTCATCTTGGAGACGCTGGAGTGGCGCGCGATCGCGTCAATGGTGGTGGCGGCAAGGCCGGTAGTGGCCATCAGCGCATAGGCGCTTTGGAGAATGGCGTTGGTGGTCTCGATCGACCTTGGCCGGCCGCGCCGGGGCGCGCCGTCGGCTCCCTCACCCCCGCCATTCGCCATCACCACGCCCGGCCTCCTCGCGCAATCCGCTGCCGCTCCGCATAGCCCAGCCGTAATGGCCGGCCTAGGGGAATCGGAAGGTGCCGGGTTAGGCCTGTTGCCGCAAGGCCGCGGGCAGGTCCTGCCGCTTCGACCAGGCGATGTAATATGCGACCGCGGCCATCGCCGCGAAGCCGGCCAGGCTCACGGCAATCTGCATCACCACCAAATTGGCGCCAGTGATCAGGATGAGATGGCCGGCAAAGGACAGGAACACGCCGACGCAGAACACCGCGAGCCATTCCTCGCCGCATCTGATCACCGCCTGAAGCGGCTTCAGTCGCAGGCCGGGATGATCGGCCGGGACGAGATATGTCGCGAGGAAAGCGAGCGCGAGGAAGTGGACCACGCGATAGGGGGCGAGGTCTTCCTTGTCGGTCGGCGTGATGGTGTTGAGCACGATATCCGGCAAATAGGCCGCTAGCGTCGGCGAATGTCGCATCAGCGTGATTGCCATCGCGAATACGAGATAGGCGCCTGCGAGCACGCGCAGCCAGGACAGGCCATGCAGCGCGCGGCCCGACGTGCCGGTCACGGCAAACCAGCCGCCCAGCACCATCAGCATCTGCCAGCAGAACGGGTTGAAGGTCCACTCCTGGTCCGGATAAACCCGGAAATTCCAGCCGAACCAGCGCGCCGCAACGTACAGCGCGACCGACGCCGCCAGCGTCAGGTTCGGACGCCGCAACAGCCCCCACAGCGCGAGTGGAAGGAGGGCCATCAGCGGGATCATCAGCTGAAGAAGATCGAGGTTCAGCGGCTCTTCCTGAAGCACCAGTCCGCGTATCAGGATCCGCAGCGGATGCTCGATGATGCCCGAGATGTTGTATTCGTTGATGATCTCGGGCGCCATCGATTGCGAGGCGACATAGGCGATGGCGTCGATGTAGATCACGAACAGGACGACATAGGCGGCGTAGAGCCGCCACATGCGCTGGAAGATGCGCGTCGCCGCGACGACGTAGCCGCGCTCCAGGGCGATCTTGCCGTGAATGATGGCCATGCCATAGCCGGCCACGAACACGAACAAGTCTGCGGCGCCGCTGAAGCCGAAATTGCGCAGCGTCAGCAAATTGACGACGTTGTTCGGGATGTGGTCGACGAAAACCGACCAGTTGGCGATACCGAGCGTCAAATAGAGCCGGGGGTCGTGTTGAAATGCGGCGAGGTTCGCCTGGACGGACGGTTTCATCGAAAAAATGGCTTTTGGAATCAGGGGCGCTGCTTTTAGCGGCAACCGCCTGCCTATCCGAGTAGCGTTTGCGTGATGGCGCAGGCAAACGGCGCGAAATTGGCGCGGGGCCGCCGGTGCCGATTGGATAGACGCGTTCGCGGGACCCGTGACGAAATTTTCTAACCCGGTAGCTGCTACTCGGCAGGCTCAGCCGAGGCCTCGTCGGGTACGCCAGCGCGGCTCGCCATGAGTCCGAGGGCGACGCCGCCGATCGCCAGGATCGGCAACAGCCGCTTGATCCCGATGGCGCGAACGATCTGGAGACCGGTGGCGAGCAGCATGGGGTCCGCGAGCATGCTCGAGGCCGCCGATTTCGTGGCGCGCTCGGCCGCGATATGAGCTTGCTTGCGCAGCTGCCGTTTGTAGACCCAATAGCTCACCGCCGCGGTCAGGGTCAGCAGAAAGAAAATGCCCGCACCGGCGAGGCAGGCCTGCACCGGACCATATTTGTTGAGCACCGAAATGAATGCCGCCGCGCACAGGAAGCACGTGGTGATGAAGAGTGCGAACGCCGCGCCTGCTGCCAGCGAGGTCAGCCGCACAGTGGTGCCGGTGGATGCGCTGATCCCGTCGATGATGCGCTGAAACATGGTCTTGCTCCTCAGATCCCCACAAGCCGGCACCGGCGGCGCCGCTGCGCCACCGTCTCGATACCCGTTCGCGATCTCAGCGACGCCAGACCGCGCCGATCAGGAAGCCGATGCCGAGCGCAAGCCCGACGGTCGCGAGCGGCCGCTGCGTGATCGCGTCCTCCAGCGTCTCCTCGATCGAGCCGTAGGCCTCCTGTGCCGCGCCCATCATCGCGCTGCCGCGTTCCGACATGTCGTCGATCGCGGAATCCACGTTTTCGCGCGCTTGGCTATAGCCGCGGCGGGCTTGCTTGCTGGAGGAGTTGGCAAAAGTATTGAGCGCGTCGGTGATCTGATCAGTGAGGGCGGCGATATCGCTTTTCACGGCTGCTACATCCTTCTCGAGGCGTTCTCTGGTGGCTTTGTCGGTCCAGTCTCTCATCCCGGCTTCGGCATTGGTGGTGGACATCAGGGGCTCCGGGCTGTTGACGGTTGAGACAGCCGGGAAACGTTTCGTCGTGGTGTAAGTTCCGTTCACGGAAACCGGTCAGTCCTGCGGGAGCTGCGGCGAATCCTCAGGCAACAGATGCTCCTTCAGGATCAGGGCGACGATCAGCAGCGGCGACGACAGGAACGCGCCCATCGGGCCCCACAGCCAGGTCCAGAACGCCAGCGCCAGCAGCACCGCGAGCGCATTGAGCGCCAGCCGCCGGCCGATGATGGTCGGCGTGACGAAATGTCCCTCCAGGAAGGTGATGCCGCCAAAGGCGAGCGCCGCCATCAGGCCGCCGCTGACGGTCGGGAAGGTGACCAGCCCCACCACGACCAGAATGGCGAACATGGCCACCGGTCCGATGATCGGAATGAAATTGAGGGTGGCCGCCAGCGCGCCGAGGCCAGCCGGATTGGGCATTCCGGTGAGGGCGCAGACGATTCCGGCGGCGACGCCGACGCCGACGTTGATCAGGGTCACAGTCAAAAGGTAGTTGCCGAGATGGACCTCGATCTCGTTGAGGATGCGAAGCGTGCGCAGCCGTGCGTCGTGATCGCTGAAGGTCATGATCATTGCCCGTCGCAGGTCGCGCCAGCTGGCGATGAACAGGATCAGGGTGACGAAGAACAGCAGGAATTCGGTAAAGGTCGGTGACAGGAATTCAATCGTTGGCTGCACCCACTCGAATTTCGGCATCTGGAAGCTTGGCAATCCCTCCGAGCCGCCGAGCATCGTCTGCAGCTCTCGCCACAGCGCCAGCGGCCGGTCGAACACGTGGACCTTGTCTTTCAACTGCGCGCCGAGTTCGGGCAGGCGCGAGCTCCATTCCATCGCCGGCGAGGCGATCAGCGCGACGATGAAGCCGACCACGGCGGTCACCGCGAACACGATCAAGACGGCGGCAAGCCCGCGCGGCACTTTCCGGTACTCCAGAAAGGTCGCTGCCGGCGAGAGCATCGTGCCGGTGACGAACGCCATCACGACAGGCAGAAAGAACGCCTTTCCGACATAGAGCACCGCGACGATTGCGATGAGGAGCAGTCCGGCGAGCGAGAAGGCGACGAGTTCGGTGCGGCGGATCACCGGCGGGAGTTCGCCGTGGCTCTCGGGAAGCGGAGTGCCTTCGCCATTGCCGGGAGTCATACGTTCACTGGGAAGGACGCGCACAATACCTCTCCGGCACGGAGACTTCGGTCCTCGCGCCCATGACCAGGGGAGAACGTCCTCGCGCCCTGCGGGTTCCATCGCGGCTTCGTGAAGAAGCGCTCGCTTGACTGTGACGTCGCTGCTGCATCCCGCCGCGGAACTTGTAGCGGTTGGACCGCGTTGAACAAACCAGCGCATCACCCTGATGCAGGCATCCACACGGGGCAGCACATGACGAAGTTCTCTGCAGTCCGACGCCGCTTATCGCCGCGCCGCATCACCGCTTTTGCCTTTGCAACCGCTTTGCTGGCAGTGCCGTTCGGCGCCGCAAGCGCACAGACGCTGGGCTACACCTATCCGCAAGATCAGGCTTACCCGCAGGACCAGGGCTATTCGCAGGGTTATGCGAGCCCAAGCTATGCGAACCAGGGCTATGCGAACCAAGGCTATGCAAGTCAGAACGCGCAAGCGCCCGACGAGGATGCCGCGCTGCCAGATCGCCTGCGCAGGCAGATTGTCAGCTTCGACCGCAGCGAGCCGGCCGGCACCATCGTCATCGATACCAACAATACTTACCTTTACTATGTGCTCGGCCAGGGCCGCGCGATCCGTTATGGCGTCGGCGTCGGCCGCGAGGGCTTCACCTGGTCGGGCGTGCAGAGCGTCAGCCGCAAGGCGGAGTGGCCGGACTGGCATCCGCCGGCTGAGATGATCGCGCGCCAACCCTATCTGCCCCGCTTCGTCGCTGGTGGCCCCGGCAATCCGCTCGGCGCGCGTGCGATGTATCTCGGGTCGAGCGAATACCGCATCCATGGCACCAACGATCCCACCACGATCGGGAAGTTCGTTTCGTCCGGTTGCATCCGCATGACCAATGAGGATGTCACCGACCTGTTCGGCCGTGTCAATGTCGGCGCCAAGGTGGTCGTGCTGCCGAAGAACGCGCCGCTGATGGCGAAAGGCAGTGATTCCGTGCGCAAGCGCCCAGCCGTGACCGCGCTGCCCTCAGGCCGGCAGGCGCTGAACATTTCGAATTCGGCCGTGAACTAAGGGTCGAGTGAGGTCACATGAAGAGACGTTCGATCGGCAAACTCGCCGGGGGCGCGGCGGCGTTCGTCGCCATTGCCTCCTTCGGCCTCGCGCTGACGCCATCCGCCCATGCGGAGGACTTTTTCTCGGCGCTGTTCGGCGGCTTCCGCGGACGGCCGGCGCCCGAGATTCGCATGCCTTTCCAGACCGATGACACGCCGCGCTACGACCCGCCGCGCCAGCGGGCCTCCTACGGTGGCGGCACGGCCTATTGCGTGCGCGGCTGCGACGGACGTTATTTCCCGGCGCAGGGAAACGATTCCGAGAGCAAGGCGCAATCCTGCAAGAGCTTCTGCCCGGCCTCGGAGACCTCGCTGGTCTATGGCGGCAACATCGACGACGCGACGACGGATAAGGGGAAATCCTATTCCGACCTGCCTAACGCGTTCCGCTATCGCAATGAGATTGTCGCAGGCTGTACCTGCAACGGCAAGGATCCGGTCGGGCTCGCTCAGGTCAAGGTCGACGACGATCCCACCTTGCGCAAGGGCGACATCGTCGCGGGCGCGGACGGCCTGGTGGTCGCCAGCCGCAATGCCAACGACCGCCGCGGCGTCGCGATGAATTTCTCGCCGCTGCCCGAGTCGGTTCGCGCAAGATTCCGCCAGGTGCCGGTGGTGGCGAAGGAATAGGCCTCAACGTCGTCCTGGCATTCGCCAGGACGACACCAAGAGTGTGGGCTATGCCGCCCGGATCTTGCCGAGGAAGTCGCTCACGTCATGGCCGAGCTGGCGGCTCTGGCTCTCCAGCATCTCGGAGGCGTGTTTCACGTTGTCGGCGGCAGCGGCAGCAGCGTCTGCATCGGATTTGACGCCGGTGATGTTGTCCGAGACGTTCTTGGTGCCCTGCGCCGCAAACTGGGTGCTGCGGGTGATCTCTTGGGTGGCCGCTCCCTGCTCCTGCACGGCGGCGGCGATTGCGGTCGCGACCTCGTTCACTTCGCCGATGATGCCGCCGATGGTCTGGATGGCGCTGATGGCGTCGGCCGCGACCTTCTGGACGTCGGCGATCTGCTCGGAGATCTCCTCGGTCGCCTTCGCCGTCTGGCTCGCCAGCGACTTCACCTCGGAGGCGACCACGGCAAAGCCGCGACCGGCCTCGCCGGCGCGGGCCGCCTCGATCGTGGCGTTAAGCGCGAGCAAATTGGTCTGCTGCGCAATGGTGTTGATCAGGCCGACGACCTCGCCGATGCGGCCGGCCGACTTTTGAAGTCCCTGCACCGTGCCGTCGGTCTCGCGCGCCTGGGTCACGGCGCGGCTGGCGATGCCCGCGGCATGCGCGGCCTGCTGACTGATGTCGTTGATCGAGGCGCTCAGCTCTTCGGCGGCGGCGGCGACGCTGTCGACGCTCATGGAGGCGTCTTTGGAGGCCTTGCCGGCGACCTGCACGCGGTCGTTGGTCTGCCGCGACACCGCGGAGAGATCGCCCGAGGTCTTGCGCATCTCGCCAGAGGCTTCGCTCAATTCGCCGAGCGTTTTGCGCACCGCGCCCTCGAACTCGCCGACATAGGTCTCGACCGCGCGCTGGCGCGCGGAGGCGCCCGCATTGCGTTCGCGCTCCTGCGCCTCGATCGTGAGCTTGTCGTTGGCCTGCTGCTTGAAGGTCTCCAGCGCGCCGGCAAGCGCGCCGATCTCGTCGTTGCGGTCGAGATAGCCGCTATCGACGGCAAGGTCGCCACCGGCGACCTTCAGCATGGCGTCCCGGATGGTGTTGAGCGGAGTGATGACGCGGCGGCTGACCAGCATGATCGCGCCGACGGCAAGCCCCACGGCGAGCGCCAGCAGCGTAAGCTGCACGATCAGTGCGCGCTGTGCGGCGCCGCGCTGCTCCTGCGTGTGGATCTTGGCAGCATCGAGCGCACCTTCTGCCACTGTGACGGCGCTCGCCATGCGGCCGACCGTGAGCGGGCTCCATTGGTTCGCCGTCATCTCGGGCTTCTCACCCTTGACCAGCGCGTCGGCGAGACGGTCGCGCAAGGCCAGATATTGCGGCTCGAAATACGAGGTCTTGGCGGAGGCCATCGCGGAGGCGAGCCCCGCCGGCAACTGCATGCCGGACGTCGACAGCTCCAGCGCCTTCCACATCGCGCTCGTGCCGCCGACATGTTGGGTATAGGCGTAGCGGCCCTCCGTCGTGATCTTGCCGGCGGCCAGCCCGGTCGAGACGATCAGCGATGCTTCGCCTGCGGTGTTGCGGAGCAGCCAGGCGTTCTGCTTGATCGACAGCAGCTGGTCGATCGCGGCGTCCAGGTGATTGACCGTGGCGGCCAACGTGTTCGAGAGCTTGTCGAGCGTGTCGAGCAGGCCCTGCGTTGTCTCCATATATTCCTTGGGCAGACCGGCGCGGCGTTGGTCCTTCGGCTTGGCTACATCCTCCCAGAACTGCTTCTGCTCCTCGATCAGCAGCTTGTAGAGGCGCGCAAGCTCCGGTACCAGCGTGCCTGATTGCGGAAAGTCCATGGCCGGCAGCAGCTCGATCGCGCGCGCCATGGCGGGCATTTGGGCATCGCGCAGCGCGCGCAGATATTTCTCGATCTCGCCGTCCATCGGCTCGGTCGCATTCAGGAGGCGGACCGTGGTCGAGCGGTCGGTGCGCAGATTGTGCATCGCCTTGAACAGATCGGCGGACGTGTCGGCGATCTGCGAGATGCGGTTGGCGGTCTTCAGGCGATCCCAGGACTCGTAGGCGGTGAGCGAGAGCACGATCACCACGCAGATCGACGTGATCGCGATCACCGCCTTCAGCAGCGCGGATACGGTCAGACGATTCAGCATCGAAGTCCCCCAATTCCCAATACAAAGTTCGTAAAAGGCGCCCCCGGCAACAGCAGAAAAAGGGGCCCGTCAGACAGGCAATCGCATGCCGTTTGCGGCTCAGGGCCCAAACGGTTTCCGCATCTGAAAGGAAAAGGGTAAAGTTTTCGGCCCGCCGGCTGATCGTAGAAGTACGTATTTACTAGAAGTTGCAGAGGGTTGCGTCGATGGAACCAAGCCGGACGTTGCGCGTTAGGAGACTGTCAGCAATTTTGCCTAAAGGGGGGTCCTAGCGATGCTGGTCGGCGTACTCGTCACCTTTCTCGTCGTCATTCTCGTACTTTACCTCATCAACATGCTGCCGATGGACGGCCGTGCCAAGCAGATCGCGCGCGTCGTCGTCATCATCATCGGCATCGTCTCGCTGCTGAAATATCTGGCAGTGTTTTAGCCGGGCGCTTAGCTAGCGCAACGAAAAAGCCCCGGCGCGAGCCGGGGCTTTTAGTGCTCTAGTCGGGTCGGCAGGCCGCCTTGTCAGCCAGGGCGTTGTCAGCCAAGGGCTTTGGCCTCGCGGCGGCGGGCGGTGAGGATGTATTCGGTGTAGCCGTTCGGCTGCTCGCGTCCCTTGAAGATGAGGTCGCTGGCCGCCTTGAAGGCTGTGCCGTCGAAGGCGGGCGCCATCGGCTTGTAGATGGGATCGCCCGCATTCTGCTTGTCGACGACCACCGCCATGCGCTTGAGCGATTCCATCACCTGCGCCTCGGTGATCACGCCCTGGTGCAGCCAGTTGGCGAGGTGCTGGCTGGAGATGCGCAAGGTGGCACGGTCTTCCATCAGGCCGACGTCGTGGATGTCAGGCACCTTCGAGCAGCCGACGCCCTGGTCGATCCAGCGCACGACATAGCCCAGAATGCCCTGGCAGTTGTTGTCGATCTCCTGCTTGACGTCGTCGGGCGCCCAGTTCGACTTCGACACGGGGATGGTGAGAATGTCTTCGAGCTTTGCCCGTGGGCCGCCCTTGGCGAGCTCCTGCTGGCGCGCGGTGACGTTGACCTGGTGGTAGTGCAGCGCGTGCAGCGTCGCGGCGGTCGGCGAGGGCACCCAGGCGGTGGTAGCACCGGCCTGCGGATGGGCGAGCTTCTGCGCCAGCATGTCCGCCATCTTGTCCGGCGCGGCCCACATGCCCTTGCCGATCTGGGCATGGCCGGGCAGGCCACAGGTCAGGCCCATATCGACGTTCCAGTCCTCATAGGACTTGATCCAGGGCTGCGCCTTCATCTCGTTCTTGCGGATCATCGGACCCGCCTCCATCGAGGTGTGGATCTCGTCGCCGGTGCGGTCGAGGAAGCCGGTGTTGATGAACATGATGCGCTTGGAGGCGCGCTGGATGCAGGCCTTGAGGTTGACGGTGGTGCGCCGCTCCTCGTCCATGATGCCGACCTTGAGCGTGTTCTCGGGCAGCGACAGCATCTTCTCGACGCGGTCGAAGATCTCGCAGGTCAGCGACACCTCGTCGGGGCCGTGCATCTTGGGCTTGACGATATAGGCCGAGCCGGTGCGGCTGTTCTTGACCTTGGAGTTGCCTTTCAGATCATGGACAGCAAGAAGCCCGGAGACGGCGGCGTCGAGCAAGCCTTCCGGAATCTCCTCGCCCTTGTCGTCCAGCACCGCGTCGGTGAACATGTGGTGACCGCAATTGCGCATCAGCAGCAGGCTGCGGCCGTGCAATTTCACTTCGCCTTTGCCGTCAGGCATCTTGTAGCTGCGGTCGGCATTGAGCGAGCGCGTCAGCGTCTTGCCGCCCTTCTCGAAATCGGCCGACAGCGTGCCGTTCATCAGGCCGAGCGTGTTGCGATAGACCAGCACCTTGTCCTCGGCATCGACGGCAGCGACCGAGTCTTCCATGTCGAGAATCGTGGAGACGGCGGACTCCATGACCATGTCCGCGACGCCGCCCGGATCGTCCTTGCCGATCGCGCTGGTGCGGTCGATTTTTACCTCGACGTGCAGGCCGTTGTTGACGAGCAGTACCGCGCTCGGTGCGGCTGCGTCGCCCTGGAAGCCTGCGAATTGCGCGGCGTTCTTCAGGGCGGTGGCGTTGCCGCTCTTCAGCTTCACCGCGAGCTGGCCCGCGACCACGCTATAGGCGGTGACGTCGGTGTGACTGCCGGTCGCCAGCGGCACGGCGGCATCGAGGAACGCTTTTGCCTTGGCGATCACCTTGTCGCCGCGCGCCTTGTTGTAGCCCTTGCCGCTCTCTGATGGATCGTGCGGGATCGCGTCGGTGCCGTAGAAGGCGTCATAGAGCGAGCCCCAGCGCGCATTCGCCGCGTTCAGCGCATAGCGTGCGTTGGTCAGCGGCACGACGAGCTGCGGGCCGCAGATCTTGCCGATCTCCTCGTCCACATTGGCGGTCTCGACCTTCTGCGTCGCCGGCTCCGGGAGGAGATAGCCGATCTCCTTCAGGAAGGCGGTATAGGCGTTGAGGTCGAACGCCTTGCCCTTGTTGGCGCGGTGCCAGTCGTCGATCTTGGCCTGCAACGTGTCGCGCACCGCCAGCATCGCGCGGTTCTTCGGCCCCAGCTCCTTGATGATGGCGGCGAGCCCGGCCCAGAACGCATCCGGCGCGATCCCCGTCTTCGGGGCCGCTTCCTTGGCGATGAAATCGAACAGGACGGGAGCGATCTTCAGTCCGTGGGCGTCGACGCGTTTCATGATGGGCTTTCTTGTTGGAAATGGCTGTTTTTGGCTGCTTTTGACCCGACAGCAGCAAAATGCGCTCCAAGGAGCGGCTTTCGGGGTCTTATTAGCCCCAAAATCGGGGCCGTGAGAAGGCCCCCAAAAGTTGTCAAAATGTCAAGGCGAGGTGGGCGGCCCACGCACGGTGTCATTCCCCGCGAAGGCGGGGAAATCCAGTACGCCGCGGCCTCTCGGCTGAATCACTGCTGTCGGTGGGATGCTGGGTCGCCCGGTCAAGCCGGGCGACGACAGCGGAGCAGCAGCCCGGCTTCAAATATTCGCGGCGAGGTCCACGAGTTCGTCGAACAGCACGCCGGTCGTCTTGAGCATCTGTTCGATCTCGTCCGCCGCCTCGGCGACCGTCCGCGTCGAGGTGTCGATCACGAGCTCGGCGGCCTCGGGCCGCTCGTAGTCGGTGCCGATACCGGTGAACGACGCGAGCGTGCCGGCGCGGGCCTTCTTGTAGTGGCCCTTGGGGTCGCGCTCCTCGCAAATTTCCGCCGGCGTCGCGACGTAGATCTCGCGGAACGACGTGTCGGCGATGCGGCGCGCGGTGGCGCGGTCCTCGCGGGCGGGCGAGACGGCGGCGACAATGGCGATGTGGCCGTTACGGGCGAGATGCGTCGCGACTTCGGCGAGGCGGCGGATGTTCTCGCTGCGATCGGCGGCCGAGAAGCCGAGATCGCTGTTGAGCCCGGCACGCAGCGTGTCGCCGTCGAGCAGGATCGGTGAGCCGCCATTGCTGAACAACCGCCGCTCCAGCGCCTTGGCTAGAGTCGACTTGCCGGAGGCGGGGAGGCCGGTGAGCCAGACCACGGCGCCGTTGTGACGATAGCGCGCGGAGCGTTCGTCGGGCCGCAGCGCGGATTCCACCGGCACGATGTCGACGGGCAAGGCGCGCTGGCCGGCATCGACCGACAGCACGAGACCGCCGCCGGCGATGCGCCCGGACACCTCGATCACGAGACGGCCGGTGCGCGGATTTTCCGTGTAGGGATCGGTGGCAATCGGATTCGAAAGGGATATGTCGATCTCGCCGACATGGTTGCGGCCGATTGCCTTGTTCTCGACGCTCGACAGCTCACCGGGATCGACCGCCTTCTCGATGGCGACGACGGTGGCACGGCTTTCCTTCGGTCCGCAGCGAACCAGGAGCTGGTCGCCCTTGGCCAGCGGCTTGTCGTGCAGCCAGAAGATCCGCGCGCGCAGCCGTCGTGTCTCGCGCGGCGCGCTGTTGGCATGCGCGATAATGTCGCCGCGCTCGAGGAACAGCTCGCGGTCGAGCGTGATGCCGACCGAGCGGCCCGCACCCTGGCGGCCTGCGACCGGCGTCACCGGCCAGCTCTCGACCGTCTTGATTCTGGCGATCTTGCCGGCGGGCATGATCACGATTTCGTCGCCGGCAACCAGGCTGCCGGATTCGATCCGGCCCGCCACGATGCGGCGATCGTCGAATTTGTAGATCGCCTGCACCGGCAGCCGCAGCGCCAGCGCTTCCAGCGGCCGGGCCGGCTCGAGCCGGTCAAGCGCTTCGACCACGGTCGGACCCTTGTACCAGCCGATGCGGTCGGTGCGCTCAGCGACGCCGTCGCCCTCGCGGGCGGAAATCGGGATCACGGCCGTGGGCTTCACACCGAGGCCTTGCAGATGCGCCGAGATCTCGTCGCTGATCTCCTTGAAGCGCGCTGCGGAGAAGTCGACGCGGTCCATCTTGTTGACGACGACCGCGACCTGCTTCACGCCGAGCAGATGCAGGAGATAGCCGTGCCGCCTCGTCTGGTCGCGCACGCCTTCGAGCGCGTCGATGATCAGCACCGCGCCGTCCGCCTGCGAGGCGCCGGTGATCATGTTGCGCAGGAATTCGGCGTGGCCGGGCGCGTCGATCAGTACGATGTCGCGCGAATTGGTGCGGAAGCGGATCTGCGTGGTGTCGATGGTGATGCCCTGGTCGCGCTCGGTCTGGAGCGCGTCGAGCAGAAACGACCATTCGAACGGCATGCCGCGCCGCGCGCTGACGGCCTTGAGCATGTCGAGCTTGCCGTCGGGCAGGCTGCCGGTCTCGTGCAGCAGGCGGCCGACCAGCGTCGACTTGCCGTGGTCGACATGGCCGACGATGACGATGCGGACCTGCGGACGCGTGGTGCCGTTCGGGGTGGCGGGCGATGCGGGGGTGACGATCATGTTCATACGACGCTCGCGTCCTTGATCAGAGATAGCCGGCGACGCGCAGGCGCTCGAAAGCGTCCTCGGTCTCGTGGTCGAGCGCGCGGCCGGAACGTTCCGGCACCTTGGTCTGCTCGAGTTCGATCAGGATCTCGTCGATAGTCGACGCGTTTGAGGCGACCGGATTGGTGATGTCCTGATCGCCCAGCGAGCGATAGCGTTTGCCGTTTTGCGACAGATACAGCGGGATGATCGGGATGTTCTCGCGCTTGGTGTAGGCCCAGATATCGGACTCGGTCCAATGCAGGATCGGATGGATGCGCAAATGCGCGCCCTGCGGCGGCGACGCATTGAAATGATCCCAGAACTCCGGCGGCTGGTCGCGCACGTCCCAATTACCCTCCAAGCCGCGCGGCGAGAACACGCGCTCCTTGGCGCGCGTCGCCTCCTCATCGCGGCGAATGCCGGCGATCAGACCGTCGAAACCGTATTTGGCGAGCGCCATCTTGAGGCCCTCGGTCTTGCGCGCGGCGGAACGGGCGGCGGGCGGCAGCGTTGGGTCGACGGCATCAATCGGCGGGCAGGGCTCGACGCGCAGATCGAGATCCCATTCCTTGCCGTAGTGATCGCGGAAGCGATACATCTCCGGAAACTTCTTGCCGGTGTCGACATGGAGGGCCGGGAACGGCAGACGGCCGAAGAATGCCTTGCGCGCCAGCCAGATCATGACATTGGAGTCCTTGCCGAGCGACCACAGCAGGGCGATCTTCTTGAGGCGGCCGAAGGCTTCGCGGAAGATGTAGATGCTCTGGGCCTCGAGCTGGTCGAGATGGTCCATGCTCGGGGCAAGGTCAGAAGAAAATTCTTGCGCGGGCACGCGCTCGGCGAGAGCGGGGCTGCTCAGCCCGCCAGCAGTGGAATTGTCCTTGAGAAGATGCATCTCTGCCACTTTGCGTTTGGAGGCGAAAATTCTATAGTTGCGGTGCAAGAGAGAAGAAAAAATTTTCTCTTTGCGCGCCTGAAACGACACATATATAGAAAATAATTCCAGTCAACCCCGCATGTGGGGTAAGCGAGTATCGTATGCGGTTCTTGCCCGTGTTCCTCGATCTCAAGGCCGGTCCGGTGGTCCTCATCGGTGCGGGTGAGCTTTTGCGCGCCAAGCTGCGCGTGCTGGCCGCTGCCGGTGCGCGCATTCGCGTGCATGCGATCGATGGCAATCACGACCTGGGTCTGAGCTCCGAGGACGCGGCGCGTATCGACATCTCGGCCACCGATCCGCTGACCGCCGATCTCTCGGGAATCATCGCGGTGGTTTGCGCCGGCGCCGGCGATGTCGGCGTGGCGATGTCGGTCCGCGCCAAGGCGCTCGGCCTGCCGGTCAATGTCATGGACGATCTCGAGCATTCGAGCTTCATCTTTCCGGCGATCGTCGATCGCGGCGATGTCGTGGTCGCCGTCGGCACTGGCGGCACGTCGCCGGTGGTGGCGCGGCGCGTGCGCGAGAAGATCGAGGCGCTGCTGCCGGCGCGCATCGGCGAGCTCGCCGAGTTCATCGGCGGCTTCCGCAAATCCATCAACGAACGTATTGCCGAGTTTCCGCTGCGCCGCCGCTTCTGGGAGCGCGTCATCGACGGCCCGATCGGTGCCGCCGTATTGGCCGGCCGCAAAGGCGAGGCGGACGCAGCGCTCAAGGCGATTTCAGATCCATCCGCGTTCGCGCGGGCCGACAAGCCGGAAGGATCCGTCGCGCTGGTCGGCGCCGGGCCTGGCGATCCGGATTTGCTCACCATCAAGGCGTTGCGCGCGCTCCAGGATGCCGACATCGTCTTCCATGACGAGCTGGTCTCGCCTGAAATTCTCGACCGCATCCGCCGTGACACCACGCGCGTGCCGGTCGGCCGCCGCGTCGGCAAGCCCGGCATCGGGCAGGACGCCATCAACAAGCGCATGATCGAGGCCGCGCAATCCGGCCAGCGTGTGGTGCGGCTGAAGGGCGGCGATCCCTTCGTGTTCGGCCGCGGCGGCGAAGAAGTCGAAGCACTTCGTGCCGCCGGCGTTGCCTATTCGATCGTTCCCGGCATCACCGCAGGTCTCGGCGGCGCCGCCGATTTCGAGGTGCCGCTCACCTATCGTCACGAAGCAACGCGCATCACCTTCCTCACCGCGCACAAGGCGCGCGACGCAGAAGTCGTGGACTGGTCGACGCTGACCGACGCCAGGATGACCGTCGTGGTCTACATGGGCATGACGGCTGCGCCGGCCATACGCGCCGGCCTCTTGGCCGCCGGCCGTTCGCCGGAGACGCCGGTCGGCGTATTCGCCCGCGTCACGCGTCCCGATGCGCAAGGCGAGATCGGCACGCTGCGCGATCTGCCCGAACTGGTCCGCCGGACCAACGGCGGTCCCGCCATTCTCATCATCGGCGATGTGGTCCGGCATGCCGGCTCGCTTCGCCGCCAAACCCCAAAGCAAATCATCTCTGACCTATTGGATGCAGCCGAATGACCTCCCCGCTTGAACAGAAGAAGATCAAGATCGCCGGCCCCTCGGTCGTGACCGCCAACCGCACCTGGGACGGCATCGTGGTTTACCGCACCGCCGCCAAGAGCTGGTCCGCGGACCTGTCGGAAGCCGCGATCGTGCGCAACTCCGACGAGGCGAAGGCGTTGCTTGCGGAATCCGTTGCCGATGACGTCGGCGCGATCGGCCCCTATATCGCGCCGGTACAGGTCGGTGCAGACGGCAAGGTCGAACCCGGAAATCTGCGCGAACAGATCCGCCGCACCGGCGTGACCATCGGACAGCCGGTTCAGGTTTAAGGCGCTTTCTTATGTATGCTTACGATGAAATCGACCGCACGCTCGTCAACGAGCGCGTCTCGGAATTCCGCGACCAGGTGAAGCGCCGCCTCTCCGGCGAGCTCACCGAGGACGAGTTCAAGATCCTGCGGCTGCAGAACGGCGTCTATCTGCAACTGCACGCCTATATGTTCCGCGTCGCGATCCCCTACGGGACGCTGGCGTCGAACCAGCTGCGGGCGCTCGCCCACGTCGCGCGCAAATACGACCGTGGCTACGGCCATTTCACGACGCGGCAGAACATCCAGTTCAACTGGATCAAGCTCGCCGAATTGCCGGATGCGCTGGCCGATCTCGCCGAGGTCGGCATCCATGCGATGCAGACCTCCGGCAACAACATGCGCAACGTCACCTCGGATCAGTGGGCCGGCGTCGCGCCCGGCGAGATCGAGGATCCCCGCATCTGGTCGGAGCTGATCCGCCAGCACACCACGTTGCATCCGGAATTCTCGTTCCTGCCGCGCAAGTTCAAGATCGCGATCACCGCGTCGGACCACGACCGGGCCGCGATCAAGATCCACGACATCGGGCTGAAGCTGATCAAGAACGAGAAGGGCGAGACCGGCTTTGAGGTGCTGGTCGGTGGCGGGCTCGGACGCACGCCGTTCATCGGCAAGACCATCAAGCATTTCGTCCACGGCCGCGACATTCTCAGCTACATCGAGGCGATTCTGCGCGTCTACAACCAGTACGGCCGCCGCGACAACATCTACAAGGCGCGCATCAAGATCCTGGTGCACGAGCTCGGCATCGAGAAGTTCTCGCGCGAGGTCGAGGAGGAGTGGCAGCACATCCGCAACTCCTCGCTCCAGATCGACGACGAGGTGGTCGAGGACATCCGCTCGCGCTTCACCTATCCTGCCTACGAGAAGCTGCCGCACATGCCGGACGAGCTGCGCCAGGCCGCGGCCGATCCCGATTTCGAGGCATGGCGCAAGAACTCGGTGGCCCCGCACAAGGCCCAGGGCTATTCCATCGTCACGATCTCGCTGAAGCCGATCGGCGCGCCTCCGGGCGATGCCACCGCCGAGCAGATGGATGCGCTCGCCGATCTCGCCGACGAATACTCCTTCGGTGAGATCCGCGTCGGCCACGAGCAGAACCTCGCTCTGCCGCATGTCGCCAAGCGTGACTTGCCGGCGCTGTGGAAGGCGCTCGACAAGCTCGGGCTGGCGACGCCGAACGTCAATCTGATCACTGACATCATCGCCTGCCCGGGTCTCGACTATTGCTCGCTGGCCAATGCGCGCTCGATCCCGATCGCGCAGGAACTGACGCGGCGCTTCGCCAATCATGAGCTGGCCAATCTGATCGGCCGGTTGCACATCAACATCTCCGGCTGCATCAACGCCTGCGGCCATCACCATGTCGGTCATATCGGCATTCTCGGCGTCGAGAAGAACGGCGAGGAGGTCTACCAGATCACCATCGGCGGGCGCGCCGACGAGAGTGCCGCACTCGGCAATCTGATCGGCCCCGGCGTCAAGTTCGACGAGGTCGCCGACGTCGTCGAGGACATCGTGGAAGCCTATCTGGCGCTGCGCGAGCGGCCCGAAGAGCTGTTCATGGACACCGTAAAACGCCTCGGCGTCGAACCCTTCAAGGAGCGCGTTTATGCCACTCGTTAACGGCGGAAAGATCGCCGACGACAGCTTCGTCAAGCTCGCCGTCGACACGCCGCTGCCCGAGGGCGGCGACATTCTGGTGCCGGCCGAGCGTTTCGTCGGCGAGGCGGATGCGTTGCTCAAGCGGACCGGCAAGGTCGGTGTGATCTGGCCGAACAATCGCGACATCGCCGAGCTGGTGCCCTATCTCGGCAAGATTGCCGTCGTCGCGCTGGTGTTCCCAACCTTCCGCGACGGACGCGCCTACAGCCAGGCGCGGCTGCTGCGCGAGCGTTACAATTACCGCGGCGAGTTGCGTGCGACGGGCCAGATCCTGCGGGACCAGTTCGTGTTCATGCTGCGCGCTGGCTTCGATTCCTTCGACGTCAAGAAGCAGGCCGACGCGGAAGCCTTCATGCAGACCGCGAAGCGCTATTCGGTCTTCTACCAGCCCACCGGCGATGGCCGCGTCACGGCGCTGCACCGGCGCATGCAGCTGCGTCATTCCGAGGGTGTCGGCACGTGAACGCAATCGTGTCTCCAATTTTGTCAAGCTCAGTCTCCGCGCTGCCCTCGGCGGAGGAGCTCGATCGCGCCTTGCGCGATGCCTCGCCCGCCGAAATCATCGCCGCTGCGCTGAAGACGGTCGGGCGCGACAAGCTTGCGCTGGTGTCGTCCTTCGGCACGGAATCGGCGACGCTGTTGAAGGTCATGGCCGACGTCGATCCGGCGATCCCGGTGATCTTCCTCGACACCGGCTGGCTGTTCGAGGAGACGCTGGCCTATCGCGACACGCTGATCGCGACGCTGGGCCTGAAGGACGTCCGCTCGATCAAGCCTGCCGAGGAGACGCTGTCGCGCGAAGATCCCGACCGCGACCTCTGGTTTTCCGATCCCGACGCTTGCTGCCGTATCCGCAAGGTCGAGCCGCTGGCGCGGGCGCTGAAACCGTTCGATGCATGGCTCAACGGCCGCAAGCGCTTCCAGGGCAGCTCGCGCGCCGATATCCCGGTGGTCGAGGACGACGGCGCGCGGTTGAAATTCAATCCCTTCGCCAATGTCTCGCGCGAGGAACTCGAGGCGATTTTCGCCCGCGCCAAATTGCCGCGTCATCCTCTGGTCGCGTCGGGATTTCTATCGGTTGGGTGTATGCCTTGCACGAGCAGAACGGCCGAAGGCGAGAATGAGCGTGCCGGTCGCTGGCGCGGCCGGGCCAAGACGGAATGCGGCATCCACACGATGAAGACTTCGTAGCAAAGTTACGCTGCCCGGCTACGAACAAGAAAATCCGGTTCCGTTGACTTAATCGCGTTTCGCCCCGAGTTATGCCTGCCATCGATGACGCCGACGTCATTGATGTGAATGGAGATGGACATGATGCGTCGTATCGTTCCGCTCGCGGCAGGACTGCTCGTGACAGGCTTGTTGGCAAGCGCGGCTCTTGCCGCTGACATCAATCTGCTGAACGTCTCGTACGATCCGACGCGCGAGCTCTATGTCGAGTTCAACAAGGCGTTCGCGAGTGCCTATCAGAAGGAAACCGGCAAGAGCGTCGAGATCAAGCAGTCGCATGGGGGCAGCGGTTCGCAGGCGCGCGCCGTGATCGACGGATTGCAGGCCGACGTGGTGACGCTTGCGCTCGCCTACGACATCGACGCCATCGCGGGCAAAGGCCTCACGACGGCCGACTGGCAGAAACGGTTGCCGCAAAACTCGTCGCCCTATACCTCGACCATTGTGTTCCTGGTCCGCAAGGGCAATCCCAAGGCCATCAAGGACTGGGACGATCTGCTCAAGCTCGGCGTCGCCGTGATCACGCCGAACCCGAAGACGTCAGGCGGCGCGCGCTGGAATTATCTGGCCGCCTGGGGCTTTGCGCAGAAGAAATACGGCTCGGCGGACAAGGCCAAGGATTTCATCGGAAAGCTCTATCAGCAGGTGCCGGTGCTCGACACCGGTGCGCGCGGCGCGACCGTGACCTTCGTCGAGCGCGGCGTCGGGGACGTGCTGCTCGCCTGGGAAAACGAGGCGTACCTGGCGCTCAAGGAATTCGGTCCGGAGAAATTCGAGATCGTGGCGCCGCCGCTCTCGATCTTGGCGGAACCGCCGGTGACGATCGTCGATAAGGTTGCCGATAAAAAAGGCACCCGTAGTGTCGCCGATGCCTACCTGCAATATTGGTACACCAAGGAAGGTCAGGAAATCGCGGCGCGCAACTTCTATCGTCCGCGCGATCGCGAGATCGCCAAAAAACATGAAAACTCCTTCGCGAAGGTCGAGCTGTTCACGATCGACGAACTTTTCGGCGGCTGGACCAAGGCGCAGAGGGAACATTTTGCCGACGGCGGCGTCTTCGATCAGATCTACAAGAACTGATCGGGCGCTGTCGGCGGGGCTTAAACAGGGGGCCTGGTGAGCGCAATCGCAGCACGACGCCGGACATTGCCGGGCTTCGGTCTCACCATGGGGCTGACGCTATCCTGGCTGTCGATCATCATCCTGATTCCGCTCGCCGGCCTGTTCCTGAAATCGCTCGAGCTGAGTCCCGAGCAGTTTTGGAACATCCTCTCCAGCCGCCGCACCCTGAATGCGTTGCGCGTGTCCTTCGGACTCGCCTTCGCAGCCGCCTGCGTCAATCTGGTGATGGGCAGCATCATCGTCTGGGCGCTGGTGCGCTACCGCTTCCCCGGTCGGCGGCTGTTCGATGCCATCGTCGACGTGCCGTTCGCGCTACCTACGGCGGTTGCCGGCGTCGCGCTGACCGCGTTGTTCGCCGAGAAGGGCTGGCTCGGCGCGCCGCTTGCGGCGGCCGGCATCAAGGTGGCGTTCACGCCGGTCGGCATCTTCGTCGCCATGATCTTCATCGGTATCCCGTTCGTGGTGCGCACGGTGCAGCCGGTGCTCCAGGATCTCGACCCAGAGATCGAGGAGGCCGCGGGCAGCCTTGGCGCGAGCCGCTGGCAGACCATCATTCGCGTGATCCTGCCCTCGCTCGGTCCGGCGCTGCTCACCGGACTCGCGCTCGCCTTCGCGCGTGCGGTCGGCGAATACGGCTCGGTGATCTTCATCGCCGGCAATCTGCCCAACGTCTCCGAGATCGCGCCGCTGCTGATCGTGATCCGGCTCTCCGAATTCCGCTATGCCGATGCGACCGCCATCGCGGTTGTCATGCTGGTCGTGTCCTTCGTCATTATCTTCGCGGTCAACCGGCTCCAGCGCTGGGCGCAGAGCCGGATTCCGGTGCGGTGAGGACGGGGCCATGACGATGCAGATCGCAGATTCCGTCCCACTCCCGGCATCCGACGCCAAGGCACGCGCGTACGCAGCCGCCGCGCGGAACAACCTTCGCACCGAACCGCGCGCGGTCCGCATCGTCATCATCGCGCTGGCGATGACCTTTCTATCAGTCTTCGTCGTGTTGCCGCTGGTCGTGGTGTTCGCGCAGGCCTTCTCGAAGGGAATTGGCGCTTATTTCGCCGCGCTGACCGACCCGGAGGCGCTGTCCGCGATCAAGTTGACGCTGTTGGTTGCTGCAATTTCCGTCGGCCTCAATCTCGTCTTTGGCCTGGTCGCGGCTTGGGCGATTGCAAAATTCGAGTTCTCGGGCAAGACCTTCCTGATCACGCTGATAGATTTGCCGTTCTCGGTCAGCCCGGTGATCTCGGGCCTCGTCTTCGTGCTGCTGTTCGGCGCGCAGGGCTATTTCGGCGGCTGGCTGCGCGATCACGACATCCAGATCCTGTTCGCGGTGCCGGGCATCGCGCTTGCGACCACCTTCGTGACCTTCCCCTTCGTGGCGCGGGCGTTGATCCCGCTGATGCAGGAGCAGGGCACGCAGGAGGAGGAGGCCGCAATCTCGCTCGGCGCCTCGGGCCTGCAGACCTTCTTCCGCGTCACGATGCCCAATATCAAATGGGGCGTGCTGTACGGCGTCCTGCTCTGCAACGCGCGCGCGATGGGCGAGTTTGGCGCGGTCTCCGTCGTTTCCGGCCATATCCGCGGCGAGACCAACACGATGCCGCTCCTGGTCGAGATTCTCTACAATGAATATCAGTTCGTCGCGGCGTTCGCGATCGCCTCGCTGCTGGCGATGCTGGCGCTGATCACGCTGGTCGCGAAAACCGTTCTCGAAAATCATCTCGACGAAGGACATGACGCAAGTGAGCATTGAAGTCAGGAATCTCGTCAAGAAGTTCGGCAGCTTCGCAGCCCTCGACGGCGTCGATCTCAAGGTCAATGACGGCGAGCTGCTCGCACTGCTCGGTCCATCAGGTTCCGGCAAGACCACGCTGCTGCGGATCATTGCCGGGCTCGACTGGCCCGATTCCGGTGAGGTGTCTTTCAACGGCGAGGATGCGTTGGCGCAGGGCGCGCGCGAGCGGCACGTCGGATTCGTATTCCAGCACTACGCGCTGTTCCGCCACATGACGGTGTTCGAGAACGTCGCCTTTGGCCTCCGCGTGCAGCCGCGCGCGATCCGCAAGGACGAAGCGACCATCCGTGCGCGCGTCAGGGAGCTGCTCGATCTCGTGCAGCTGGACTGGCTCGCCGACCGCTATCCGAGCCAGCTCTCCGGCGGCCAGCGCCAGCGCATCGCGCTGGCCCGCGCGCTCGCGATCGAGCCGCGTATCCTGCTGCTCGACGAGCCCTTCGGCGCGCTTGATGCCAAGGTGCGCAAGGAGCTGCGTAAATGGCTGCGCTCGCTGCACCACGAGATCAACGTCACCTCGATCTTCGTCACCCATGACCAGGAGGAGGCGCTCGAAGTCGCCAACCGCGTCGTGGTGATGGACAAGGGCAAGATCGAGCAGATCGGCTCGCCCGATGACGTCTATGAGAGCCCGGCGACCGCCTTCGTCCACAGCTTCATCGGCGAATCCATCGAGCTTCCGGTCCTGATCGCCGACGGCGTCATCAGGCTTGGCGACCGGCCGCTTCAGCTCGCGGCAGATGGGCTTGCGCCTGGCGCGTCAAGACTGTTCGTGCGGCGGCACGACATGCTCGTTGGCCCGCCCGGCAGCGGTGCCTTCGAGGGCGCCGTGCAGCACGTCCGGAATTTCGGTCCCGTGCAGCGGGCCGAGGTGGCATTATCAGGCGGAGAGACCATCGAGATCGACGCTCCGCGGGACAGGGAACTGCGCGCCGGCGACACGATCGGCCTGGAGCCCCGCCGCTACCGGATATTTGGGGGCGCCTGAGCGGGGTCAACCGGTCAATTTTTCCTCAATATTCACCTTTCAGCCACGGTTGGTATGCAACAACGGCGCCTGATTTGGGGGCTCCTGTTCATGCGCGTCGCGGCCGCGATATCAATCCTTTTGCTGCTCGCCGGCTGCGCCGGCAACGAAGCACCGGTCCAGCAGCCCTCAATGTATGCCGATATGGCTGTCCCGGGCGCAAAGCTCGACGCGCAGGCCGCAGCGATCATGATCTCGCAATACCGACAGAACAACGGGCTCGGCACCGTCGTGATCGACCCCGAACTGATGCGGCTTGCCGAATCCCAATCGCATGCGATGGCGGCGGCCAACAAGATGGACCACGACGTCCGCGCGCCGCTGGCCAAGCGCCTCAGCGCCGGCGGCTATCCGGCGACCGTTGCGGTCGAGAACGTCTCGGCCGGCTATCATACGCTGGCGGAAGCGTTTTCCGGCTGGCGCGACTCGCCCCCGCACCGCGCCAACATGCTCAAGAGCGGTGTCACAAAATTAGGCATCGCGGCGGGCTATGCTCCCGGCACCAAATACAAGGTGTTCTGGACCATGATCCTGGCCTCGACGGACGCCCGATAAGCCAGACTTGATCCCGGGATACATTGACGCCGCGGCAGACTGTCGCCACGGTCGCTCGCCATCTGCTAGTGTTCCCGCATGACCGATCATAGTCCAGAAGTCGCAACAATCCCCGCAAACGCGCAACGTGTCCTGGTCCTCCAGGGCGGCGGCGCGCTCGGCTCCTATCAGGCCGGCGCCTATCAATCGCTCTGCCATGCCGGCTTCGAGCCGGAATGGGTCGCCGGCATCTCGATCGGCGCGATCAACGCCGCGATCATCGCCGGCAATGAAGGGCAGACGCGCGTCAAGCGGCTCAAGGAATTCTGGGAGATGGTCTCCGCGCCGGTGCCGTGGAAGCCGATCGGCAAGAGCGACCACAGCCGCGAACTGTTCAACTCGACCAGCGCCGCATTGATCGCGACCTTCGGCGTGCCCGGCTTCTTCACGCCGCGCATCCCGCCGGCGCCGCTCTGGCCGCCCGGCAGCCCGCAGGCCGAGAGCTATTACGACACCGCCCCGCTGAAGAAGACGCTGGAGCGTCTGGTCGATTTCGACCGCATCAACGATCTGAAGACGCGGCTGTCGGTCGGTGCAGTCGGCGTTACCTCCGGCAACTTCAAATATTTCGACAATTTCGAGTTCAGGAAGCTCGGCAAGAAAATCGGACCCGAGCACATCATGGCCTCCGGCGCGCTGCCGCCCGGCTTTCCGTCCATCGTGATCGACGGCGAGCATTATTGGGACGGCGGCATTGCCTCCAACACGCCGCTCGACTACGTGCTGGACGCCGAGACCGACCGCGATCTCCTGATCTTCCAGATCGACCTGTTCAGCGCCCGCGGCGATCTGCCGACCTCGCTACTCGAGGCGACCGAGCGCGAGAAGGACATCCGCTTCTCGAGCCGCACGCGGATGAACACCGACAAGAACAAGCAGGTGCACAACGCCCGCAGGGCCGTGCGCGACCTGATTTCCAAATTGCCCGATTATCTCAAGAACGACCCTTCCGTGGAATTCCTTGCCAAGGTATCGCGCGAAAGCACCGTGACTGTGGTGCACCTGATCTACCGCAGCAAGAACTACGAATCCTCGTCCAAGGATTACGATTTCTCGCATGTCGCCATGGTCGAGCATTGGGAAGCCGGCGTGCGTGACGTGCATCTGTCGATGCGCCACAAGGATTGGCTCGAGCGGCCGCAATCCGGCGAGACCATGGTGACCTACGATCTCACGGGGGACGTCACTGCGCCCCCGCCAAGAAGGAGCGAATAATATGGGTAGTCTGTCAGGCAAGAACGCCGTCGTGACCGGGTCGACCAGCGGCATCGGACTTGCCTATGCGCGCGCCTTCGCCGCCGCCGGCGCCAATGTCGTCATCAACGGGTTCGGCTCGCCGGAGGACATCGAGAAGGAGCGCGCCAAGATCCAGTCCGATTTCGGCGTGAAGGCGGTCTATTCGCCGGCCGACATGACCAAGCCGACCGAGATCGCCGGGATGGTCGCGCTCGGCGAGAAGAGCTTTGGTTCGGTCGATATTCTCGTCAACAATGCGGGCATCCAGTTCGTCTCGCCGATCGAGGAATTCCCGCCGGAGAAATGGGATCAGATCATCGCGATCAACCTGTCCTCGGCGTTCCATGCCATTCGCGCCGCCGTCCCGGGCATGAAGAAGAAGGGCTGGGGCCGCATCATCAATACCGCTTCCGCGCATTCGCTGGTCGCCTCGCCCTTCAAGTCGGCCTATGTCTCGGCCAAGCACGGCATCGCCGGCCTGACCAAGACCGTGGCGCTCGAGGTCGCGACCAGCAAGATCACCTGCAACTGCATCAGCCCCGGCTATGTCTGGACGCCGCTGGTGGAGAAGCAGATCCCCGACACCATGAAGGCCCGTAACCTCACGCGCGACCAGGTCATCAACGACGTGCTGCTCGACGCGCAGCCGACCAAGGAGTTCGTCACCTCCGAGCAGGTCGCAGCCCTCGCGCTGTTCCTGTGCGGCGACGATGCCGCGCAGATCACCGGCACGAATCTGTCGATCGACGGCGGCTGGACCGCGGAGTAGACCGCGATCGCTGGCGAATGGCGGAGCCGAGCTCCGCCATTTTCGTTCAGTGCGTCCAGGCCAGCGCCGTCTCGAATGCCGAGGACAGGTGCAGCTCCGCGAACATGATCTTGCCGGCGACCACGAACAGCACGCTGGCGAGTGTGAGGCGCAGCACCGTCTCGGGCACGCGCGTCGCGCTAAAGCTGCCGACGACGATGCCGGGCAGCGAGCCCAACAGCAGCACGCCCATCAGCGCCCAATCCACGTCGCCAAGCGCCCAGTGCCCCATTCCGGCGATCAGCGTCAGCGGGACCGCATGGGCGATGTCGGACCCGACGATGGTCGCCACCGGCAGGCGCGGATAGAGCAGCAGCAGAACGGTGACGCCGACCGCGCCGGCGCCGACCGATGAAATCGAGACCAGCACACCGAGCACGATCCCGGTGACGACCGTCGCGATCGCCGTGGCGCGGTCATCGACCTGCTCCAGGCGCCGGCGATAGCGCTCCATGATCGATCTGCGGAAGATCAGCGAGGTCGCAGTCAGCAGCAGCGCGAAGCAGAGCACGAGGTTGACGAGATTGCGCTCGGAATCGCTCTTGAGGTCGAGCTTCCAGAGCACCAGCAGCGTCAGCGCGCTCGCCGGAAGGCTGCCGCAGGCGAGCCGCAGCACCGCCGGCCAGTGCACGCTGCGCGACCAGCCATGCACCACGCTGCCGCCGGTCTTGGTGGCGGCAGCATAGAGCAGGTCGGTGCCGACCGCGGTCGATGGATGAATCCCGAACAGGAGGATCAGCAGCGGCGTCATCAGCGAACCGCCGCCGACGCCGGTCATCCCGACCAGCAGGCCGACGCCGAAACCAGAGGCGACGTAGAGTGGATCGATCATGTCCAGGGAATCTTAGGTTTATCTCGTCAGTTGGGCAATACGACGTAGAATAAACTTTCCCTGCGGTGCAACCGCTTGGGCCAAATAAGAAAAATCGTGCTGTGCCCTTGGCAATAAATAGGTGTTTCGCGTTGTTCCCGGGCATGCTTCGAAGCAGCCGTTCCCCGAGAGCAGCACGCGAAGGCAGTCGGAAGTCTATTTCCCAAACGCCAGCACGTGCAGGCCGAGCCGCTGTCGCACGATCCAGAACAGCAGCACCGTCTCGAAACTGAGCGAGATCGAGGTCGCGGCCGCCGCGCCATGGCCGCCGAAGCGCGGCACCAACGCGATGCAGAGCACCAGGTTCATCGCAAAGGCCAGCGCATAGGCCAGCGCGCAGATCTTCTGCTGGCCGAGCATGTTGAGCAGCCGTTCGACCGGGCCGATCGCGGCACGGACCACGAGGCCAATCGCGGCGACGAACATGATGTCGTAGCCGATCACGAATTGCGGCCCGAACAGCCAGAGCAGGGGCTTGCCGAGCGCGAGCAGCACGATGGTCGCCGCCAGCGACGGCCAGAACGTCCAGTTGATGGCATGCGCCACGTAAGCCGACAGCCGCGCCTTGTCGCCAGCCGCGTTGTATTCGGCGAAGCGATGCGCGGTCGTCGCCGACATCGCGTAGTGGATGAAGGAGACCAGCGCCAGCGTCTTCACCACGGCGAAATAGACGCCGACCTCGTCGGAGGGGCGGAATTGCTGAAGCACCAGCACGTCGGTGTAGGACAGCAGCAAATAGAAGCTTTCGACCAGCAGGATCGGCAGCGACACGGCGAGCCAGCCGCCGACGTCGTAGGCCTTGGGGCCCGCCTCGATGTGATCGGCGAGCTTGCGGTTCAGCACCACCATCTGCCCGGTCATCGCGATCCACACCGCGCCTGCGCTCGCGATCATCGCGGCAACCGCGCCGAGATGATAGCCGAGCAGGAAGGCGCAAGCCGTGATGCCGATGATTAGTGTCTGGCGGATGATGAATTGCGGCATCAGGCCGAGTTGCATCCAGTCATGCGAACGGGCGATGCCGTCCTGGGTGTTGGCGACGACGAAAGCGGGCAGCGTCATGCAGCCGATGTAGAGCGGCAGCACTTCGGCGGGATCGATCCAGGGCGAGAGCAATTTGACGATGCCCGCGAGGCCGAGCGAGACCAGCGTGGAGGCGCAAAAGGTCAGCCAGCGGCTGCCCGAGAGAAAGCCGCGCAGCAGCGCATGCTCGCCACGGCTGCGGTATTCCGGAATGATCTTTTGCGCGGAGGCCGAGATGCCAAAGTCCATCATGCTGCCGAGCAGCAGCACCCAGGTCCAGACATAGACATAGACGCCGTAGTCCGACGTCCCCATCCAGCGCGCGAGCAGGACCTGCGAGAAATATGCAAGGCCGGCGCTGATCACGCGGATGAGGAAGATGGTGCCTGCCAGCCGCCGCGTCAGCGACGCTTCGCTCGACCCGCCCGTCAATTTGTCGCGCAGCCGCGCGATGAGGCCGGCAGGTCCGGTCGTTGCGGGTTCTGCATCCATCACGGCCAATTCGAAGGATCCCCGAGGCGCACACGAATGCTGCGGCAGACTTGCCGCAGTAGCCCTGGGGATTAGCAACCATTCGTTAAGATTCGGTTGGATCAAAGATGTCGTCCGGGCGAACGCCAGGACGACCACTCACTCCAGATTGGTATTGAACTCGTACGACTTCTCCGGTCCGACCAGCGTGAACTTCAGCGCTGCGCCGCCGGGCTGGGCGCCCGGCGGCAGGCCGTCGAGTTCGAAAGAAAATCGCTTCACGCCCGGTGGGCTGGGCTCGACCGGCGCCGGGATGGGCAGCGCCCAATCGGGCGTCGGACCTTCCACGAACAGACTGACGGTGCGCGCATCCGGAACGACCACGTCGACCACCACATTCTTGGGCCCATCACGCTTGACGTCGCGGATGGTGAGCGGATTGGGATCGCCGATGGCGGCAGGTTTGGGCACGGTGTCGAGCGCTGCACGCAAATTGGCGTCCTCGGTCGAGGCGACGCTGTTGAAGCCAAGCTCGGCGCGGGCCTCGACGGGAATGCAAAGCTTTTCGCACACCGCATAATTGATCTCGGCGCGCAACGTCACCGGCTTGTCGGCCGCCTTGGCGATGATGCGCAGGGGCAGCACGATCTGGTCGTGATAGCCGATCGAATGGCCGCCCGCGCCGTCGTCGAATTTCTGCGGGGCCGGCCACATCACCGTCACCGCTTCGACATTGTCGGATTTCGAGAAATCGAAGCGCGGCGGAACGCCGGAATCGCCCGGCATGCGCCAATAGGTTTTCCAGCCGGGCTGGATCTGGAAGGCGATACCGCCGAGCAGGACGGCGCCGCTGCGCGATCCTGCCAGCAACCGCACCGCGGAATGTCCGTCGCGCTGCCACGGCGATGCGTCGTCGGCATGGACCGCAAGCGCCAGCGAGGACGCGAGCAGGGTTGTCGCGACGCCAATCGCCGCACGCCGGGGAACTCTTGTCAGCATGGTACGTCTTTACAGGGTCGCCCGGCGGCAAACCATTGAATTGCTTGTGATGGATGCACTTGAATCAAGTCCCTGAAAGCCTTGATTTGACAGCGGCCCGGCCCGACATCAGGATAGGAATTGAAACCGGAGTGCTTCACCGATGGCTCCCACAGGCAAGAGGACGGGCGAAAGCACCCGCAAGCCAGCCCCCGCGCTCCCGAGTTCGGCGGGCTACCTCGACGGCCAGCTGTTGATCGCCATGCCCGTGATGGGCGACGAGCGCTTCGAGCGCTCGGTGATCTATCTCTGCGCCCACTCCGCCGAAGGCGCGATGGGCATCATCGTCAACCATCCGGCCGGCAGCATCGACTTCCCCGAGCTGTTGCAGCAGCTCGGCATCATCAACAAGGGCGAGCACATCAAGCTGCCGGAGAATGCCGAAAGCATGAAGGTGCTGCGCGGCGGTCCGGTCGATACCGGCCGCGGCTTCGTGCTGCATTCCAGCGATTTCTACATCGAGAATGCGACGCTCCGGATCGACGACGGCGTCTGCCTCACCGCGACCGTCGACATCCTGCGCGCGATCGCCAACGGCTCCGGCCCCAAGCACGCCATCCTGGCGCTCGGCTATGCCGGCTGGGCGCCGGGCCAGCTCGAGACCGAAATCCAGAGCAATGGCTGGCTACATTGCGACGCGGATTCGGATTTGATCTTCGGCGACGACGTCGACGAAAAATACGGACGCGCGCTGCGCAAGATCGGCATCGATCCTGGCATGCTCTCGAACGAGGCGGGGCACGCGTAGCGCCTCAGTGTCGTCCTGGCGAAGGTCAGGACCCATTACCCCAGGCTGCAATTGTTGAAGCAGGCTGGCAACCACCAGCCTTCGCCGAACTGGACATCGGTGGTAATGGGTCCTGGATCGGCGCTGCTTCGCTGGTCCAGGACGACTGGAGAACTACTCCGCCGCCTGCTGCTGCACCGTTGGCTCCGTGCCCGCCACCGTCGCGCGGCGCATGTCACGGGGCTGCGACTGGTCGTAGCGGCGGACGCGGTGCATGGTCTGGCGGTTGTCCCACATCACGAGGTCATGCAGCTTCCATTTGTGGACGTAGACGAACTCGCTTTGTGTGGCGTGCTCGTTGAGATCGCGCAGCAGCAGCCTTCCCTCGGGGACGCTCATGCCGACAATCTTGCCGGCATGCGATGAGAGATAGAGCGACTTGCGGCGATGGACCGGGTGGGTGCGCACGAGACGTTGCATCACCGGCTTGAACATCTCCTTCTCCTCGTCGGTGTATTCTGTGAAGCCCAGTGATCCCCGCGAATACATCAGCGAGTGCTCGCAGACGAGATCCTCGATCTCCGCCTTGGTCTCGTCGTCGAGCGCGTCATAGGCCGCCCGCATGTCGGCGAATTCGGTATTGCCGCCCTTCGGGTTGAGCACGCGGGCCGACAGCAGCGAGAATTTTGCCGGGATAGGGCGGAACGAGCTGTCGGAATGCCACAAGCAATTGCCGAGGTTGAACAGGTGCGCGCGGCTGTCCTTTGCCAGCGGCTTGCCGTCCTTGCCGAGATTGGAAACGTCGTTCAGGCCCGATTGGAGCCGGTAGTCCTTCTCCTTCGTGACCGTGCCGCCGCGCGCGTCCTCGCGCTGGCCGAAGTTTAGCGCAAAGGCCATCTGCTGTTCGTCGGTGATGTCCTGGTCGTGGAACACCAGCACTGCATATTTGTCCATGGCGGCTTCGATCTCGCGCGCCTCGGCCTCGGTGAGAGGTTGCCGCAGGTCGAGGCCCGAGACCTCGCCGACAAAATGTTTGTGAAGCTGCCGGATGGCGATCGTCATGACGTTTCTCCCGCGAACCGCGAGCGGTTGGTCCCGCTCTGTCGAGGAAAAAGTTACTCCCGTAACAAGCGATGTCAACGCTGGGCGCGCATAGCTGCCCGTAGCCCGGATGGAGCGAAGCGTAATCCGGGGAGTCTTCCTGCGATGTGAGAACCCCGGATTGCGCTGCGCTCCATCCAGGCTACGCACCTTTGGTGCCGCTTACGCGTTGCGCGCCATCAGGCCGCCGTCGACAGGGATGACCGCGCCGGTGAGGAAGGACGCTGCCGGCAGGCACAGGCTCAGCGTCATGTGCGCGACCTCTTCCGGATCACCGTAGCGGCCGAGTGCCGTGCGGCGCTTGGCGTAGATGGTCTTGTGCTCTTCCGAGATCCGGTCGGTGATGGCGGTGCGGATCGGCCCCGGGCAAATGCAGTTGACGGTGATGCCCTCGCGGCCAAGCTCCACCGCGAGCGAGCGGGTGAGGCTGGCGACGCCGCCCTTCGCCGCCGAATAGGGGCCGTGCAATGCGGTGGCGCCGAGCGCCTCGGTCGAGGCGATGTTGACGATGCGCGGGCTCTTCGACTTGCGCAAGTGAGGCAGCGCGGCGCGGATGATGCGCGGATGCGCCGTCAGCATCACCGCGAGGCCCTTGGCCCAGGCTTCCTCATAGGCGTCGTCGTCGATCGCGACGCGCACGGAGATGCCGGCATTGTTGACGATGATGTCGAGTCCACCGAAATGTGCAGCGACGTCGCCGACCACGCGCTTGATCTTATCGCCGTCGGCAACGTCGAGCTTCCAGGCTTTCGCGGCGCCGCCGCTTGCCACGATCTCCTTCGCGACGGCCAGCGCGCCCTGCTCGTCATAATCGGTGACGGCAACGTTCGCGCCCTCAGTGGCAAACACGCGCGCCGTCGCGCGTCCCATGCCGCTGGCCGCGCCGGTAACGAGAACGGTCAGGCCCTTCACGGATCGGCTGAGTTGTTTGAAATCGGCCATGCTGTTTCCTCTGAGCCCTGCTTGTTCTTGTTGTGATTGACAAGGCTGTCATCGATCCGCAGACAGGTCAAACAAGCAAGACAATGAGGGAGGCCAGCGATGACGAACGAGCTCGATTTCTCAGGCAAGCAGGTGCTGGTTGTCGGCGGATCCAGCGGCATCGGCAACGGCATTGCGCAAGCCTTTCGCGTCAGGGGCGCGCAGGTTGCGGTCTGCGGCACGCGTGCTCACGCGAAGGAATATTCGCAAGCTGAAGGCTCGGATCTCACCGGTCTTTCCTATGCGCAGCTCGACGTCGGCAATGCCGGAGCGGTCGAAGCGTTCAAGCCGTCGTTCGATCGGCTCGATATCCTGGTGCTCGCACAGGGCGTGGTGCTCTATCGCCGCGGCGAGTTCGAGATGGCGGGCTTTCGCAAGGTCGTCGAGGTCAATTTGATGAGCCTGATGGCCTGCGCCACGCGCTTCCATCCCATGTTGCGGGACGCGCGGGGATCGCTGATTATGGTTTCCTCGACCGCGGCCTATCATTCCACCATGGGCAATCCCGCTTACAACGCGTCGAAGACCGGCGCGGTCGGACTAACGCGGACGCTGGGCGAGGCCTGGGCCGAAGATGACATCCGCGTCAACGGCATCGCGCCCGGTCTGGTCGACACCAAGATGACGAAGGTGACGACCGACAATCCCAAGCGGCTCGAAGGTGCACTTTCACGCATTCCGCTGCGGCGATTGGGCACCCCGGCTGACATGGCGGGCGCGGCGCTGTTCCTGGCATCGCCGCTGTCGTCCTACATCATCGGCCAGACATTGGTCGTCGACGGCGGGCTGATTCTCTGAGTCCAATTTCAAGTCAGATGGAACTGCGCCGCTCCTGATCGGTTACTTGGGCTGACCCCCGAGGAGGAGCATCATGGATAAGGATCGAATTGTCGGATCGGCCAAGGAATTCGCCGGACGCGCGGAAGGCGCTATCGGAGATTTGGCTAGCGATACGCAGACACAGGCGTCCGGCAAGGCACGCGAAGCCGCCGGCAGTGTGCAGAATCTTTACGGCCAGGCCAAGGATGCCGTACGTGACGCCACGGACACCGCGGCAAGCTATGCCAAGGACGCCTACGACAAGCCGGCCGAAACGTTGCGTGACGGCTCGCAGGCGATTGCCCAGAAGGTGCAGGACAACCCGATGGGCGCGCTGCTGGTCGCCGGCGGCATCGGCTTTGCACTGGCACTGCTGATGGCGCGGCCTTCGCGCCGCCCGCCGCCGCGCTGGCGCTACTAGGCTAAAGCCAACGCGCGATAAGCATCAGGGCCCCGGACGCAGCGCGGCGCGTACGCCGCGTTGCCGAGCCGGGGCCCATTCTTTTTGTGACTGTCGGACGAGCTGGGTCCCGGCTCTGCGCAGCAGCGTTTCCCGCTGCAGCGCGTCCGGGACACGAGAGCTCAGCTTAGAAAATTATCGGAACACTTCCGCCGATCGCCCGACGTTGCCAGGCGGACGCGGGATCGCAGGGTTGGGATTCGGATTGCGCGGCGCCGGCGCCAATTGACGCGGCGGGGGCGGCGGCGAGCCAAAGCCGAAGAAATCGCGCATCGATGGCGCTGCCTGTGCCGGTTGCTGCGGCGCCGGTGGCTTCTTCGGCGCAAGCTTTGGCGGGGCGATCGCCGCGGCCGCACCCGGCGTACCGCCATCGGGTGTCGTCGTGGCGACCGGCGTATCGCCCTTGGCCTGCTCGCGGCCGACTTCGCGGCGCGGCCAGGCATAATCATCGGCGCGGCCGGCGGGCGCAGCCAGTGGCTCGCCCTTCACCATCGTCTTCGCAGCCAGCGCATCGACGGCGGCAGGACGTGAGCCCGGCCCACCCAGCAATTGATCGGTCGAGATCGAGGCCGCAACCAGCGGCACGATCGGGCCGGCCAGCGGCCGCGGCGCGGGCTTGCCGGGTTCGGCACTGGTGTCGGGGGTCGCCGGTTCGCTCGGCAGCGCGATCGGGCCGGAGCGCCCGGCGAGCAGGCGGGTGATCTCGCGCTCGACATAGTGGGCGAGCTTGCGCGCGCCGGGTTTCGTGAAATAGACGCCGTCACCGCTGCGGAGCTGACGGATCTGGCCTTCGAAGTCCGGGCCCTTCTGCAAGAAGCGGCCGGCTTCGTCGACAAAGCCGTCCCAGACGTCGACATAGGTGATGCCGGCCTTGGCCGCGCCTTCGCGATAGAGCGAATCCAGGAACAGCATGTCCGCGGTGCCCTTGGGGCCACGGATGGCGGGCAGGCCGACCCAGAGCACCGGCACGCCCTTGGACTTGAGGACGTTGGCGAGCTCCTCGATCTTCTTGCCGTAGAGCTCGACCCAGCGCTCGTCGCGGAATTCGTAGAGGCCGTTCGGGTTGCGCGCGGTCTTCTCGGGCGCGGCGACCGCCGGTGCGTCAGCGTTGTCGGCATCATCCTGCGGCAGGTCGGCATCGGCCGGCTTGTCATCCGGCTTCGCGGCGGTGTCGCCGGGCTTGGCATCGCCAGGCCTGGCCGGTGGTTTGCCGCGCGCGCCCTTGTCGTTCTTCTTGTCCTTGTCCGTCGCCTTGTCCGATTTATCGGGTGCTGCCGCCTCGCGGATCGCGATGCGGTCGTTGAGGCCGAGCATCACCACGATCACGTCGGGCTTCTCGGTCTCGAGAATGCCTTTCGCAGCAGCGGTCCAGTCCGAGGGCTCGCCCTTGGGCTGGTACTTGATTAGGCCCGACGTGGTCTTGTGCTTGCGGATCACGCCCATGTCGGGCTGCTCGGTGTAAGCGTCCTCCAGGCCGTAGGCGAGCCAGTCAGCCATGGCGTCGCCGATCACCAGCACGTTCCTGTCGGGAATGGTGTCGCGCTTGGCCGGCGCCGGTGCGCGCGAAAAATCCTGGCGCGGCGCTTGCGGCTGTTGCTGCTGGAACGGCGCGAAGAAGTCGCCGCCGAACCATCCGCCGCCTCCGCCTCCGCCGTTGCGCGGCGGCGGCGGAGCCGAGCGCTGCGGCGGGCCGCCGAAGCCGGGGAAGTTGAAGAACTGCGCCGAGGCGGGTCCCGCGACCGACACCAGAATCGCAAGCGCCGTCCCCAGCGCGATCAGCGGGCCAGTCTCGGTCAGCACCTTGAACAGGGACTTCTTCGACATGCGATCTCGGCACGTGCAATAGGGATCAGGACAGGCTCGATATAATAACGGAATCGGGCGCCAAACGGGCAGATTCTCTTTCAGATTCTCTTCAGATCCTTGAGATTCTGGGCCCAGATTCTCGGCCCAGAATTATTGGCCCATACACGGCGAACCGCCGCCCCGGTCAAGACTGCCGGCCAAAATCCCTGTTCAGGGTTACTTTCGGCGCGATTTTATTGCCCGCGCAGCCGATTCAGCGCGTCAGAGGAGGCAAATCCGTCCGCGGGGACCCCGATCGAGGCCTGGAAGTTGCGCAGGGCTTCCCGGGTCTGGCCGCCGAACTGGCCGTCGGGGGTGCCCTTGTAGAAGCCGCGCTGGGCCAGCAGCTGCTGGAGTTCCAGCCGCTCGGTCCGGGACAGCTCCCGTTCCTGCCGCGGCCAGGGCTGAACGAACGGCTGGCCGCCGCGCAGGCGATCGGCGAAATGGCCAATCGCCAGCGCATAGGCCTCGGCCGGGTTGTACTTCATGATGACCCGGAAGTTCTGCAGCATCAGGAAGCCGGGCCCTTGGGCACCGGCCGGCGCCAGCAGATAGGCCTTCTCGGCTGGATGCGGGAAGGGCTGGTTGGTCGGGCGCTTGAGGCCGAGCTTCTCCCACTGCGCTACCGTCATCGCCTTGGCGCGGTCGGCCAGCATGTAGTTGAAGCCTTGGGGCACCACGACCTCGTAGCCCCAGGTCTGGCCGGCCTGCCAGCCGTCCTTCTTCAGATTGTTGGCGGTCGACGCAATCAGGTCGGAGGGATTGTCGACGACGTCACGCCGGCCGTCGCCGTCGCCGTCCACGGCAAAGCGCTTGAACGCGGTCGGCATGAACTGGGTCGGGCCGAAGGCGCCGGCCCAGGAGCCGCGCAATTGTTCGGGCCTGAGATCGCCGCGGTTGAGGATCTCCAGCGCGGAGAGGAATTCGTCCTTGAAGTAAGCCTGGCGGCGGCCGATGCAGGCGAGCGTCGCGGTCGATTGCAGCACGCTGCGGTCGCCCATCTGCGTCGAGTAGTTGGACTCGATGCCCCAGATCGAGGCGATGACATAACGATCGACGCCGGTGGCTTTTTCGGTGGCCTCGAACTGCGCCTTGTATTTGGCCAGGACCTCGCGGCCCTTGGCGAGGCGGTTGTCGTTCACGAGGATGTCGAGATAATCCCAAATCGACTTGGTGAACTCGGGCTGCGAATCCATCAGGTCCATGATGCGCAGATCGGGCGCGAGGCCTGCCGTGAAGCGCTGGAAATTTTCCTGCGTGATGTTGCGCCGTGCGGCATCGGGCCACATGCCTGCGACGCAATTGTTGAAGTTACCCGCGGCCTCTCGGATCGCGGCGGCTGTCATCAGCGGATGCCCGGAGGCGCCATCCTCGCCGGTCCAAGGTTGAACTCCCGTTTGAGCGCCGCTGGGCCCGGGCGCTGCTGGCGAAGGCGCCTGGTTCGGGCCGGAGAAAATACCGCCGAACAGATTGGACAAACCGTTCTGAGCCTGCGCGCTGGCGGGAAGTGGGAACAGCAGGGCGGTCGCAATCATCGTCGCACCGGTCACGGACCCGCCCCGTTTTGCCAGCCCTGCCATTGATTGCATCATGTCCACACCTGTCCGGCCAAAATCCGCCCTCAGGAGGCCTGGTTACGGTTGCCAACAGCTTAACAAAGGTGAAATTTTGATGGTGGCCTTTTTCTTAACTCTGTGAGGATGAGGCCCCACATCCGCCTTTGTTGGCGGCTGCAAACAAGCTAGCAAGATGCCATCGCTCCCTTCACGTGTTCCTCAGGTATTCGATCAATCCCATGAAAATCCGCAAAGCCGTATTTCCCGTTGCCGGCCTCGGCACCCGCGTCCTGCCCGCCACCAAGGCGATGCCGAAGGAAATGCTGACGATCGTCGACAAGCCGCTGATCCAGTACGTCTATGACGAGGCGAGGGAAGCCGGCATCGAGCACTTCATCTTTGTCACCGGCCGCAACAAAAGTGTCATCGAAGATCATTTCGACCGGATGTTCGAGCTCGATGCGACGCTGGCCGCGCGCGGCAAGAAGACCGAGCAGGACGTTCTGGCGCAGAACCAGCCGGAGGCCGGCGCCGTCAGCTTCACCCGCCAGCAGGCGCCGCTCGGCCTCGGTCACGCGGTCTGGTGCGCGCGCGATATCGTCGGCAACGAGCCGTTCGCGGTCGTGCTGCCGGACGAGCTCGTGCTCAATTCGCCCGGCTGCCTGAAGCAGATGATCGACACCGCCAGCAAGCTCGGCGAAAAATCCAATGTCATCGCGGTCGAGGCGGTGCCCGACCATCTGACCCATCAATACGGCATCTGCGGCGTCGGCAAACGCACCGGCAAGATGTTCGAGGTCGACGGCATGGTCGAGAAGCCGGCCAAGGGCACCGCGCCCTCCAACCTCTCGATCACCGGCCGCTACATCCTGCAGCCGGAGATCTTCAAGATCCTGGAGACCCAGGAGCGCGGCGCCGGCGGAGAGATCCAGCTCACCGATGCCATGATCGGCCTCGCCAGATCGCAAAGCTTCTACGGCGTCGAGTTCGAGGGCGAGCGCCATGATTGCGGCTCCAAGCCCGGCTTCCTCCGCGCCAACATCGCCTACGGACTGAAGCGGCCGGAGCTGCGTGACGGGCTCATTGCGGAAATGAAGAAGTATTTGGGGCAGTAGCGCTCCGCTCGTCATTGCGAGGAGCGAAGCGACGAAGCAATCCAGGCTGTCTTCGCGGAGACAGTCTGGATTGCTTCGCTTCGCTCGCAATGACGGAACGAAACCCTCACGCCACCAGCGACAGCTTCGGCAAGCTTGCGACCACCGACTGGTTGCGGCCGCCGGCTTTTGCGGCGTAGAGCGCCTTGTCGGCGGCGGCGACCAGGATCGGCCAGTCCATGCCGGTGGTGGGAACGAGGCTCGCGATGCCGCAGGACACCGTCGAGCTCGTGTGGTCGTCGGACCATCCCTGCACCTTGGCGCGGATCTTCTCGGCCACCAGGAGGGCGTCCGTGACCGAGGTGCCCGGCAGCAGCACGGCGAATTCCTCACCGCCATAGCGCGCGGCGCAGTCGCCGGCGCGGCTCACCGAATCGGAAATGCAGATGGCGATGCCGACCAGCACCTGGTCGCCGGCCTGATGGCCGAACGTGTCGTTGTAGGCCTTGAAGTGATCGGCATCGATCATCAACAGCGCGATCGGCGTCTGCTGCCGCATCGCGCGGCGCCATTCGACGTCGATCACCTGGTCGAACTTGCGGCGGTTCTTCAGGCCGGTGAGCGCGTCGGTCGTCGCCATCTCCTCGAGCTTGCGCTCGGCCTCGGCGCGCCGGCCGATCTCGCGCGCGAGCACCAGCGTCGATGCCAGCATGAACAGGCTCAGCGCCAGCACCACGGCGCCGATGCGATAGGCTTCCCTCTGCCAGAGCTCGAACACGGTGTTCAGTGGCTTACCTGCCACCACGAATAGCGGGCTGGCCCCACCGCTGCGGACATAGAGCCGCGGCGTGCCGTCGATCGGCCCCTGCCCGGCGAATGCGCTGCCGACCTTCAGATTTTCGGCCTTCCAGACCGGCCGGTCGGCCAGATTCGTGCCGATCACGTCGAGATCAAACGGCCGCCGCATCATGACGGTACGGTCGCGCCTGAGCACGGTGATGGTGTCGTCGGGATCGAGGCTCAGCCGCTCGAACAATTCGTGGAAATAGCTGAAGCGGATCGATCCGGCGACGACGCCGAGAAAGCCGCCGTCGGTATCGCTGATGCGCCGGCTCAGCACGATCGAATAAGCGCCGCGGAACAGCATGGGACGGCTGATGAAGAGCCCGGCTTGCGGATTGTCCCGATGGGCCTTGAAGTAATCCTCGTCGCCCCGGTTCACGACAACGGGATCGAGCGTCGAGGCGTCAATGGTCAACCGGCCATCGGCGTCGAACACCTGGATCGCGCCGAAATGCCTCGCCGTGGTCGAATGGTCGAACAGGATGAGGTGACGGATCGGCTTCGAGACCGTGGCGATTTCCGGCAGCAGCATGTTGCTGGCGACCGCCTTAAGGGCCAGATCGTAGATCTCGATGTTGCGGCTGACGTCGGACTCGATGGTCGTCGCCAGGTTTTCCAGCGTCTGGCGGGCGAGCGCCTCCTCGCCTCGGCGCATGTCCAGCATGACGTTGACGCAAATGGCGGAAAAGCCGATCACCGTCACCACGGACGAGATGATCAGCAGCTTCGCCGAAAGCCGCCATGGCCGCCGGGCCGTGACGTCGCGCCATCGAGACAACATCGTTTGCTCCCGACACCAGTGAATGCGCCCGAAAGCTTGAGTAGTGTTTAAGCCGGGACGGCGCTGCCGGAATGAGTTAAAAATTGGTTTCCGCGGCTCACGTTTTTGGGCAAAGCGGAGCTTCGACCAGCGAAGAGGACAGCGGTGAACGACTACGACGCGTTGCGCGATTATCTGATGCGGCAGAAGCAGGCGGAATTCGTGCTGACCTATGAACAGATCGAAGAGATTATCGGCGCGGCCCTGCCGCGCGCGGCGAATCGTGCCTCATGGTGGGACAGCCTGCGCAGCCCGGATATCCAGATGCCGCAACGCGAAGCCTGCCTCGCCGCGGGTTTCAAGGCGATGCGGATGCCGGACGGTGCGAGCGTGCGGTTCACCAAGCTGAAGAGTGACCGGCGCAGGCCTGGGTGAGGCGAAGGGAAGCTAGCTCGCCGCTTCCAGGCGCACTTCCGTGAGCAGGCGCATCGCGGCGTCGGCATCCATGGGTTCGCCAAAGGCGAACCCTTGCGCGTATTCGCAGCCCATCTGGTAGAGCTCGACCGCGTCGGAATCGGTCTCGGCACCTTCGGCGACCACGTCCATGCCGAGGTCGTGCGCGAGCGCGATGATGGACTTCAGGATCACCGGGCGGGTGCCGCGGTTGGTGGTGCGCACGAAGGACTGGTCGATCTTGATGGTGTCGAACGGGAAGCGCTGCAGATAGGCCAGCGACGAATGGCCGGTGCCGAAATCGTCGAGCGACAGCCCGGTGCCGAGTTCGCGGATGCGCGTCAGCATCTGCGCCGCGTGCTCCGGATTCTCCATCACCAGCGATTCCGTCAGCTCCAGCTTCAGCGTGCCGCGCGCGACCGAGGAGCGCGACAGCACGGTGCGGATGTCGTGGATCAGATCGTGGCGCAGCAATTGCCGCGAGGAGACGTTGACCGATGCGAAGATCGGCTCGCGCGAGCGCATCGCGCGCTGCCAGATCGAGAGCTGCTTGGCGGTCTGGTCGAGCACGAACATGCCAAGGTCGATGATCAGGCCAGTCTCTTCCGCGATGGTGATGAATTCCGAGGGCGCCATGCGTCCGAGCTTGGGATGATCCCAGCGCACCAGCGCCTCGAAGCCGGCGACCGAACGGTCTTCAAGCCGCACGATCGGCTGGTACAGGATCGTGAGCTCCTGCCGCTCGATGGCGCGGCGCAGTTCGCTCTCCAGCGTCAGCCGGTCGGTTTTTCGCGCGCGCATCGCGGACTTGTAGACGTCGATGCGGTCGCCGCCGATGCGCTTGGAGTGATACATCGCGAGCTCGGCGTCCTTGATGATCTCGTCCGTGAGCTGAACTTGCGGATCGGACAGGGCGAGGCCGATCGAGGCCGTGAGAAAGATCTCGCGTTCGTTGAAGGCGATCGGCGCGCGGATGGTCTTGCGGATGGTCTCGGCGAAGGCGGTGATGCGGGCGGGGTCCTGCTCCGAGAGCAGGATTAAGCCGAACTGGTCGCCGGCGAGCCGCGCCAGCGTATCCTGCGGCTTCAGGATGCGGGTGAGGCGGCGGGCCAGCGTCAGCAGGATGGAATCGCCGACCGCGATGCCGACGGAATCGTTGACCTGCTTGAAGCGGTCGAGGTCGATCACCATCAGCGTCGGCCGCAGCGTCGGCATGGTCTTGGCGAAATGCGCGACGGCGCCGAGCCGGTCCATGAACAGCTTGCGGTTGGGCAGGCCGGTGAGATTGTCATGCACCGAATCGTGCAGCAGGCGCTCCTCGGCGTTGCGCAGCTCGGTGACGTCGGTGAGGGTGCCGACCACGCGCGAGACCTCGCCGTCGGAGCCGACCACCGGGCGCGCCTTCAGCGCGAACCACATGAAGTGACCGTCCGGCGTGCGCAGGCGGAAATCCTGCACCAGGCGGCCGCGGCGCTGGTCGAGCACGCTGTCGAGCGCGGCGCGGAAACGGTCCTGGTCGAGCGGGTGCAGCACTTCGAGCCAGGAGGCGGCCGGGCCTTCCAGCGTGCCGCGCTTGAGGCCGAGCAGGGCCTCGGTCTCAGGGCTGGTAAAGACCTTGTCGGCGGACACGTCCCAGTCCCAGATCAAATCGCCGGAACCGGCCAGCGCCAACGCGCGGCGCTCGATGTCGGAGACGACGCCGGTGGTGGCGCCGCCGCCCGCGAACGCATGCTGCATCACCGTGAAGCCGATCAGCATCACGATCAGCACGAGGCCGCCGAGCAGGGCAGGGCCGACGATGTCGTTGGTGACGGAGCCTGCGACCGTCATGCCGGCCGCGACCACCCAGACCACCAGCAGGAACCAGGTCGGGATCAGCAGCACCGCGCGGTCGAAGCCGTGGGTGGAGAGATAGACGATCAGCGCGAAGCCGGCGAAGGCAATCAGCACCAGCGAGATGCGCGCGATGCCGGAGGCCACCGCAGGGTCGAACAGGGCCAGCGCCACCAGTGATCCCAGGAACGCGAGCCAGCCCACCGTGATGTGGGAATAGCGCACGTGCCATCGACTGAGATTGAGATAGGCGAACAGGAACACCAGCAGCGTCGCCGCCAGGATCGCCTCACCCGCCGCGCGCCAGATGCGCTCGGCGTTGTTCGACATGTCGAGCACCTTGCCCCAGAAGCCGAAATCGACGCCGATATAGACGAGCACCGCCCAGGCCAGCGCCGCGGCGGCCGGGAACATGATGCTGCCCTTGACCACGAACAGGATTGTCAGCACCAGCGCCAGCAAGCCGGAAATGCCGATCACGATGCCCTGGTACAGCGTGAACGAGTTGACCTTGTCCTTGTAGGATTCCGGCTCCCACAGATAGAGCTGTGGCAGCTTGTCGGTGCGCAGCTCCGCGACGAAGGTGACGACGGCTCCGGGATCGAGGGTGACGCGGAAGACGTCGGCGGTCGGGCTCTCCTGCCGCTCCGGCCGGTCGCCGGTCGAGGGCGTGATGGTCGCGATGCGCGACAGCCCGAGGTCGGGCCACAGCAGCCCCGAGGAGACGATACGGTAATGCGGGGCGACGATCAGGCGGTCGAGCTGGTCGTCGGTGTTGTTGGCGAGCGCGAACACCACCCAGTTCTGGCCGCCTTCGCGGGCGCGCACCTCGATGCGGCGGACGATGCCGTCGGTGCCGGGCGCGGTGGAGACCTGGATGCGGTCGGCGTCGCTGCGCTGATGCTCGAGCACACCGGTGAGGTCGATCGCGGGCGCGTCACCGCGGACGCTGACAGCGTCCAGCGCGCGCGCCGGGAACGCGCAGACGAGAATCATGAGGCCCAGCGCTATGGGCGCGAGGCACCTGATCAGACGCAAGGTCAGTTCTCCGCGTTCGACGCAAACTCTTCGGTGCAGGCTCTTCGGTGCACGGCGTTTTCCGAACGGAACAAGGTGGTTCGGTGCGTCGCGATAGATGCCACGAAAGCGAGGAAAATCAAAGGGTTTCCGGCTTGCCCTGTGGGCCGTTGGCCTAGACCTCCAACACAATTTTGCCAATATGTGCCGAGGTTTCCATCCGCCGGTGCGCGTCGGATGCTTTTTCCAGCGGGAAAGTGCTGTCCATCAGCGGCTTGACGCGGCCTTCGCGCAACAGCGGCATCACTTTCGCCTCGATCGCGGCCACCATCGCCGCCTTGTCCGCATTACTACGGGGGCGCAGCGTCGAGCCGGTATGGGTCAGGCGCTTCACCATCACCTTGGCGATGTTGACGGTGACCTTGGGCCCGTTGAGGGTCGCGATCTGCACGATGCGGCCGTCGAGCGCTGCGGCGTCATAGTTGCGATCGACATAGTCGCCGGCGACCATGTCGAGGATCAGATTGGCGCCGGCATTGTTGGTCTCCGCCTTGACCACGGCGACGAAGTCTTCGGTCTTGTAGTTGATGGCACGATCCGCGCCGAGCTTGAGGCAGGCATCGATCTTGTCCTGCGATCCCACGGTGACGATCACCTTGGCGCCGAAAGCTTTTGCGAGCTGGATCGCCATGGTGCCGATGCCGGAAGAGCCGCCGTGGATCAGCAGCGTCTCGCCGGCCTTCAGGGCGCCGCGCTCGAACACATTGTGCCAGACCGTCATCAGTGTTTCCGGCAGTGCGCCGGCTTCCTTGATCGACAGCGACGGCGGCACGCTCATCGCCTGACCGTCCTGCGCGATGCAGTACTGCGCATAACCGCCACCGGCGACCAGCGACATCACCTTGTCGCCGATCTTGTGCCGCTTGGCGTTGCTGCCGACGGCCACCACTTCGCCGGCGATTTCGAGGCCGGGCAGGTCGCTGGCGCCGGGCGGCGGCGGATAGGCGCCGGAGCGCTGCGCGACGTCGGGACGGTTGACGCCGGCGGCCTGCACCTTGACCAGGATCTCGTCGGGGCCGGGCTGCGGCAGCGCCCGTTGTTCCGGCACCAGCACTTCCGGTCCGCCGGGTTTCGAGATGGCGACCACGGTCATTTGCGCGGGCAGCTTGTCCATGATGTGTCCTTGAGCAAAGGTGCGGGATGGAACGAGGCCATTGCTTAGCCAGCGGCGTGCAGGCTGGCAACCGCCTCAGCCGCTTGTGAGGCGAACGCAGGAGGAACCAGGATGGCGATGGAAGACGACGACCGCCCGCGCAAGAAGATCAGCCATGACATCGGACAGGATCTCTCACTGTTGTCGGTGGAAGAACTGACCGAGCGCATCGCGCTCCTCAAGGGCGAGATCGCAAGATTGGAAGAAGCCGCAACAAAGAAACGCGCCTCGCGCGATGCGGCCAACAGCGTTTTCAAAAAGTAGGCCTCGAAACAATAGCTGTCGTCCCGGCGGAGGCCGGGACCCATACGCCGTGCGAGCAGTTTTCCGAAGACTCGGAGTTGCCGGCTCGCGCGACGACTTTTCCCTGTGGCTATGGGCCCCGGCCCCCGTGCGCAATTGCGCACTAGGCCGGGGCGACGGGGAGAGTTTGTTCCGCAGCCCACTCGGCCACTGACCGACATGGCTAACGAACCCTCAAGATAATCGCTCGTTTACTCCACATTAAGCTTTCGGGTTTATGACTGGGAACTGTCCTCGTTTGGACACCGAGTGGCTCCTGTCCACTCTGTTTGACGCCTCCCTGTTATCAACTTTCAAAGCCGCCGGTTTTCCGGCGGCTCTTTTTTTGCGCCCAGCTCCGCCTTTTTTCGTCTCGCACCGGTTGAATTCCGGGCAAAGACCCGCGGAAACCATATCCGCGCTTGTCACTGGACTCGGCGTCCGGCCCGCGCAATGATTTGTTCATCATAAGCCGGTGCCAAAGCCGGGCAGTCAGACAGTTGCGTAAGGGGCGTTAACCATGGAACGTTTGCAAGCCGAAGGCGCTCTCGTTCAACTCAGCGAGCGGTTCACCAATTCTGCGGCGTTCGGCGTCCTGTTCCGTGAGGGCATGGACCTGGTCGAGGAGACCGCCGCCTATCTCGATGGCGCCGGCCGCACCGAGGCCAAGGCGCTCGATCGTGCCGTCAGCCTCACCTATGCGACCGAGAGCATGCGCCTGACCACCCGCCTGATGCAGCTCGCCTCGTGGCTGCTGCTGCATCGCGCCGTGAAGGAAGGCGAGATGACGCTGGGCCAGGCCAATCGCGAAAAGACCAAGGTCAAGCTCTCCGCCGCCGATCCCGGCTCCACCGACACCATCGAGAAGCTGCCGTCGCAGCTCCAGGATCTGATCCATCGCTCGATGAGCCTCCAGACTCGCGTGCGCCGCCTGGACACCACCATCCACACCCCGCCGGTCGATCATTCCTCGATCGGCAACCCGCTGGTGCCGCATCTCAACGCGTTGAAGGCGGCGTTCGAGCGGTAAGCTCCCGTCACTGCGACGAGCGCCCCCAAAACAAAAAACGCCCCCGGCTCTCCGGGGGCGTTTTCGTCTCCAGCCTCGAGGGGCCGGATCAATCCTTTTTGAGAAAGCCCGAAAACTTCTTCTGGAAGCGCGAGACGCGGCCGCCGCGATCCAGCAGCTGCGCGTTGCCGCCGGTCCAGGCCGGGTGCGACTTGGGGTCGATGTCGAGGTTCAGCGTGTCGCCTTCCTTGCCCCAGGTGGAGCGGGTCAGGTACTCGGTTCCGTCGGTCATCACGACCTTAATCGTATGATAGTTCGGGTGAATTTCGGCTTTCATGGCAATTCCTCGGCGCCCCGGCGCCTCACTTGAGTGGCTATCGAATGACGGATTTGGCGCGGTCTATACCCCACGAGGCCCTGTAAAACAAGCCATTGCAGGGCCTTAGTAGGGGACCGGGCGGCCCCCTAAGGGACATCCCGGATTTGCCACTCCCGCTCGCCCGGCCTATCTGGAGCGGAGCACCTCTCTTTGTCTTTTGGTCGGATCTCATGAGCGCAGTAGAACGGCTTGAAACCGGGTCCGCGGAAGCCCCGTCGATCGAGGCCGACCTGATCGAGGCGCCGGCGAAGAGCCGCGCGAAGCTGCGGCCGCTGTTGGCGCTCGCGCCCTATGTCGCCCGCTATCGCGGCCGGGCGGCGCTGGCCTTCGTCGCGCTGACGATCGCGGCACTGACCACCCTGCTGGTGCCGGTCGCGGTGCGCAGGATGATCGATTTCGGCCTGACGCCTGAGGGCATCGAGCTGATCAACAGCTACTTCTCGGTGATGATCGCCGTCGTCGCCGTGCTCGCGCTGGCGAGTGCCGCGCGCTACTACCTCGTGATGACGATCGGCGAGCGCATCGTCGCCGATCTCAGGCGTGACGTCTTCGCCCATCTGCTGTCGCTGTCGCCGGCCTTCTTCGATTCCGCGCGCAGCGGCGAGCTGGTGTCGCGCCTCACCGCCGACACCACCCAGATCAAATCCTCCGTCGGCGCCTCGGTCTCGATCGCGCTGCGCAATCTGATGATGTTCTTCGGTGCCGCGGCGATGATGGTGATCACCAGCCCGCGGCTGTCGGGCTTCGTGCTGCTCGCCATTCCCCTGATCGTGCTGCCGCTGGTCGCCTTCGGGCGCTGGGTGCGGCGGCTGTCGCGCAATGCGCAGGACACGCTGGCCGAGGCCTCCGCCTATGCGAGCGAGCTGGTCGGTGCGATCCGTACCGTGCAGGCCTATACCAGCGAGAGCCTCGCCGAGAAGCGCTTCGGCGGCGAGGTCGAGCAGGCCTATGAAGCCGCGCGCACCTCCACGCAGGCCCGTGCCGTGCTCACCGCCATCATCATCTTCATCGTGTTCGCAAGCGTGGTCGCGATCCTCTGGATCGGCTCGCACGACGTGCTGACCGGCACCATCACGCCGGGCCGGCTCGGCCAGTTCGTGCTCTATGCGGCCTTCGCCGCGGCCGGCCTCGGCCAGCTCAGCGAAGTCTGGGGCGAGATCTCGGCGGCATCAGGCGCTGCCGAGCGCCTGTTCGAGATCCTGCATGTGCAGCCCGACATCACGGCGCCCGCTTCGCCGCGCGCGCTGCCGGTGCCGGCGCGCGGCGAAGTCGGCTTCGACCATGTCAGCTTCGCCTATCCGGCGCGGCGCGACGTCAATGTGCTCGATGCCGTGTCGTTCGCCGTGCGTCCCGGCGAGAAAGTCGCGATCGTCGGTCCGTCCGGCGCCGGCAAGAGCACGATCTTTCATCTCTTGTTGCGCTTCTACGATCCGCGCAGCGGCGCGATCTCGCTCGACGGCGTGCCGGTCAAATCCGCCGATCCCCGCGAATTCCGTTCGCGTATCGCGCTGGTGCCGCAGGAATCCAACGTGTTCGCGGCCAGTGCCCGCGACAACATCCGCTTCGGCCGACCCGATGCCACCGATGCCGAGGTCGAGCGCGCGGCCGAGCTCGCGCACGCCGCCGAGTTCATCCGCCGTCTGCCCGAAGGTTTCGACACCCCGCTCGGCGAGCGCGGCGTGACGCTATCCGGCGGCCAGCGCCAGCGCATCGCGATTGCGCGTGCGATCCTGCGCGATGCGCCGCTGCTGCTGCTCGATGAAGCCACCTCCGCGCTCGATGCCGAAAGCGAGACGCTGGTGCAGACCGCGCTGGAAGAGCTGATGCGCCACCGCACCACGCTCGTCATCGCGCACCGCCTCGCAACCGTCCTGTCGTGCGACCGCATCCTGGTGATGGATCAGGGCAGAATCGTCGAGCAGGGCACGCATGCCGAGCTCGTGGCTGCGAACGGGCTCTATGCCAGGCTGGCGAGGTTGCAGTTCGAGGGGGCGTGAGGCGGAGTACTCCGGACTGCTGCCCCACTCACAGTGTCATCGCCCGCGAAGGCGGGCGATCCAGTACTCCGAGACGGAAGGGATCAAGGGATAAGCCGCGGCGTACTGGATTCCCCGCCTCCGCAGGGAATGACAGCGGAGCTTTTGGTGAGAGCGTCGCACCACATGGTCTCCCTTCGTAGCCGGGTCGATAGCGGACATTTGTCGATCTGATCGGCTGCGCGATTCGAATCGGCCACATCGTAAGGTGATCGATGGAAGCGGCGCTGCTGGCTGTCGCAGAACATGGGCGTCGTCGTTTTGATGAGTTTCGGAATGCTCGTCGTTGGCTTCAGGAATTTCGGACAGCGTTGGCGCGCGCGGAGGGAGTGGACGGCCGCGGCTGCTGAAGCTAGGGTTCGGGCCGACCCAGGAGACGCCAAATGCCTTATTCGACAGCCGACCAGACCCGAGGCGAGCGCAACGGCAAGCTTGTCGCCGACGTCTTCTGCGCGCTCTTGCTTGCTACCTTTTCCGTGGTCTTCTTCGGTTGGCTCGGCGGTCTGGCCGCCTTCATTGTCGTCGAAAGTTGCCTGCTCGCAATCGATTGGGTGATTCCTAGCAAGAACGATGCGGCAGGCGTTGTTCGTTGAGCTGACGGAGTGGACGGTGTTGTGAATGATTGTTCTGATCGGTCCGGTACTGTTCATCCTCCTCATCCTGTTCGCTATTCGACAGCAAAAGCGCGGCCTTGCGGGGTGGAAAGCGGCGCTGCTTGTTGTCGCTGGTAGCGGCGTCATCGTTGTGCTGAGTTTCGGATTGCCCATCGTGGGCTTCCGGAATTTCGGATAGGGCAGCCCGCGCCCCTGAGCCGAGTGGATGAACCTTGCAGTTCCCCCGGATGTGGCGCCTAATCAGGTATCGCCGGCCAAAGGCTCGTCCGTAGGCGTCGGTGCCTGAGAGATGATTTGTGCTCCCGCCTCAATGGGAGTGCGCCTCATGGCCCCGCCATTCAGCAAGGAAACCCACGAACTTTTGGAGCGGGCGCAGCGAGCGATCGATGAGTCGATCCGGCTTCGCGAAGACAGCCAACGCGCGATCCGCCAAGCCGAAAGCTGGCAGTTCGAGCTTGAACTCCGCTTGAGCCGAGAGCGCACCGCGGCGAGTTGACGGCAACACTGCTTATCAGCACTTCGGCGACAGCGCCGGCACGTTCGGCCATGGCCAGTTCTTCCAGCTCCCGTCCTCATCAACGCAGGCCGATGGCCCAAGGCCATTCGTCGGAGCACTCGTCGTCTTGACCGGCGTGGCGAGGTGCTGGTCGACATAGCTCGTCGAAACATATCCGGCGACGATGACGCCGAGCAGGACCGAAGACCCCTTGGCCAGATCGCTCAATTTCATCGGTCATCTCCATCCGCTTGCCGGCGCAACTTGCGGGCACAACGACTAGCTGACGTCCTGGGATCCCGACGTGACGGCCGTCACGCGTCCAGAATCAAGATCGCCAGAATCTAAGGTTGCCAAATCATCTTCAGCACCGGACGTCCCGAGGTCGGGTTCACCTCGTCGCCGGCATGCGCGAAGCCGTTGCGCTCGTAGAAGCGGATGGCGCGGCTGTTGTCCTTGTTGACAAGCAGTGTCACGCCCGCCGGTGACAGGCGCTTGGCCTCATCCACCAGCAGCCGCGCCGCGTCCGAGCCCCAGTGCGCGGGATCGACCACGAGCTGGTCGAGATAACCGTCGCCGTCGATGGTGACGAAGCCGGTCAGCGCGCCGTCCTGCTCCGCGACCACGATCGAAGCCTTCGGCACCAGCTCCTTGCGCCAGCGCTCGCGCCACCAGTCCAGGCGGGCCGCGAAGTCGATCTGCGGATAGGCCTGCTGCCAGGTGCGATGCCACAGGTCAATCGAGGCGGCCTCGTCCTCGGGACGGTAAGGGCGGAGGTGGAGGGCGCTCACTACCGCTCCGTCAGCTTCAGCTCGATGCGGCGGTTGCGCTTGTAGGCTTCCTCGGTGTTGGCCGTGTCGAGCGGCTGGAATTCGCCGAAGCCGGCGGCGACCAGGCGCTGGGCCGGCACGCCGAGCGAGATCAGGTACTGCACCACGGAGATCGAGCGCGCGGCCGAGAGGTCCCAGTTCGACTTGAAGTTCGGACCGTTGACCGGGCGCACGTCGGTATGGCCGTCGACACGCAGCACCCAGGGGATCTCGTTCGGGATTTTCTTGTCGAGATCGATCAGCGCGGTTGCGAGCGTGTCGAGCTCGGCGCGGCCTTCGGGCAGCAGCACCGCCTGTCCGGTGTCGAAGAAAACTTCGGACTGGAATACGAAGCGATCGCCGACGATGCGGATGTCGGGGCGGTTGCCGAGGATGGCGCGCAGGCGGCCGAAGAATTCCGAGCGATAGCGCGACAATTCCTGCACGCGCTGCGCCAGGGCGACATTCAGGCGAGAGCCCAGGTCGGCGATGCGATTTTGCGATTCCTTGTCGCGCTTCTCGCTAACGTCGAGCGCCTCTTCCAGCGCGGCCAATTGCCGCCGCAGCGCGCTGATCTGCTGGTTCAGCACCTCGATCTGCGCCAGCGCCCGGGCCGAAACCGCCTTCTCGGAATCCAGCGCCTTGCCGAGCTCGGAGGACTTGCCTTGCGCATCGTTGCCGGCCGCGGCGAGCCCCTCATAGAGGCCCTTGATGCGGTCGCGCTCGCTCTCGGCCGAAGCGAGGCCGGCCTTCAGCGACGAGACCTGGTCGTCGAGCGTGAGCTTGCCGAGCTTCTCCAGCGACAGTAATTCGTTGAGCTGCGCGATCTTGGCGTTGAGCTGCTCCAGCGCCTTGTCCTTGCCGGTGACCTCCTGCGACAGGAAGAACTGCACGACCAGGAACACCGACAGCAGGAACACGATCGACAGCACCAGCGTCGACAGCGCGTCGACGAAGCCGGGCCAGTAGTTGAAGGAGGTATCGCCGCGGCGACCGCGCGCCAGTGCCATGTCGCTAACCCTTCTCGGGCTGACGCGCGATGCGCTCCAGCAGGCGCCGGATCTCGCGGTTCTGCTCGCCCTGGCCGTCGGCCCATTCGCGGATCATCTGCTGCTCGGTCCGCATATGCGAGACCAGCGCCTGGATGGCTTCGGCGAGGCTCGCCATCGCCGCGGTGGTGCCGCGGCTGCCGCTGCCTTCCTCGAGCACGGAGCGTAAGCGCTCGACGACGGCCTGAAGCTCGCCGCTGGCAATGCCACCGCCAGTGCCGGCAACAGCCACCTCGCCGCTGCCATATTCGCGCACGGTGGTGGCAAGCCAGTCTTCGAGGTCGGTGTAGAAACGGTTCTGCGCCTGGCTCGATTGCAGGTCGAGGAAGCCCAGGATCAGCGAGCCGGCGAGGCCGAACAGCGAGCTCGAGAACGAGATGCCCATGCCGCCGAGCGGGGCGGCCAGCCCCTCCTTCAGCGTGTCGAACAGGGCGCCGGAATCGCCGCCGACCTTGAGCCCGTCGATCACCTTGCCGACCGAGCCGACCGTTTCGATCAGGCCCCAGAAGGTACCGAGCAGGCCGAGGAAGACCAGAAGCCCGGTCATGTAGCGGGAGATGTCGCGGGCCTCGTCGAGGCGGGTCGCGATCGAATCGAGCAGGTGCCGCATGGTGGTCTGGGTGATCGACATCCGCCCGGTGCGCTCGCCGCCGAGGATCATCGCCATCGGCGCCAGCAGCTTGGGGTGGCGGGCGGGCGCAAGGCCGGGATCGGCGATGCGGAAATTGTTGACCCAGGAGACTTCGGGATACAGCCGGATCACCTGGCGGAAGGCCAGGATGATGCCGATGAACAGCACGCCGCCGATCAGGGCATTGAGCCCGGGATTGGCGAAGAAGGCCTGAATGATCTGCTTGTAGAGCACCACCCCCACCAGGGTGCAGAGCACCAGGAAGACCAGCATCCGCACCAGGAAGACGCTGGGCGAGGAAAGCTTGGTGTATTCGATGTCGAGGGAGGAGCGGGGCGAGGCGCCTGGCGGCATGGCCGGTATCATCCGTTAACTTGCTTGCGGGGCGCACTATGGCACAGCGCCAGCCCAAAAAAAGCGCCGGATGCGCCGATTTCGGGGAGAGCTGGGGAACCCAAAGCTGAAACCGGGCTTTGGTAAGGACGTACTTTGCAAATCGTCGGCATTCCACAGGTTCAAGTCGCACTTTTTCCCCTGGCGCCAAAACCCGCCGCCCAAGACGGAGTCGTCGCATGAGCGTCGTGTCCGCGATCATCGGGACTGCCGAACGGGTGCCGTTGCCTGATGTCGTGATCCGCGCGGCGATCCAGCGCCTGTGCTCGCGCACGGTGACGCGCCTGTCCGCGCTGGGCGAGGCGGACGATGCCGCCTTCGCCGGGCGGATGATGCTGCGGCCGATCGCCGAGGACGCGGATGCCGAGCACGACGAGGTGCCCGCTTCGTTCTTTGCGAAGGTGCTCGGCCCCAACCGCAAATACTCCTGCTGCTTCTACAAGACCGACGCGACCACCTTGCGGGAGGCCGAGGAGGAGGCGCTGCGCCAGACCGCCGAGCATGCCGCAATCGCCGATGGTCAGACCATCCTCGAGCTCGGCTGCGGCTGGGGCTCGCTGTCGCTGTGGATGGCGCGGCAGTTTCCGCACGCCAAGGTGACGGCGGTGTCGAGCTCGCAGGCGCAGCGCGCCCATATCGAGGAAGAGGCGCGGCTGCGCGGTCTTCTTAATCTGCGGGTGGTCTGTGCGGACATCAACGTGTTCGCGCCCGACGGGCAATTCGACCGCATCGTGTCGGTCGAGATGTTCGAGCACGTGATGAACTGGCGCAAGCTGATGACACGCCTGCGATCATGGCTCGCGCCGGAGGGGCGGTTCTTCATGCACATCGTCGCTCATCGCTCCGGCTCTCACCTGTTCGACCGGGCCGATCGCGACGACTGGATCGCGCAGCGCGTCTCAACCGGCGGGCTGATGCCGAGCCATCACCTCGTCAGGCAATTCGACGATATTTTCACAGTCGAGAAGGAATGGTGCTGGAGCGGCACGCACTATCAGCGCACCGCCAACGACTGGCTCGCAAATTTCGACGCGCATCGCGACGCCATCGAGGCGGCCTTACGCAACATCCATGGCGAGGAGACCGCCCAGCGAATGCGACGCTGGCGCTGGTTCTTTCTCGCGACCTCGGGCCTGTTCGGCTATGCCAACGGAACCGAGTGGGGCGTCAGCCACTACCGGATGAAGGCGGCGGGGTAATTGCGGTCTTCTGACGCAGCACGCGGTGATGGAACCGGACTCACAATCGGGTGAGACGCGAAAAACGCCGTGAACTCAGCACCCTAGGCCGTGTGACATTGGGCCGCCCGCAAGGTGCGTTGCGTCGCAGCACGTCCGCTCTATTTTGACCGCATCAGCCGCGTGCCATGGCCCAGAACGGGCCTCGCGCCGAGCGTGATCGGTTTCAACAATATCGGGGCACCCCATTTCATGTCAGGACTTCGCGCGCGATCGGCATGCGTTGCAATGATGCTCGCGGCCTTTACGCCGCTGTTGGCGGGCTGCGACGAATCCAGCTCCGCCATTTCAGCCGCCCAGCCCAACGACCCCGACGTCAGCATCGTCATCGTCAAGCCGCAGCCGCGTGCCGTGGTGCGCGAGCTGCCGGGCCGCATTGCGCCGACGCGCGTCTCCGACGTGCGGCCGCGCGTGTCCGGCATCGTGGTCGAGCGCCTGTTCCGGCAGGGCAGCGAGGTGAAGGCCGGCGATCCACTGTATCGGATCGATCCGCGTCCGTTCGAGGTCGAGGTGATGGCCAACGAGGCTGCGGTCGCCAAGGCCGAGGCCGCGTTGATGCAGTCCCAGCAGCAGGCGCGCCGCATCGCCACGCTCACCAGCCAGCGCGCCGCGCCCGAAGCCGAGAACGAGAAGGCGATCGCGGCCGAGCGCCAGGCCCATGCCGAGGTCGAGGGCCGCAAGGCCGATCTCGCGCGCGCAAAGCTCAATCTCGACTATGCCACCGTACGCGCGCCGATCGACGGCGTCGTCGGTGCCGCCCTGGTCAGCGAGGGCGCGCTCGCGGTCCAGAACGAGACCAATCTGGCCACCATTCAGCAGCTCGATCCGATCTATGCGGATTTCACCCAGTCGGTGAACGAGCTCAACCAGCTCCGCCGCGCCTTCGAGAGCGGTGACCTCGAGCGCATCGCGCCCGACGCCGCCAAGGTGCATCTCGTGCTCGATGACAACACCCTCTACTCGCTCGACGGCAAGTTGCTGTTTTCGGATGCCAAGGTCGACGCCAATACCGGTCAGGTGACCTTGCGAGGTGAGTTCCGCAATCCCAAGCGCGAATTGCTGCCGGGCATGTATGTCCGTGTCCGCATCGACCAGGGTCTCGATAGCGATGCGATCGCCGTGCCGCAGCAGGCGATTCAGCGCAATGGCGGCGGCGGCAGCGAGGTGTTCGTCGTCAAGGACGACAATCGCATCTCGGTGCAGCCGGTGCGCACCGGTTCGGTGCAGGACGGCATCTGGTTCGTCACCGACGGCCTGAAGGCTGGCGACAAGGTCGTGGTCGAAGGCTTCCAGAAGTTCGCCGCCGGCGACAAGGTCAAGCCGCAATCCTGGTCGGAAGCGGATGCGACCGCCGACAACCGGCACGCCCAGAAGCTGATGCGGTAATAGACCATGGCGAGCTTCTTCATCGACAGGCCGATCTTCGCCTGGGTCGTCGCGCTGTTCATCTGTCTGGTCGGCGCAATTTCGATTCCGCTGTTGCCGATCGCGCAGTACCCGATCATCGCGCCGCCCTCGATCTCGATCTCGACCAGCTATCCCGGTGCCTCGCCCGAGAACCTCTACAACAGCGTCACGCGGCTGATCGAGGAGGAGCTCAACGGCGCCTCCGGCATCCTCAATTTCGAATCGACCAGCGACTCGCTCGGCCAGGTCGAGATCATCGCCAATTTCGTGCCGGGCACCGATACCAGCGCCGCCTCGGTCGAGGTGCAGAACCGCATCAAGCGCGTCGAGGCGCGGCTGCCGCGCGCGGTGATCCAGCAGGGCATTCTGATCGAGGAGGCCTCCAGCGCGGTGCTCCAGATCATCACGCTGAACTCGACCGACGGCAGCCTGGATGAAGTCGGCCTCGGCGACTTCATGATCCGGAACGTGCTCGGCGAGATCCGCCGCATCCCCGGCGTCGGACGCGCCACACTGTATTCGACCGAACGCAGCCTGCGCGTCTGGGTCGATCCGGCAAAGCTGGTCGGCTATGGTCTGACCGCCGACGACGTCAACAAGGCCATTGCCGCGCAGAACGCGCAGGTCGCTTCCGGCAGCATCGGCGCCGAGCCGTCGACCTCGACCCAGCGCACCTCCGCGCTGGTGCTGGTCAAGGGCCAGCTCTCGTCCCCGGATGAATTCGGCACCATCATCCTGCGCGCCAATGCCGACGGCTCGACCGTGCGGCTGCGCGATGTCGCGCGGATCGAGGTCGGCGGCCTCAGCTACCAGTTCAACACCCGTCTCGATGGCAAGCCGACCGCCGGTCTTTCCGTGCTGATGTCGCCGACCGGCAATGCGCTGGCGACCGCGAGCGCCGTCGAAGAGAAGATGAAGGAGCTGTCTCGCTTCTTCCCGGCCAATATCGGCTACGAGATTCCGTACAACATCACGCCCGTGGTCGAGGCCTCGATCAAGAAGGTGTTGTCGACGCTGGTCGAAGCCATCGTGCTGGTGTTCGTGGTGATGTTCCTGTTCCTGCAGAACATCCGCTACACCATCATTCCGACCATCGTGGTGCCGGTGGCGCTGCTGGGCGCCTGTACCACGCTGCTGCTCGCCGGCTATTCCATCAACATGCTCTCGATGTTCGGCATGGTGCTCGCCGTCGGCATCCTCGTCGACGATGCCATCGTCGTAGTCGAGAACGTCGAGCGCATCATGGCCGAGGAGGGCCTACCGCCCAAGGAAGCGACCCGGAAAGCGATGTCGCAGATCACCGGCGCCATCATCGGTATCACGCTGGTCTTGATGGCCGTGTTCGTGCCGATGGCGTTCTTCCCGGGCTCGGTCGGCATCATCTACCGCCAGTTCTCCGTGACCATGGTCGCCGCGATCGGCTTCTCGGCCTTCCTCGCGCTGTCGCTGACGCCGGCACTGTGTGCGACGCTGCTCAAGCCCGTCGCGGCCGGTCATGGCCATGCCAAGAAGGGCGTGTTCGGCTGGTTCAACCGCATGCTCGACAGCAGCAAGGAGGGTTATTCCCGCACCGTCGGCTTCTCGCTGAAGCGCACCGGCCGCTTGATGCTGGTCTATGTCGCGCTGCTCGCCGGCCTGTCCTGGGCCTTCGTCAATCTGCCCGGCGGCTTCCTGCCCGTCGACGACCAGGGCTTCGTCACCACCGACGTGCAGACGCCGTCGGACTCGTCCTACGGCCGGACCGAGGCGGTGATCGAGAAAGTGGAAAAATACCTGGCGCAGCGTCCGGGCGTCGACAACGTCACCTTCCTCACCGGCTTCAGCTTCTCCGGCCAGGGCATGAACACCGCGCAGGCCTTCATCACCCTGAAGGACTGGTCGGAACGCGGGCCGAAGGATTCTGCGGCCGCGATCGTCGCCGACATCAACCGCGATTTGTCGTCGTCGATCCGCGACGCAAAAATCTCCGCGCTGCAGCCGCCGCCGATCGACAATCTCGGCAACTCCTCGGGCTTCTCGTTCCGTCTCCAGGACCGCGGCCAGAAGGGTTATCCGGCCTTGATGCGCGCCGCCGATCAGTTGATCGCAGAGGCCAATGCGAGCGCTGTGCTTCAGAAGGTCTATGTCGAAGGCCTGCCCGAGGCCGGCGTGGTCAATCTCGTGATCGACCGCGAAAAGGCGGGCGCCTTCGGCGTCACCTTCGAGGACATCAACAATACGATCTCGACCAATCTCGGCTCGAACTACATCAACGACTTCCCGAACCGCGGCCGCATGCAGCGTGTCGTGGTGCAGGCCGATGCCCGCGACCGCATGCGGACCGAGGACATCCTCAACTACAACGTCAAGAACAGCCGCGGCCAGCTCGTGCCATTCTCGTCCTTTACCACCGTGGAATGGGCGCGCGGACCGACGCAGATCGCCGGCTTCAACTACTATCCGGCGGTGCGCATCTCCGGCGAGGCGAAACCCGGCTTCACTTCAGGCGATGCCATCGCCGAGATGGAACGGCTCGCCGGCAAGCTGCCGCGCGGCTTCGGCTATGAATGGACCGGACAGTCGCTCCAGGAGAAGCTGTCGGGCTCGCAGGCGCCGTTCCTGCTCGGGCTCTCGGTATTCGTGGTGTTCCTGTGCCTGGCCGCGCTCTACGAGAGCTGGACCATTCCGCTCGCGGTGCTGCTCACCGTGCCGCTCGGCATCGTCGGCGCCGTGGTCGCAGCGATGCTGCGCGGCCTGCCCAACGACGTCTATTTCACCGTCGGCCTGATCACCATCATTGGCCTTGCGGCCAAGGACGCGATCCTGATCATCGAGTTCGCCAAGGATCTTCGAAAAGAAGGCAAGCCGCTGGTGGACGCCACCATCGAGGCCTGCCGCCTGCGCTTCCGCCCGATCCTGATGACCGGCCTTGCCTTCATCTGCGGCGTGCTGCCGATGGCCATCGCCCATGGCGCCGGCGGCGCCAGCCAGCAGGCGCTCGGCAGTGTCGTGATGGGCGGCATGATCGCGGTAGTGATCCTGGCGCTGCTGATGGTGCCGGTGTTCTTCGTCTCGGTGCAGCGCGTGCTGGGCGGGGATCGGGAGAAGGCGGCGAAGCAGGGCGAGATGTACGGGCCGCCGGCGCCGGCCAAGCTGTAAGGTGAGGTGTCATGCCCCGCGCAGGCGGGGCATGCCGTACCCCGCGGCCTTTCCGTATCCGAGCGGCGTCTCTGGAATACTGGATCATCCGCCTTCGCGGATGATGACCGTCGGGTTTGCGCTGGTGAGAGTCGGCCATTGAACGCCGGATCGGTCGGCTTGATTTCTCGGAGGCCTCAATCCAGACTGCACCCCTGGATTGAAACATCGTATTCGCACCTTACTGCGAATGCGGAGATAGCCCGCCGATTGAGAGCATGTGATGCGTCCGACCGACATTGCGATCTCGAACTATCGCTCCATTCGGCGGCTCTCCATACCCATCCATCCACTGTCGGTGTTCGTCGGCGAAAATGGAGTCGGCAAGTCCAATCTCTACAAGTCCTTGTCGCTGTTGCGCGACGCGGCGACCGGTCAGATCACCCGCACGATCGCCGATGAAGGCGGTTTGAATTCGGTCTGCTGGTCCGGCATACGCAAGCGAGGCGAAGACGGGCGGCTGCGGCTGTCGGCGACATTCGACGGCATGAGATATTCCATCGAGCTCGGATTTCCCAGCCCGCTTCAGGCGGCGTTTTCCGGCGAGCCGATGATCAAGGCCGAAACGATCGAAACGACGCGCGGCAAACGCACGGTCAAGCTGATGGAGCGGATCAATTCGCTCATCAGCGTCCGCGGCGAGAGTGGCGCCTGGAACGCTCACAAGGATGCGGTGCTGCCGTCAGAGACCGCGCTAGCGGCTTTTTCCGATGGCAAGCAATGCCCGGAAATCGACCTGATCAGAAATGCAATGCTGGGCTGGCGATTCTATCATGACTTTCGCACTGATCCGGCGTCTCCGATACGAAAGCCTTGTCTGGCGATCGCAACGCCCTCGCTCAGCGCCGATGGCAACGATCTGGCTGCCACCCTGGCGACCCTCTATGTCATTCGGGAAGACGCCGACGACCTGCAGGACGCGATCCAGGATGCATTCCCGGGTGCCGAACTCCGCGCATGGGAAGAAAATGGCAGGTGTGAATTCGATCTGCAATTGCCGGATATGCCGCGGCCGTTCAGGGCTCATGAACTATCCGACGGGACGCTGAAATACATCTGCCTGCTCGCGGTATTCATGGGCTATCGGCTGCCGCCGTTCATTGCGCTGAACGAACCCGAGACCAGCCTGCATCCGTCGCTGCTTGCGCCGCTGGCCCGGCTCATCGCCAAAGCATCGCGCCGCGCCGACATCTGGATTGTCACCCATTCGGAACAGTTGATGGACGCACTGCGAAGCGAGAGTTCGGTCCCGCTCCGCCGGGTGATCAAGTCGAAAGGCGCCACGGCGATCGAGGGCCTGACCATCGGCGGTGAATATCGCGACGACGAAGCCGACGAGGACGATGAGGACGACGATTCCTAACCGTCGTCGATCGAGCCGTCGTGCTGCTGCGGCCTACTTCCGCAAGATCTTCACCAATTCCCCGTGCACGTATTCATTCCCGCACACGACATTGCCTGTCACCAGCGCGTCGCCCGGCGTATCGATGTCGGTGATCGTTCCGCCCGCCTCGAGCAGCATGATCAGACCCGCCGCGATGTCCCAGGATTGCAAATTGCGCTCCCAGTAGCCGTCGAGGCGGCCGGCGGCGACGAAGGCCAAGTCGAGCGAGGCGGCGCCGAAGCGGCGCAGGCCGGCGACGCGCTCCTGCATCGCTGTCATCTCGCGACGGAATTCCTCGTGGTCGCCGCGGCCGATATGAGGCAGGCCGCAGGCCACCACGCATTCGTTGAGCTGACGGCGGCCGGCCACGCGCAGCCGCTGGTCGTTGAGGAAGGCGCCCTTGCCGCGCTCGGCGATGTAGAGCTCGTCATTGGCGGGATTGTAGATCACGCCGGCGATGATCGTGCCCTCGCGCGAAAGCCCGATCGAGATCGCGAATTGCGGGATGCCGTGCAGGAAGTTGGTGGTGCCGTCGAGCGGATCGACGATCCAGGTGTGGCTCTTGTCGGAGCCCTCGCGCGTTCCGCCTTCCTCGCCGATGAAGCCGTAGCCGGGCCGCGCCTTGGCGAGGTCCTGGTAGAGGATCTCCTCGGCGCGCTTGTCGGCCAGCGAGACGAAATTCGCCGGTCCCTTCAGCGAGACCTGGAGATGCTCGATCTCGCCGAGATCGCGCTTGAGGCTGCGGCCGGCGCGGCGCGCGGCCTTGACCATGACGTTGATAGTTGCGGAATATAGCATGAGCTTCCGGTCTTGATCGGGGGAAATGGCGCGAAATCGCGCCTGTTTGAGGGATGGGGTGCCCTGCGGGGGCCTCAACGTCAAGTCATTTGGCCCCGAGCCATTTCCTGGCGGCGGCCTCGGCCTTGGCCCGGTCCTCGGCCGGCAAATCGGACAATTGCTTGTCCAGCTCCGGATCGCCCTTGCCGGAGGTCTTGGCCACCAGATGCCACTTGAAGCCTTCGACCTTGTCCACGGCCGTGCCCATGCCGTTGATCAGCACCCAGGCCAGCCGGTTCTGCGCGATCGCGCTGCCCTGGCGGGACGCCTTGCGGAGCAGGGCGACGGCCGCCGGCTGGTTCTTCGGCGTGCCGGTGCCGTTGAACAGCGCGATGGCGTATTCGACCTCGGCATCGACATTGTCGGTCAGCGTGGCGACCTGGAGCAGACGCACCGCCCGTTCCAAATCCTTCGGCACGCCAGTGCCTTCCTTGTAGAAGGTCGCGAGCGCGTATTGCGCCTCGGGCAGGCCGGCATCAGCCGCCTGGCGCAGCAGCTCGGCGGAGCGCTTGACGTCCTGCGGCAGGGTCTGGCCGTCGAGATAGAGCAGCGCGAGATTATAGGCCGCCTTGGGTTCGCCGAGCTTGGCGGCGGACGCCATCAGCTTGACCGCCTCATTTTTGTCGACCGGGCCGCCGCGGCCGGTCATCCTGAGCATGGCGAGCGCGAACATCGCCTCGCGGTCTCCGGCGTCGGAGGCGCGCTTGTACCATTGCAGCGCCTTGGCGTAGTCGCGTCGGATGCCCATGGCGTTGGAATAGAGCTCACCCAGCATGGTCATCGCTTTGGCATCGCCGGTTTCGGCACGGGCCGTGGCGAGTTCGAATGCGGTCTTGTACTGGCCGCGCTGATAGGCGCCGTACACCAGATCGACGTTGGGGTTGTCGGTCGGCGGCGCCGGAATCACGGTCGCGGCCGGAGCAGGCTTTGGGGAAGCGGAAGGTTTGGGGGAGGCTGAAGGTTTGGGTGCCGGCGGCGCTTCCTTCTTCTTGGTGATGGTGTGCGGCGTGGCCTTCGGCTTGTCTTTGGTTTTCTCGGCCGAAGCGCCCGGCGTTGCCACCGGCGGCGTGATCTGGAGCTGCGCGGCCGCGGGCGCCGTCAGCAGCAGCGTGGCCAGCATGATGATGCGCGGGAGCTTCATGTCGGGGGCTAGCCGTGCTCCTGGTCTGCAAGCGCAGTCGCATGAGCCTTCTTGATTGCAGCGTCGGCCTCGATCAGCGCAGCCTTGGGTCCGCGCGGATCGGCCCAGATGAAGTCGCCCACTAGCACGAAATCGGCGCCGCTGGCGGCGAATTCGTGGGCCTCCTCCAGCGAGATGGCAAAGCCGACGCAGGGCGGTTCGAACAGCTCGGCCCACCAGTCCAGCCGCTCAGCGATCGCTTGCGACGACGGCCGCTGGCCCTTTGCGTCGGGTTCGCCGAACAGCAAGTAATCCGCGCCAATCTCGCCCGCATCCATGGAATGGTGCCGCGTCGTGAGCCCGCCAACGCCCGCGATGCGATCGGGCTTCAGCGATGGCAGCGCCTCTTTCAGCGCGGCGATGCCGGGCAGATGCGCGCCGTCGGCGCCGCCGCGTGCGACGAGCTCAGGATGGCCATCGACAAGCAGCGCCGCGCCCGCTTTCTGAGCCGGCGGCGCCAAGGCCTTGATCCGCGAGATCATGGTGCGCTGATCGGTCTGCTTCAGCCGCAGCAGCACGGCCGCGACATCGGCGGCGGCGAGCAGGCCGGGCAGCTCGGCCAGGAGCGAAGCGGGATCGTCGACGACAGGCGTCGCGAGATAAAGGCGCGGCGCCGGGCGCGGCGGAGGAGATTTGTTCGACAAGATCTAGGCCGCTTTCTGTTCCAGGCTGCTTTGCCATTCGCCTTTGCAGGCGAGGCCGTTCATGCGCGCGCGGTGACTGAATGCGCTTTGTCCGGCCGCGACGTTCTCGGCCTTGCCCGACCAGGCCTTCTGCGGCGCGGCCTGGAGTGCGCGACCATAGGAGAAGGTCAGGCCCCAGGGCAGCGGGCCGAGCTTGTGCATGGCGTTGAGATGCGCCGTTGCCTCTTCATCCGACTGGCCGCCGGAGAGGAAGGCGATGCCGGGCACCGCCGCGGGCACGCATGCCCTGAGCAGCCGTATCGTCTTCTCCGCAACCTCCTCGACGGAAGCCTGCTTCGCGCACTTCTTGCCGGAGATGGCCATGTTCGGCTTCAGCACCATGCCCTCGAGCGCGACGCGCTGCACGCGCAATTCCTGGAACGTCTTGTTGAGCACGCGGCTCGTCACCTCATAGCAGCGATCGATGTCGTGATCGCCGTCCATCAGCACTTCGGGCTCGACGATCGGCACGATCTGCGCGGCCTGGCATAGCGCTGCATAACGCGCCAGCGCGTGGGCGTTGACGCTGATCGCGGTCATCGAGGGGATGCCACTGCCGATGTCGATCACCGCGCGCCATTTGGCGAAGCGTGCGCCGCGCTCGTGATATTTCTTCAGCCGTTCGGCGAGCTTGTCGAGCCCGACGGTGACGAGCTCGCCCGGACACATCGGCAGGGCTTGGGTGCCTTCGTCGACCTTGATCCCGGGGATGGCGCCGCTGCTCTCGATCAGCTTGACCAGGGGCGTGCCGTCCTTCGCGTTCTGCCAGATCGTCTCGTCATAGAGGATGACGCCGGAGATGTAGCGGCTCATGGCTTCGTTCGAGCGGAACAGCATCTCGCGATAGTCGCGGCGGTTCTCTTCGGTCGATTCCACGCCGATCGCGTCGAAACGCTTCTTGATGGTGCCGGAGGATTCGTCGGCGGCAAGGATGCCCTTGCCGGGCGCGACCAGGGCGGTCGCGATCCTGTTCAGCTCAGTCAGATTCATCGAGATGTCCTCCCAAAACGATTCTGCCCTTGCCGGTGAAAATAGACCGTTCTCGGGCAAATGCCGAGTTAACGTTCGTCGCAGGGTAAGGGGGGAGGGGCCTGTTACCTCGCCCCGTTTGCGGGGAGAGGTCGGATTTTACGCGCCGCGTAAAATCCGGGTGAGGGGGTACAGGTCGATTGATAGGGCACAACGCGCGGAGAGAGCCCCTCACCCCAACCCTCTCCCCGCGAAGGGCGGGGAGAGGGGGAGGATAGAGCAGCTTACGCCACCTTCGGGGCGAGCTCGCCCTTGGCGTAGCGCTTGGCCATCTCGGCCGTGGTCAGCACCTTCTTGATCTTGGAGGCTTGGCCCGCGGTATTGAATTCCTGGAGCCGCTGCTTGCACAGCCTGGTCATCGCTTCCATCGCGGGCTTCAGGTACTTGCGCGGATCGAACTCTTCGGGATTGTCCTTGAGCACTTTCCGGATCTGGCCGGTCATCGCCATGCGGTTGTCGGTGTCGATGTTGATCTTGCGCACGCCGTTCTTGATGCCGCGCTGGATCTCGGCAACAGGCACGCCCCAGGTCGGCTTCATCTTGCCGCCATAGGCGTTGATGATGTCCTGGAGGTCCTGCGGCACCGAGGAGGAGCCGTGCATGACGAGATGCATGTTCGGCAGCTTGCGGTGGATCTCCTCGATCACGTTCATGGCGAGGATGTCGCCGTCGGGCTTGCGGGTGAATTTGTAGGCACCGTGGGACGTCCCCATCGCGATCGCCAGCGCGTCGACCTGGGTCTCCTGGACGAACTTCACGGCTTCATCCGGATTGGTCAGGAGTTGGTCGTGGCTGAGCTTGCCCTCGGCGCCGTGGCCGTCTTCCTTGTCGCCCATGCCGGTCTCGAGCGAGCCGAGCACGCCAAGCTCGCCCTCGACCGAGATGCCGCCGAGATGGGCCATGTCGGTTACGGTCTTGGTGACGCCGACATTGTAGCCCCAGTCACCGGGGGTCTTGCCGTCGGCCTTGAGCGAGCCGTCCATCATCACCGAGGTGAAGCCGGCCTGGATCGCGGTCATGCAGGTGGCCGGCTCGTTGCCGTGGTCGAGATGCACGCAGACCGGGATGTGCGGGTAGATCTCGGTCACCGCGTCCATCATGTGCTTGAGCATGACGTCGTTGGCGTAGGAGCGCGCACCGCGCGAGGCCTGGATGATGACGGGCGCGTCGACCTGGTTGGCCGCGTCCATGATCGCCAGCGCCTGCTCCATGTTGTTGATGTTGAAGGCCGGGACGCCGTAATCGTTCTCCGCCGCATGGTCGAGCAATTGACGCAACGTGATCCGAGCCATCTGTGTTTTTCTCCCGTTTGGGCCTGCAAGGCCACTGCTTGAAGGCGGCTGACGACTTGCCGACCGATTACTTGGTGCGCAGAACTTCGACGCCGGGCAGGGGCTTGCCTTCCATCCATTCAAGAAATGCGCCACCGGCGGTCGAGACATAGGTGAACTGACCGGCCGCATGGGCCTGGTTGAGGGCTGCCACGGTGTCGCCGCCGCCCGCAATCGAGACCAGCTTCTTGGCCTTGGTGCGCTCGGCGGCATGCTTGGCGGCGGACATCGTGCCGCGGTCGAACGGCTGCATCTCGAACGCACCAAGCGGTCCGTTCCAGACCAGCGTCGCCGCATCGTCGATGGCGGCATGGACACGTGCGATCGACTGCGGACCGACGTCGAGGATCATGCCGTCGGCCGGGATCGCGTCGAGGCCATAGGCGTGCGACGGCGCGTTGGCCGCGAAATGATAGGCGACGGTAGCGTCGACCGGCAGGATGATGGCGCAGTTGGCGGCTTCGGCCTTTTCCATGATGCGCAACGCGGTCGCGGCGAGATCCTTCTCGGCCAGCGACTTGCCGATGCCGACGCCCTGGGCGTGCAGGAAGGTGTTGGCCATGCCGCCGCCGATCACGAGCGCGTCGACCTTGGTCACGAGGTTTTCGAGCAGGTCGATCTTGGTCGAGACCTTGGCGCCGCCGATGATAGCGATGACAGGCTTGGTCGGTGAGCCCAGCGCCTTCTCCAGCGCGACCAATTCGGCCTGCATGGTGCGGCCGGCATAGGCGGGCAGCTTGTGGCCGAGGCCTTCGGTTGAGGCGTGGGCGCGGTGCGCGGCCGAGAACGCGTCATTGACCCAGATGTCGCCGAGTTTTGCGAGCTCCGCGACAAAGGCCGGATCGTTCTTCTCTTCCTCTTTGTGGAAGCGGGTGTTTTCGAGACAGAGGATGTCACCGTCCTTCAAGCCGGCAACGGCCTTGACCGCGGGCTCGCCGATGCAGTCGTCGGCGAAGGCGACGGTCTTCTTCACGACCTTCGACAGCGCCTCGGCCACGGGCTTGAGCGAGTCCTTGGCATCGCGCCCTTTCGGCCGGCCGAAATGCGCGAGCAGGATGACCTTGCCGCCCTTGTCGGAGATTTCGGTGATGGTCGGCGCGACGCGCTCGAGCCGGGTCGCGTCGCTGACGCGGCCGTTCTCCATGGGCACGTTGAGGTCAACACGCAGCAGCACGCGCTTGCCCTTCACATCGACGTCGTCGAGGGTACGGAATTTGTTCGTCATCGGAGGCCCTTGTCCCGGGCGCACTGCGGCGCGTAGTGCCGCCGTGCAGAACCGGGACCCAAATTGCGGCGAGTCCCGCGGTTAGATGGGTCCCGGATCTGCGAAGCAGCGTTTCACGCTGCATCGCGTCCGGGACACGAGAGTGGAGTTAGATCACCTTCGACATCGCGACGGCGGTGTCCGCCATGCGATTCGAGAAGCCCCACTCATTGTCGTACCAGGACATCACGCGCACCAGCGTGCCGTTCTGCACCTTGGTCTGGTCCATGTGGAACGTCGAGGAGTGCGGGTCGTGGTTGAAGTCGATCGAGACGTTCGGCGCGGTGGTGTAGCCGAGGATGCCCTTGAGCTGCTGCTCGGAGGCACGCTTCATCGCCTCGTTGATTTCCTTCGGATCGGTGGCGCGCTTGGCGACGATCTTGAGATCGACGACCGAGACGTTCGGGGTCGGCACGCGGATCGCGACGCCATCGAGCTTGCCCTTCAGTTCCGGCAGCACGAGGCCGATCGCCTTGGCGGCGCCGGTCGAGGTCGGGATCATCGACATCGCAGCCGCGCGGCCGCGATAGAGATCCTTGTGCATGGTGTCGAGAGTCGGCTGGTCGCCGGTATAGGCGTGGATCGTGGTCATGAAGCCGGTCTCGATGCCGACGAGGTCGTTCAGCACCTTAGCGATCGGCGCAAGACAGTTGGTGGTGCAGGAGCCGTTGGAGACGACCAGATGTTCCCGGGTCAGCGTGTCGTGGTTGACGCCGTAGACGATGGTGGCGTCGGCGCCGTCGGCGGGCGCGGAAACGAGAACGCGCTTGGCGCCGGCGGTCAGATGCGCGGAGGCCTTGTCCTTCGAGGTGAAGATGCCGGTGCATTCCATCGCGATGTCGATGCCCAGATCTTTCCAGGGCAGCTTCGAGGGATCGCGCTCGGCGGTCACCTTGATCTTGTTGCCGCCGAGGCTGATCGTGTCGCCATCGACGGTCACGGTGCCGGGGAAGCGGCCATGGACGCTGTCGAAGCGAAGCAGATGGGCGTTGGTCTCGACCGGGCCGAGGTCGTTGATGCCGACGACCTCGATGTCCTTGCGGCCGGACTCGGCGATGGCCCGCAGGATGTTGCGGCCGATACGGCCAAAACCGTTGATTCCGACGCGGACTACCATGTTTCGTCTCCTTCAATGACCGTTGTCATCCCGCACAACGCGCTAGCGCGCCTGCGAGGGTTTTTTAGGGCGGACGCCCGGTTCGGCCGGGCGGGGCTTGATCATATGGGACGTTAGGTAGTCCTTTTTTTCGGCAATCTCAACTCTCAGGAAACGCGTTTCAGAACGGCGTTAACCGCGGCCTCGGCGGTAATGCCAAAGTGCTGGAATACCTTGTTGAGAGGGGCGCTGGCGCCGAAGGAGTGCATGCCGATAAACTCGCCATCCTGGCCGATCACGGCGTCCCAGCCCCAGCGCACGGCGGCCTCGATTGCGACCTTGATGGGGGCATTGCCGATGATCTCATCGCGGCGCTCCTTTGGTTGCGCTAGCAGGAGCTCGAGCGAGGGAACCGAAACCACCCGGGTCGGAATGCCGCGCTCGGCGAGCTGCTTCTGGGCGGCCACGGCCATCTCCACTTCGGAGCCCGAGGCGAACAGCGTCGCCTTGGCTTCGCCCTGGGCGGCCACCAGCTCGTAGGCACCGAACCGGCAGGGGCTCTCGTTCGGTGCGGTGGTGCGCAGTTGCGGCAGGTTCTGACGGGTCAGCGCCAAGACTGTCGGGCCGTCGATGCGGTTGAGCGCGAGCTCCCAGCACTCGGCAACCTCGATGGAATCGCACGGACGGAACACGCGCATGTTGGGAATGGCGCGAAGTGCTGAGAGATGCTCGACCGGCTGGTGGGTCGGGCCGTCTTCGCCGAGGCCGATGGAATCGTGGGTCATGACATAAACGACCCCGGTCCCCATCAATGCGGCGAGCCGCATCGCGGGCCGCGCATAATCGGTGAACACCAGGAAGGTCGCGCCGTTCGGCGCAAAACCACCGTGCAGGAAGATCCCGTTCATCGCCGCGCACATGCCGTGCTCGCGGATGCCGTAATGGATGAAGCGGCCCTTCGGCGTCTTGGCCGAGAACGCGGTTGCGGACTTCGCCTTGTTGTTGTTGGAGCCGGTGAGGTCGGCCGAGCCCGCCAGAAATTCCATCGGCATCGCGCCGGCAATCACTTCGATCACGGCTTCGGAGGATTTGCGGGTCGCCGCATTCATCGGCTTTTCCAGCAGCTCCTTCTTGTAGGCGCGCACCGCCTTCGCGAGCGCGGCCGGGCGCTCGTGGCGCAGGCGACGCTCGAACTCGGCGCGCTTGCGGCTGCCGAGTTCACCGAGCCTTGCTTCCCATTCCTGTCGTGCCGCCGCGCCGCGGCTGCCGGCCGCGCGCCAGGCCTTGAGCACGTCGTCGGGCACCGAGAACGGCTCCAGCGAAATGCCGAGATTTTCCTTGGCGGCCTTGAGCTCGTCGGCGCCGAGCGCTTCGCCGTGCACCTTGTTGGTGCCGGCCTTGTGCGGGGCGCCGAAGCCGATGGTGGTGCGGCAGGCGATCAGCGTCGGCTTGTTTGATTTCTGCGCGCGCGTGATCGCGGCGGCGATTGCGGTCTGGTCGTGGCCGTCGATCTTCTCGGCGGCCCAGCCGGCCGACTTGAACCGCTTCACCTGGTCGACGGAGTCGGAAAGCGAGGTCGGACCGTCGATCGAAATGCCGTTGTCGTCATAGAGCACGATCAGCTTGTTGAGCTTCCAGTGCCCGGCCAACGCGATCGCTTCCTGCGACACGCCTTCCATCAAATCGCCGTCGGAAGCGATCACATAGGTATGGTGATCGACAATCTTCTTGCCGAACTCGGCGGCGAGCATCTTCTCGGCGAGCGCCATGCCGACGGCGGTGGAAATGCCCTGGCCGAGCGGACCGGTGGTGGTCTCGATGCCCTTGGTGTGGCCGTGCTCGGGATGTCCGGGTGTCAGCGATCCCAACTGGCGAAAGTTCTTGAGCTGGTCGATCGTCATCTCGGGGCTGCCGATCAGATACAGCAGCGAATAGATCAGCATCGAGCCGTGCCCGGCCGAAAGCACGAAGCGGTCGCGGTCCGGCCAGTCCAGCGCGGCGACGTCGAATTTCAGGAATTGGGTGAACAGTACGGTCGCCATGTCGGCGGCGCCCATCGGCAGGCCCGGATGACCCGATTTCGCCTTCTCGACGCCGTCCATGGCAAGGCCGCGGATCGCATTGGCCATACGGTTGTGATCGACCTGCGTCATGTCTGAAAATCCGTCTGAAATGAGGCGCTTGTGGCTGGATTTGGCCGCGCCGGAAGGAGCCTTTCGGCCGCTGGGGTCGCGGCTGGGATAGCATCTCGGTTCCGACAGGCCAAGGCAATCAAACGCCGGTTTGGCCGCAAAAGTTGCTTAGCAGTGCATAGGTTTCGCGGCGGCGTTGCGATTCCCTAGCTTGCCACGTAAATTTCTGCTTCTAACCGCTTGCCGAACCGAGTCTTTTGCCGGACGGCAAGCTCCAGGAAAAGCCCAAAGGAAAACCCCAAGGGCAAGGCCACAGGTTCCGCCGCTGACTGCATGAACGATCGCGTATCCAACAGCTCTGCCATGACCGAGTCCTCGGCCGTCGAGATCGAGATCGCGACCCGCAGGCTCATGGCGGCGCTCGACTCGCTCGAAAGCGCGGTGGAGCGGCGGCGCGATGCCGATCGCGACGAGAACGAGCTCGCGGCGCGGATTCAGGCGCTCGGCGCGGACCGCTCGCGGCTTGCCGATGAGCTCGACGGCGCGCTGGTGAAGGCGCGCAAGCTCGAGCGCTCCAGCCGCGAGATCTCCGATCGGCTGGATTCCGCGATCGTCACGATACGCTCGGTGCTCGATACCGGAGAGGACGGATGAGCCACATCAACGTCACCATCAACGGCCGGCAATACCGCATGGCCTGCGAGGAGGGCCAGGAGGTGCGGCTGCTCAAGCTCGCCGAAAGCCTGGAGACGCGGATTCAGTCGCTGCGCGGAAAGTTCGGCGAGATCGGTGATGCCAGGCTCACCGTGATGGCGGCGCTGACCGTCTGCGACGAACTGGTCGATGCCGGCAACCGCATCCGGACTATGGAGCAGGAGCTGACCGAATTGCGGGATTTCCGCAACGCCGCCGTCGAGCGCGCCCGGTTGACCCAGACCGCGGTCGTGAACGCACTGAACTCTGCCGCCGAGCGCATCGAGAAGTCGACCCAGGTCCTGAACCGGACCGTCGGCAACGGGATCGCTATCGGCTGACCCTTCACCGGGCTGGCGATTCGTCAGCATCGTTGTTACATTGCCCGAGCGGGGCTGCGACGCGCGTCAGGAGCCATTATCCCCGGGGCCTTATCGATCCTTTAGGGAACTGTCCCTGGCCGAGCCCGTGGGCTCGGACATATGGTGCCCACCTACTTTCGTAGGGAACTCCGGGATCGAGTGCTTCAACGGCGTTCGCGGCTTCGCACTTTTGTTTTTCTTCCTTCTGGTTCGTGCCTGTCGAAATTGCGTCCCCGACACGCTCGCGGTTTGATTTCGGTGTCATGCCCCGCGCAGGCGGGGCATCCAGTGCGCCGCGCTGTCGAGGTTTTTGCATTGGCGTCTCTGGAATACTGGATCACCCGCCCCAGTGCGCAAGGGCGCACAAGGCGGGTGATGACGGCGGAGCAAGGCTCAGCCTTCGGAGCAAGCGCGCATGACCAACACCAAAGCCGAACTCCGTGCCAAAGCCCTCGCGGCGCGCGATGCGCTGAGCGAAAAGAAACGCATCGCCGCCGCCGCCAAGCTCGCCAAGCGCGGGCTGCCGTTCCAGCTTCTGCCTGGCAGCATCGTATCGGGCTATTCGCCGATCCGCAGCGAGATCGATCCGATGCCGCTGCTGAAGAAGCTCGCCGAGCAGGGCGCCAGGCTTGCGCTGCCTTGCGTCACTGCGCGGGGCCAGGCGCTGATCTTCCGCATCTTCCATCCGAACGATCGCCTGATGCTCGGCCCGCTCGGCATTCCCGAGCCGTCGCCTGGGGCCGCTGAAGTCATTCCCGACATCATGCTGACGCCGCTCGCTGCCTTCGATCGTCTCGGCCATCGCATCGGCTATGGCGCGGGGCACTACGACCACACCTTCGCGCATCTGCGAAAAACCAAGACCATCGTCGGCATCGGGCTCGCTTTTGCAGCGCAGGAGATCAAGGCGGTTCCGGCACTAGCCCACGACGTGGCGCTGGATTATGTGCTAACGGAATCGGACGTATTCGATTTCCGGAGTTCTGAAGTTGCGCATTCTCTTCGTGGGTGATGTCGTCGGCCGTGCCGGGCGCAATGCCATCGCCGAATATCTGCCTGGCATGGTCAAGGACTGGTCGCTCGATTTCGTCGTCGTCAACGGCGAGAATTCCGCCGGCGGCTTCGGCATCACGGAAGCGATCTATCAGGAGTTTCTCGACGCCGGCGCCGACGCGGTGACGCTCGGCAATCACTCCTGGGATCAGCGCGAAGCCCTGGTGTTCATCGAGCGCGCGGAGCGCCTGGTGCGGCCGGCGAACTATCCGCGCGGGACGCCCGGCCGTGGCGCCGCGTTGGTCGAGACCAAGAACGGCAAGCACGCGCTCGTCGTCAACGCTTTGGGCCGCGTCTTCATGACCCCGTTCGACGATCCCTTCGCGGCCCTCGAGCGCGAGCTCGGCGCCTGCCCGCTCGGCATTGCCGCGGACGCCATCGTCGTCGACTTCCATTGCGAGGCGACCAGCGAGAAGCAGGGCATCGGCTTCTTCTGCGACGGCCGCGCCAGCCTCGTCGTCGGCACCCACACCCATGTGCCGACCGCCGACCACCAGATCCTGTCGGGCGGCACCGCCTACATGACCGATGCCGGCATGACCGGCGACTACGATTCCATCATCGGCATGCAGAAGGAGGAGCCGTTGCGCAGGTTCACCTCCGGGATCCCCTCAGGCCGCTTCGAGCCGGCAACGGGCGCTGCGACGCTCAGCGGCGTTGCGGTCGAGACGGATGACGCGACGGGGCTTGCGCTCCGTATTGGGCCGGTGCGCGCCGGCGGCAGGCTGGAGCCGACGACGCCGAAATTCTGGCTGAGCTGAATTGCAGCGGCAGATCCCGCTGCACCTTCTCCCCTTGTGGGAGAAGGTGGCGCGAAGCGCCGGATGAGGGGTCGCTTCCGCGAATTCAAATGCGAGTTGGACGCGTGGAGACAACCCCTTACCCGGCTTCGCTTCGCGAAGCCACCCTCTCCTGCAAGGGGAGAGGGTGCAGCGTCAGTCGGCGCGAGAATTACTCCGCCGTCTGCTCCCGCAACTCCGCAACATCCTTCGCCGTCAGCTTCGAGCCCTTCGCGCCGAACCGCGCTGTCACGTAGTTCGCCACCGCCGCGATCTCGTCGTCGCTATAGGCGTTGCCGAACGCCGGCATCGACAGCGCGCCGTCCGGCGTGTCGCGCTTGGTGCCTGACAGCACGATTTGCGCGACGTTGGTGGCGGCGGGGTCGTTGACGGCCCAGGTGCCGGTCAGCGTCGCCATCGGCGAGACCGGGCTTTCGCCGCTCCAGCCATGGCAACTGGCGCAGGCGCTGGCGAACACCATTTTGCCGCGCGCATCCGCCGTGACGCCGTCCTTGTGCGAGGCGGGTGCGACAGGCGCGGTGATTGCGGGCAGGTCGGGCGAGGTCTGCGGCGGCACGCTGCGCAAATAGGCGACGACGCTGCTTATGTCCTCAGGCGCGAACTGGCTAAAGCTGTGGTCGACCGCTTCACCCATCGGACCCGAGGCCGAGCCGTGGCCCGGCGCATGGCCGAGCGACAGATAGGAGACCAGGTCCTCGTCACGCCAGCTGCCGAGGCCAGTGGCCTTGTCCGAGGAGATGTTGAAGGCGCGCCACCCCGCCGTGATCGCGCCTGCGAATTTCTTGCGGTTGTCCAGCGCAAAACCGAGATTGCGCGGCGTGTGGCATTCGCCGCAATGCGCCAGCGCCTCCACGAGATAGGCGCCGCGATTCCACTGCGGGCTCTTCGACGTATCGGGCGCAAAGCGCGTGTCCGGATTGAACACGGCCGACCAGAACATCATCGCCCAGCGCTGGTTGAACGGGAACGACAGCGTGTTCTCCGGCGGCTTCGCGCGCACCGCAGGCAGGCTGAACAGATAGGCCTTCACCGCCAGCACGTCGTCGTCGGTCATGTAGGTATAGGACGTGTACGGCATCGCCGGATAGAGCCAGGCGCCGTCGTGGCGCTTGCCGCGCTGGACCGCGTTGAGGAAATCCTGGTCGCTGTAATTGCCGATGCCGGTGTCCTTGTCCGGCGTGATGTTGGTGGAATAGAGCGTGCCGAACGGCAGCTTGAAGCCGAGCCCGCCGGAATAGTCCGTCCCGCCGGGCTTGGTGTGGCAGACCATGCAGTCGGCCGCCTTGGCGAGGTATTCGCCGCGTTCGACCAGGCTCGCCTTCTCGAGCTTGGCCGGCACGCCGGCCGGCTTGCCCGCGCGGTAATCCGCCAGCGCCACCTTGGTGCCGCCGGCAAAGTCGAGCGGGCGGGGGCCGCGGATGAACCAGACGCCGAGTCCCGCCAGCACGATGGCGATCACGACGATGCCAGTGAAGATACGCATCTTGCCGCTCATGCCTTTTTCCCCGCAGCCAGCAGTTTCCGATCGATCGGCAGGCGCCGCAGCGCGACGCCGGTTGCCGCGTAAATGGCGTTGCGCAGCGCCGGCGGGCCGGCATTGACACCGGCCTCACCGATGCCGCCGGGCGCCTCGCCGCTCCTGACGACGAAGACCTCGATCTTCGGTGTCTCATTGATGCGCATCATGCGGTAGTCGTGGAAGTTCGACTGCTGCACGCGGCCCTTCTCGATGGTGATCTCGCCATAGAGCGCGGCGGTGAGGCCGAACACCAGGCCTCCCTCGATCTGCGCCTTCACCGTGTCGGGGTTGACCGCGATACCGGTGTCGACCACCGAGACGATGCGGCGGAGCGCGATCTCGCCGATATCGTCGATCTCCGCTTCCACCACGGTGGCGAGGAAGCTTGCAAACGACGGTTGGACGCAGACGCCGCGGCCGACGCGCGGTGGCAGCGGTTGGCCCCAGCCGGATTTCTCGGCGGCAAGATTGAGCACCGCGAGCATGCGCGGATTCTTCGTCAGCATCGAGCGGCGGAATTCGACCGGATCCTTGCCGGCCTTGCGCGCGAGTTCGTCCATCGCGCATTCGACCGCGAACACGTTGTTGTTCGGACCGACGCCGCGCCAGAAACCGGTGGGCACCGCCGGCGGTTCGGCGCGGACATATTCGACATGGAAGTTGGTGAAGTCGTAGGGTGCATCCACGGCGGCATCGACCGCGTCGATGTCGATACCCTTCTGGAACGCCGGCGGCAGCCAGCGCGCCAGCACGGCGGAACCGGCGACCTTGTACTTCCAGGCCGCGACCTTGCCGTCGACCAGCGACGCCGTGACCTGGTCGCGATAGACCGGACGGTAGACGTCGTGCTGGATGTCCTCCTCACGGGTCCATATCACCTTGACGGGATAGTCGACCTGCTTTGCGATCTTCACGGCGGCCACCACCATATCCGGCTCGAGCTTGCGGCCGAAGCCGCCACCGAGCAGATGCTGGTTGACAATCACCTTGTCGACCGGGAGGCCCGCAGCCTTCGCCGCCTCCGACTGCACGCGCGTCATGATCTGCGTGCCGGTCCAGATCTCGCAGGCATCCGGCCTGACGTGAACGGTGGCGTTGATCGGCTCCATCGAGGCATGCGCAAGGAACGGCAGTTCGAAGCTTGCCTCGAACCTGTCGCCGCTGGCGAGCCCCTTGGCGATGTCGCCGACCGATTTCGCGACCACGCCGTCCTTCTCGCTGGCGGCGCGCAGATGCTGCCAGACGTCCTTCGTGCTGAGCTTCGCGTTCGGTCCCTCGTTCCACTCGATCTTGAGCGCATCGAGGCCCTTCTTTGCGGCCCACATGTGATCGCCGATCACCGCGACCGCATCCTCGAGCACCACGACCTTGCGTACGCCCGGAATTTTGAGCGCCGCGCTGTCGTCGACCTTGCCGACCTTGCCGCCAAAGACCGGGCAATTGGCGATCGCGGCGATCTTCATGCCGGGCAGGATCGCGTCGATGCCGTAGACGACCTTGCCATTGACCTTGTCCGGCGTGTCGAGCCGCTTCAGCGGCTGGCCGATGATGACGAAGTCCTTGGGGTCCTTCACCCGGACGTCCTTCGGCGGCGTTTGGCCCTGTGCGGCCAGTGCCAGTTCGCCATAGCCGAGCTTGCGGCCGCTTGCGGCATGCACGACCTCGCCTTTCGATGTCGTGCAGCTTGCCGGCTCGACCTGCCATTGCGCCGCTGCGGCCTGCACCAGCATCGCCTTCGCGCTGGCGCCGGCGGCGCGCAACGGATTCCACCAGGCGCGGATCGAGGTCGAACCACCCGTGGCCTGCAGGCCGAACGCCGGATTGGCGTAGAGCTTGTCGTTGGGCGGCGCGTGCAGCACCGCAACCTTTGCCCAATCCGCGTCGAGCTCTTCGGCCAGGATCATCGCAATCGAGGTATAGACCCCCTGGCCCATCTCGACTTGCGGCATCAGGAGCACGGTGCGGCCGGTGTCTTCGACCCGGATGAAGGCGTTCGGCGCGAATTTGCCGTCGGTCGTGTCCTTCGGCTGCTCCGGCTCGTTGACGGCGGCGCGGAGCGGCAGATGGAAGGCGAGCAGGAAGCCGGTGGCGAGACCGCCGGTCAGAACCGCACGGCGGGAGACGTCAGGAAGAGTCTTGTCGGTGATCATGGCGGACCTCACGACTGACGGCCGGAGGCGGCTTGCTTGATGGCCTCGCGGATGCGCACATAGGTGCCGCAGCGGCAGATGTTGCCGGCCATCGCGGCGTCGATGTCGGAATCGTCAGGGCTGGGCGTTGCCGCCAGCAGTGCCGCGGCCGACATGATCTGGCCGGACTGGCAGTAGCCGCACTGGATCACTTCGGCATCGAGCCAGGCCTTCTGCACCTTTGCGCCCGCTGGCGTGCTGCCGACATGCTCGATCGTGGTGATGGCGCGGTTCGCGACCGCGCTGACCGGCAAGACGCAGGAGCGGACTGCCTTGCCGTCGACGTGCACGGTGCAGGCGCCACACTGCGCAATGCCGCAGCCGAACTTGGTGCCGGTCATCCCAAGGACGTCGCGCAGCACCCACAGCAGCGGCATGTCAGGTGGCGCGTCGAACGATTTCGTTTCGCCGTTGATGGTGAGAACAGTTGCCATATGCATCCCCTTGCTCGCTCGATCGCTTGCGGCGATCTAGTAAGCGAATTTGCGCGCACAATAATCATATCGATGCGAAACGATGAAGCGTCGACATGTCCGGCAATGCATTTTTGCGCAGTGAGCGCGTCAGGCCATGACGTTCACGAATTTGTGCGGCGATCACTGCAGTAATTTTGGGCTAATTGATATGATAATCGTCATTTTCTGACGCATTTTGCTCACAAGCGTCATTGATGGCCACAGATGATCGTGCGAATGCGCAAAATCATGCGATGACGAAAGTCGTGCGATTGTGGAAGTCGATCGACGGCGCGATCAATTGCCGCGACTCATTGTTGTGCCCTCTCCCCTTGTGGGAGAGGGCAGCGACGCTGGTAGACGCAGGCTCATTCGGGTGAGGGGTCCGTCTCCGCGTACGGGCGCCGTTTTGGATCAAGCGACAAAGGGAAGCCTGATCGTGAACGAGGCACCGCCATGCTCCCGATTGCTCGCTGATATGAACCCGTTGTGTGCTTCGATAATGGTGCGCGCAATGGACAAGCCCATGCCCATGCCTTCCGCTTTACTGCTGTAAAACGGCTCGAAAACCTGTTTCAATTTGTCTTCTGGAATGCCGGGTCCGCGATCTGACACGGATAGCTCGGCGAATTGATCGACGCGCGCAGTCCGGATGCTGATAGTGCGGCTTTCGTGAGACGTGTCCTTCATAGCCTCGACCCCGTTCAGCACAAGGTTCAAAATGACTTGTTGAAGCTGAATGCGGTCGCCGAGGATCGGTAGCGCATCGGGCGTGATCACGTTGACCATTTCGAATTTTCGGCTGACGGTTAGCGCCAAAAGAAATCTGACCGTCTCTTGCACAACCTCATTGAGGTCCAGTTGCTTCAATTCGAACGGCGCCTTTTTTAGGAGGCTGCGCATCCTGCGAATGACCTCGGTGGCACGCCGGTCATCCTGTAGAATATCGTTCACAATTTCCCTGAGTTCAACGACATCGGAAAGTGCAGCGATATCGGGACGCTGCGATTGCAGGATCGCGGCTGCGGTTTCGGCGTTCGTCAGAATAGACCCAAGCGGCTGGTTGATCTCGTGAGCAATCGAGGCGGTCAGTTCGCCAGCGGTCGCGAAGCGATTAACGTGGGCGAGTTCAGTCATGCGCTGTCGCGACTGTACTTCGGCGAATTGACGACGGCGATGCTCACGTAGCAGGATAGCAATAAGCCCGGCTTGTATGAGAAAAACCGCGACGACGGATGCGATCAGCCATAAATACCGTTCCCACACCGATGGCTCGCGGAAGTAGACCGTGCTGCCGGGCGGCAGGTGGCTGTCGCTGATCCCGAACCGCTGCATTTGCCGCCAATCGAACCTTGGCAGCTCGAATTGGCTGGGTGCGACCTTTACGTCGCCAGCTTTTTCACCGTTTAGAATACGGATTGCCGCCGCGGCTGCGATAGTCATGCCCTTCTCAGTCGAATGCATGGAGCCGCCGACAATCGAGCCATCAAAAAATCCGTCAAGATAAGAAAATATGGGAGCATTGGCGGCAGCCGAGAGCCTGTGCAATGCGGCAGCGCCCTCATGTGTAACACCCGCCGCATCAACGCTCATCAGATGCCAGAAGATGGCGCTGTGAGGTGGAAGATGTGCCGCGTCTTTCAGGATATCTTCAAATGACAGCTTGTTATACCATCGTAGTTCAACCCGCCCGCTGAACGGTGCGAGTTCTCGCTCCAATACCCCTTGCCAAAATGTTTCATTGGGCGAAGCCCCATTCACGACGGCGATCACTTTCGTGTCGGGCAACACCTTCAGAATAGTTTCGATGGCGGCAGGAAAATTATGAGCCGCAGCGGCCACGGTGTCATACTCGGTCAGCTTGTCGTATTGGACCCGTCGCGCCTCGACGGAAGTAAACATCATGGGTGTCTTGGGGAAAAGCTGAGCGCGATACCGCTGCACAAACTCGGCAGCTGGCGCACCGAGGGCGACAATGAGGTCGGGAGGTTTGGCCCCGTACAATGCTTGGAGGTAAACGATAAAGGGTGCGAGCGCCTTGTCGTCGTCCACACGGGCGCTTAGCAGCGAGTGGTCCTGAAAGTCGATTGGGACTTTCGATTGCTTGATCATTTGGGGGCGAAGAAACTCAGCGAAATCGGTCCACGGTTTGAAGCGGAGGCCGAATGATTGCAGCATCAAAACGCGCTTGGGCTCAGGATCAGCCGCCCGACCCGGCCCCAGTGTTGCCAGCAACAATGCGACGACCAGCGGGGCGGCGAAGGTCCGCCTGCAAAAGGATCGCCAGGATAGTGAGAACAGGCAAAACCGCATTGCCATCCTAGTCCCCTCGGTCCCGGAGCCTAATGGCACGGCCGAATGTTTAATAGGCCGAAAAACGGCTGTCGGCGGCTTGGCCGGGGAGAGCGATCAGGACTGGACCCAGCGGCAGCGGACCGCAACGATTCCGGGGACAATGAATTCCAGCCGAAATCTTGGTTTTACTGCACGCGCTAACGGTGGCTGAAAGTTGAAGCTCGGGGTTCGCCCGAGCTTCAACAGGAGCAAGCCATGCGAAGCCCGAAGCCGTTCACCGTCTATCAGCCGGTCCCGGCTAAAGCCCGAAGCCCGCTCTTCGCCGTTCACGCCTATTCGCTCGATCAGGCGCGGACTTGAGCGCGAGGCGATGGAAGTCGCGGTCGACGGGTTAATAGGCGCAAATATAGTTTCCGTAAGCATCGTAGCAACTGCGGCGGTACGCAGCAGTGCCAACGGCAGCCGCGCCTACCGCTGCCGCTCCCACACCGTAGCCCCGATAGCCGTAGCCGCGATAGCCGCCCCGGTAGCCGTAGCCCCGGTAGCCTGCGCCGCGCACCGCAACAGCGCCGCCGCCTCGCGGTCCTCGAACTGCGACCGCACCGCCGCGATAACCGCCGCCACCCCGATAGGCACCTCCGCCGCGCCGAGCCTCGGCATCATCGGGGATCAAGCAGGCGGTGAGCAAAACGAAAGCGGCAAGAGAAGCAAGAATGAAGCGGAGCATGACAGAAACCCTTCCATGAATTCCTTAAGCCCCGCTCGCGAGATTGCGGCTCTCTCCGCGCAGGAGCTTGATGTAGATCAATCGAACCCGCCCACTGCGGCGACTACGCTATGTTCTGCCGCACCTGAGAAGGCGATGAGCCTCAGTTGCGCAAGTTCCAAGAGAGAGGTCCGCCATGCATCCGAGCAAGCGTCTTTCGATCAGGTCAGCGACTGTTGCCGGGATTGCTGCCAGCGCCCTGTTGGGCCTTGCAGGTCTCACGCTCAATCCAGGCCCAGCCAATGCGGTCGTGTATTGCCAATACACTGCCTACCCAGCGGGTTGCGTTGCTCGGGCAGGCGTCGTGCTCAGGCCCCGCCCGGTGGCGCGCGCCGCAGTCCGTCATAACGCCGGCGGCAATGCGAATGGTGGCGTCAATCGTGTCGGAGCCAGGCGGTAAAGGCCGGTTTCGCAAGCCAGGAAGAAGCCGCCATCGCTTCGTCCCGGTGGCGGCTTTGCTTTGTCTGGCGGGGATAGGCCACCGTACCGACGGGGCGGCTTTAGGCATGAAACACACTTGGTACGTCACTTTTGAAGTGCCGCTGGATGGCACACTGTCAAGACGGCGACATCCGCGGCTAACCAACACGTTTGAAAGCGAAGCAGCAGCCAAGGATTTTGCGCGAACCAAATTCAACGACGGACTGATCGTCAGTGCAGGGACTGTCATCCCTCACTTTCCGAGAGTGTCGATCCCATCGGCCGAAATCCCAACGTGGCTCGAAGCACCGAACCAAGTTGATCCAGATCAATAACTAGGCCACCGACGCTGGTGACATGCTCTAAGGGGCAGCAACCGGGAGCCTGACCATGAATGAACGTTCGGAGCCGAAACAGGTCTGTCGTCGCAACGCACTAACCTTCCTTGGATACGCAGGGGTGTTTGGGCTTGTGGTTTCGTCCTCAATTTTGGCGGCCTCAGAGGCTGTTGCTCAAACCACTGCGCCAGCCGCCGCGCCTACCACGCCGCCAGCGGACGCGCCGAAGTCAGGCACAGAACGCCGCCAGGAGCGGCGCAGCGGGCGAACAGAGCGCCGCCAGGAACGCCGCACGGGACGCACAGAGCGGCGCCAAGAGAGGCGTACGGGACGCGACGAGCGACGGGACGCTCGCGACGGCACCCCGGCCGCCACGACGACCACCGAGCAAAAGAAGTAGTCCGTTCATTGCCAAGCACAGCTACCGGGCCGCCCAAGCGTAGGCCCGGAAGGCCGTACAGCGCGCGGCCAGCGCCGTCTACGGAAAGCGGGGCGGGGCTATCGAAATCGGCTTCTCTCGCGAGGGGAGAAGAGGAGGGGACGGAGATTTCGGAATAATAGCAGTATACGCCTGTTTTGCCCGACGGCGCAGGCGCTTCAGAGGCGCCTGGATCGACGGATTCATCTGGCGCTTAAGCCGTTGATTCTACTCGCCCCGGCTACTGTGCATGGGGTTGTTTTCGAGGTTTTTGATTCAGGGAGGCCATGCGCCCCCGCCGCAAGCGCGTCGCGACGACCCTCAGCTCTGCCGAAAGCCCATCCGGAAGGCGCCCCAGTGCTTGCCGCGGATCATGATCGGCGAGGACAGGTCCTTCATCAGCACGAACTGCCCGCCGCCCATGTCGCGGCGATAGGTCTGCAGCAGGAACGGCTTGGTGTTGGCCGCGGCCTTCTGCACAGCGCGATCGGTGAACAGGCGGCGGTTGCGGCAATTGGCGTTATTCCAGACCGGGTCCTTGCCCTGCGGCAGGCGGTAGTTCGGGTTGTGCGTCGGCAGATAGCCGCCCTTGGCCCAGGCGACGCAGAACACGATGCGGGGATCGGATTTCTGGATCGGGTCCTGGATCGGGGGCAGCACGCGGTCTGTGAAGTCGACATAGTTGGTGTTGTACTGCTTGGGATCGGTGCCGGGGATTTCCCGATAGTTCTCGTCCATGAACTGGTCGAGCGTGATCTCGCCGCGGCCGATGGCGGCTTCGAACTCGTCCGAGATCCGCTTTGCGGTCTCGACGACAATTCGGATCAGCGGCGCATCCGATGTCTCGACGCCGCTGTCGGCGATCAGCGCAATCAGCCCTTCGGACGTGTCGAGCAGTTTGGTCACGCGTTGATCGGCGTTCTTGAGATCGCGTGAGGAGAGGTCGACGCCCTTGGCGAGCTCGTTGAGCTCGCTGATGACGGTGTCGCAATGTCCGAGATTGGAGGTTGCCGCGCGCGTGACGCTGCCGATCTCGGCTTCCACGGAGGCGAAGCCCTGCTGGACCCGCGAGATGATGCCGGAGATCCGCTGGGCGCCTTCGCCGGCCGTCTTCGCGCGCTGCGAGGCATCGCTGCTCTCGCCGATCAGACCTTCGATCTGGCCGTCGAGATCGCGCACGGTGTCGGAGATCTGGTGCGTGGCCTGGCGGGTGGCTTCCGCGAGGTTCTTGACCTCGCTTGCGACCACCGCGAAGCCGCGGCCGGCATTGCCGGCGCGTGCCGCCTCGATGGTGGCGTTGAGCGCGAGCAGGTTGGTCTGCTTGGCGATCGCCTCGATCGAGCCGGAGACCTTTGCGACTTGTGTCAGCGCGGAGCCGACTGCGCTGAGCCGCGCCTCGATGCGTTCGACGGCTGCAACGAGTTCGGAGATGTGGCTGACCGCGGCGTCGACTGCGCCGCGCGACTGCGCGATCTCGCCGACCGCCGCTGACGTGGTCGTTTGCACCGCCTGTGACGCATTGGCGATGTCGTGGTTGGCCGACACCATCGTCTCGGCGGTTTCCTGGAGGTGGTGGAAACGTTCCGACTGGTTCGCGACGCGGCTTGCGACTTCCTGGACGTTGCCGGCGATGTCAGCCAGTTCCACGCCGAGGCCGCCGATGCGGTCGGCGAGCTGATCGATCAGCCGTTCGGCAAGCGTTCGGTTGGAGCCAGTGTCCAGTACTGCAAGTTGTACGACGGACATGTCTTGAGAGTCCTCCAGTCAGAGCCGTTCGCCGGCTCTCCGCGGCATTCCCATTCCAATATCGATCTTAGGAGGTGATTCGCGCGTTGGCGTCTTGCCTGAGCGCGCACTAAAGCTTGTAGGCCGTCCTGAATCCGCCCCAGTGCCGGCCTTGCACGCGGATCGGAACGTCGATCTCGCGCATCATCACCGTATTTCCGTTGCCCATGTCGCGTGCATAGCTCTGGACCAGATACGAGCGAAGGTTGCGCGCGGCAGCCAACCCCGCCAGATCGTTGAACATCCGCCGGTTGCGGCTGTTGGCCGTGTTCCAGGCGGCATCACCCGGCCGCTGCGGATGCGAATAGATCCTATTGTGCACCGGCAGGAAGCCGTTGCGATCGACCATGGCGCAGAATGCCATGCGCGGGTCCTTCGCCAGAAAGGCTTCCTGGAACGCCGGCAGCGCGCGATCGGCCCAATCCAGATATCTGGTGCGGTACTGCTGCGGATTGGTTCCGGCGATTTCGGCATAATCGGTGTCGAAGAGGTGGTCGATCTTCACCTCGCCGCGGGCAACCGCCTGCTCGAAGATCGCGGTCAGCGCATTACCCGCCTCCATGGCGCGGGTGACAAACTCCGTGTTCTCCTCGTGGATCGACCACAGCCTGTCCTCGATCTTCTCGCGGAGCTCGTCATTGGGACTAACGAATTGCGCGCGGGCACCGGCCTTGGATTGCTCGACCACGCGCAGGCGGCAGGCGCCGACGCCTTCGAGGGTGCCTTCGACCATGGCTTGCGATGCAAGGCGGCCCGCGTCCGCGCCGCCGATCAGCACGCCGTCCATCGCTATCTCGTAGACCGGCAGCACGCCGCGGGCGGTTTTTAGCTTGAGATGGCAGGGCAGCCGCTCGGTCTTGCGGCGGTCATCGTGCTCGCTCTGGCGCAGCAGCACGGCGCAGCGCGATTTCAGTTTCTGTGCGAAGGCGGTCACGGCCTTGCCTGCGCTGGCGACGCTCTCGCCGTGGCTCTCGGCCGCCTTGGTCGCAGCATCGATCTCGGCTGCGCTTTCGCCGACCGAGATGATGAACTGCGACGCGCTGGTCGCGTTGCCGGAGACTTCGCTGGTGGTGGCGTTCTGTTCGGCGACCGCGCCGTTGACGGTCTCGAACACCGGGCGGATGGCCTCAATCGCCTGCGAGATGCGGTGCACCGCATCCGCGGAGCCGGCGGCGTCGCGCTGCAGCGCGTCGATCTTCTTGGTGATTTCCTCCGTCGCGCCCTGGGTCTGCACCGCGAGTGCCTTGACCTCGGTGGCGACGACCGCAAAGCCTCTTCCCGCAGCGCCCGCGCGCGCGGCCTCGATGGTCGAGTTGAGCGCGAGCAGCGTCGTCTGCCGCGCGATCTGTGCGATCAGATTGACGACGTTGCCGATGGCGGCCGAGGATTCGCGCAAGCGATCGACGTTGGCGCGGGCTTCCTGTGCCGCGGCGCTGGCCTCGTCGGCGAGCTTGCCGGCCTCGCGAACCTGCGCCCCGATGCCCAGCGCCGACTGGGTGAATTTGTCGGCGGCATGGGCGAAGGTGGAGGCATTCGATTGCGCGGCGTTGGTCCGGCCGGTCAGGGCGTCGGTGCGGTCGCGAATGGCGGCAAGCGTCGTGGCGGTCGCCTCGGCGCCGCCGGCCACCGAATTGGCGGCGCGCTCGAGCTGGCGAATCATGGCGCCCAGTTCGAGTTCCAGCAGTTCCAGGATTTCCTTGGCCGAATCGCTTTCGACGGCCGCGGCAGGCTCGGAATGGGCCGCCGGCTGCGCGGCCTGCGGAGCAGCCGCAGGTGCAGCCATGTCCGGCAGACGCTTCCGAAATAGTCCGAATGCCATCAGGTCTCTCTTGTCGCGGGACGGTCGGAGGCTATTTTCGCAGGCTGGAATGAAATCAGGGTTAACGATGCCTGACATCTAGGCACGGGCCCGTACGGTGTTACCTTAAAGTCGTAGAGCCTCTTTCTTTCCAGTGGGGTGGCGGCCTATAAGGCCGCGCTTCCCACGCTCACCTTGGCGCACGAGTCCCTAGAGAAGATCACGCATGGCCGGACATTCCCAATTCAAGAACATCATGCACCGCAAGGGGCGGCAGGATGCCCAGAAGTCGAAACTGTTCGGCAAGCTGGCACGGGAAATCACCGTCGCGGCCAAGCTGGGGACGCCCGACCCCAACATGAACCCGCGCCTGCGTGCCGCCATCACCGCGGCGCGCCAGGAGAACATGCCGAAGGACAACATCGAGCGCGCCGTCAAGAAGGCGCTCGGCAGCGACAGCGAGAATTATGACGAGATCCGCTACGAGGGTTACGGCCCAGGCGGCGTTGCCGTCATCGTCGAGGCGCTGACCGACAATCGCAACCGTGCGGCTTCCGACATCCGCTCCTTCTTCACCAAGTCCGGCGGCAATCTCGGCGAAACCGGCTCGGTGTCCTTCATGTTCGACCGCACCGGCGTCGTCGAATACGACCGCAGCGTCGCCTCCGACGATGCGGTGCTGGATGCCGCGATCGAGGCCGGCGCCGACGACGTGATCTCGAGCGAAGGCGGCCACGAGATCTACGCCTCGACCGAAGGCTATCGCGACGTCGCCAAGGCGCTGGAAGCCAAGTTCGGCGAGCCGCGCAAGGCCGCGCTGATCTGGAAACCGCAGAACACCGTCGCGGTCGACGACGAGACCGGCGAGAAGCTGCTCAAGCTGATGGACCTGCTCAACGAGCACGACGACGTCCAGCACGTCTACGCCAATTTCGAGGTGTCGGACGCGCTGCTGGCGAAGATGGGCGGGTAGGGAGGCACTTCCCCTGTTACTTCCGTTCTGTTTCTGTTTCCCCCACGGCGGCCAGCCGCTATCACTGGCTCATGACGACGCTCCCGATTCGTGGCCCCGTTCGCATCATCGGCATCGACCCTGGCCTGCGCCGCACCGGCTGGGGCGTGATCGAGGCCGAGGGCAACCGCCTGATCTACGTCGCCTGCGGCTCGGTGGAGCCGCCGGACGATTTGCCGCTGGCGAGCCGGCTGCTCGCGATCCATGAGGGGCTGGCCGCCGTCCTGTCCAGTCACAAGCCGATGGAAGCCGCGGTCGAGCAGACTTTCGTCAATAAGGACGGCGTCGCGACGCTGAAGCTCGGCCAGGCCCGCGGCGTCGCCATGCTCGCGCCTGCGATGTTCGGCATCAGTGTTGCCGAATACGCGCCGAACCAGGTGAAGAAGACGGTGGTCGGCGCCGGCCACGCCGACAAGCAGCAGATCGCGATGATGCTCAAGATTTTGCTGCCGAAGGCCGATCCGCCGTCCGCGGACGCCGCCGACGCGCTCGCCATCGCCATCACCCATGCCCATCATCGCCAGAGCACCGCGCTGCGGCTGAAGGTGGCAGGCTTATGATCGGCAAGCTCAAGGGCCTGATCGATTCCTACGGCGAGGATTTCGTCATCCTCGACGTCGGCGGGGTCGGTTATCAGGTGCATTGCTCGACGCGCACGCTGCAGCATCTGCCCTCGCCGGGCGAGGCCGCCGTGCTGTCGATCGAGACCTATGTTCGCGAGGATCAGATCAAGCTGTTCGGCTTCCGCAGCGACCCGGAGCGCGAATGGTTTCGCCTGCTTCAGACCGTGCAGGGCGTCGGCGCCAAGGTCGCGCTCGCCGTGCTCGGCACGCTTGGGCCGTCCGACCTCGCCAACGCGATCGCGTTGCGCGACAAGGCTGCGGTGGCGCGCACGCCGGGTGTCGGCCCCAAAGTCGCAGAGCGCATCGTCACCGAGTTGAAGGACAAGGCGCCGGCCTTTGCCAATGTCGATCCGGCGGTCGTGCACCTCGCCGGCGCCGTCGACGACCAGCGCGCGCCGCGGCCCGTGGCGGACGCGATCTCCGCGCTGGTCAATCTCGGCTACGGCCAGCCGCAAGCTGCCGCGGCCATTGCATCTGCATCGCGCAGCGCGGGTGAGAATGCGGAGACCGCGCAGCTCATTCGCCTTGGCCTGAAGGAGCTCGCGAAGTGAGCGATCCCAAGGCCGACCGCATGGTCACGCCCGAGCGCCGCAGCGATGATGTCGGCGATACCGCGCTGCGCCCGCAATCGCTGTCGGACTTCGTCGGTCAGCAGCAGGCGCGCAAGAATCTGTCCATCTTCATCGAGGCGGCGCGCAAGCGCGGAGAGGCGCTGGATCATGTGCTGTTCGTCGGTCCCCCCGGCCTCGGCAAGACCACGCTGGCGCAGATCGTGGCCAAGGAGCTCGGCGTCGGCTTTCGCGCGACATCAGGCCCGGTGATCGCCAAGGCCGGCGATCTCGCCGCGCTGCTCACCAATCTCGAAGAGCGCGATGTGCTGTTCATCGACGAGATCCATCGCCTGAGCCCGGCGGTGGAAGAAGTGCTCTATCCCGCGATGGAGGATTTCCAGCTCGACCTCATCATCGGCGAGGGTCCGGCGGCGCGCTCGGTGAAGATCGAGCTGTCGAAATTCACCCTCGTCGGCGCCACCACCCGCGCCGGTCTGCTCACCAATCCCTTGCGCGACCGCTTCGGCATTCCGGTCCGGTTGAATTTCTACACCATCGAGGAGCTGGAAAGCATCGTCACCCGTGGTGCCCGCGTGCTCAACGTCGGCATGAGCGCGGATGGCGCCAACGAGATCGCGCGACGCGCGCGTGGCACGCCGCGTATCGCCGGCCGGCTGCTGCGCCGCGTGCGCGATTTTGCTTCGGCGGCCGATGCCGACAGGATCGATCGCAAGATTGCCGACCACGCGCTGAGCGCGCTCGAGGTCGATGCCGCCGGCCTCGACGCGATGGACCGCCGTTACCTCACGACCATCGCGCAGAACTATGGCGGCGGCCCGGTCGGCGTCGAGACGATGGCCGCCGCTCTGTCGGAGCCGCGCGATGCGATCGAAGACATCATCGAGCCCTATCTGATCCAGTGCGGCTATCTGCAGCGCACTCCGCGCGGCCGCCTGCTCACCTCGCACGCCTTTCGCCATCTCGGCATCAGCGAGCCATCGCGCGATGCGGCGGCACAGTTCGGCCTGTTCGGCACCGACGAGAGCGACGACTGATCTGCGCAAGTACGGACGGTCGGGCCGTCATGAATTTCCGGTGATTTCGTGCAGAGGGTCTGCACAAAAGCACCCCATTTCCGCTTCAATAGGGTCGCATCAACAAGCTGCATCACGATCAGGCTGCCATGATCACGCGCCGTCACCTCATCCGTTCCATCGGCGGACTGTCCGCCCTCGGCGCATCGACCGCGGCCTATGGCGTCGGCGTCGAGCCGGTGCTGCGGCTTCGCGTCACCCGCTATCATCCAACCCCGCGGCAATGGCCGGCGGATTTCCCGCTGAAGATCGCCGTGATCGCCGACATCCATGCCTGCGATCCCTGGATGTCGCTGGAGCGGATCGAAGCCATCGTCGATCGCACCAATGCGCTGAATGCGGATATCATCGTGCTGCTCGGCGACTATGTTGCCGGTCTGCACCAGGTCACGCGCATCATTCCGGCGAGCGAATGGGCCAAGGTGCTGGCCGGTCTGAAAGCGCCGCTCGGCGTCCATGCCGTCATGGGCAACCATGACTATTGGGCGGACAGGATCGTCCAGCAGGCTGGACACGGGCCGACGGTCGCGCATCGCGCGCTGGAGACGGCCGGCATTCCCGTCTACGAGAACGACGTCGTGCGGCTCGCCAAGGATGGCCGTGCATTCTGGCTCGCCGGCCTTGGCGATCAACTCGCCTTTCTGCCGGCGCGACGCTTCCGGAGCACGGGACGCTTCGGCGCCGACGATCTCGACGCGACGCTTGCCAAGGTCACCGACGACGCGCCGATCATCCTGCTCGCGCATGAGCCCAATATCGCGCCGCGCGTGCCCGCCCGCGTCGCGCTGCAACTGTCTGGCCACACTCATGGCGGCCAGGTCCGCCTGCTCGGTTGGTCGCCGGCGGTTCCGCCACAGCACGGCCTCCGGCTCGCCTATGGCCATGTCCGGCTCAAATGCGACGTCATCATCTCCGGCGGCCTCGGTTGCAGCATCATGCCGCTCCGCGTCGGCGTGCCGCCGGAGATCGTCGAGGTGACGCTGGGGCGTGGGCCGGCGGTGGTCTAGCCGCGCTTGCGCAGCCGGCCGTTTTTGCGCAAAACGGGCTAGTTACCGAAAAGCGAAGAGGCTCGCGACGTGACAGCTCATCTCGACGGCGAGATCCGCGACGGCCGCCACCATATGCAGGTCCGCGTCTATTACGAGGACACGGATTTCCCTGGCTTGCCATTGTCGTAGTATGCAAACGTGCTGATCTCTCGCTCCTTGCTGCGGTTTTCGGGAAAAAGGTTCTTTCCGTAAAGCGCGGAGCTGTTCAGGTAGGGCGTATATTCGTAGGGCATCCGCTTGCGAACCGGATGCACTACTATGCATTCAATCAAGTTGCGGAAGGCAATGCGAGTTTCGATCGCCTTCGGATTGGTTTTGAGCGCGGTGATAAGCCTTCTAACCTCCGAGGAGTATCGGTCACTGAATTTCGGGCGATCGAAGCCAACTAAATTTTCGCCGCCACCGCCCAGCAGCCGCAAGCGCTCTTCAACGCTTTCCCGCTCCAGGTCGCACTCATCGATCCGCTTGAGCAATTCGTCCGGCTTGCGGCGGCTATTTGCGATGGCATAAGAGAGGCGTTCGATCTCGGTAGTCAATACGCGGCGTCGACGCTCTAGCTTATTGTGTTCGCTGCCATTGTTCCGATCGTTTTTGCGCTCCTCCTTCCAAGTACGCATCGCCTCTTCAATGGCTTTCGGCGAAAGCAATTTCACCTGGATTTTTTCGGAGGCATCCTCGAGCAGAACGTCCATATCAAAGCTACGGGTGTGCTCGCAGGTGCCCCGCTGATGCGCGCTCGCGCATGCCGCGCGCGGCGCACCGTTACGCGAGGATTGAGCGATTCGCATATGGCCATTGCAGACGCCACACCGGAGCACACCGGCAAGCGGGTGCTCATTGTTGCGCGGACTCACGGCGCGACGCCGCGGCTGGCCAGTCGGTCCGAACATAGATACCGCGCGCACCCTACGAACCTTCTGCGCTAGATCCCAGAGCCCTTGCGGAACGATCCGCAGCTCTGGCTTTTTGACGATAATGTGGCGTTCTGCTGGATTGCAGCGCTTCTGTTTCTTCTGCGTCTCTGGGTTAAGAATTGTCGAGCGAACGTTCCAATGTATCTCGCCGATGTATAGTTCGTTGCCGATAATGCCGCGACCATGCCGACCGCCTGTGATGCACTGATGGTTCCAGGTGGTGCGACCCGCCTTGTTCTTGTGACGAGTTGCCCCTGGTGAGGGCACGCCTTCGCGGGTGAGGTCAGCGGCGATAGTTCGGGTCGAGCGGCCCGCTGCATATTCTTTGAAGATGCGGAGCACAATCTTTGCTTCGTTCTCATCGATTACGCGCTCGCCGGGCGCGCCCGGCCTCGGCCGATAACCATAGGCGTATGAGCCCGGAATTCTTCCGTTCGCAACAGCGTTGTCATGGCCGCGCCGAACCTTTTCGGCGAGCTGCGGCTTGTAAATCGTGTTGTACAGACTTGCGATGCTAATGTCAGTGGCGGTCGCGTAGACTCCTTTCTGATCCATCAGCTCAACGCCGTTGAACTCGAAAACCTGCTTGAGACGCTGGATGGTTGCGGGATCGCGCGACAAGCGGTCGAAATGCTCAACGACGACTACGTCAAACTGCCGGCTTCGCACACCGTTGAGCAAGCGCTGATAGCCGTCCCGCGCACCTTCGGTAAGACCAGATTTTGCGGCATCCACAAACTCGCCGACGACATCGAGGTTGTTGCGCAATGCGACCTTGCGGCAGAGTAACAGCTGACCGTCAATCGAGCTCGCCCTTTGCATGTCGCTCGAATAGCGCGCGTATATTACGGCCGTTTTCTTCGATGACGGTGTCGTCATGCCGGTCCTCCATCGGCTGCCCCGAGCCATGATTTTCATCCCGTGCGATCTGACGTCCGATGGCGCGCGCCAACTCAAACCAGATTTCCTCATTGTCCGGATTATCCCAGCTCTGAGGATGGGAGGGGGCAAGCGGTCGAATGGTCGCTCGTTGTCTTAAAGATCGGATGCGGGTAGGCATTTGCAAACTCGCGAGCGGAAGCTAGCGTAAATTTCCGCGCTGCGCTACGGCCAAGCCGCAGCGATTACTCGCAACGCGTCCCTCATGCTGGCTTCGGCAGCGTCGAATGAAAATGAAATTCGTCAAGTGCCGCAGCGTGCGTGAGGGCATTCCTGGCGATGAGGCGCGTAGTCCAGAGTAGAAATGCTAAGCAAAGCGGAGTAAAAATACTTGCGGGTGTCGGCGGCGTAAGTTTGTTATCGGGTGCGGGTGCGGGTGCGGGTGCGGGTGCCCGGTGCGTAGGAGCCGTCCTCGGTTCCCCACAGATTGTAGTGGCTGCCGCAGAGCCCGGCGAACTGTACGTTCAGCCCAGACGCGGTGGTCCGAGCCCAAGGAGCCTTCGATGATTGGGTCTTTTCTTATTCCGCTTGTTCGATCGCTCTTGCGTCGAGGCTCCAAGAGCTAGCAATCGCGTCTTCGTGAGCTCCGCAGTAGGGCGCGAAAAGCACTGTCAGAAATACTCGTGTTTTTCAGCATGCTGTAACTGGCGCTCGGGCAACCGGTTCGCCGGCAAGAGAGCCGGGCCCGGTCAGCTGGCAGCCGGAAGGCTGACGCTCGAATCATCGCTCAAAGGCGCGATGGTTTCCAGCGTCATGTAACGGGCACGCTGGACGGCCCATTCATCGTTCTGTTCGAGCAGGACCGCTCCAATGAGGCGAACCATGGCCTTCTCCTTGGGGAACATGCCGACCATATGTCCAAACCGGTTCACAGCCTTGCCGCACCACATCGACAAAGACGATCTGCTTCGGGCGTTTCGCCGACAAAAGCCGGCAGGCCGGCGCGGAGGTCGATGGGATAACGGAGGCAAAGTACGAAGAGGGGCTCACGGACCAATCCGCGATCTCTGGGCACGGGTCCACACTGTCCCTACCGGCTACAGCCGGTGCGGCGCGTCTACATCCCCAAGCCGACGGGGGTAGGCGGCCTCTCGGTGTGCCGGCCGCTAGAGGACAAGATCGTCCAAAGCGCGGTGGACAAGGTGTTGAGCGCCGCCTATGAGGTCGAATTCCTCGGCTTCTCCTACGGCTTCCGGCCGGGGCGGAATCCTCAGATGGAGCTTGATGCCCTGCATCCGGCTATCATGACATATCCAGTGTCTTCGATTCGGTCGACCACGAGTGGCTGCTGCGGATGGTGGCGCACAGGATTGCCGATCCTCGTATCCTGCAGCTCATCGAGCTGCGGCTGCGAGCTGGCGTTCTTGAGAGCGGCGAGAAGCAAGACACACGCCGCAAAGGGCAGGATCAGTCCGCTCCTTTCCAACATCTTCCTGCATTACATCCTCGATCTCTGGGTCGACCACTGGAGTGGTCGCCATGCACGCGGTCGCGTTGTGACCGTGCGCTTTGCGCACGACTTCGTCATCGGCTTCGAGAGCAAGGCAGATACCCAGGAAATGCTCTTGGCCCTCAAGGCGCGACTGGCCGACGCTCCATGCGGACAAAACCCGGTTGATCGAGTTTGGCGCGGTTCGCGGCCCTCCCGCGTCAGCCGCGCAGCGAGCGGTGGCCGAGACCTTCGCCTTCCTGGGGTTCACTTACTTTGCGGGCGGACCCGAGATGGCCGGTTCATCGTGAAGCACAAGACCGAAGGGAAACGCCTGTGCTCTCGAGCAACATCACAAGTCTCGCGCGGCTCATGCGGGCGTCGCTCGTCGACAAACGTTGGTATAGGTTATGCAACCCGTTCTATATCCCCCGCTTACCTCTGTAGAGTTGAGCTGCCCGTCGGCTTGTCTGTAGTTTCAGCGTCGAAGCTGGATCGTCCGAAGGGTGGGGCGGCGCGAAATCCTAAGCTGAGTTGATAAGTGTGCTGCAAGGCATTGCTGCCATTGAGGCGTGGGACGAGGTTAAATGGAAATACGTCAGCCCACTTCCGCGTTGGAGGTCCATCAGCACATTGTGTGCTCCCTCCAGAAGCAAGACCCAGTCATCTTGGACATCGGCTGCTACGACGGAGCTGACTCTTTACATTGTCTGCGGCTTTGCCCAGAGGCTCAGCTCTACTGGTTCGAGCCGGCCCCCCGGGGCGGTTGCTAGCTTAAGAGAAACATGGGGCCTCTACCCTGAGAAGGTGCCCCTACCCACAGTCGCCGCGTTGATGACTGTTGCTGTAGCCTGGCTTACTGGCGAATTTCCGTCAGTCTCTTGAATGCGAGCATCGCGATGGCATTTACCGAGCTCTTCATCAAACGTCCGATATTGTCTATCGTCGTCAGTCTCCTGATCCTGCTGACCGGCATTGGTGCGGCCACCGTTTTGCCAATCCGGCAGTATCCTAAGCTGACCAACACGGTCGTCAATATCACAACCTCTTATCCTGGCGCCTCCGCCGACATGATCCAGGGGTTCATCACCACGCCCCTTGAGCAAGCGCTCGCTTCGGCCGAAGGCGTTGATTACATTACGTCCTCCTCGGTGCTCGGTGCCTCGACGATCCAGGTCTATATCAAGCTCAATTTCGAGCCCAACGAGGCGCTCACTGAAGTGCTCTCCAAGGTCAACTCGGTCAAATATTTAATCCCTAAGGAATCGAACGATCCGGTCGTCACCAAATCTGCCGGTCAGACTACAGCTGTCATGTATATCGCCTTCTCCAGCGAAGAACTGACGGCCAGCGCGATCTCCGACTATCTCTCGCGCGTGGTGCAACCGATTATGTCAACTGTAGACGGCGTCGCAGCAGCAGACATCCTCGGCGGCCAGACTTTTGCGATGCGGTTATGGCTCGATCCCGCGAGAATGGCGGGCCACGGCGTGTCGCCAGCTGATGTTTCGGCTGCAATCGCGGCCAACAACTTCCAGGCTGCGGCCGGCCAGACTAAGGGCTATTTCACTCTCTCCGACGTCACGGTCAACACTGATCTGCGGAGTGTTGATGACTTCAAGCGCATGATCGTCAAAGCCAACGACGGCGGCTTTGTGCGCATGGAGGACATCGCGACAGTCGAGCTTGCGGCGCAGAGCACAAACGCCAGCGTCGCGATGAACGGCGAACACGCGATCTTCGTCGCCGTGCAGGCGAGCCCAGAAGGTAATCCACTGAACATAGCGCGAGGCGTTCGGGCACTGCTTCCAGAAATGAAGCGCAGCCTGCCGCCATCGCTGAAGATGGAAGTGGCCTACGACTCCACCAAGTTCATCCAATCATCGATAGACGAGGTGGAGAAGACGCTCCTTGAGGCCGTCGCGATCGTGATGTTGGTGATCTTCCTGTTCCTGGCCTCCCTGCGGTCTGTCATCATTCCGGTCGTCACCATTCCGCTGTCCATTATTGGCGTCTACAGTATGATGCTGGCGCTAGGGTTCTCATTCAATCTGCTGACCCTCCTTGCGATGGTGCTTGCGATCGGTCTCGTGGTTGACGACGCAATCGTCGTGGTGGAGAACGTTCATCGCCATATGGAAGAAGGTGCGTCGCCCGCGCAGGCTGCTACAAATGGCGCGGGCGAGATCGTCGGCCCCGTCCTCTCCATGACGATTACGTTGGCCGCCGTGTACGCCCCCATCGGCTTTCTCGGCGGCCTCACCGGCGCGCTGTTCCGCGAATTCGCGTTTACACTGGCGGGTTCGGTGATCGTGTCGGGCGTGATCGCGTTGACGCTGTCGCCCATGATGTGCGCGGTCTTCCTGAAGAGCGCTGAAGAGGGGCGGTTTGCAAAGTTTGTGAATCGTGTGTTCAGCGCCGTGACGCGCTGGTACGGCCGCAAGCTCGACCGCTCGCTCGACTATCGCCCGATTACCGGGCTGTTTGCGCTGACCATGCTGGGCCTCGTCGCCTTTCTGTATATGCATACTTCCAAGGAACTCGCACCCGAGGAGGATCAGGGTATCGTATTCGCACTGACAAAAGCGCCGAAATACGCCAATATTGATTACCTGGATTATTACGGCGCCAAGCTCGACAAGGCACTCCAGAAGTTTCCCGAGACGGATTTTCGCTTCGTGCTCAACGGCATCAGCGGTCCGCAGGGCGGCATGGCCGGGATGTTGCTTAAGCCTTGGGCCGAGCGCAAGCGCTCATCGATCGCTCTGAAATCGCTGGTCCAGGCCGAGCTGTCCAAACTGGAAGGCATCAACGCATTTGCCTTTAGCTTGCCGCCGCTTCCGGGCGGTTCGGGCGGCTTACCAGTGCAGATGGTGATCAAGTCGACGCTCGGTTTCCAGTACATCTACGAGCAGATGTCGAAGCTGAAGGATGTCGCGCGCGAGAGCGGTCTGTTCATGGTCAGCGACTCTGACCTTGAGTTCAACCAGCCGGGGGTGCGAATCAAGGTCGATCGATCCAAGGCGAGCGACCTTGGCATCACCATGCAGAACGTCGGTAGCGCGCTCGCGACCCTCCTTGGCGGAAACTACGTCAATCGCTTCAACCTGCAGGGTCGCTCCTACGAAGTGATCCCGCAGGTGCCGCGCGAGAAACGCCTGACGCCGGAATCACTTGGGAGCTATTATGTCAAGGCAGCGGCGGGCTCGATGCTGCCGCTATCGACCGTGGTCTCCATCGAGACTGCGACCGATCCGAACGCACTCACCCACTACAACCAGCTCAACTCCGCGACCTTCCAAGCCGTACCGATGCCCGGCGTCACGATCGGTCAGGCTGTGGACTTCCTCGAGAGCGAGGCAATGAAACTGCCCGCAGAGTTCAGCCACGACTTCCTCGGGGACGCCCGTCAATATGTGCAGGAGGGTAACAAACTGGTCATCACCTTTGCGTTTGCACTCATCGTCATTTTCTTGGTGCTTGCGGCGCAGTTCGAAAGTCTGCGCGATCCCCTCATCATCATGTTCAGCGTTCCCATGGCAATCGCCGGCGCCTTAATCCCGCTATTCTTTGGCTTGGCGACGATGAACATCTACACCCAAATCGGACTGTTGACACTGGCTGGGCTGATATCCAAGCACGGTATTCTGATGGTCCAGTTCGCCAATCAGCTGCAGCTCAAGGAGAGACTCGATCCCCGCTCGGCCATCGAGATGGCGGCGCGCGTCCGCCTCCGTCCAATCTTGATGACCACGGCGGCGATGGTCACGGGCCTCTTACCTTTGTTGACCGCAACGGGTGCTGGCGCCGCGAGCCGCTTCTCGATCGGGCTCGTGGTCGTCGCGGGCATGTCCATCGGCACGCTGTTCACGCTTTTCGTGCTGCCGGCGCTCTATGTCGCGATCGCGTCGGATCACCGCGCCGACGCGAGTTCCGATCACGTCCAGAACGCCGCCGAGCTCGCCTTCATCGGAGCATCCGATGCCCACCTGGCCAAGCGATGATCCTAGCGATCAACTCGGGTTTGCTCGATCGCTCCGCTAGCGTAGGGGCGCTGCTCGCCGACCGCGGTAACTTGATCGCACTGGGTGCCTGCAGTTCATGGCGGCGGACAGGAAGGATGATCCGCGGCTGCTGCGCTTCGTCTCGATCTACTGCTTGCCCGAGGTGAAGGACTACATCGCGACCAAATAACGGCCGCTTCATTGTGCAGATGTGGTGAGCGACGGATGCCTGGGAGGGTTTCACGGGCCCTTGCGCGTCCGGACCTTCAAACCGGTGGTGCAAACCTTGGGGGGAATCATGTGTTCGGCGAAGAGCGCGTCGCGGATCCGTTTCTGCTCCGACAGGCGGATGCTGTTGTTACCTGATCGAGCAGGCCACCGCCACGTGATTTGCCGGACATCAGGACAGCATAACTCGCAAGATTGACGTCGTCCGGGACAGGGACAGAATCCATGTTCCCCGAATGAGTGGCGTACCCATTTTGGAGAATTATTCACTTCCTGACCGCGCTGCGCTTGCTGTCTGAAAAGAGACCGCTGATGTGCTGCAGGCTTAGGATAGTTGCCAAGAAATTCAATTCGCGCGAATTCTGGGCGCGCAACGAGCCGGCGCAAGGCGCGATAGTCCGGCGGTTGCTCGAGCGCGGCCGCCATTTCGGCTAAGGTTTGGGGATCGTAGGCTCCCGGGATGAACCCGCGGTCGGTGCGGGCCTGACTGCACTCAATCGGATGCGGCGGGGCGAGGCATCGGTTCCTGTGGACAGCTGTTCGTCCGGTTTACGTCCGCAGCTATCGGCTGGGTGGAAATAACCAGTCGGCCAAGGGATGCATCCGTGACCAGTCAGCGCGGACGCGCGAGTCCGGCACCTCGCCAGCTTCAATTGAGGCTTCGCCCGTCGAAGTGTCGAACGGGGGGTATTGACGGCGATGTCTACGGCGAGCTCGCGCACATGCGGGTTGCGCGATCTTGCATCCACCCGTGCTCCTCGCATTGGCGGCTAGCGCCGACCTGCTGCAGCACGAAGTCGCCCAGCCGCAGCGTCCGGGATGGCGGGTCGTCTCGCCGGTACAATCAGCATCGAATTCGCTCCTCAGGACGAATCCCCTCAAATCGTTCCGGCGGTTAGCACAACGCGGGATTCCGAATCGTTTGGCCGGAAGCTTTTCGAATGCGGTCACGTGATGGGTGTCATCATAGCCAAACCGGGCGCTCCCGTCGGATCCAAGGGCTCTTCTGTGAGCGCGGAAATCTGGCCGCGGGCGAGGCGGATGAAGAGCCGAATCGCAGATCGAGCAAGTCCGCTTCTGAGCCGAAGAACGACAGGCGCGCCGCATCGACACAGTCCCAAATGAGCGCTGAATTCAGCGATCGGGCCCGTCATATTCCGCCCAACTATCCGTCGTCTCGTACACCCTCACGCTCGAGAGTTGGGCGAGGCGCGGTTTCGCGTGCTCCCAGATCCAGATGGCGATATTTTCCGCCGTCGGATTTTCCAGTCCCGGGACGTCGTTCAGGCAATGGTGATCGAGCTTCTTTATAAGAAGGCCAAACGCTTCCTCCATGTTGAAGAAATCCATTACGAATCCGGTGTGCGGATCGACGGCCCCGTTCAGCACGACCTCGACGCGATAGGAATGACCATGCACCCGATGACAGCGATGTGTCTGCGGGACGTTTGGAAGTCGGTGCGCTGCCTCGAACTTAAATGCTTGCGATATCTTCATGTGATGCCGAGTGTTTGTGGGACTGCACGCTGAGCCGCCATTTCGGCTGAGCCAAGCAGTACGAGATAGCCCGCCGCTCGACGGCGTCAGGGCGGTCTTTCGATCGAAGCAGAAATTGTCCGAGCCACGCTCATCGAACCGGTCTGGCAGGCTGCCGGTTGCGGCCACACGAATTTTCAGTTCGTGTCCGCGAGTGACGGCCAGCGCGGCGCGATTTACTGACGCAAATCCAATCACCACGCTGGCCGGGGCCGGCAGCCTGCCGTTCGTCTCGATCGCGCTGAGGAACCCGATATCGTGTACAGATTGCAGGACATCATCGAACCACCACAGTGGTTCTGAGCACGTTCATTGCTTGTGCCATGCAGATGATGGAGCGTCTACTACAAGATCCGGTAGATGCCAAAACCAACTTGAGGCTCTAGGGTCTGGCCGCGTTTCCCCGCCGATCATCATCCCGAGAAGTGAACGCAACCGGCACGATGCTCAACCAAAGGGCGGAACGGCACAATATGACTAGCAGAACCTGGGGGCTACCCTCGAACACCTCAGTCAGTATTCGCTACAACTGACGGGAGGCGTATGCCCAGGCAAAAATCAGCTTTGAAAACGTCAACATATCCAGGCGATCACGGCGTGCCAGAGCAGATCCGGAGAGGATTGCGCTGAGTACGCCATCGTCGAATTTGGAAAAGTTCACTCGTCCGTGAATGGACCGAATACAGAAATCGCCCTCGACAGCAAGCGCAATGTGATGCCAAAGAAAAAACAGCACGTCGATCTATCGGACCAGAATCTCTTGAGTCTTATCCTGCGGCTCGCCATTCCGTCTGTTGTTGGATTATCGATCCATGCGCTGCAGCAGGTCGTCAATGCGATCTTTGTTGGCGCCCTAGGCGCGCAGGCGATCGCAGCTGTTAGCATGACCTTGCCGATCGTGGTCCTGCTCGCCGCAGCCGGACAGGGGATCGGTGTTGGAGCAGCGTCGTTCATATCTCGTCATCTGGGCGCTCGTGAGTACCTAGAAGCGAGTCGAGGCGCAAGCACGGCACTCGCGCTCGCCGCTCCGATCGGTATCACAGTCACCCTCACTCTGCTTCCAAATCTGCCAGGGATATTTGCAACGCTCGGAGCTACCCGAACCATCATGCCCGTGGCGCTTGACTACGCGGGAACGGTTTTGTTGGGGTACACCCCGATGCTACTAAATACAGTCAGCGGGTTCATTGTAAGAGCCGAAGGCTATACACGATTTAGCATGTGGGTGATGATGACCGCGTTTATCCTGAACGCTGTGCTTGATCCCGTCTTCATATTTTCACTTGACCTTGGCGTGCGAGGCGCAGCCCTCGCAACGCTGGTGTCTCAGATCTCTGCTGTCGGACTGTATATCGCGTATTTTACGAAGCTTGGCGGGACGGTTCTCGTCAGGATATCTCACATATCATTGCGAGCAGATCGCATCAGACAGCTCGCGTTGGTAGGCGCGCCGGCGACAATGACGAGTATCTTATCTGCTCTTGCCGTTATGCTCTTGTACGGAGCTGCTGCGCCGTTCGGCGACGATTCCATCGCCGCGGTTGGAATAGCTGTGCGTATCTTGATGGTCGGCGCACTGCCTATCACCGGGTTCTGTATTGGCGCTCAAGCTATCCTGGGTTTCGGTTGGGGCGCACGCGACTATGCTCATATATTGAGGGCTGCGAAGTTCATGCTCTTCGTGACGATCGCATTCTCGGTGCTGTATTCTGCGGCCGTTGTGATTTTTGCGAGGCCTTTGGTGAGCCTATTTAGCGATAACGAGTACGTCACCGAACTTGCCGTCTCGACCTGCATCGTGTTCCATCTCTTCTTTGGACTGTTTGGGGTGCAGAGTTTCGTGACGGCAATGCTTCAGTCATTTGGGAGAGCGCGCCTCAGTGCAATTGTGTCCTTGGCCAGGCAGGGATATCTCTTCATACCGGCCGTACTGTTATTCCCGCTGGTAGCGGGTTTTAACGGACTGTTAGCCAGTCAAGCGCTCGCAGAGCTTGGCGCCGGAATAATCGCTCTCATCGTCATGTTCAACCAGTTCGGCGAGCTCAGACGAGCGCTCCGGCACGGTCCTCAAGAGCGATCGGGATAGCGGGTTGAGCTGAGAACGGATATGATCGAGGTACAGAGCATTCGGCGCTAGCCTCCTGGGAGGCTCGCCGTTAAAGCGTGATGGGACTAGCTTCGATAGCCTGAGTTTTTGAGGTAGTTGGCGCATTCTTCGGGTGTAAATGCATAAAGGAGTTCGCCGATGGCGGCGCAGACCGCATCGACGGTTCGTGCGGCTGCCTTGCGGAGCAGATGCTTGAGTTTGGCAAAGACTTGTTCGATGGGGTTCAGGTCGGGTGAGTATTTTGGCAGGAAGAAGAGCTTTGCTCCGGCGAAGCGGATGAGCTGGCGCACGGCTTTGCTTTTGTGGCTGCCGAGATTGTCCGGGACGACGATGTCGCCGGGCCGAAGGGTCGGCAGGAGAACCTTCTCCACATAGATCCGGAAGCTCTCGCCATGATTGGTCCCTCGATGAACCATGGCGCGTCGATCCGGTCATGGCGCAGGGCCGCCAGAAAGGTAATGGTTTTCCAACCCATCTGGCCCCGAGCAACGCTGCCGGTCTCATCGACCCGCTTCATCCAGCCGATCGCCGTGCTGATCGCCACTCCAAACTGCTTGGCGGCCCGATTGCGCGCCCTAACGGCCAAATTAAGGGCGTCAGCTCTTACGGCATTGATATCGCCCAAAGGCGGGAAGTCGAAGCGCCCCAAGGCAGTGGCAATGTGGTCGGCCGTGAAGCGGGGGTGATCTCAATCGAGAACTGACTGTCACACCAGTAACATGCGGCGTTTCCGAATTGGTGAATGGAAATGCGAACCCCCTTTGCGCTTTGCCACTCTATGGCAAGCAGCTAAATGCAAAGGCGCCAATACAAAAGGTGATGCTAACTTTTGCTACAAACCAGGTAAACACTGGCACGGTCATCGACAAGGCCTACAGCCAGAGCATCTTGATTGACCTTACCTTATACTCAAACCGAATGTCGCATACGACATAAACAACGGCTGGGAGTGGGGAAACTTCAGCTGGGCCCAGTCGATACGACGGATGAGATTCTGACGCGCGCAGCTGCCTCTCGGCATCGGATGGATTTCGCGTGCCTCAGTGCCGTCTTGAATACGGCAGAGAACGAACGAAAAAACTTGGGCCCGTGTTCGAACCTGCGGGACTCGATCACGCCTCGTGAATGTATCATCAGGTGAATCAGGCCGTAACCAGCTATCGGAGAACTTGCACATCTTGATCGGGCTACCGGCCGAACAGGATGTGAAGATTGGCGAAGGCCAGGACGGCCCCACGCGAACGGTTAGAATACGTTATCGACGATGTCTTACGTGTTTGCTGACTTTGCCCATCACTGCCCCTGGCACTACGGCCAGGCGCGTCAGTATAAGCACGACTTGAAGAGAGGCCGGAGCACTGACCTATGAACAAGCGGCCTCTCCATCGCGGCGCATCGTCTCATCTGCCGCATCGGGTTGGAGACAGGGCGATGGCGAGTTGGCTGTGGCATGACCTTCGTAGGTTGATCCTCTGGCGTTGTGCATCGACTCGCGGCATGCTCGTGAGCCCTTCGCGTACAAGGGCAAGTGCAGAATCGCGGCTCATGCGGCATTCTCGCGATAACGGGTGCTCTCGTGCAGCATCTGCAAAACCGCGCTACGGTTCAGAAGTCCGCGGTCGATCGCGATTTCGATGAAGGGCCGCATTTGCTCAGCGGCTGTAAGCACAAGTGTCGATACCTGTTCATAACCAAGGCGCCGTACGAACACGGTCGCAAGAGCCGAAGATTGCATCAAGTTGCTGAGCGACCGTTCCCGGTCTGCCCGGATCCCCGAGATGCATTGGTCGGCAAATATTCTGGCCGATCGCGTCAAAAGCTCGATCGAATCGAACAGGCGCGAGGCGATGACTGGCTCGAAGTGATTGATTTCGAGTTGGCCGCTCAACGCTGAGAGAGATACTGCGGCGTCGTTGCCCACGATAGCGAACGCAACTTGCTGGATCATCATCGGCAGGACTGGATTGAGTTTACCTGGCATGATCGAAGAACCGGGCTGGAGAGCGGGCAACCGCAATTCGCCAAGCCCCGTATTTGGCCCAGAGGAAAGGATGATCAGGTCAGAGGCGATTTTCGCCATTACCTCTGCTGCGATGCGGATTTCCGACGACACGCGTGCGAAGACGTCGGCGTTCTGCATGGCATCGAACATGTCGTCGGCTGGGCGTACGGCGTGGCCCAAGATTGCCGCAAGATGTCCATAGACGGCACGGCGATAGCCCGGCACTGCTCCGAGCCCGGTGCCAATCGCAGTACCTCCGAGGGGAAGCACCATCAATTCCTGGCGCGCCACCGACAGCTTCAAGGAGAGCCGCTTGATCGCTGATGCGTAACCGCCGAACGCCTGACCGAGCGTCATCGGCTGGGCGGCCTGCATGCATGTGCGGCCGACGCGCAATACGTCAGCGAATACAATGGCCCGCTCCGAAAGAGCGGCCGCCACCTGTTCCAGCGCACCCACCAGATCGCCGGACCTTTCGTGCGCCGCCAACTTGAGCGCCGAGGGCAGCACATCGTTCGTCGACTGGCATAGGTTCACGTGATCATTTGGGTGGATCACGTCGTACCGGCCGGGCTTTTCACCGACAATTTGCAGGGCCCGGTTCGCCAGAACCTCGTTCATGTTCATGTTGATCGATGTACCGCCGGAGCCTTCGAGCAAATCGATGATAAACTGCCCATCGTGTTTACCAGCAATGACCTCGTCCGCAGCCGCGATTAGTGCTCCTGCTACTTTGGCGTCGAGGGCTCCGAGCTCACGGTTCGCCGCCGCGGCAGCGCGCTTGATGCGCGCTAGTGCCCGAAGAAGTGCCGGCTGATCACCGAGCTTCTGGAGTGAGATGTCGAAGTTCTCGCTCCCACGCAGGGAGGCCAAGCCGTACAGGGCGCGCAGCGGCAGCTCGCGCGTTCCTAGACTGTCTATTTCGGTGCGAGTCGCTGACATCTCTGATCCCGGGTTCGGACGCTACGCAAACAACTCTCTCCGAAGACGGGCGAGAGTTAAAGCTAAGATCGGAGATGTTATGGAGGCTGATAAGTATGATTAATTAGGGTTATACTGTTCGTCGAGAGTCCGGGTGGAGCCACCCGCAACGCACCGGCAGGCGGCGTCCTCGTGAGCGAGCGGATCCAACACGATGCTGCCGACGGAACGAGCCATCCAGGGAATTTGAGCCGCGATCTGGGGCAAGGTCCAGTTCCGCAGGAGCACACGAGTATCATCCGCTATTCGCGCAGCCAACGTGCCTAATCCGCCTTGCTTAGTCACCAACGCGATCGTGCGCGAGAGGCCGGTCGCCGGCAATGGCATGACTTCGAGCGCCGGTCGATGGACGGCAGCCTGCAATATGCACAGGGGTGCTGTAATCGCCACGCCCATGCCATTGGCGATCATCGAGAGCAGCGAGTCCGACGTGTCGAACGACATCGTCTGCGGATGCTCTATCCTTAGACGCCGGAGATGACGTTCAATTTGCGTTCCCATGTGCGAACGCGCGGTGTAGCGGATAAGTCGGTGCTCGAGTAGTAGGTCGTCCAGTGGACGATCGCGAAGAGTATCCGCCCAGGCAATCGGTGCTACCAGGAGGAATGGCTCGCGCAATAGGGGTAAGCGGGTAACTTCGTCAACGCCCTCCATTGGATCCGATGTGACAGCTGCATCGATCTCGTTGCGCATCAATGCCTCGGCATGCGCGGGTACCAGCCCCGAATATGCGCTCACGCGAAGCGCGATTGAACCCGCCATGAGGCTGCGGACCAACAGTGGTCCCACTGTGGACGCGAACGTGTCGATCATCCCGAGCCGAAGGTCCTCGCGTTCGGGACGCGCTGCGGCGGCCCGCATTTCCTCGACAGCTCGTCCGACGCGCAGGGTTATCTCGCGCATGTGGGTGAGCAGAGCTTGCCCCGCCTCCGTGGGCCCAAGGGGACGACGATCGCGACGGACGAGGGACGCGCCAATATGCGCCTCCGCGCGCTTCATCGCTTGTGAAACGGCCGATTGAGTGATGCCAAGTCTGAGGCCGGCCGCGCTCATGCTGCCCTCTTCGATGACGACGGCCGCGACTTCCAGTACACGCAAATCAGGCAAACTAAACATAGGAAGCCTAACGCTAATGGATTTTTATCGGGTGTGCCACTAGTCCGTTTTCTCAGTTGCGGCGAGTCAATCTACTCGACAGGTTGGCGCACCGGAAACTCGCGCTTACTGCGCAAACAGCCGATTCCAAAGCGGCAGCGGTGGAACTGTTCGATGACACTTCATTTATCGACATTTCCAACCGCTCCAATTTCGGCGCAGAGTTCGATCCGGTGTGTCTGGAGAGTCCGCGCCAGATGACAACATTTCCGGGTGGCGGATCTGCGGCCCTGGCCAGGTCGCCACCCAATTGTGCAAGTTCGGTCAAGTAGAATGCGGGGGTTCCAAGGCGACCTCGTTGAATGCCGACGTCCTTGATGAGTTCATCGGGCAATACGATCTCGGTGTCCGTGAAGGCGATCTTCGGTGATGCGTCCGGGCCGTACGATCGAGCATGATGAGCCAGAGGACGCGCCAGCTGAGAGGGCAGACGACCGCCACCAAACTAGCGAGCCGCTCCGCGGTCCGCAGTTTTGAGTCCTCCGCCCTGCAGCCCGATTTTAGGAGCTTCTGGAACAGCTCGATTTTCGTGCACGCACCTATTGGATCATGGACGTAGCCGCGCCTCTCTCTTGTCAACGATGAGTGCGCCGCCTTTGTCCACGAGGTCAGAAGTTGATGCGAAGGCCGCCGCGCATGAGCTCCCTCTTGAGCCTGTGGTTTTGGCCGACGCGGGCATCGATGTGTAGGTGCCTGCGAGTTCGCGGATATGGGTATCCGCAGACACGTCCCACCACCGGCCGATGATCCAATGCGACGGCCATCCCGAAACGAGTGAAGCGACCTGCCACAATGCGCTCAAGAGCGTAAACTTGATCTAGAGGCCGCGCCGATCTTGCGTCTCGTCTTCGGCACCATCATGCGAGTTCATTGACACTAAGCCCAGTTCTAGACCATGGCTTTGAGATCCCAGTGGGTCTAAGGACGCAATTGATCGAAGTCGCTGGCTGGAATGCCATTGTGATGCTGGTGAGCGCTCAATCAGGAAAGCACGCAAGTAGACGTCATCAGCTTGCTCATTTCGCGCAGGAAGGCGATGATGGCTCAGCTGCTCGGCAGCGCCTCGGAAGAGCCAGCAAAGAGTGCCTTCGGTTGAGCGCGATAGGACCGATCATCGAGAAGCGCGTCACACGCCAGCGTGAGGACGCTCACCGGATGAAGAAGGCGAGCTTGCCCGTCTGTCGGGTAGCGTCAATTATGATGCTAGAATGCGGGGTAATCTCAGGACAGAGACATTGTTGTGTGGAAAGAGTGCAAAAGTGTCCCGCAGTGCGGTAGACCGCTCGACCGAATGCTCCTCGCAATGCCGCAACGGCGCAATCCCCCGAGATGTTCGCGTACATCGCCAGAAACTTCGATGCCGAGTTCCTCAACGAGTTCTCGGGCAAGGCCTGGCGTGGTGTTTCACCCCCTTCGACCGGTCCGCCGGGCTGCACGAACATTTTGGTCCAAAGCTCGCGTACCAGCGGAAGGTTTCGTGCGACATTCGTGGTAGGGCACGCGGCGATCCGCGCCGTGCGCACGGCTGCGGCGTTATCCATCAAGCAACGCCCCCTTTTTTAGATCACCCTCTGGGGCCGCTTGCGGGAGAACTATCAGCAGAGGGATGATGACGACCATACCAGCTGCCAGCATCACTCCTGATGGGCCGGCTACAGTCAACACCTGGGCGCCAAGGACGGCTCCGAAGCCGATGGCCGAATTGATGACCGCCGAGTGCATCGCGGCAGCAGTCATCACTGTCGAACCGGCGGCGCGTAGGATCCAGGTCTGGAGTCCCGCGAACAGCGCCGCGACGGCCGCGCCCCAGATGACCAGCAAGACAAGGACCCGGCCTGTCCCCAACTGGGGACCAAACCATCCAAGGCCAACGAGCGCCAGACACAGAGCAAGCAGCCCCGCAGTAATGATGGGCTTCATGAAGCGGTCGATGAGGACGCCCGCCAGGATGTTCCCCAGGAATCCTGCTCCGCCAAAGCCGAACAACAGCGCGCCAATCATGACTTGGGCAACGTTTGGAATCTCGTTGAGGAATGGTTCTATAAATGTGTACGCCCCGAAATGCGCCGCCGCCATGAATGTCGTTACGGCATAGATCCCCAACAGGTCATGCCTGCGGCAGACTGATCCAAGCTCTCTCCATCCCGCTGGCGTCCCGGCCTGCATTTTCGGAAGAACTGCCACCATCAGGGCTGAGGTGATCAGTCCGATGGCGCCAATTAATCTGAACGCTGCACGCCATCCGCTCACCTGACCGACGAAGTTCGCGAGCGGCACGCCAACAACGGTCGCCATCGAGATCCCGCCGAATACGATTGCCGTCGCAACACCCATACTGCGGGACGGCGCAATCTTAGACGCAACCACAGCCGCAATGGCCCAATAGAAACCGTGAACGACAGCGCCCACCGTGCGTGCCAGCAACAACCCTTCGAAAGTGTGAGACATCGTCGCCGCAAACGTTGTTGCGGAAAGGATAATAGTTAAGGCGATGACTAGCGGCTTGCGAGGAAACTTCTGAAGCAGAACGGGCGACAACAGAGCGCTGGCAGCACCGATCCAGGCATAGAGGGCCACCGTGAGCCCGACCGCTGCCTGATCTCGTCCGAGGTCGCGAGCAATCTGAGACAACAGCCCGATAGGTGCTATCTCTGCCAACACGATGTGAAACGAGGCGATGCCTAGCACGATGACGGCGAGCCAGATGCGGAGCGAAGATTCTGTGCCGTCACTCGTCATTATTAAACATCACTGTACGAAGGATCCGCCCGTTTCATTTGTCGATGATCAGCCGCTGCTTGTACGCATTTTTCAACCATGGGCGTGGCGCCGCATGGCATGGGCGTCTCTCCGGATGTTGATCGACCTGCATCGGTGGTATCCGATCGTTACGGTCGCATGGGTCGTTCTCTCCATCAACTGCGAGAGTTGATAGTTGACACACGACAAACGGCACTCGGTGTCCTCCTGGCGTCCTGAGTGGGACTGTCGTTCCGGCTGGCATCGTGAAAGAGGGCCTGACCTTACTCGAAGAGCTGCGTCGCCCGCCACCAGGCGCTGCGCTTCGCCCCCCAAACGGACGGTGCAATAGCATCGTGATGCCTTTCGTGCGCTCGGACGGCCTGCAGATTGCCGAGCTGCCAACACCGAAGAGGAGGTCTCACTCACAATGTCCCGGCACTGCTTCGGCAGCTTTAGCAGGGCGCTCGGGGATCATGATCTCCGGGGAGCCGCCATTGCGTCGCCTGCGTACGCGCGCGCTGGGTGTCAATCGGCCCTTTAATTGCGGTTTGTTGTCAAACTTACATTTCTGAACTCGCCCACGGCACGGTGGTAGTGCTCGCGCCGTCGGAGCTGGTCCGGATTGCGGAGACGGCGCGGGCCGGCTGATACGTGCATTGGATCGCCCGGGGCTGGTTAAGGTCTTCGCTGGGATCATGGTCCTTTCCGAGGTCGCGCAGCGCCTTATGATGATGTCGGGGTCGGGCGCCTCAACGTTTGCAGCGGAGTGCGGACGAGCCGCCACCACCTGATTGACCGAGGTCGCCACAACACGGTCCCAGCGGGACATCGCCAGTCCGGCAGACCGGACCAGGAACTCTACAAGATCGGATCAGGCTTCCTTCCCCTGGCCCCAGTCGAACGATGTGCCGTAGACCCAGATACAGTGAGGAGGGATGGCGAGTTTGCGCGCGATGGCGACCTTTGCCTTTCGCATGCCAATCCGCTTAGCGAGCTTCATGCCCCAAGCCTTAAGAGAGGACCATTTCTTCGTTCGATGAAGCAGGACGATCGCCGCCTCGTACAGGTAGGTTGGGAGAAGACGGTCGCCCCATCGTGATATCTTGCCCAGTTTCGCCAGAGTGGTTGCGTCGAGGCGTAAGACCCAGATAGGCGCCGACGCTTGATGCCGATCGGAAGCGCGATGTTTCAAGGTGCCGTCGCATGCGCTGGCTGAATTAGGAGGACGGATCGAGCTTTAGCATTGATGCTAGCAGCCGCTCCGGCTTTGAATCCCAAGTAGGCTTCAACGCGCGATGCCAACGGGCCGTATGTTGGTCCGTGCGAAGCCCTAATGATGGACGAAACGTTCCGCGGTTACATAAATTAGACTACGAGGGGCACGGATCGGTGGTGGACGCCTGAAATGTCCCGGCTCAGCAAAATCCCCTTGGAATTCCGATAGGTGAGTTCGGCATTGCCTTCGTGCATCTCAAAATTCGATTTTCAGTTCTAGCCGGTTCGCTGCGCCAAGAGGATTGCCAACCTCCAGGACGAGAGGCTCTAGGGCGGAGAGCGATCCCATAATGGCGTGGCGACTGGACGAGCACTCAACCAAAGATGGCCCCGCCCAATTAAGGTAAAGTCAATCCAGCCCTGCCCCGACAATTATTGATGTGAAGGTAAACGATCATCGCCGCTGCGTGACGAGCTATCATTACTGGCGAGGATCATCCAGCACTTGAAGGGCGACTACGCGGTTGCAGCTTCAGCGTACGCGCCAGGCGTGTGGCTGAACAAAGAGCGCGGCGAGCGCATGCACAAACGCGGCCGCAGGTGCGGCGTCGTGCTCCCCGAGATCCCCGAAGGCTCCTGATGGAGTGGGTTGACGAGCCTGCCCAGAATCTACGAATTGCCTGGTTGTGAGCCCTCGAGGCTGGCGACCTTGACCGGATCCAACGTCCGGCGAAGGGAGCTCGCGCAGCAATAGCCTGATATCGTAGCCCTCTCGACTCGAGAGTCCTTACTTAGCTTTCCCATCCCTTCGTTGGTCCACACTGTTGAACTCGCGCCGCAGCACGGTATCGGGTTTGATCAGCGCCGGCGCCACCACCTCCAGTCCAGGATGTTCGGCGAGGATAACCTTCCGACCAATAAGCCGCTCGCGAGCGCCTGCAAATCGCGCTATGACGAGCGGGCGGACTGACTGTTACCCGTCTACCAAACGGGACAAAGAGGCGATGCGCTAGCGAGCATCGCTAGCTACGTTCTCTTGTATTCGGACCCGCGAAACGTCGAAAATTGGCGAGAAATGAAACGACCCCAGTGCTTAAAGCGGCTGGGGTCGTTCCGAGGTAAGCGCCAGACTTGGGCGGGGGGCTGAGGCCAGACGCCTACGACATGAAATCAGACACGCAGATTTTCCGCACTGCTTTTACCACGCCTCGGGTCGACTTTAAGCTCGTAAGAGACTGCCTGCCCTTCCCGCAGCCGCTCCCATCCGGCTGAATGAAAGCCGAAACCATTCGTCGCATTTCACAACACCGCTCGCCACTCCCGTCTCCCATTTGAGCAATACTGTAGAGTAGTTCTGGTCGGACCATTCGGGCCGGCAACGATTCGCGCACTGACGCACAATCTCCGCTGCTTCGGCGTCAGCGTAGTTCGCTTGAGGAGTTCGAGTATGGCGAGCCTGGGCGATCATGCTTTCATGCCAGAGACCAGGCACAGCCGACGGGTTTGACCCAGGTCGCATCGTTCTGATCTTCCATCCTGTTGCGTCACTTGGGTGACGAAGGTCACGTGGGTGGGTTCTCCTAGCAGGGAAGCCGCGAATTTCATCGGCCCAAATGACTCATCGGCCACTATTTTGCGGACAAGCCGCGGCCTCGCAACTACCAAAAGGGGTAGCTGGACGAGCGTACCGCACCAAATTAGCATGCTCCCATGACCGTTCGGAGAACATGGAAGATGAACTGGAAGAAGGAACTGGAGGCGCTGGTTCAACAATCCGCGGCACTCGTAGAACGCGCACGGAGCGTAGCGCCTATTCCAAAGCTGATAGCACCCATCGCGCCAATCGCAAAAGCTTCCCCACCCGATTCTCCCCCGCGGTTGAGCTGGGACACCTCCGAGCGAGAGCACATCAGCAAACGAGTCGCGAATTTCAGAGCGCATCAAGAGCGCGTGCGCCGCGAGCGCGACGAATATTTTTCCCGCACGATGCAACGGACACGGGATCTCGCGAGAGGCCACGGCTCCGACGAACAGATGTAGGCGGTCGGACAGTCGCGCAACTTTGCTAACAATCCGCCAAATCGCGCCAGAAGAGTCGACTGCGGCCGACCACCGGCTGGGAACGGCGAGTAGCCGTGAGAGTCGTACGAGTCTCCAAGAGACGCCCGTCACAGCCCATCTGAGGATTGCCGCGCGCTGAGGATTGCCGCGTGGTGTCCTCACGCCATAGGTTGCCCTCGTACTGGATGCGCTGGGGCGCAACTACGCGATCGTTGTAGTGGCGCCGCCGACGCCCACACGAATCTGGCGCATGGATTTTGCACCGCCGAGGAAGGCGTGGGTGGTTGACCCTGCCCCTCGGGCTTAATCCAGTTTGAAGTTCGTTCTGGCCGAAGACGAGGACCAGAGCATGCAGCACGTTCGAGATCGGAAGGCCCGATCTGCTGGCTCGGCGCGTGAGGCAGAGACACGAGATGTGCGCATCGGGGAAGAGTTGAGATCAGACGCGCTTCACTGGAGATCGCGATAGGCATTTTGCTGCATCGGACCGTTGTTGTCGCGGAGTGCGAAAGCACGGAGTCGACATCGTCCGCGATGATCGAGACGCTGGGAGCGAAATGACGAATGATGATCGTCGTGCACGGCATGACTTGGCTCATGATGTGTCGCATCGGAACGGTGATGTTCGAGGGCTGGAGCGTCTGAAGCTGTGTCGAAAGCGCTCAATGATGCGCATGACGCCACCACAATCGGGAGAGGCAGGAACTTCGGCCCAGGTTTGAGCTTCCAAATCCACAGGCGGCGGCTGGCTGTCGTTTGGGGCTGTCTCATGATCGAGAAGTTCGCGGCAAAGGCCGAGCTTGGCAGCGCGATTGGTTGGCCATGAAGCCGAAGTGGCGGATGCGATGGAAACCGTCGGGCAGCGTATGAAGCAGGAAGCGGCGAATGAACTCGTCGGGCTTGAGCTTCATGATCTTTGTCGCGCCGTCCTGGCGGTAATCCTTCCATGTGAAGGCAACATGATCGTTGTCGGGTGCGACGAGCCGGCTGTTGGCGATCGCGACGCGATGGGTATATCGGCCGAGATAGGCCAGCACCTGTGCGGGTCCGCCGAAGGGCCGCTTGGCGTAAGCAACCCAGTTGACGCGCTGCATGGCTTTGATGCGACCAGCGAAAGTGTCGAGTTCGGCAAGAGAAGATCGCCGAAGAAGCGCAAAGCGCCGGCGTTGAAGGCCCCGATCAGGCGTTTGAGAAAAAGCCAGCGAAAGAGCCGGGACAGCGGTTTGACGGCCAGGAAGAAGTTCGGTCGGCTGGCGATCCAGCGTGTTCCATCAGGTGACGGGCCGCCGCCCGGCACGACACAGTGAATGTGGGGATGATGCGTTAGCGCTTGTCCCCAGGTGTGCAGGACCGCGACGCCGCCGATCTCCGCGCCGAACCGGCGCGGATTGGCAGCAAGCGTCGGTCATCGCCTCGGCGGCGGCCTTAAACAGGATGGCATAGACGACCGCCTTGTTTTGGAAAGCAATCGCGGCGATCGGTGCAGGAAGCGTAAAGACGACGTGGAAGTAGGGAACCGGCAGCAGGTCGGCTTCTCGCGCGGCAAGGCACGCGGCTCGGGCTGGCCCCTGACACTTCGGACAATGCCGATTCCGGCAGGAATTATAGGCGATCCGCGTCATGCCGCAGTCATTGCGGGCCTCGACGCGGCCGCCGAGCGCCTCGGTTCGGCACCCTACAATGGCGCTCATCACCCGCCGCTCGACGCGACCGTGATGACCGGCATGGTCACGACGATAGGCGTCGCCATGCCGGCGCAAGATATCGGCAATGTCTCAATGGCGGGTCGGTGCGGACGGACGTCGGGGGGGCATAAGCCGGATCCCGGAGCCGTTGTCATGCCGGTGGCGTCACCTCCAGCGACAGGCGGTCGAGCGGGCTCTGGGTCGCCCGGATCGTATGGTTGGCGACCTGCGTGTAGCGCGCCGTCGACGACGGATTATTGTGCCCGAGCAGAACCTGGATGATCCGGATGTCGATTCCGTTCTCCAGAAGATGTGTCGCGAAGCTGTGGCACAGCGTGTGCAGCGTGACGCGCTTGGTCAGGCCCGCAGCCTTGACCGCCGAGCGGCAGGCGGCATGCGACACGGTCGGATCAATCGGGTGACCTTCGTCACGCCCAGGGAACAGATAAAGCCGCGGCCGGGCGAGCCGCCAGTAGGTGCGCAGGATGCCGAGCAGTTGGGACGACAGCATCACGTTGCGATCCTTCGCGCCTTTGCCGTGGCGCACCTGGATGACACCGCGGGTGCTGTCGATGTCTTCGATCCGCTGTCCCGCGACCTCGGAGGCCCTGGGGCCGGCCGCATAGGCGGTGGTGAGCGCGGCGCGGCTCTTCAGGCTCGACACCGCCTCGAGGAACTGCACCACTTCGTCGGCGCTGAGAACGACCGGCAGCTTGCGGGGCTCTCGCGCATAGGGAATGCGCTCCGGGATGAGCGCCTCGCCGAGCGTGACGCCGTAGAAAAACCGTAGCGCACAGACGATGATCTGGTTCAGCGCCGGCCATGAGATGTCGGTCGAGACCAGATGCACCTGGAAGGCCCGGACGTCTTCCAGCTCCAACCGCTCAGGGGATCGGCCGAGATAGCGGCTGAACTTCGAAACCGCGCCGATGTAGGATCGCTGCGTCGCCGGCGACAGATTGCGGACTGTCATGTCCTCGATCATGCGGCGGCGAAGAGGGCTCAAATCGGCCATCTCAATACCCTGTCTGAGGGGGGCTCCAACACCCACATCCTCTCAGCCAGGAGGCGATCTACGCCACCTCGCCACGCACGCCGCGACAGCGGCTTCGTTCAATCCCAAATCGATTCGGTCTAACCCCATCCGGCTTTAGGCCGCACAATCCGCGAACCGTCCTAACCGCGCTTGCATCGATGTCGGCGCGCCGCAGCTTGGCCGTCAGGCCATGACGGCTCCAGAACACGCGCACCAGCACACATCACACGAGCAGCGTAATAGCCTTGAAGAAGCCTCCCTCCTGATGTCCGTGTAGGGATGGGTGGCGTCGAGATCGAGGATGATCTGCAGGCCGCAACAATGCGAGAAATGCGCGCTACGCTCAGGAGAGGCCATTGCGGCACCCGCTGAGCTGTGCGTTATAAACAGAACGCTGCCATTGTAGCTCAGCGCTCAGTTGCAGGCAGCAAACCAATCAGCGCTTTAGCCTCGGACTTCAGCACTTCAACGGCAGATTTCCGAGCATCTGCATCAAAGCGAGTGCGAATGGCGGAGACTGAGAGCGCGCCCCGCAATTTGCCATAGACATCGATTACGGGCACCGCTGCGGCCGCAACCTCAGGATCACGCTCGCCGATCGAGATGTAGAAGCCACGATCTCTGATCTTCTTTCCATCAGCTAATGCAAAATCGCGGTAAGCGGTAAGAACGCGGCCCGCAGCGCCGCGATCAATCGGCAATCGTTGTCCTTCTTCGAGGTGATGCCGGACGGAACGCGGAGAATTAACGCGATAAAGGCAAATGCGCTCATCGCCCTCCGCGATGTAGAAGGATGCGGTCTCTCCGGTTGCTTCGACCAGACGATGGAGCGAGGGTCTGATCAGGTCACCGAGGTCCAGCCCACGCTGATAGAGCGCCCCAAGGCGCCATAGCTCCGGTCCGGGTCGAAATAGCCGGTCGGTCCCCCGCACCAGGAATCCGTCCGCTTCCAGGGATGCGGCAAGGCGAAGGACCGTGCTCTTGTAGAAGTCGGTCGCCTCGGCAATCTCGGTCAGCGTCATGGCTGCGCGCTCAGCGCCGAAGGCCTTGAGGATCGCCAGGGCGCGCCCGACCGCATCAACCCCTGTCTTTGCCATTGATACAGTCCTCGTCATCGTGTTCTGTCGTGCAGAACAGATATCAAGAATGGATAGAAAGTCCAGTATTCAATGCCCATCTGGGTTCTATGTTGCAGAATGCAATTGACACCGGATGTAGCGCCAGTTACCTGTTTTGAGGCTTAGAACAGGTTCTGCGGAGCGAAACAATGGAAGGGCAGCCGGCACTTGCCGTCGACCTGCGCGACGTGATGATTCGCTTCGGCGACTTCACCGCCGTGAAAAGCATGAACCTCCAGGTCGGCGAAACCGAATTCGTTGCAGTAGTCGGGCCGACCGGCTGCGGAAAATCGACTATTCTCAATACTGTCACCGGACTGCTGAAGCCGGCCGCCGGCGAGGTTCGCATTTTCGGCAAATCGCTTAGGGGCCTGAACGGTCAGTCCGGCTACATGCTGCAACAGGAAGGGCTGCTGCCCTGGAAAACAGCCCAGGACAATGTCGGCCTCGGGCTGGTGTTTCAGGGCAGCTCGATCGCGAAAGCGCGCGAACAGGCGCGGCCCTGGCTCGCCAAGGTTGGCTTGAAAGGGTTCGAGGAGCGCTATCCGCACCAATTGTCCGGCGGCCAGCGCAAGCGGGTCGCCATGACGCAGACCCTGATCATGCAGCCGAAGATCGTCCTGATGGATGAGCCTTTCTCAGCGCTGGACGTTCACACCCGTCGCCTCATGCACCGTATCCTGCTCGACCTCTGGCAGGCGGACCGGCGCTCACTGGTTTTCATCACCCATGACCTCGATGAGGCGATCACGCTGGCGGACCGCGTCGTTGTGATGTCTGCCGGTCCCGCGAGCCGCATGGTTGGCGATGTCCGGATCACGCTGCCTCGTCCCCGCGACCTCTCCGCGCTACAGACCACCGACGAGTTCGTCGCGCTTTACCGTGAAATCTGGTCGCTGCTCGGCGCCGAAGTGGAGAAAAGCTATGCCACGCAGGGGTAAGGTCGCTCTCACGCAGTTCGCCATCGTGCTTGGGCTGATCCTGATCTGGGAATTGGGCGTGCGGGCCGGGTTGATCGACCCGTTCTTCTTTCCGGCCCCGTCGACACTCATCGCAAGGATCGGAGAGTGGACGTCAACGGCCGACTTCTGGACCGATGTCAGCATAACACTGCTGGAGACGGTCCTGTCTTTCCTGGCTGGTATCGGGATCGGCACGGCGCTTGGTATCTGGTTGGGCTTAAGCCCGTTTGCGGCCGAGGTCCTTCAGCCCTTCATCAAGGTGTTCAATGCGATCCCGCGCATCTTGCTGGGGCCCATTTTTGTCATCTGGTTCGGATTGGGCCTCACCTCCAAGGTCGCGCTGGGCGTGACGCTGGTTCTCTTCGTCGCTTTTTTCAACACCTTTCAGGGCGTTCGCGAGGTCAATCCGGTCGTGCTCGCGAATGCGCGCCTGCTACGTGCATCGAAGTCCTCCCTGCTGCGCCATGTCTACCTACCGTCCGCCACCACGTGGATCCTGTCGAGCCTGCGGGTGTCGGTCGGCATGGCTGTGATGGGAGCAGTGGTCGCCGAATATCTCGGTTCGTCCGCGGGATTGGGGCACCTGATTGCGCAGGCCGAGGGCGTCCTCGACGCGACCGGAGTGTTCGCAGGAATCATCGTCCTCTCCGCCTTCGTCGTTGCTCTCGATGCCATTGTCGACCGCGCGGAAAAACGGCTCCTGGTCTGGCGGCCCGCACCTGCCCACGAAGCCTGATCGTACCGCTCTCCCATTCTCATGGAGTTTCCCATGCACGCTTTTCCACGACTGATGCTGGTCATCGCGATAGCCGCATTCCCGGTCATCTCGACTTATGCCGCCGAGCCCGAGAAGACAAAATTGAAGATCGCAGTGGGGTCACAGATCCTCAACTATATGCCTCTCGAACTTGGCGTGAAGCTGGGCGCCTTCAAGGAAGAAGGGGTTGACGTGACCGTCGAGAACTTCCAGGCCGGTGGCTCGAAGGCTTTGCAGGCGTTGATCGGCGGCTCGGTGGACGGGACCGTCGGCTTTTATGATCACACCATTCAGATGCAGGCCCAAGGCAAGCAAATTTCCTGCGTGTTCCTGCTCAATGACATTCCCGGCGTGTTGCTCGGTGTCCGCGGCGACCTCGCTGACAAGGTCAAGACGGGTGCCGGTCTGAAGGGCCTGAAGCTCGGGATCACGGCGCCGGGGTCCTCGACCGATACCATGGCGCGCTACTACATCAAGAAGTCGGGATTGGGCTCGCGCGATGTAAGCATCATCGCGGTTGGCAGTGGTGCACCCGGCATGGTGGCGCTCGAGGCCAAGAATATCGACGCGCTCGTCTATTTCGATCCGATTGCGACCCTTCTCGCGCGCAAGAAGAGTGCGACACCGCTGTTCGATGCGCGCACGGTCGAAGGCTCAAGGCAGGCCTTTGGCGGAATCTATCCGACCGCGTGCCTTTACCTTCAGCAGTCCTTCATCGACAAAAATCCGGAAACGGTCCAGCGCCTCGTCAACGCCTTGTTCAAAACTCATCGCTGGATCAACACGGTTACGGCGGAGCAGCTCGTCGACGCGATGCCTCCTGCATACAAGACCGACAATCGCGAGGTGAACATCGAGATCATCAACGCGTCGAAAGCGCTGTTCTCGCCAACCGGTCAGATGGACATCGACGCGGCCAAGATCCCGCTGGCTGTCCTAGGCGACTTTGATCCGAAGATCGCAGCCGCAAAGATCGACCTGATCAAGACCTTCACGAATCGATTCGCGGAACGTGCTGCGCAGCAACTGAAATAAGTTGCGTACTAAGCGCTCGCTATTGGATCACCTACAAGAAGGCTCTTCAGATGTCTCTGCCGCTAGCCGGTATCCGCGTTCTCGACCTGTCAAACGTGTTGGCGGGTCCGTTCTGCGGTTACCATCTTGCGCGCCTTGGCGCGGAGGTCATTAAGGTGGAAAATCCGAACGGCGGCGACCTGGCGCGGCGCCTCGGCGCGGATCCGCAAAGAGCGGAGCGCCTGCAGGGACTCTCGTTTGTTGCTGTGAACGCCGGCAAGCAATCGATTGCACTGGACCTGAAATCGGAAGCGGGCCGCGAGGTGTTCTTGCGACTGGTCAAGGAAGCCGACGTGGTGCTCGAAAACTTCCGGCCGAAGGTGATGGAACGCCTTGGCCTCGGCTTTGATGTGCTTGTCAGGCTGAACCCGCGTCTGGTCTACTGCGCGATCTCCGGCTTTGGGCAGAGCGGACCGTGGTCCGCCCGTCCGGCCTATGACCAGATCGTCCAGGGTCTCTCCGGAGCCATGAGCGTCACCGGCGATATAGCCTCGGCTCCCCTGCGCACGGGCTTTCCGATCTCGGACACGATTGCGGGACTGACTGCTGCGTTTGCTATCGCCGCGGCTCTGGTCGACCAGCGGCATAGGCAACGGGGTCGGTTCATCGACGTGTCCCTGCTCGAGGCCACCATTGCGGCGATGGGATGGGTCGTCTCCAACCACCTGAACGCCGGGATCGAGCCGCAGCCCATCGGCAACGAGAACTTTACCGCGGCTCCCTCCGGCACGTTCCGCACCGCAACGGGCCCGCTGAACATTTCCGCCAACGAGCAGAAGCAGTACCAAGCCCTATGCGACCTGATCGACCGACCGGACCTGAAGGCGGATCCACGCTTTGCTGGACGCGAGATGCGCAAGGTCAACCGCGCTGCGCTGAGCGCGGAGTTGAACAAGGCATTGAGTTGCAAGCCCGCTGAGGAATGGGAGGCCCAAATGAATCTGGCTGGTGTCCCTGCCGGCCGTGTGCTGACGGTCTCGCAAGTGTTGCAGCAGCCACAGGTCCTTGAGCGCGGATTCGTCGAGACTTTGGCGCCAGAACAAGACGGTGCGCAGCCGTTACGAATCACGCGGCCGGGGTTCCGGCTGGATGAGGAGTTTTCGGTGCCTTCACCACCTGCGACGCTCGGAGCAGACACTGAGCGATGGCTGCAGCGGCTCGGCTATTCGTATGCGGAGGTTGAGCAACTGGTCTCAAGCCGAGCCGTCGGGACGCCAAAGCAAGGAGAGGCTGATTTCCTGCCCGTCCGCGTAGCCACGGACGGACCGATATCATGACATCCGACGGCTTGCGTCGGTTGGCAATCGGCAGGTTGAAAGGACGGAACTGGAAATGAGCGAAGAAGAACTGAGACAGCAAGCGGCCAGTTGGTGGCGAACCTCCATTTGCGATATCGCGCCAGGTCGCATCGCCTATCGGGGTTATCCAATTGAAGATTTGATAGGCCGCGTTTCCTTTCCCGCCATGATCTGGCTGATGTTGCGTGGCAATCTGCCGACGCCAGCACAGGAGCAGCTGCTGCAAGCTGCGCTGGTTGGATCCGTTGACCACGGTCCGCACGCGCCCTCCATTGCAATTGCCCAAATGGCGGTGAGCTGCGGCCTGCCCCTGAATGGCGCAATGGCCTCGGCAATCAACACGCTCGATGACGTGCATGGCGGAGCAGGGGAGCAGGCTATCGAACTCTACGAGGATGTGCTGCGACGGCGCCAAGGGCGAGAGATCGAGCAGGCCGCTGGCGCTGCAATCGACCATTTCACCGCAACCCGCAGCAAATATCTGCCGGGCTTCGGCCACCGGTTTCATCCAGTCGACCCGCGCGCGGCCCCGCTATTGGCGCTGGTGGATGCCGCAGCTGACGAGGGCAGTGTCGGCGGCGATTATGCCAAGGCCGCTCGCGCGATCGAGCGGGTGATGCAACAGCGCAAGAGCAAGCTCATTCCGATGAACATCGATGGCGCGACGGCGGTCATTTACGGCGAACTGGGCTTCGCCTCTCCGCTCGCGCGGGGGATCTTCTGCTTGTCGCGCGCGGTCGGAATCCTGGCTCACGCCTGGGAGCAAACTGGGCGCAACGATCGCAACAAGGGCCCAATGCCCAAGCAGTTCGGCTACAAATACGAGGGCCAGCCGCGTCGCAGGCTGGAAGGCGCATCATAAGCATCTCGAAAACCCGCCCAAGCTGATGGAGACCAGCGTGTTCTCGTCGATGCCGGCGGAGTTTCGTCGCCCGGGTGTTTCTTCGGAATGGGCAGACGCGAACCGCGGGGCATATCCAGTAGATTGTTTCATCGAGGGACCGTCGTTCGACCAGTCCGGGAATCTCTATGTCGTCGAGATCCCCTTCGGCCGCATTTCCGGATTTCACCGGAGGGCGTCTGGTCTTTGATCATCGAATACGACGGCTGGCCGAACGTCTGAAGGTTGCTCCGGACGGCCGGGTGCTCGTGTCCGACTATATCAACGGTCTCCTGGAGCTCGATCGACAGAGAGGGACCATCCGGCCGTTGCTGGGCCACCGCAATTCCGAGTCCTTCAGAGGCTGCAACGACCTGCATATCGCGACCAAACGCGACATCTATTTCACCGATCAGGGCCAGACTGGATTGCACGATCGTACCGGCCGGGCATTTCGACTGTGCCCTGACGGCCGGATCGACTGCTTGATTTCTAATGGCCCGGGCCCGAATGGCCTGGTGCTCAGTCCGGACGAGACCGTAATGTACGTTGCAATGACGCGCGACAATTGCATCTGGCGCGTACCGCTGATGCGTGATGGCGTGGGGAAAGTCGGACGATTCAGCTGGTCTTCGCGACGAGCGGTCCTGACGGACTGACGGTCGATCAAAAAGGGAGGCTCTTTGTCGCGCATGATTCCCTCGGCCACGTCTTCGGTGGGGCCAAACGGCGAAAGCGGTCCGCTTGCATCCAGTCCTGCGCAGGGTGGAAGCTGCACGAATGTCGTATTGGACGCGGCACTCGGCGCATTGCTCATTACGGAATCTTCTACCGGATCAGTGTGATGGCTGATCTCGCTCACCTTCCTCGAAATTCGCCAGCAGGAGTGGCAAGGTGGTGCGGAATCTTTTCACGCGCCGGTCCGCCGCACCAAGCTGCAGGAATGAGTGTGGTAGACGACTGGCTAGCCAGTCGCCGAGAGAATGTAATTGGTGACGAATGGATGGCGTTTGTGTGCGGTGATCTCAAACCAGAGCCGGTAATCGCACTGCATGGGAAGCGCAAAAGAAGGATTCGTAATGCTGGGTCGGGCTCCGCCCGGAACGGGCGCCGCCGACCTGTCGCCTTTTGGTCGGGCGGGTCGCGATATCGCTTCCCACAACGCAGAATGATTGATCGCCGATATTTTCGAACGTTCTCGCCAAGAAGGCCGAAGAGGTAACCGCTCGCGGTGGGAGTCAGCACCGCATCAGCGTCAAGGTTCTCGATCATGCTTGGCCGCGACGCACGCGTGAAGCGTTCGTTTTGAGAAGCAACAAGCCCAGGATTTACTGCTTGAAGGACTTTACCGATAGCACGCTAGCCCAGAGCGCTTTAAGTGTGTGGCGCAGAGGTCGTACTACTGTCAGAGCCTCTTGCGCGCGCGCAATCCTCCAACCCGATATCCCCTCTCCTCGTAGAAGTGGCGTACCCGTTCTAGGGCCGGATAACCATCCGGAGGCAACGCAACCTCAATCATCTGCCAGCCGCGTCGCTTCGCCTCCGAATCTACCGCCTCGAGCAGATGCCGACCGCAGTCAGAGCTCCGGAAGTCACGAGAAATCCATAGCTCCTGAAGCACGCCGTACGCTCCGGCTGCTCTCACGGCCTGTACGGCCGAGATGCTAGCTACCCCTACAATCTGCCCGGTGCCTTGTTCCTCAACGACAAAAATGAAGCCCTGTTCGGGATCCTGAATCAGGCGCAACGCCGCCTGCTTCGCGCCTTGAAGGCTGAACTCCGGTCCGGGGCCACCTAACTCGGAAAGTAGCTCTTCGACCGCTTTTGCGACCGCGTTCTCATCTCCTGGCACGCTCTTGCGCAAAGCCGTGCCCGCGCTGGACGTGCCTTGCCCTTCAGCACCAACACGAACACCCGACCTGGCCCTCTGGGGGAAATTCATGCTCAGGAGGATACAGAAAACGCAATTGAGAGCAACTATCAGGCTCGGTAGGAAGCAGCACGTCCACACTCGCTATAGGCAACAGAGCTGAGGTAATTGCAAGCCATTGCCGTTCTCAGAATCGACTGTGGCTTGAGCAGCTGCGAACTCATGATGGACTGCCTTCGATTGGAAAACATATCACGGCACACGCCGGTCATGCCGATCAAACATTCGTAAGAGTGATTGCTGATCGTCGCTCACGAACTACTCGCTCAATAAATCGTGCGCCACGATGATCGCAGCGCCATAGAGCGTCAGCTCGGTGCGTGCGAAGGAGAGATTCCCACCTCGCGTGCGTCACTCGTACTTGCGCGAAGCGCGACAGGTATCATACGCGTGCGTCCGATAAAATCGTCTGAGCAAGATCGCGAAAGATTTTGCACACCAATGCACTATCTTAAGCTTATCTCGAACAATCGAAAGATATCGGGAAGCACAGCTTGTTTGGACCTTCGCTCCTCGTTTAAGGCACCGTCACGGAACAGGAGTGGTTGCGATGGAACATGGGCAGGCCGAACTGGTCGGAGGGAAACCTGTAATCTTCGGGCAACGTAAGGTGCGACCGCGGGCGTGCCTGGCCGTCGGCAAGCGGCATCTGCGCGCCTTTCTACGGGATGTGCTGGAGGATATGGGGTTTGTTATCAGCGAATGCAGGACTGCTGACGAGTTGCCGCACGTACTCCGCACGGAGTTCCCTGATCTGATCCTGCTCGGCATTGGCTCGGACCGCATCGAGCCTGGACGATTGCTCGAGATACTGGTACGCGAAGAATTTGCAGGCCGAGTGCTGGCGTTCGGAGCGCGCGAGTCGATCATCATGGCGGCAGTGCAGCAGGTCGGTAGTGAATATGGACTTGCTATGCTGCCGCCGCTCAGGGCGCCGTTTGCAGCCGAGACGTTGCGCGATCGGATCGGCATGCTCTTGCCAAGAGAGCCGGCGCCCCGTCCCGCGGTCCATGTCGGAGAAGCCTTACACGCTGGCTGGCTTGAGCTCTGGTATGAGCCGAAGTTTGACGCGTGTACCCTTAGCCGCCGCGGCGCCGAGGCTCATGTGCGAATGCGGCACCCGACCTGGGGCGTTGTTCCACCGGCCTATTTTATCCCGGAATCTCACGATCCGCATTTTAGGAACTTGTCGCAGTTCGTGATCGACCGCGCGATCAAGGATTGGCAGTATCTTCTGGAGCAGCAAACTTCGATCGATCTCTCCATCAATCTCCCGGCAGCATTCCTGATTGACCCGCAGGCGGTACGCGATCTCTGTCGGCGCATGCCGTCGCACGCCGCTTTCGGCGGTTTGACGATTGAAATCGAGAGCGTGGAAGCGATCCAGAACCTAGATCTCCTGGTCGAGGTTGCGCGTGAGGTTCGCTTTCACAACATTGGCCTTGCAATCGACAATGTCGGTGCCAATTGGCCGCAGCTGATGGGGATGACAAAATTCCCGTTCATGAAATTGAAAGTAGATCGTCAGTTCGTCGGCGGCTGCGCGAATGGGCCCCTCAAGCGAACGGTGTGCCGCCATATCGTCGATCTAGCCAAAGAGTACAATGTGCGCACCGTCGCCGAAGGTGTGGAGAGCCAGGCTGACCTAATCGCTGTGGCCGAACTCGGCTTCGACCTTGCGCAGGGCCATCTGTTCGGAAAAGCCATGCCACTGAAGCAATTTGCACAGTCATCTTTCAACCCTGCTCCAGCTCGTCCAAAATAGTTGCGAGTGGCTGAGTGCGGCCAAGCGACGCTCGCGAGCACCGCCATGCCTACTCGGCACCAGGCATGAGGCTGAGCGCAATTCAGTCGGTCTGCAAGGCCAGTGTCGCTCGTCCCGCAGCACTTCATTTCCCTCCGAAGCTTGTTATACCACAAGCCCGTTTTGGCAAGCCTCCAGCGAGTCCTCCGCGCAGCTAGCGTTGCAGCCATGAGCGAGGCTTGCACAAACCTCCAGTCGGGGTGTGTGACCGGAGGTTTGCCGAGATCCGACGTAGACCTGCGTCCGTTCGCGGGTTTTTGTCGCCGCCGGTGGAGGAAGCGTCAGCCTCGCTTGCCCCCGCGCTGACGTGCCAAACAAACCGACGGACGCTTCCAGCGTCAAGTCGCGACTGACTCTCGCAAGAGGGCCCGATGGCTCGTAGCCTGAAATTGAAGCGACCTGTTGCTGTCGCAGACGCAACATGGTCTCAGACCCGGGACAGCCGAATTGGGCAAATTGCCCAACATTGAGCGCGTCTGCGTTTGGCACGGCATTTGAAAGGGATCGCCCATGGCATCGCTCGCCTAAGGAGTCGGAAGGCATGGCTTACAAGATCGTCGCTTCGCAATGCACCGTTTGTGGCGCATGTGAGTTCGAGTGTCCCAACGCGGCGATCAGTCTGAAGCGTGACATTTACGTTATCGATGCCAAAAAATGTACGGAGTGCGAGGGCCATTGCGACACGCCGCAATGCGCGGTGGTCTGTCCGGTCCCTGACACCTGTGTCCCGTCCAAGACAGGATAGGCAGCCCGCGACCAAAAGGCCTCATCGCTCGATTTCGCGAACGAAGTTGTAGATGTGGGACCTTGAGGAGACCACGACCGCATGGGGCGCATCGAGGTCGATTAACATCGTTATCAGCTTAAGACGCTGAGCGACGCCGAGGAACCCCTCAAAGGGCTCTGTCGGAGGACACCGTCGAATTTGTCACGAACAAGGACAAGGCCCTCGATGCTCAGCGGCCGCGTTACGGCCTATCGTCGCTGGCGGCGAGTCGAGGCGAGGCAGACCCGGCGTCGAGCGGCCACGGACGCATCGAAGCCGGCGCAAAAGTCGCTGAGCACGTGAACACCTAGTGCACCGAGAAGATCATCTTGGCCAACCTCACGGAGGCGGACGACCTCGTGCCTGGTCGCGGGCCCGCCGAACACCAAGGAGCCGACCTGATCATCCGTTCGGTCCTGGAGCAATCCGGCTTTCGAAATTTCTAGGGAGCCTCGTGGGCTGTGACCAAACGGATGCCGGCCGAGGATGATCGCACCTTCCTGACGCGCAGGTTCGAAAAGCTGCTGACGGAAAAGGTCGCCTCCTCGCGATCACACAGATACCGAAAGCGGCCCGGGTTCGTTCCGGTGGTGGAGCTCAACCGTTACGCGAGCAGGGAGCGAATGCATTTCACAAGCGGAGCCTCCACGGATCAGGGCGTGTTCACCAGGCCGCGAGCAAGACCGTCGTACCCGCCTAGTGCGCTCGTAATCGCTTGGGCAATGTCGCAGCGAGAATCGGTAGGTTGACGCATCGATCCTCGTGCGCATAATTTCAAGCCGTCGCGGTCTCCGGATTTCGTTTGATCCGGAGCTAAGAGGGAAGCCGGTGCAATGCCGGCGCTGCCCCCGCAACTGTAAGCGGCGAGCCGCTGTCCAACGAAGTCACTGAAGCCATGCGGCTTCGGGAAGGCCGGACAGCAGCGACGACCCGTGAGCCAGGAGACCTGCCTCGACAAGATATCGTCCACGGGCGGGGCGTCCCGGTGTGCGCCAAGCAGTTGTCGCTCACGCGATGTTCGCTGTCTGCGTCCGCCATGGCCTTTGCCCCAACATGGGGTCTAAGCTATGTCAATCCTTTCGCTTCCCGTTGCCACACTGGGGACGTCACGCATCGGCCCACGACGCGAACTCAAATTCGCACTCGAGAGCTACTGGGCGGGAAAATCCAGCGAAGCCGAGCTCCTCGAGGCGGGGAGTGGACTTCGTGCCGCTAATTGGGCACGGCAGAAATCCCGCGGTGCGACCGTCATTCCTTCGAATGACTTCTCGCTCTACGACCATGTGCTCGATACCAGCCTAATGGTCGGCGCCATTCCCGACGTTTACGGCTGGAACGAAGGTCCTGTGTCGCTTAAAACCTACTTCACCATGGCGCGTGGCGCTCAAGACGGTGGTCACGCTCAGCATGGGCCCGGCGTAGCCGCACAGGAGATGACGAAGTGGTTCGATACGAACTACCACTACATGGTGCCGGAATTTCACCAGGATCAGATCTTTAAGTATGCCTCTCGGAAGCCGATCGAGGAATATGAGGAGGCAAGAAGCCTCGGTTATCAGACGCGGCCCGTCCTAGTGGGCCCAGTCACTTTCCTGAAGCTCGGCAAAAGCGTAAATCCCGCATTCAATCCGCTGTCGCTGCTTGATCGACTCCTCCCCGTCTATGTCGATGTTCTCCGCGAACTAGCCTCGCGCGGCGCTGAATGGGTTCAGCTCGACGAGCCATGCCTAGTGATGGACGTCGACGAAGCATCTCGGGCCGCTGTCCGCCGGGCCTATGCTCATTTCGCTAAGGCCGTGCCGGCCCTTAAAATCATGCTGGCCACATACTTCGGGGGTGTCGGCGACAATCTTGAAACAGTCTTGGCCTTGCCCGTTGCCGGGGTTCATGTCGACCTGGTTCGTGCACCTGACCAGTTGGACGCGATTGTCGCCAGAGCAGGTAGAGATCTCGTGGTCTCGCTCGGTGTCGTTGATGGTCGCAACGTGTGGCGCTCTAATCTGCCGGCGCTACTCGACCAACTTGCTCCCATGGTCAAAAAACTGGGCAGGGACCGTGTTCAGATTGCCCCCTCCTGCTCGCTGCTTCATGTTCCGACCGACATTGAACTAGAGATCGATCTCGATCCCAATCTGAAGACGTGGTTGGCGTTCTCAGTGCAGAAGATCAAGGAACTTTCGATATTGGGCAAAGCGCTGGCTGGCCATGCTGCCGACGTGGCCGATGAACTCACGCTCTCAGAGGATGCATCCGTCACCCGCGAAACATCGCCGAAGATCCACAGTGCGAACGTCGCCGGACGAATGGCCGCGATCGACGATAGCATGCGTCGCCGTCGCAGTGCGTTCACCCAGCGCGCCGACGTCCAGCGCGTCGCCTTCGCATTGCCGATGTTTCCAACCACAACCATCGGATCCTTTCCGCAAACGGCGGACGTCCGCAATGCGCGTGCAGCTCATGCGCGGGGAGCGCTGAATGACACGCAGTACGAGCAGCTTCTGAAAGCGGAGACAGCCCATACCGTGCATTGGCAGGAAGATATCGGCCTGGACGTGCTCGTACACGGTGAGTTCGAGCGCAATGACATGGTTCAATACTTTGGCGAGCAGCTGTTGGGTTTCGCATTCACCAAGCACGGCTGGGTTCAGTCTTATGGCTCGCGGTGCGTTCGTCCTCCTATCCTGTTTGGAGATGTCTCCCGCCCGAAGCCCATGACCGTTAAATGGTGGCGACATGCGCAGTCTCTGACCAAAAAACCCGTCAAGGCTATGCTGACCGGACCGGTGACGATCCTGAACTGGTCGTTTGTCCGTGACGACATCCCGCGGAGCGAGACATGCCGACAGATCGCTCTCGCGATCCGAGACGAGGTCATCGACCTTGAGGCGGCTGGAGCGACCATGATCCAGATCGACGAGGCTGCGTTGCGGGAGGGATTGCCACTGCGCAAATCGCAGTGGAAGGACTATCTAGATTGGGCAGTGGACAGTTTCCGTGTTTGCTCCTCCGCTGTCGCTGACGGAACTCAGATCCATACGCACATGTGCTATTCCGAGTTCAACGAAATCATCGATGCGATCGCAGCAATGGATGCCGACGTCATTTCAATCGAGGCGTCGCGCTCCAAAATGGAATTGCTCGACGCTTTCAAGAGCTACAAATATCCTAATGAAATCGGGCCGGGCGTCTATGACATTCATTCACCGCGCATTCCCGCAGCAGCCGAGATCAAGCAGCTGATTGTGTTGGCGCGGCAGCGGGTTTCCGATCGGCAGCTCTGGATCAATCCCGACTGCGGACTGAAAACTCGAAGATGGGAGGAGGTGCGTCCCGCGCTCGTCAATATGGTGGCCGCCGCACGCGAGTTGCGGGCCGAGGCATGATCGTACGGAGCGTGTCGCCAACCTATCTGTGAATAAGATGAACGCGCTTTGGGAGCTCGCGATAACCTTGCGAGCTTCCAAAGTTTCCAGCGCCTACGAATGCCGGTTTGCCCCGGCGGAGGCGATCGCATACAGCGGCGACAAGCTCGAATCCGGCGGACGACCGCATGCCGGCCATACCGATTAGGTGACATATTCCAAGTCACTTACGCTCGACGCGAACCACGATCCTATCGCTTCATTTATCCATCCCATGGATGCGTCCCATCACAACAATCTATTTTACCGCCCTTGCGGAATTTCATACCTAATTTGCGCCTTCGCGGTCTTCGGGAAGGGTATTCGGCGGTGCCAAAATACTGGCGCGTGACGGCAAACTGACGGTTGAGTTTCAGGGCTCGGCAGTCAAACCGCCTGCGCGATGGATCCCAGCTCCATCAAGGCGCTGCCCGTGCCAACCGGACAGCTGGCAAGTGGTGAGCAAGTCCTGAAGTTTACGACAGGAGCGGAAGGCAAGCGGCTCGCTAAGTTGTGCAGAGCGATATCCGCTTCTTGTTGTTTGACGGCGAGTGCCCTCGTCGTAAGTCGATCGCCGGTAGTCCTCCCTACCGACGAAAGCTGGAACGATGCGGAAAGCAGCGTCGCTCCCGCGTGACTTTCGCCCGGCCTCGCATTGAGGCCGGGCGGCTTTTTATGTGCCTGCTTATCAGTGACAGCAGGGGATCATTCATTTTGGCGTCATTGCGGGACCCCGGGTTCTTGGAGCGCATCTGTTGCTGTTCGGCAGGGAATGAGGCCGGTGCTGCTAAGGCTATCTATCTATCGAAGGCTTTGGTGTCGTGTTGGTGCGCGTCGGCAGTATCGGATATTCGATCTTAGGCAGCCGACCGGTCAGCGAATTCAGAAATGAGATAATGTCGTTTTCCTCTCTATCGCTAAGCTTGGTGCCGAGCTGGATTTCACTCATCAGGGCAACAGCTTGCTTCAGGCTCCAAACCTGTCCCGAATGAAAGTAAGGGGCTCGCAACGCGACGTTTCGCAATGGCGCCGCGCGGAAGACATATTCGTCGCCGACCGCCCTGGTGACCGCAAACCGGCCCTTATCGGCGTCCGGAAGCACGCTTGCGTCCGGCTTTTTCATCACGCCGAACGGGAAGTAGGCCTGTCCACCGAGATTGATACCATTGTGGCAAGAGGAACATCCCTTCGCCATAAACAGTGCCAACCCTGACTTCTGCTGATCATCGAGGGCATGTGTATTGCCCTCCAGATACTGATCGAATGGAGCCGCAGGTGTAATGAGAGTCGCTTCAAAAGCCTCGATCGCCTTCGCAAAATTTTCAAAGGTGACCGGCCTCGCTTCGTTCGGAAAAGCGTTCTTGAACAAGACGACATAGCCGGGCATTGAGTTCAAGATACCGAGCACATGATCTGGAGTCGCATTCATTTCGGCACTCGCCTGCACCGGGCCGGTGGCCTGCGCCTTGAGGTCCGCGGCGCGTCCGTCCCAAAATTGCGCCGCATTGAACACTGCGTTGTAGACAGTTGGGGCCCGGCGCAGGCCGACCTTCCAGCCGTGACCAACGGAGGTCGGACCGGCATCGACTCCGCCGGTGCCGAGATTGTGGCACGTATTGCAGCTAATGACCCCGCTCGCCGATAGCCGCGGATCGAAGAACAGCATCTTGCCAAGCTCCACCTTTCCATGCGTCACCGGATTGTTTTTTACCGCAGGAATGACCAAGGGGATTGGATGGAAGATCTGCTTGGCGTTTCTCATCAGATCATCGTCGGCATTAGCTCCTGACGACATCAGCAGCCCAATAGCTAAAATAGATGCTTCAGCGACAACCCGAAGCTCCGGGATCGACATGTTCATACACCGCCTCATTAGTTCTGATTGTTAGAAAAGGAAACAGTCGAAAGCGATGCCACGCGCTCCTCGAGGGTCCGGCGCAGCATGCAGCGGATCCTCTGAAGCGAGGCTGCATCAAAAATGTACGACTCTGAGGAGCTCGCCGCCGGCGTTCACGCACGGGCTTGAGGGGCTTATGTGATTCGCGAGTTCGCTTTGAGCTTAGATCGCGGCCTTTCTGTTGGTCGATCAGACTAGCGCCTCAACGTTCGGCGTGAAGGTCGATCTGACAACAACAAGTGTGCCGCAAGCAGTAAGCTGTCCGGTGGCCGCATCGGTGCTCCATCGAGCGATTGGGTGGCCAATACGCTCCCGCAAAGTTGATGTATCCGTCTTGCACCGCTGGCCGCGCTCAGCGCTCACGGTGTGGTTGGACAATTAGCAACTGCGATGCCAGTTGCGTCCGAGATGCAAGTTGCTGATTTAGTTGTAGAACGGGTCCGGAGGAACAAACAAAGGCGGATGTCTTGGTTTGATCACTACATTCAGTGTCACAGATGCTACAAGGCGCCAGGCCCGGCTAGAGGTGATCGCAGATGCTTGTGGTGAAGTTCGCTTGCCAGCTTGCCGGCCGCACGCGGGAACGGCGGTAACAAGACCTACGCAGCTGGCCGAGACACTGAGCCGAGGCGCCCGGCGGTGCGCACCGTTCACGATTTCGCCGAGCCCTGCCGACTGAAGCCTCTCCGACTCATATCCGGGCCGCTCTGGCGCGCCGCCGCCGCGAAGCCCGGCTCGTTCGTAAAGGACGAGCCTCCGAACCGAACATGGCTTGTTTCAATTCCACCTGAGGTTCGCTGGCATGGCAATTGCCGTGCTCAAGTCTGAAAGGCGCGGCTGCCCAGAGTGTGACCCCGTGATCCGGCGGGTGTTGGTTGGATTACCTAGTCGGCCCACTCACGGGCTGCTGCTAGCTTTTAAAATCCTGCGCGGTGAGGGCAGAATAAGCTGAACTTCTGCAGGAGCAACCGCTACTTCGTGCTCTTGCGTTGAAAGACGCCGATACAAGAGGACACGCTGGGAGGAGATCGTGACATCATGTCCGCAGATGGCCCAAGTCCTGAGATCTATCGGCGGCTTAGCGAGGAAGGACGTGATTGAGCACTTGTCCATGGCTGGTTCAAGTTGGATACGGTATCCGTGATGGCTTCGATTGACGATCGCTTGAATGAGATCAGATCCGTACGGAATGACATTTGGCGTTGTCGCAGAAGGCTTCAAAGCGAGCTAGATGATCTCCAGCGTAAGATGCTCGAAGAGCGTCTGCTTGAGCGGCAGTCTGCCTTTGAACGGCTCGTCTCGGCCACGTTTCCTTTTACATTGAGATTGTGAAGCAAAATTTTGGGACCTGTGCCGCGGGAGCATTCCGCGTTAAATAGCGTCCGCTCACAGAGCGCCTGCGCCTGGGTCAGGAATGTAGCGCCCCGGCGCCGCGGGCCGTCGCGCCTCTCATGGCCGCCGCCGACCTGAAAAGCTCGGCCCATAGCCTTGGTTCACCGACGTGCTGCCCGCTGCGCACCGACATTGAAATCGTTCCGGCCCCATCCAAGGGCACTACCGGGGGATACCGCTCGCCTCGCTTCTGCGACACCGCAGTCACCTGAGTAACGTTGATCCGGCAGAGCGATCGAAGGAGCTTGAATCGCCCGTAGCGTCAGATTGTACAGAGCAGGGAACGATTTTTCAGATCAGGTGCAGTCGAATGATAAGACCCGCTCTCGCTTTTGTACTATGTTCCGCTCTCGAGTGGATCGGGCTAGGCATGGGGGCGGTTGCGGAAACAAGGCGGTACGCGTGCACGATCACTGCCGCCGATCGAGAGCCGGCCGGAGTTCGGAATGAGCGGATTATTCTCACCGTTCAATATGGCTGCCGGATCGAAGGTGGTCTCTTGACCGACGCGGGGATCACAGCAGTGTCGGTCAGCGAGTGGGCTGCTGACAAAGGGACATACTTGGCCTCCACGGAATTTCACCACGCGCTGGAGGGAGTTGCACTTGGGCAACTCTCCGAGGCGACCGACTTCTCTAGCATGGAAGGCGAGCAAGGCATTGGGGTCGCAACTTCCGGCACGACAGTTTTCACATTCGCATCTGGTTCATTGGCCGACCTTTCAGGGAAGACTCTTAAATTCACGACAAAACCCACCGGCCTACGTAGCTTCGAGTTGGAGTTCACAGACTGGCCAGAATCTCTTCTATGGAAGTGACGCGTGTCTTACGCTGAATTCCGCAGGCGCGTGCACACGAATACTGTCCATACTCTTAAGCACACACATATGTGGTCCCCGGCCGATATATGCCGTCCCCCAAGACGAGCACACCCGCAACAGGTTAAGCCAAAACTCCGAAGGCACTCGAGCGCGGTAGAGCGTTCAAATTGACCTTCACGCGGTCCGATCAGCAGCTCTTTTGGCCGCCGATCCGCATATGGGACGATCTGGCCTCGCATGGCAGCGCCTGCGCGACGCGGAAGCTATCAACACGGAACAAACGCAGCCCGATCATGAGCACGAGGAAGAAGTTGCCCGCCAACCGCCTCCCGAACGCGGACGAGTACCAACTCAAGGCAGCCCTCATTGTACACTGAAGCGGTTGATGGCGGAGCGGGAGATCACTCAGACCGAAGCCGCGAAGCTCGTCGGCGTGAAGCAGCCCAACATCTCCAAGCTGCTTCAAGGGCAGTTCAAGTTGGTTTCCGTGGAGAAGCTGCTGCGCATGCTGGCGGCGTTCGATCAGGACGTCGAAATAAAGATAAAGCCACATCGGAAGCGTGGCGAAGGGGGCCGGATCACGTTTATTCGGGCCTAAGAGCTGCCGAAATGGAGGGTTCATGACACCTAACCCGACGGCGGCAAAAGGGCCCATGAACTCACCCTGCAGTGCCCAATCTGCAATCGAGATTCGGTTTACTGAATCCTTCGCCCCCGCTGTTCTCGCCGAGGCCCGCCAGCGTTTCCAGGAACAACTGGGCGAAGGACGCGAGGTCGCCCGAGAGACCGAAGCGCTTCAGCAGGAGCGCGAGAAGCTCAAAGGGAAGATTAACGGGTCTGACGCTAGGTCGTGAACCGACGCGGCGGCTTAGTGCAGCAGCCAACTCGTCCCTACAGAAGCGAAAGGCGCGCGAGGCAGAGCGATCGATTCGGAGGAGATGATCTCCGCTTGCATGACGGGCATCTTCCATCCAGAGGGCAGACATCGTTAGAGCGGGATCCCGGCTGGAGTCTTCGCCAGCCCAAGTACCGAATGCCGTGACATGGCGTCCAATGCGGATTTCGAGGACAATCGGCACTGACACGGAGAATCAATTTAGCTGAGCGCGGTCAAGCCAAAGACGAGGTTCAGGATGGCCCCAGGCGTAGTGATGCCGAACCTAGAAGGCGATGATGGTTGGCAGAAGGTACCAAGTGGAATCATTCCAACCAGTCCAACGGACATGCGGATCAAAGCGGAAAGCGCGACGATGGCAGCGATGAGTCCGATCCCGAACTGCCGGTGCTCGGTGATGTTCAAGATGAGCGATTGGGCGATACTTTCTTCGTCCCTCCCTCGAGCTTCAATGCGGCAAGTAACCGATCTGTGGCGGCGTCGATTTTCGAAGTGGAGCCGTTCATATTCCTCGCGAAGCGCGGCATCGACGAACAGGGTCCGTCACGGAAGCCGAAGCTGATCATCTTGAAGAACGCCGGCGCCGACCCCTGGGCTTTCGGGATCCCTCACGCCCGATGGCCGGTTCTAACGTGAACTTCTCCTCCATCTCATTCAGGACGCAAAATGACTGAAACAACCGCGAGAAAGGCGACAGCAGCAATTGATCCGGTCCGGACACGTCCTCCCTGTGGGTCGTCCGCATAGATTCCACCCTGGATTTTCGTGTCGATGCTGGTCCCGTAAGCCCAGCACGAAATATAAACGCTCAGAATGGCAACCTGGATAATCTCAGGATTTGCATTCGACAGCGCCGTGATGGGTATGTCCTTGAGCGCAAGTCCCATGAACCCAAGCACTATTACCGCCGGAACAGTGGTGATGCACCAATTTACGAACGTTGCGTGCGTGAAATCCGCACCTGAGCACTTCGGTCCGAGGTCTTGGCCCTTTTTACCATAAATTACCTGGGCAAAAAAAATACCGTTCAAGGGGACCATCGGCGCGCTGTTCTGCAAAAAGGCTGGCGGAGCGCGTTAGCAAAACTGGTTTCAATGGCGATTGATACACCACGCAACGGAGGTAAGCGTAAGGAATTTCGATCCTGTCCTGGAACGAGAAAGGATAAATCGACCAGTGGTCCGCATTCGACCTGCCTTATCTCGACTGCCGACACTTGCGAAGCTGCCGGCCTTTCCGTGAATTCGCTCAAACTGTCTGACGCGTCAGAATCCGATGTTCCCCTTTGTCGAACTACGCCGAACGCAAAAGCTGCAGATTGTTTGATGCGGAAGCGCCCTGTGTCGTAGCCGGCAAGTTCAAATCCGGGCAAGCCCAGGGTGACCGTTTGCGGAGTTTAACCTACCGCGCTGCTTGGGAATTGATCAGCTTACGTGCTCTCCACGGCGTCAGCTGTTCGCCCCTCCGAGCGCGCCTCTCCGCAGTATCAAATAAAAGAACGTCGGAGCGAGAGACCATGCGGAAATGGGAGAGGACTGCTGCTGGGCAACTGAGTTCTTGTGGAGACATCTGCAGCAGGTGGTGGAGCGCTCGATGCGATTCTTGCTGGGGGTGGGATCGCGAGCACGATGGGCACATCTAACCGCGCTGAAATCCGCTTCGAACGGATGGTGTTTGCGATCGTTGGATCGGCGCGTACGAAGCAAGGCTGCGCATTGGAGTGACGTCGGCGCGGCCAGACTCCAGCCACGCCGCTGGTGCAGAGCGTATCCGATTGTTTTGTTTCAGACAGGGCGTTGCGGCTACGCTTGTTGGTGGCAGACAGGGTCAGGTTTATAACAATCCGCATCCGGCAGCTATCTAGCTCTATAAACGTTGCTTTTTTTATTCAACCGGCGCTGGCACACTCGTTGCAGACCCCTGCGCAGGAGGCGGCTGTTAGTCCTTTGCATCCCATGCACAGGGACATGCCCCGTGATCGCACGCGAGTGAATAAAGAAGCCGATATGACCAACCGCTGGAGAGCAGGCATGACTTCACCGAGAAGCGTCTTGGTCATCGATAGACAGCGTCACACATGACGCTCCTAACCGCTCAGCCGAGATGAGCTACATGATCGTGAACGACCGCTGCGGCATGAACGTCGCGAAGTTGCGATCGGTAGGACCGCCCACGCAGATTGCACGCTTACCTGAACGCCGGATCGGAAATCCGTCGGTCGACCGCAAAAGCGTCGCTTCTTGTTGAGACCACAATCGAAAAGGAAACCTGTATGAGCCGAGCACCTACCCAAAGCGTTGCAGAGATCAAGGCGCGCAACAAGCAGCTAATCGATGAGGTGTTGACGGTCTACCCCGAGAAGACCGCCAAAAGGCGCGCCAAGCATCTCAGTGTTCACGAGGCGGGGAAGTCGGATTGTGGCGTCAAGTCGAATATCAAGTCCATTCCCGGCGTGATGACCATCCGCGGCTGCGCCTATGCGGGCTCCAAGGGCGTGGTCTGGGGACCCATCAAGGACATGATCCACATCAGCCACGGTCCGGTCGGCTGCGGTCAGTACTCGTGGGGCTCGCGGCGCAACTACTACGTCGGGACGACCGGCATCGACACGTTCGTGACACTGCAGTTCACCTCCGATTTTCAGGAGAAGGACATCGTGTTCGGCGGCGATAAAAAGGTCACGAAACTCATCGATGAGCTCCAGGAGCTATTTCCTCTCAACAGGGGCATCACCATTCAGTCCGAATGTCCGATTGGCTTGATCGGTGACGATATCGAGGCGGTCTCCCGAGAAAAGTCGAAGGAATATGGCGGCAAAACCATTGTGCCTGTGCGGTGCGAGGGCTTCCGTGGCGTGTCGCAATCGCTCGGCCATCACATCGCGAACGACGCCGTTCGGGATTGGATCTTTGACAAGAGCGCCCCAGAGACCAGCCCTAAATTTGAACCGACGCCATATGATGTTGCGATCATCGGCGACTACAACATCGGCGGCGACGCATGGTCGTCACGAATCCTGCTGGAAGAAATGGGCCTACGCGTAATCGCCCAATGGTCCGGGGATGGATCTCTCGCTGAATTGGAGGCGACGCCGAAGGCAAAGCTCAACATACTGCATTGCTATCGCTCGATGAACTACATCTCACGGCACATGGAGGAAAAATTCGGGATTCCCTGGTGCGAGTACAACTTCTTCGGTCCTTCCAAAATCGCGGAGTCGCTGCGAAAAATTGCAAGCTTCTTCGATGACAAGATCAAGCAAGGCGCCGAACGCGTCATCGCGAAATATCAACCGCTTGTCGATGCTGTGACCGCGAAATACCGGCCGCGGCTTGAAGGAAAGACGGTAATGCTGTTCGTCGGCGGCTTACGTCCTCGCCACGTCATCGGCGCCTATGAGGACCTCGGCATGGATGTTGTCGGCACGGGCTATGAGTTCGGGCATAACGATGACTACCAACGCACCGCCCAGCACTACGTCAAAGATGGCACGCTGATCTACGACGATGTCACCGGCTACGAATTCGAGCGCTTCGTCGAAAAGATCCGGCCAGACCTGGTCGGCTCCGGTATCAAGGAAAAATACGTCTTCCAAAAAATGGGCGTGCCGTTCCGCCAGATGCATTCCTGGGACTACTCGGGTCCTTACCACGGCTATGACGGCTTCGCGATCTTCGCCCGCGACATGGACATGGCGATTAACTCCCCGATCTGGGGGAAGACCACCGCGCCTTGGAAGGACGCTCCGCAGCCGAGCCTCATGGCAGCGGAATAGGAAGGCCGACCCCGGGCCGTTTCTTTCCGCAGAGGAGGGGAAGGGCAGGAGAACGAACGCAAGAACCCAAAGAGTGCCATGATGACACAGAACGCCGAACACATACTCGACCACTCTGAGCTTTTCCGGGGAGACGAATACCAGCAGATGCTGGCCAAGAAGAAGGCGCTATTTGAGAATCCGCATGATCCCGCCGACGTCGATCGCATCAAAGAATGGTCCAAGACATCCGAGTACCGCGAGAAGAACTTCGCCCGCGAGGCGCTAACCGTTAATCCGGCGAAGGCTTGCCAGCCGCTGGGTGCGGTGTTCGCCGCCCTCGGGTTCGAGCGCACACTGCCGTTCGTCCACGGCTCACAGGGCTGCGTCGCGTATTATCGCAGCCATCTGTCACGGCACTTCAAGGAGCCGACCTCGTGCGTCTCCTCGTCCATGACGGAAGACGCGGCCGTGTTCGGCGGGCTTAACAATCTTACCGATGGGCTTGCCAACAGCTATAACATGTACAAGCCGAAGATGATCGCGGTCGCCACGACCTGCATGGCGGAAGTCATCGGCGACGATCTCAATGCCTTCATCAAAACATCAAAGGAAAAAGGTTCAGTCCCAGCGGACTACGACGTACCATTCGCTCACACTCCTGCGTTCGTCGGCAGCCACGTTACTGGCTACGACAACACGCTCAAGGGCATCCTCGAGCATTTCTGGGATGGCAAAGCCGGCACGGCCCCAAAACTCGAGCGCAAAGCGAACAACACGATCAACTTCATCGGTGGCTTCGACGGCTACACTGTCGGGAATGTCCGTGAGATAAAGCGTATCTTCGAGCTGATGGGCATCGGCTACACCATCCTCGCGGATAACAGTGACGTGTTCGATACCCCCACGGACGGCGAGTTCCGCATGTATGATGGGGGCACTACATTAAAGGATGCCGCGAACGCCGTCCACGCCAAGGCAACCATTTCCATGCAGCAATATTGCACGGAGAAGACGTTGTCCTTCATCAAAGGGCACGATCAGGAGGTCGTCGCTTTCAATCACCCGCTGGGCATCAGCGCCACTGACGATTTCCTGATGACACTGTCGCGTATCACCAACAAGGCAATTCCAAATGCGCTGGAGCAGGAGCGCGGGCGTCTGGTAGACGCAATGGCTGATTCCAGCGCGCATGTTCACGGCAAGAAGTTCGCGATCTACGGCGATCCAGACCTCTGCTATGGTTTGGCCGCATTCCTGCTGGAGCTCGGCGCTGAGCCGACCCACGTGCTGTCGACGAACGCGAGTAAGGCGTGGGAGCTGAAGATGCAGGCGCTGTTCGCGAGCTCGCCCTTCGGTAAAAACTGCCGCGCCTTCCCGGGCAAGGATCTCTGGCACATGCGCTCGCTCCTGTTCACGGAGCCGGTTGATTTCCTGATCGGTAACACCTACGGCAAGTATCTCGAGCGTGACACCGGAACGCCGCTAATCCGCATCGGCTTTCCCATCTTCGATCGCCATCATCACCATCGTTATCCAGTGTGGGGCTATCAGGGGAGCATGAATGTGCTGGTCAAGATTCTCGACAAGATCTTTGATGAGATCGATCGAAAGACCAGCTCGGTTGGCAAGACAGACTACAGCTTCGACATCATACGCTAAGGCGATCTCCCCGCCTCATCGTCCGCAGAAACAGCGGCGCTGCGGCGGGGATCACAGGTTCTCCGCCGGTCATCCTTGTGGTCTGCGGTGTGTTAACATCCCCGAGAGAGACACCATGACTTCGCTTCCCACGACCATACAGGACGTCTTTAACGAACCGGGCTGCGCCAGGAACGCGAGCAAGTCGAAGGTCGAGCGTAAGAATGGTTGCACCAAGCAGCTCAAGCCGGGCGGCGCCGCCGGCGGATGTGCCTTCGATGGCGCCAAAGTCGCGCTGCAGCCCTTCACCGATGTCGCCCATCTTGTGCATGGTCCAATCGCCTGTGAGGGCAATTCCTGGGACAATCGTGGTTCGGTCTCGTCCGGCTCCGATCTGTGGCGCAGAAGCTTCACCACAGATATGAGCGAGACCGATATCGTCTTCGGCGGCGAGAAGCGGCTGTACAGGGCAGTGAAGGAGATCACAGAGAAATACAACCCGCAGGCCATCTTCGTCTACCAGACATGCGTGCCCGCAATGATCGGTGACGACATCGATATGGTCTGCAAGGCGGCCTCCGCCAAATTCGGCAAGCCGGTCATTCCCATCAATTCACCGGGATTTGTCGGGTCGAAGAACCTTGGTAACAAGCTTGCTGGCGAAGCACTGCTGGAGCACGTCATCGGTACCGGAGAGCCGGATTACACGACATCGTATGATATCAACATCATCGGTGAATACAATCTGTCCGGCGAGCTTTGGCAGATCAAGCCCCTGCTCGATGAGCTCGGAATCCGGATCCTGTCCTGCATCTCGGGGGACGGCAAGTATCGCGAGGTCGCTTATTCGCACCGGGCCAAAGCCGCGATGATGGTTTGCTCAAGGGCAATGATCAACGTCGCACGCAAGATGAGGCAGCGCTACGGCATCCCGTTTTTTGAAGGCTCCTTCTACGGTATTGAGGATACCAGCGATTCACTCCGCCAGATCGCGCGCATGCTGATCGAAAGTGGCGCGCCGGCTGAGCTGATGGAACGCACGCAAGCCCTGATCGCACGCGAAGAGACCAAGGCCTGGGCTGCGATTGAACGTTTCAAGCCGCACTTTGCCGGCAAGAGGGTTGTTCTCATCACCGGCGGTGTGAAATCCTGGTCGATGGTGGCCGCCTTGCAGGAGGCCGGGCTCGAGATCGTCGGCACGTCCGTGAAGAAATCGACCAAGAAGGACAAGGAACGTATCAAGGAATTAATGGGCCAGGACGCCCATATGATCGAGGACATGTCGCCTCGCGAGATCTACAAGATGCTCAAGGACGCAAAAGCCGATATCATGCTCTCGGGCGGCAAGTCGCAATTCGTCGCACTAAAGGCGGCGATGCCGTGGCTCGATATCAACCAGGAGCGCTGCCACGCCTATATGGGCTATGTCGGGATTCTCAAGCTCATGGAGGAGATCGAGAAGGCGCTCTACAATCCGATATGGGATCAGCTCCGCCAAGCCGCGCCATGGGATGAGTTCGACCGGAATCTTCAAGCAAGGACGGCTGCCCAGATGCATGCGCAAGCCGCGGATCCAGTTCGGGATCCGAGCAGGAACGGCGTCAGGGCGATAAGTTTTTCCAATCAAGCTGAGGTCAGCGAGGGTGAGAGCGCGATTGCGGCGCATGGCCCGAAGCTCGCCGAGCCCAACAAGCCGTGCACCAGTTCCAGCGGGCGGTGCATTGTTTGTAAGGACATTCCGTCCGATCTCCAGCCGCTGGCATTGCAGGCGGCGGAGTAGGGGACATGGCGATCGTCACTACCTCGAAGAAAGCCTGTTCGGTCAATCCGCTCAAGATGAGTCAGCCGATCGGCGGCTCGTTTGCCTTCATGGGGTTGCGCGGCGCGATGCCGCTTTTGCACGGCCCGCAAGGTTGCGCCTCCTTTGGGCTGACGCTGTTCGTGCGCCATTTCAATGAAGCCGTGCCGATGCAGACAACTGCTATGAGCGAGGTTGCGACCGTGCTCGGCGGCCACGAGAATCTCGAACAGGCAATCCTCAACATCTACAATCGCATCGAGCCCGAGATCATTGGCATCAATTCAACTGGGGTCACCGAAACCAACGGCGATGACGTCGAAGCCTTCATCCGGTTGATCCGACAGAAGCACCGGCAGCTCGAAAAGCTCCCCCTTGTCTACGTCTCGACTCCGGATTTCAAGGATGCCTTGCAGGATGGCTGGGGCAAGACGGTGGCGCGGATGATCGAGGTGCTTGTGACTCCGTTCGACCCAGCGAGACCGCGCGATGCGTCCCGCGTTAACGTGCTACCTGGGTGCCACCTCACGCCCGGCGACCTCGACGAGCTTCGCACGATCTTTGAGGATTTCGGTCTCAAGCCCTCCTTCCTGCCGGACCTTGCAGGTTCGCTGGACGGCCACATCCCCGACGAATTCACGCCGACTACGATCGGGGGGATTGGAGTGGACGAAATTGCGACCATGGGGCAGGTGGCCTGGACGATCGCGATCGGCGCGCAAATGCGCCGTGCGGCCGAGACCATGCAGGTGCGGACAGGCGCGCCGTTCCGTCTATTCGAGCGGCTCTGTGGCCTTATCCCAAACGACGAATTTATGGCGTTCTTGAGCCAGATCACTGGCCGGTCAGTACCCTCGAAGTATCGCCGGCAGCGTGGACAGCTGGCAGACGCCATGCTGGATGCTCATTTCCATATCGGCGGCCGCAAGCTCGCGATCGGCGCCGAGCCGGACTTGCTATTTGATCTCTCCAGCTCGCTCCATGAGATGGGGGCGCAGGTCACTGCTGCGGTGACGACGACGAACTCACCGGTGCTGCAGCGAGTCAGGACCGAGGACGTCCTGATCGGCGATCTGGAGGATCTTGAAGAGCTTGCCAGGACGCGTGACTGCGACCTTTTGATTTCCCATTCACATGGTCGCCAGGCGGCTTCGCGACTCAATGTTCCATTCTTCCGGGTGGGCTTTCCCATGTTCGATCGCCTTGGCGCTGCGCACCTCACAATGGTTGGTTATCGCGGCACGCGCGACCTGATCTTTGACATCGCCAATCTCATTATCACCGACCGAGAGATCAACCATCGGCCGACGCCTGACAGCTGGCGATTCACCAACTCTGGCCTGCAGGTCGTTTCGCCTCGGTTGCATTGAGCAGGGAGAGAAAACAACACGGATGAAAGTTGCATTTGCCACTCAGGACTTGAAGCATGTCGATGCGCACTTCGGCTGGGCCAAGAACATCGCGATCTACGAGGTCAGCCCGGAGGGGCATCGGTTTATTGAGGCGATCCAGTTCGGTGGTGACCTCACGGAAGACGGCAATGAGGATAAGCTAGCGCCCAAGATCGAGGCGATCAGGGACTGCGCAATCCTCTATGTTGCGGCGATCGGCGGCTCGGGTGCTGCACGAGTGGTCGCGAGCAAGATCCATCCGATGAAGGTGCTGCAACCAGAGCCCATCGACGAACTTTGCGTCAAACTCGAAACCGTGCTGAAGGGCTCGCCGCCGCCCTGGCTGCGGAAGCTGCTCGCCAAAGACCCGGAACGTACAGTGGATTTCGAAACCTGAAGGAACGAGGATGGGAGATACGTCCGAAGTCACTCCAGCCCCCGCGGCGGCGGAGCGGCCATTTCTGAAAGAGCTCGTCAAGATCTGGCGCGCCCAGGACTCCCACGGTGCCTGGGAGGGCAAGGAGGATCTCGATTTGCTCGAACCCTACGTTCTCGATAAGCGCAAGCGCCGTGCGCTGCCGATCGTCGGCAATCCCGCCCCCGAGACGACATGGCGGCTGGAGCTGTTCTTTCACGCGGTTGCGCTCTCGATCGAGAAGGCGACCGGAGTGATGATCTCCCCAATGCTGAAGATGCACAACGAAGGGTTCGGTCGGATCGTCTTGATCGGCGGCCGGCTCGTTGTCGTGAGCAAGCAGCTGCGCGACGTACATCGCTTTGGTTTCGGCCATCTCTCTGATCTCGCTGATCAAGGCGACAAATTCGTCAACAGTGGCGTTGAGATAATCCGTAAGTTTCCGGAAGTGGCAAATTATTGAGGCAAGCATGAGCGATGTTGAAAGCCTGAAAGCGGAAATAAAGAAACTGTCGGCCAAAGCGACCCAAGCCAAGATGGACCTCCACGACCTCTCCGAGGAGCTGCCGGTCAACTGGTCCTCGATCCTGAGCGTGGCCCACAACGCCCACGCTGCCTTCAGCGAGCTCGAAAGCAAGCGTCAACATCTCCAAGCGCTTGAAAAAGCATAACGGACCCGAAGCCAATGTCATTCAGGACCCGCGACGGTCGCAATTGGAGGCCGGACTACCTGGTTTCTATCGATCCCAAGAAGTGCATCGGCTGCGGCCGCTGCTACAAGGTTTGCGGCCGCGAGGTTATGACGCTGAAGGGGCTATGCGAGGATGGCGAAATCATCGATCTCGATGAGGAGGACGATGAGCTCGAAAAAAAAGTCATGGTGTTGAAGGACGAAGGCGCTTGCATCGGCTGCAGCGCCTGCGCCCGGGTGTGTCCAACAAACTGTCAGACCCACACACTACCTGCTTGAATTAGCTTTCTTCCGCGATGTCGACGAGTCAGTGGTCAGATACAAGCTGGTAGGGAACGCCAACATCCAACCTGTCCTACTTGCGTGAAGCCGGCAGTTGCCAACTCGGGCGCGACCTCGCATGGGCCAGCTGACCGTTCGTCCGTTCCATGGGTATGGGGATATATCGCAATACGAGCGCGCTCGACGCGCTCACGCGGGCTGCAGTTGCCGGCCGGCGAATGCAGTTGATGAGCTGGGGCAGCTTCGGTTGCGGCATTTCGTCCGTCGACTGGTACGGAAATCCCTCGAGGTCAAGCTTCAGTCTGCCATCGCTCCTCAGCCTGCCGATCGACGCAGTCAGCCGGACCTTACGGGCCCGCCACCCCTCAGCGTAATCGAAGACAGTGCTCTTTAGCGATGAAGTGTTCAGGCGACAACTCGCCATATTCGCGCGGGCAAACTATACGCACCTAAGAAGGTTTCGGCGCTGTGAGTCCATTACACTCGGGAGTCCACTGTCGCAGCAAGTCCATAGCGCGTCGCTTTCGAGAGCGTCGTTGAAACGCCCCTTCTTCCCGGGGACTATCGCTCCCTTCTGAAGCATCCAAACGAGACCGTTCTTGCGGAGGACCTCTCAATCGCCTTCCCGGCGAGGCACTCGTTCGCCATTCACAAACCCTTAAAAAATGCACGTTTTCTAATAGATCAGGACCTCTGGTAGTGAAGCGGACCCATCCGGGGCTACGGCCATGTGATCAGCTATCTTGAAGACGGCGACTGGGCCGTGCTTACTCGCTTGATGGCCATCAATCTACGTTTCGAAGACGCCGTTGCCCACCGCAGACTATGCCGCCGCTGGGTCGCGGGCACTGCGTCCATATCGTCTATGATGCGGATCGACTGTGGACAGGGTCGCACCCCGTCTAAAGCACGCGCGGCTGACGCGGCTTAAACCCGAAACTCTGATTCCTGAGCTGGTGCGCACGCTCCAATTCTCTTGTGGTGTAGCCGCTGAGCTGCTCGACGATCCCTCTCAGCTAGATCGTCAGTTGCTCGACATGTTCGGGCTCGTGTCCTGACGCGCGAAAGAGCCGTGTGGGTAAAGAGGCATGGAAATCGTTTCCTAATAGCCTTGGGTCGGCACACTGCGACCAGCCGTTCGAGGCCCTTCGAAACGAAGTCGTGCAGGGGTGCTCAGAAAAGTGGGGCAACGGCGAGGCAGCGAGTTGTCGTGTGTGCAACGTCGTGTTCGCAACATGTTTCGCGGATACCAAACAGAGTGCGGGTTGGCTTTCGAAGAGAAGACACGCTTTGCGCCGCGCTTGCGCCCAGCTGACTGCGCCGGCCGGTGCGCAGAAGAGTCACGAGATTGGCCCGACATTTGCTCCGCTGCTTACCACGGCGTGCGGCTCACCTGCTTTGTCGCGATGTCCGCTGCAGAACGTGGATCTCCACTGACCAAAGGCCATCACATGAAAAATTCCAGGTCCCTGACATTGATTGGCGCGGCCACTTTTGCCCTGGCCTCGATGACCCCTACCGCGCCGGCGGTCGAATATAGAGCGGAAAATAGTCAGGATCCTAGTTCCGGCGGCGTTCCTGCGAACAGGAGCGTTCTTGCCCAGATCACACACAGCTGGGAACGACCAGCGAGCTTCACGCTTCAGAATGGCCTGCAAGTCGTGGTGATCGTCGATCACCGCACACCGGTGGTGACGGAGATGATCTGGTACAAGGTTGGCTCCGCCGACGAGAAGTCGGGCAAGTCCGGGCTCGCGCACTTCCTCGAGCACCTGATGTTCAAGGGAACGGCCAACCATCCGGCCGGCGAATTCTCGCAGACCGTGGGGCGGATCGGCGGCAACGAGAACGCCTTCACCTCCCTCGATTACACCGCCTATTTCCAGCGCGTGCCGCGCGAGCAGCTCGCGCGGATGATGGACTTCGAAGCCGACCGCATGACCGGCCTGATCCTGAAGGATGAGAACGTGCGGCCCGAGCGCGAGGTCGTGCTGGAAGAATTCAACATGCGCGTCGCCAACAATCCGGACGCGCGGCTGAACGAGCAGATCATGGCCGCGCTCTATCTCAACCATCCCTACGGCCGGCCGGTGATCGGCTGGCACCAGGAGATCGAGAAGCTCGATCGCGAGGATGCGCTCGCCTTCTACCGTCGCTTCTATGCGCCCAGCAACGCGATCCTGGTGATCGCCGGCGACGTCGAGCCCGCCGACATCCGCCCGCTGGTCGAGCGCAATTTCGGGTCCATCCCGGCCCAGCCCGCGATCCCGGCGCGCCGCGTCCGCCCGCAAGAGCCGGAGCCCGCGGCGCCGCGCACCGTGACCCTGGCCGATCCGCGCGTCGAGCAACCCGGCTTGCGACGCTATTACCTAGTGCCCTCGGCGACCACGGCTGCGGCCGGCGAAAGCGCGGCCCTCGACGTGCTGGCGCAGCTGATGGGCAGCGGCAGCAATTCCTATCTCTACCG
>NZ_JBIXJX010000012.1:0-84093 GCF_052871955.1 Bradyrhizobium sp. CAR08
TCCCGATGGGCGCGGTACACCGGATGGAGAATCCCGGTAAAATCATGCTGGAGCTGATCGAGGTCCAGACGGGAAGCTATCTCGGGGAAGACGACATCATCCGGATTGAAGACGACTATCAAAGGTCTTGAGTGAAAGAGATTGCCGCAACTGAACGCTTCAGCCGGCGGGTTCAATTTTGCTTACGATATTTAGGGGCAGCATACCTCAAGAACGGAGAGTTCGCGACCATCCTCGGGACCCCTAGTGCCCTCTCCCGTGCCGCGGGTCGCGCGGGCCAAACCCTCGCTCTTCGATCGGCTCCGAGCCCGCTTCGGGCTGCGTGCAGCGATAGCGGCTCTTCCTGGATTGGGATCGGGAAGGGCGAGCCGTTTGCCCCAGTCTTCTTCGCTGGTAGGCCGCGATCGATCAGGCGTCGCTTTTATGCAAGTGTGTTCCTGAGCGGCGGCTGGCTTTATGGGGCAGGGCTTGGTAGACGCTGGCGGTGGCTCCGCAGCGCATTCGCGCTGTTTGCGTTGGCAAGGATCCCCAGCGAGGATTGGATGCGCCAGCGGACGCGGAGTTTATGATGAATCTCCGCGGCTTATCGCATTTCCAGTCCCCTGCGCGAAGGCAGATGGTGTGCCTAAGTCTGAGGCCGCCGCGGTCAAGCAGATCGCGGATGACGAAAATCTTACGCAATAACCTTTACGAGCGGTGCGCTCACTCCGTGCTCCTGAGCGAAAGAACACCATTGATGATCGCGTCGAGTATGGCGAAGATCGAATCGGGCTAGAGGGCGAAGCCGAAGGAACGGCTGATGCCAAGAACTCTCCGGGAAAAACTGGAACAAGTTGAGCGGGACATCAAACTGTATGTGGAATTTGATAGGGCCGAGAAAGACCGCTTCAATCGCGAGGTTTACCTGTGGACTGCTGAGGATCGTATCGAGTGGCAGGAGACGCAATCTGACATTGCTCAACGACTCCAAGAACTGCTCGAGGAGCGTGACACTTTGCGCGGCCAGTTGGGCCTGTGACGCGCCCTCCGTGTACCGGAACTATCGAGCGCTCTGATCAATCGCACGCGCTGGCCAGCGTCGCTGGCGAGACCGCTCAATGAGCGTCACTGCTGGTGACAAGAGATAGATGGTTCGCTAGCCGCTGGAGGATTGTAACAGCGTCCTGCAGGCGTCTGATGTCAAAGACGACTTGGTCATCAATAGCTGGATAGTGCTTGCCGCCTCGGCACAAGCCCCGGGTGGCTTCAGCCGTTTGCCCAGGTGCCGTCGCGTCGGCTTGCGGTGGATACTAATAGCCTTGGCGCGAAGCTCATCTGGTTGCCAGGGGATTTTGACGGCCTTGGCTCGCCGTTGCCGCTAGCAAAGTGACTAAGATCCACCGTTTGTCGAGCGTCTAAGATTGTTAATCTCCTTCAGCAGCATTAGCCGTCGAAGCTGGGCTCCATTTAGAAGCGATTCAAACAAAACGAGGATCTCGCGCGCCTGAAATAAACCTCCATGCTGATGGCATGTTGATCAAAGCCGTACGATCGAAGACGGGCTTCGATATCGGTCGCAGCAGAAGCATTCAGTTGCCAATCCAGCGCGTTATAGATGGTGTAAGCTTCGGCTGTATCCTGGAATTCCGGGGCGATGCCCACCACGTCGATGCGGCGAAGCGTCATCTCGATCGTCTTGTGGCGGTAGGTGTTCAGGAGCCTATGCCGCAGAATCCGGTAGCGTTGCATCTCCCAGGAGAGTTCTGCGGTGTCGATGGCGAGCAGCCATTCGATGGCAGATTGCGGACCGAGATCGCGGAAGATGGCGGCTTGAAGAGCGTGATACTGGTCGATGTTCTCTCCGGGCAAAAGCTGATGCAGTGGACACAGGGTCTCGAACTCAGACTGCAAGACGCTCGTCGACTGACCCGGAGGTAGGCTGACAGGACCATTCATTGACCTCGCGCCTCCGACCCCGTCGCTGCTGTGACGTTTGCTCCGTTCATCAGGTGGACGGGACTGGCATCCCAAAGTTCTTTCACAATGGGCAATGGTGAAATTTGCAGATTGGTCCACCAGGCTCTTTCGTCTCCGTGCCGGTGCAGGGATAGGTGATGGGATCGGTACAGCGGGACGGTGAACTCGTCGCCGACTTTGCGCCCCAAGGTCCGCGGTTGAGCAAACTTCAAGTGGTGCGCATCAGGGGCAGTCTTCTGGCAGACCAGACAACCCCGGCTGCTAATGAAGCCGAGGTGATCCTTGCTTCGTCTCCGAGGCGGCTCCTTCGGGAAGGCGAGGCCCTCTGCTTCGGACGAGGCGTTGGCGGGCCGCTCAACCTCGCGCTGTCTGACCGCTACCATCGACGGTTGCAGCTATATCGAGACCTGGAAGGGCGGCTTCCTCGACCCTCTTCTGGTAGGCGGCCTCGAGAACGCGGACGTCCGCCTCTAGGAGGGTGTTCTTGAACGGGAGGCTGATCTTGGCCCAGGCGAGCAGGTCGTCGCCGCCTTCCCGCACGGCAAGCTCACGCAAGAGCCGATCCAATAGCTCGGCGGAACGGTCAGGCGGCAGGACGGGAGAGCGGTTCAGGACGCCTTTGAGCGGCTTTCCTTTCGGTGCTGGCGCGATCTGTGGCTCGACGGCGGGAGACCTGGTCATTAGGTCGGGGGCATCCAAATCGTCCTCGCCGGCGATTCCGACAAGGGCAAACAGGGCATAGGTCGGCGCGGCCCCCATCCGATGCGGCGCTTCGACCTCCTTAGAGGCGCAGACCGGAAGGTCCGAGGAGATCCACTCCCCCGAAGCCTGGGCAAGCAGGGTGGTGAGGTGAATCTGCCCGGTTGGTTGTTCGATCCGGGTGGTCTGGATCGTGGCGATCTCCTGCTGGCTTAGGGTCTTACGGACAATGTCCAAACCGGCGGCCAACGAGGCGTAGCGGAACGTTCGGCCTCGCGCTTGCAGAAGCCGAAGTTTTCGCCCGCGCTCACGCCGGAGGCAGAGCGTAAGGTTTTAGGAACGACCACGCAATTTGATCTGCTTCTTTAGTTTGGAGTACCGAGCTTCGACCGATGCCTGGCTACGGCCGAGTTTTGCTGCAATGTCGCTGAGTGACGCTCCGCTCGCGCGCATCTGAAAAGCATCTCGTCGTCCTCTGCGGACCAAATCGCCGAACTTTTAGGAGCCTCGGATCGGACCATTTCGACCCTGCTGCCGATTTTTGCGATCCTGCAAAAGACGCCGCGTCAGGCAAATTATGGCAGCCGGCATCTCGCCAAACCACCGCTTACAGTTGGGCAGTCGTACAGGCGCACGCCGGATGGCAGCACCTGTGTCCAGCAGGAGGGGCGTCACCTCGCGTTGCGGCTGCAGTCAAGGACGCGAAGATGGGGAGGGCGGCGGAGGACTCTCGGCTATCCGATCCATTGCGGGAAGGCGTGTCCGCTCCTTCGGCTTGTTCGCCCTCGCTGCTTGCGGAAACGTTGTAACCGACCGTAGACGGCCTGGCGACTGCGACCCAAGCGCTCGCCGAGCTCGGTCGCAGTCATGCCCTCATCGTGTAGCGCAAGCAGTCGCGCTTCTTCTTCGGGTGACCACGGGCGGATCTCTTGTCGATTGTTGGACATCGATCATGCCAGCAAAAGCGCTGCGGAGCGTCATCGTACGTCAAGATCGTAAACGATAAGTTCAGGAGGAGCCGTGAACGTCGCCTGACTCGCGCTTGCAAACCGGGGGGCACGTGTAACGTCGACCCAAGATACGGCGTCCAGGGTGCCCGTGTAACGATCTGTAAGTATTGGGCATGCAAAATGGCGCTTTTCTGCGCGTGATCAGTCCGACCAAGGAGATCGCCGTGACATCAGCGAGACGGACACGACGTATCCGACTATGAGAGAGAGCTGGCCAAAGAGCGGTCGGGCTTGGCAACACGGATCGCGAGGCAGTTTAGACTGCTTGAAATAGCTTCGGCGATGAACGACCCGAGACAGCCGCGTCAACTCAAGGATAATCATGTCGGATCGCCGGAAGATCGATCGTTCGGAGGTCGACTTAGCCGCCTACATTTTTGGAGATGGCGGCAGCCGACGTTGCCGCGTGTTCAATATCTCGGAGGACGGTGCTGGGATCGAGTTATCGACGAAGCTGCACATGGCTCCCACATTCAAGATGATGTTGGAAAGAGACCGTATCATCAGAGATTGTCGTCTCGTTTGGTCCAGTGATACTCGCATCGGCGTCGTGTTCAAAGCCAATTGAGTCGGCTCCGGTACCATCAGCGCATCCAAGTGATCTTGTTCCATCGATCTGAAGACGCGCTCTGCCTCGTTAAAGCCCTTCCCAGCAGAGCAGCCCTCAACGAAGTACCTGCTCTTTTTACCGCTTCTCGCGCTGCCGCACCCTCTTGGGTCTTGCTAGTACGATCACGAGTGCGGGCCCGGGTGCCCACCAACAACCAATTTAGTTTTCCAGATTGCGCGAGCCTCAGCAGAAGCTTCGGTCCACCGGAAGCCCCGGAACATGCGAATGGTGCACCGCTGAACACGTGACGTTAAACTTCAGCGATTTCCTCCAAGAGTGCTTTGGCAGAACGAAGGTCTGATGTTTCGAACCCTTCCGTAAACCAGCCGTAGACGGGACCAAGGAGGCCTCTCGCGTCGGCCTTCCTGCCCTGGTCGCGCCAAAGCCGAGCCAGACTCATGGCCGCACGTAATTCAAAGGATTTCGCGCTTTGGCTTTGGGCAATCTTGAGCGCAGCTTGCAAGTAGTTCTCGACCTCCTCAGCTGGAGCACCACGAGTGCGATGCAGTTCGCCCTCCATGCATGCAAGCTCCCCCTCCCACATATGTTCTTCGTTGCGCGCAGCAATGGCCTTCGCTTCGGCCAGGGTGGCCAGCCCGTTTTCGTCGTCACCTAACTGGTGGTGCATCGCCGCGAGCATCCACAAGTACCGGACCTGGTACCAACTGGCTCCGAGCCTGGCCCTCTCGTTCAGACTGAGGCGCATGAGGGCGAGGCCGCCCTCCGCGTTACCTTCTTGGGCCATTGCCCAACCCCGCAGGATGAGACCGCTCAAGCGCCAATAATTCAAACTGTGCTGATCAGCGAGATCGATGATGGCTTCAGCGTGCGCATGCACACCCGCCACGTCACCCATCAGCTCCGCAGGCCCCGCTCCGCCATAGACCTGCACGTGCGCCGTAAGGTTCGTTTGATTTAACTCCGCAGCGTATTCAAACGCCGCGCGGCTGGCCCTCTGCGCCTGTTCGGAATAGCCAAGTATCCAAAGCACGATCGCCAGGTAGGGTAACGCCGAGGCCTTCGGGTCATGTACATAGTGGACAGGTGGCGGCCGATGCGTATCCGGCTGATAGCGCCTCACGATCGCTTCGAGCTCTAAGCGCGCGGTAAGAAAGTCGCCGGCGTGCATGGCGGTGAGCGCCGCCAAACGATGCGTAGCTAGTTTGAGCGCCGTGTCCCCCGTGCGCTCGGCAGCGCGCTGGGCCTCGGCGACAAGGCTCTGCATGGCACCAAAGTCGCCTCGCACGAAGTGGAAAACAAACTTGCCGCTAAGGGTGGCGAACAAGGCATCCGTGTCATCGAGTTCATAGCAGAGTGCATGGGCCCTGCTGAAGGCCGTGCCAAGCTGCGGAGCCGTGTATCCGTGAATGGCAATCAGCGGACCTCCGATCGCCGTTTGCAGGGCGAGTTCCTGGCGATCGCGCTCCGGCCCTTCTGGATTCGACTTGAGTGCATCCAGCCCTCTTGTGAGATGAGCGATCGCCTCGAGATTGGCGGAACGCCCCGCGGCAATCCGGCCCGCCCGCAGCCAATAGCCGACCGCCTTTCCCGCCAGTCCCCCCTGCGTGAGGTGCAAAGCGATCGTCTCCGGCTCAGCTTCTGCACGGGCAGGATAATGTTCTTCGAGAGCTGCAGCGATGCGAGCATGGATCTGCTGCCGCTTGCTCTTTAAGAGGCTCTCATGCGCGATGTCTTGGACCAGCGCATGTTTGAAGCTGTAGCCAGTATCCGGAGGTGCTCCACGGCGGAATATGAGTTCCGCTGTCATTAGATCATTGAGAGCACGCTGCAGCGCGTGTTCGTCGAGCGCCGTTACCGATCTTAGAAGCTCGTGTCCGAATTCGCGCCCAATGCATGCCGCGATCTGGGCGACTTCCTTTACCGGCGCCAATCGATCGAGGCGAGCCATCAACGAGTCCTGGAGCGTCGTCGGGATCGCTAGGGGCGGCAAAGGACCAATCAACTCATAGTAGCTGCCCCGGTCTTTGAGCAGCCCGGATTCGAGGACGGCCTTGGTGAGTTCCTCGACAAACAGCGGCACGCCATCAGTTTTAGCCAGAATCTGCTCAAGCACCTCTTGTGGAAGTATTTTGCCGCCAGTGATCCGGTCAACGACACTCGCCCCTTGCCTGCGGCCTAGTCGGCTTAAAGAGAGCGCCGTCACGTGTCCATGACCTGCCCAGCGCGGAACGAACTCAGGCCGGAAGGTGATGATGATCAGAATCGGGAGTTGCTGCACTTCGTCAACGGCCCGGTCGAGGAGTTCGAGCATGGTAGGGTCTGCCCAGTGAACATCCTCGTAGACGGCGAGCAGCGGCTGCCTTGCCGCCAGGCCTTGTATCTGCTCCAGGAGAGCCTGGAACGTTCGCTCCTTCTTCTGGTGTGGGCTAAGTGCAAGTGGCGAGTATCTCTCGCCCGTCGGGATTGCCAGGAGGTCCGCAAGAACCGGCGCGCTCTCATGCACGTCGTTTGTGGCAAGAGCGAGCATGGCCTCGAGTTTATCGAGCTGTTGTTCGGGAGCGTCCTCCCGTCGTATTCCTGCTGCCCGCTCAAGGAGCCCAATGACAGGATACAAGGCGGTGCTGGTATGGAACGGAGAACAGAAATGGCTCAGTGGCGTGTGCGGCGCACCTGCGAGGTGGTCGCGCAGCGCCCGCACGAGCCGGGACTTGCCAATGCCTGCTTCGCCGCCGAGCAGGACAATCTGTCCCTCTCGCTCTTTCGCCTGCTCCCAGCGCTCCAGGAGCAATGCAAGTTCTTGGTCTCGTCCGACGAGCGCTGTCGTTGCCATGCCGTGCTGGGCGTCGAACCGACTCTCGGCTGCGCCCTCACCACTGACAAGCCAGGCCTGCACCGGCTCCGGGAAACCTTTGAGCGGCACTGTGCCGAGGTCCTGGTAAATGAAGGCTTCGGCCAGCAGGCGGCGCGTTGACTCGGCGATCACCACATCACCGGGCTCGGCCAGACTCTGCAGTCGGGCAGCCAGGTTCGGGGTTTCGCCGATCACGGCGCGCTCGCGAGCCTCTCCCTCGCCTATCAGTTCGCCGACTACGACGAGACCGGTTGCAATGCCGACGCGCGCGGCAAGCGCTACACCGCCCGGCTGGGTAAGGGAGGCGACCGCCTTGGTCACTCGAAGCCCGGCGCGGACGGCACGCTCCGCCTCATCTTCATGCGCCCGCGGCCAACCGAAATACGCGAGAACGCCGTCGCCCAGGAGCTTGGCTATGTGGCCTTCGAACCGGGCGATCTCGCCCGCCACGGCGTTGTGGTAGGCCTGCATGAGGTCACTCAGCTCCTCGGGGTCGCGCCCTGAGGCGAGCGCGGTGGAACCGACCAAGTCGACGAACATGACCGTAAGCTGCCGACGGTCCGCCTCTGAGGGCAGTGACGGCCTTGTCCGTTCAGTTGGCTCACCAGCATCACTGGCGACGGAAGCGATCGATGACATGCGCGCCTGAATCGCTTTCAATACGGTCTTGCGCGGCCCGAGCGGCAAGCCGAGTTCTCGCAGATCGGCTTCAGTCAGGTCGTGCAGGACATCAGGCGTGACTTCGGCTTCCTGGAAAGCGCGAGTGTAGCGCTCCAGCCCAATACTGCGAAGCCATTCGGCTATATCCACGCGACGTCTCCTCGCGCGGCGCCAAGCGATACGACGGCGAGTTCAGTTGAAGGTATGTAACCTCAGCTTCAGTGAGCCATCCGCTTGACGCTCGAACACATGGGTGGCAATGCCGCCGGCACTTTGGCGGCTCCCATCCGGTCCCTTGCCGTTGGCCGTCCATTTTGCGGTACTGTAGACGACCTTCTCGTCTCCACCCGCATCTATAATCGTTAGTTTGTGATCAGTGAATCCGCCTGAAAACAGCCCAGCAAAGAATTTCTCGATTTCTTCCGGACCCGATATAACCTGATGCGTTGGTGGTAACACTTTCGCGTTTGAAACGTACGCTGTGGCGACCCCTTTGGCGTCAGCTTTGTTGAACGCCGTATCCCACGCGGCATAAGCTCCGGTAACTTCGGCTCTGACGTCGGAGTTCGTCGAGGAGGCCAGGTTCGTCATGATTCCCTCCCTCAGAATTGGCTTAGTGACCTTCATCATACTACTGCTGGCCAGTCCGCGAAATCGGAACTCGCGGGAACAGGGCGTGCTATTAGGCCGCGGACGAAACGAGGGCACATCCATACTTCCGCTGAGGGCTATGAGCGCCTTTTTCCGACTTCCTAGATTTCACAATGGCAGGGAGCACCTGCTTCCTGCTTCATACCGAACAGGAGGACGACATGCCTGATAGCGTCTACAAGGTCATTGAACTGATCGGTACCAGCAGCGACTCATGGGAGAAGGCGGCCGCTAATGCGGTCGAGCAAGCTGCAAAATCTCTCCGAGATCTTCGCATTGCAGAGGTCGTCAAACTCGATATGCAATTGGATGCGAAGGGAAAAGTAGAGGCCTATCGCGCCAAGCTCAACGTGTCGTTCAAGTTCGACGAGTCCTGAGCCTCAGCACCTCGCCCCGCTTGCGGCGCGAGGTCGGCTCACTGGAGGAAGGCGCGTCGCGCGCCCCGCCGATCGACGTTTGTGATCCATCCTGGAAGCAGAGCCTAGTCCAACTGGGACCGCTATGCTTTGATGCGTCGGGCGGCAACCGTAACGCGTGGTGGCCTCATGTACATAGTCATTCGCAAGTACACCAAGGTTCGTTCGGTTGCGGACGCTGCCCGCCGCGCCAAGAGCGGCATCGGTCAGATCCTAAGGCAATCGCAAGGATTCAGATCTTACTACCTGCTGGATGGGGGCGACGGCGTTGGTGTCGCCGTGATGATATTCGAGGACCGCGAAAGCGCAAATGCAGCAAACGCTAAGATACTGGAGTTTGTTCAGGCAAGTCTGCATGACCTCGATCTTGGAGATCCCGAAATCACGACCGGCGAGGTATTGGTGAATATCGAACCTGATGCGTTCTCGGGCATAAAGTACTCGTAAACGCCGCCAGTTGCGTGGGGTGCCCCCTTGCCGCTGCAGTCGATCCGATCGCCGTCGCGTTGGGCGATCGCGCCCTGGACGTACGGATGTCGTCCGTCAGGAATACTCGATTGCGACTGCTTTTCGAGGAGTACCAACAACATGAACCAACACACCTTCGAAACATTTTTCAGAACGATGAATCCGAGTACTAGGCCTCCAAGGATCATGAGAGAGAACCGTCATGCTTCCTCCTCAACTTGTGCCGCTCCATGCATTTAATTCTATTTAAATAATCGATTTAAATGGTGAATTAATGATGAAAAATGAGACCAAGAACTTTCGGCGACGATTCCAAAGAGGCGAACGAGCATATGTTTGCCGCGGAACGTGCCCATCTAACACTTCGAGCTGCAATCTTGCGGTCTACTTGTGCACCGCCGGTTGTTAGAATTACGGCAAGGAAGGGGGAAAGCACGCCCTGCGCTTTGTGCTTAAATCTCGTCCCGGTGGTGTAGCGGTCGTCGGCATAGGGTTGCTCAATCGGATTCACAAGTTACGCTCGCAGTTTTGACGACAACGCGCATTGAGGCCAAGCTGTGCGTCGGTCGTGCGTAGCGGTGTCCCTCACCAGCCCGAGCGATAAGGTCCGAGACCAGGCCGAACCGGCCCAGCGTCCAGCACCAAAGCCAGCGCAAAGAAGGCCACGACCATTTCACCTTACATCACAGCTGCGTCTGCAGGCGGCCTGTTGGCTGTCGCGAGGCCGATCGACGAAGGGAAATGGTCATGACGACTAAAGCACAACTTCAGGCGCTCGCGCGTAGCGCCAAGCGCGCACACGAGCGCACCAAAGAAGGGCGAACAGAATTTATTGCGGGCACGTTTGAGTTGGCTGCCGCATTCTGTAGGGCTCGCAGCAAATTGCCGAGCGATCAAGCATTCCATGCATGGATCGAACAAGCTGGTCTCCGGTCGATCGGCAAGGACGATCGCTGCGCACTGATTCTCATTGGTCGGCACGTCACCGCGGCCCGCCGATTTTTCATGCAGAACGAGGATCGGTGGTCATGGCGCGGGTGCGCGTCTCATTTGTCGATGCTCGCGCCGGTTTCGCAGCCTGCGAAACCGGTAGTCAGTCCGGCAAGAACGGTCACTGTACACGTCACCAAGGAAATCGTTCGCCTCAATGCACCATACCAAGTTGTTACACCCGAGCCGAAACCGTTGGCTGCACCGCTTAAATTGGTCACGAGCAAGCGAGAATGCATGCCGCAGCCTATAGCAGGCGAGACACCCCGGCCACTTGAAGCTATCGGGGCTGTGCAAGCACTTATCGAGGCCTCATCGCTGTCGACGGAAACCGTCGCGCTTTACCGGCCCTTCGAGCGAGGTGAGCGACCTGCACCAGACAGAATACGGGAAGCGGCGCATTGGCTCGAATTGCTGGCAGATGCCCTGGAAGCGGCGGCTCTGCGTAAGCCGCGACATCACTAATAAGGCGGATTGGAAGGTTCGCGGGTGTGACTACCCCGATGGATCAAATGGTGAAGTGAGCGAACGTCCCTAAACCAATGGGGGAGGTCGCCGGCCACTTTTCGAAGTGTTCGACACATGATCGCGAGTGCTGTGCGCCTTCGCGTTCATGTGTTCAGCTAATGCTCCAGTGTTGCTTCGCAACTCGGTTTCAGCCTTGGCGATCAGACTGAAAGCTTGAGTGCGAGCCGGAATGGAAGGCTCGCATTGGACGCTCGATCTGGCTTTCAACGTAGCTGTCGCATCGGTCCACCTCCGAAGCGCTGATTCCTGATCTCGCGAAGGAGCAGCATGCGCCTGGTTTGTGCGGCGTTGAGCAGCCCCTCGAACAGGACCAGGACCTCGCGCGCCTGCACGTAGACTTCGGTGGTGATGGCGTGTTGGTCAAAGCCAAAGGTCGCAAGCCGCGCGTCGATCTCGGCCGCCGCGACCGGATCAAGTCGCCAGCTCAATGCGTTCTGCCGGGTGTAGGACTCGGCCTCCGTTTCAAACTCGGAATTGATCCCGACCAGATCGATGCGACGCAGCGCCGCTTCAATCGCCTTTTTGGCGATAAGTCTCAAGCAGCTTGTGCCGCAACATGCGGTAGCGCTGGATGCCCCAGGATAGCTCGGCGACATCGATTGCAAGCAGCCACTCGATGGCGGATTGCGGCGCAAGGTCGGCGAAGATCGCCTGCCGCAGCGCGTGGTATTGGTCGAGGTGTTCGCCCGGCAGCAGCAGGGGCGGCGGCGCCAAGGCCTCCAACTCGGCCGGCAGCGCGGTCGCGGACAGCTCGCGCGCCGTTTGGACGAGGCCGTTCATCGGACTGAGGCCTCCGATCCAAGGTTGACCGGAAACGGCGCGGTGCCGATCGCGGTGTCGGCCGGACCGTGGACCGGGCTCGCCGCCCACAGCTCCTGCGCGACCGGCAACGGCGCGATCTGCAGGTTGGCCCACCAAGCCCGCTCGTTGCCGTGTCGATGCAGCTCCTCGTGATGGGCGCGGCACAATGGCACGATGAACTCGTCGCTGACCTTGCGGCCCAGGGATCGCGGTTGCGCGAACTTCAGGTGGTGCGGATCGGACGGAGACTGCTGGCAGACCAGGCAGGGCTGTCCGCGCACAAACAGCCGGTGGTCCTTGCTGCGCTTGCGCGGCGGCTCCTTAGGGAAGGCAAGCCCCGCCTGTTGGACGTTGCGCTCAACGTCTGATGCGGATGGCGGCGACGAGTCGGGTGCATGGTCTTGCCCCGCCTCCAGGGATAGGTCCTGCGACAGGCCATTGGCGACGAAAGAGGCGGCTTTCTCGACGCGCATCTGGTAGGCGACTTCAACTAGCCGGGCGTCCACCTCCAACAACGTGTTCTTGAGCGGCAGGCTGGCCTTGGCCCACCCCAGCAGGTCCTCGTTGCCATGCAAGGCTTCCAGTTGCTTCAGCAGATGCTGCCGCAGGTCTGCGGAGGCTTGCGGACCGAGCACCGGCGCGCGATTGAGGACGCCCTTGGCGGGATTGACCTTCGGTCTCGTTTGCGGCGTGGTGGGCGGCGGCTGATCGGTGATCAGATCCGGCGCATCGAGGTCGTCCTCGCCGGCAATGCCGACCAGCGTGAACAGCGCATAGCGGCGGGCATAGCTCAGCGCGGCGCCCATCCGGTGCGGAGCCACCGTTTCGGCGACCGGACACACCGGCCAGTCCGAGGCGATCCATTCGCCGGAGCTGTGGAGCAGGGTGGTCGTGAGCGTGATCAGGCCTGTCGCGTTCTCGAGGGCAGTCGCCTGAACGGTCGCGATCTCGTGCTTGCTCAGGCACTTGCGCACGATCTCCAGTCCGCTCGCCAGTGACGCATAGCGGAAGCTGCGGCCTTCCTCCCGGGGGGAGGGAGAGACGATGGTGGCCTTGAGTGACTTCTCGGGATTTTCCAGTTCAGCCTGCGCCCGGGCCAAGGCGCCGGCGATTTGGCCGATGGATTGACTGGATTGCTGCATCACTGGCTCCGTGGGCTGGCCAAACAGAAATTAGCGGCGGGAGACGAGTTCGATCTGCACGCCCAGCACGACGCCGGCCGCGACGATCTCATGCTCCAGGCGGGCGATCAGGACGGCGAGAAGCGGATCGTCGTCGCAGAGCGATCGGAAGCCGCGCACCCGGCCCCAGAGCTCGGCCAGCAGCTCAAAGGCGGCCTGGTAGCGCTCCGGCGGATTGCAGGCGGGATCGAGAGGGGCAAAGTCGAAGAACGGCGCCATCGCTAGACTCCGGAAGCTTTTGAACCGGCGGCAGGGCACCGCGGGTCGGGCGCATGGGACTAGTCGAGTGCCGTCAGCTCAAAACTGATCGCACCGGATTTTGAGCGTTTCGCCCGCAGTCCATGGCCGGTTGCCTCCTTGGCGTCTTCGGGCACCAGCGCCTTCAGTTCACCCTTGACTCGCTCATGCTCCAGCGCAGGCGCCCGCGTTTGCCGATAGATCCCGGCGAATTCCGCCCATGAGTTTGAGCCGGTCATGTCCACCACTCGGATCGCCTCAAGCCGCGGCCGCGGCGGCTCAACCCCAAACAGTTGCGGTGGCTCGCCGGTCTGCACGCAGCGCCAGAACTTCTTCTCGGCGGTCAGCAGCAGATGCTGGTAAAGCGGGTCGGCATGGACCTTGATCTCCACCCATTTGCCGCCGCCCGTGATGATCGACAGCACCGCGGATCGCGCAGCCACCACCCACATGTTGTGCTGCAATTGCGCCGCGTGCTTTTCCGCCGCAGCTTCCTCTGTGAAGGCCCATGGCAACATGAACTTGGCCTCGAACACCGCGCCCGTTTCTGCGACAATGCCATCGAGCGTGGCCGCCATCCAGCGGTGGACCGGATGCCGCACCCATCTCTGAAGGTCGGCAATGGTCTGCCCCGACGCGCGCTGGTACCAGCTGCGGTTGAGGTCTTCGGTGACGCTGCCGAGCTGCACGCTCAGGTTGTCTGCAAAATCTTGCGGCGCGATCTCGCCGCGCTTTTCACGCCACAGGCGCGTGAGACCGTCCTGATCGTTGCCCATGATGACGCGGGCGTCCGAGCCGCCGATGTAGCAGCGGCGATCGCGAGGGGCATTGGCAAAACCAGGCAACATTGCAATCCTCCAGCCACTGATTCTTAACCTAACGATACTAAAAGTATCATCTGAATGAAAGCTAAGTCAATACTAAAAGTATCAATTCGGCAAATCAAAGCCGCGCGTGCACTGCTGGGGTGGTCGCAGGATGATCTGGCGAGAACTGCTGAAGTGTCGATTCCAACGATCAAGCGTTTGGAGGCATTGGACGGGCTTCTGGGCGGACGGACTCAAACGGCCGAGAACATCGTGCTTGCCCTGACTTCCGCCGGTATCGAGTTCATCGACGAAAACGGTGGAGGCCGCGGCGTCCGACTTCGCAAAGCGGCTAGCGAAAAACCTCGCAAATAACCCTGTAGAACGAGTGTTGGAACTAGTCTTTGAGGTATCGAGAAGGGCGCGCGCGCCCCTCGGATCGTCTTCTGCAGATTGGCCAAGTCTGCGCCGAACTCTATCGGTCGGCCAACTACGGCGAACGGCCGTTAGGGCGCTATTAACTCCTGGCGTGCCACCCCTTCGCTGACGCCAGTTCCGTTTGATTCGGATGGTGTTTTTCCCAGCGGCGGAGTTTTCCGGGAAACGGCACGTCGGACAACAGGTCGGACGAGCTCATTCTCTCTCTACGAGAGCCGGGGAAATGGCCGCTATTTCAAAGTCCAATTGGTTCCACGTTTTTTTTTGGGACGGCTGCGCACGGCCGAATCACAAGAGCGATTCGAACTGTTTGCGGTGGCCCTGACCGCGCACCCCACCCTGTTGATCTGATCCAAGCGGTCACGGTCGACGCGGCTGATCCATGCGACGTCAGACCTCATTCGGCACTAACGTCGTCGAATGCCTCGATCCACCTCATACCGGCGCGGCGTGCGCGAATTTGCTGCAGCACATTGCAGAGCCTGGCGAGACGCAAGCCGTTTCAGTTTGTAGACGTTAGCCAGCGAGGAGAGGGTTCATGCCTTTCTTGATCTTGGACGGCGAAGATCCAGCCGAGTTTGAATGTCTGCTTACGGAATTGACCAAGGAGCACATGCCCTGGGGGCCGGACGAAGAAGACGCCGTGCTGACACTGGCCAAGTGTCTCTGGCGCAAGCAGCGCCATCAGGTCTTCCTGGCAGTTCGCGCAAAGTCCGCGCGATACAATCCGCGGCACGAGGCCTATGACGAACATTACGCGTTGCTGGCGTTCATGAAGTTGCTGCAACAGATGAAAGACGCTCATGAGCTCGAGCGGATACTCCACGGCGCGCCGAGGCATCTCGCGCATCACCTCAACGAACATTGCCCGAGAAGCAAGTACAAGTCTGCCAAGGCGTGGATCAAAGCCGTACGGACCGAAGTGCTGAACGTGTTTCTTCCGGCGGTAATGCGGCTCGGGCCTCCTTGCGACGAGATCCGGATGCTTTACGCCGCGGCTGTTCTCACCGACGACGTGGTTGCCCGAGAGCTTGAACTCGAACGCAAATTGGATGCGATGTTCGATGCGGCGCTGGATCGGCTGGCGAGATTGAAGGCTGCGAAACGCAGCATCACGCTGCAGGACCGCCGCCGCTTTCATCGTGCTCTCGAGGGCTCACGCGATCCCGCAAAATAGATCTTGGAAGCCACGCTGGAGGCAAAGATGACAGAGCAAAACGGCGACCCACGAGTGAGATTAAGCCGCAGGCTTAGTTCCCGAACAGACGAATTCGACGAGACCTATCGTCAGCTCAGAACCGCAATCAAGCCCCGCGACCGCATTGAGGAGATGTACGCCGAAGATTTGGCGCATAGCGGTCTTCAGCTGCAACCATACACCGGGCCGCCTCTCAGTTCATCGCAATGCGTTGGCTTGAGGCGCTCCACGCTCACCTTGTTCGCCACCGACCGGTGATGAGCGACGCCGACCGCGTGGCACTGATCGAGCGTTGGTCGGGCGGCAACCCCGATGCAAGGGCCGAGGTGGCGGCCCTCCTTGAGGAAGCCGGCCTGACCGAACTCAACATTGAGGCAGACGCGATGATCACTTCGTTGCCGACGTTGATCGCGCTGGAGCAATTGCAATCCTCGAAGGGCACGCGTCGCGACAAGGCGCTCGCCGGCCTCGCATTCTATCGGCGCATGCAAGCGCAGGAGCAACTGCTTGCGCGGGAGTGCAGGAAAAATCTTGCACCGGAAGCTTTGAGTTTGCGAAAGCCGCCAACTGATGAGCAGTGAACGTCAACGCGCCGCCAATCGCGCCAACGCGAAACGAAGCACCGGCCCAGCATCCGCGGCTGGAAAGTCCCGGGCGAGCCAAAATGCCCGCCGCCATGGTTTGGCCGCGCAAGCGCAGTTCGGCTCTGATCGGCTCGAACGCGTCGATCAACTCGCCCGCGCGATCATCGCCTCAATGCCTGGCCAGATCGACCTGATGCAGGCGCGATCGATCGCGCAGGCTGAACTCGATGTCACCGCGGCGCGCGCTGTGGCTGGCGCGCTTCTGACGGAGTTGTACGGAACTGTGCCTGACTGCGAGCTGGCCCGAGTGCCGTGGGGACCATTGCGACCGGGCGCGGGCCTCCGTACCCTCCACAACCTCAAGATGGTCGAGCGGTATCTTCGTCGCTCGCAGGCAAGGCGCGATAAGTTGGTCCGACTTTGCCTCTCTGGCGCAGGCACATAGCCGCGCTCGGATAAAGGCTGCTGCGGGCGCCAAGGAGGCGGAAAGCTGTGGGGACCACCTAGCCGGCTTGCACAAGCAGCCGACCACACCCTTCAGCTGCTCAAGCACCGCTTTGAGCCCATGGCGAGCCCGAGCGGAGATGGCGCACTGCGACTGGAATGTTCGCGCGCGGCTCCGCCCGCGGGATGAAGGGAGACTCGGAATGTGCAGAACGAACCCAATTTTGTTGAAGCGATTCAACTTAGCTTCGCAAGTTGACGCGCTCAGACCCCAACGCTTTGAGCGGCCGCCGGTCGTTTCGAGTGTACCAACAATCGCATCGGTGTTGGCGTCGATCGACCTGCCGAGCTTGGTCTCCGAACGAAACTCACTAAGGCGATCGATCAACCCGTGCATTTTCCAAATTCACTATCGCAGCGGCTGCTGCTTCCTTTTGTTGGTGGTGAAGGCCGGTGCCTGACGTGTATGCCACCAAGGCGACGTTGTACGCCTGCCACAGCGTATGGCGGTCAATATCCGGGAAACACTTCAACACGAGCGGTTCAACCTCGGCGACTTGATACGCATCCAGGCATTGAAGAATAACGCAGCTGACGTCGGCGATGCTGTGGTTTTGCATTTTCATTGCTCCCGGCTATGACATCAGCTGGTTCCCCGGCCGCGGTCTCTTGGTCTGTTGCCAGGACGACAGGTGCAGCCACAAGCTGAAGCCACCGCCGGCAGACATTGATCGATGGCCCGATCACCGTAGGCGGGGAGCCTCGCTCGCGCGCAGGGTTTGCGGCAAGCGCGACGCCCTTGTCAGAGGCGGTCGCGACCCGACGATGATGCGCGGACACTGAGCTCTGATGAACCGCCCGGTCCATAAGTTTGGTGGAGTTGTTGGAGTCGCCTGTCGAGTTCTTGTTTTTTGGCAACGATCCTCGCGGCGAGAATCTGGTCGACGTCCGTGTAGAGAGCCCACAACTCATCGAGGGACATCTGCTCAAATTGCGGTTGGTAATCACGAATGTCCACAGTCCGGCCCCCCGGCTGGGGCGGGTAGCAGCGAAGTCAGTCTTGAAAGCCCGGACCCTTACGCTGATCAGATGATCGCGTTGCTGGCCGGGCCGACCGCACTGCGCTCATAAACCGCCTTTCCAGCTCCAGTTTCGCGTGCCGCACCGACGATTCTGCGCTCGGCCTTGGCTACTCGGTCTCGAAGGGCCTCAAGTTCGGATACTTGAGACGCGAGTGCCTCACAATGTTGGTGCAGAGCGAAATGACAACCATCCAGTCGCGCACGAGCGTCCATTGCACGCCCCTCTATGGTACTGCCCCAGAAGACGTGGCCCGCAATTGGGACCACCGCGAGACTAGTCAAATTGACCCATCAGGTCTGTTCGCTTTCGCACATTCGCTGTAGGCTCTCCCTCGGTGGATTGCCGCGCGTCGATTGCTGCGAGCGGCAAGCAAGATATTGCTGCTGGCCTGCCGCTCGGGCCTCACGGTTTTCGAATTCGCAAAATGGACGGCTTCCAGGTGACTGCCGCCCGCAGACAAGGCCGCGCCTTGGATCTCGCAATCGCACAAAACACCGCCAGCACCGTCTACTGCCCCGGCACCGCCGCGATCTGCGCGCGTTAGCTTGGATCCGCCGGATGTAGTATCCCGCGCCAAGGAAAATCGGCAGATCGCGCGTTTTGGCCGATGACGACGAGATCTCTGCTTGGCCTTGGCTACCTAATCTCGAAAGGTCCCGCAGTTCGACAGCTGCAAGCGAGCGCCGCGAAACGCTGGCGCGGAAGGCGCAGGAGCGTGGATCTCAACACGGGGCTGTCTCCGGGGCCGAATATCGGCTCGCGCGGCTCTTTCCCATCGGGCGGTGGATCGTTTCGCAGGAGGTTAGTTTCAGGGCGTCTGCTGAGCATTGCGAATAACGCCCGATTTGCGCGGCTTTCATGCGGTGGTTCTCCCTCCTTCTGCTAGCATTAGTAAGGCGCGAGCCGATGTCGGTCTCGCTCTCCGGGTGGTGATCCGCGGGGCTTCTTCTCTCTTGAGAGAGCAAACTTAGCCGCTAGGCGTCTGAACAATGAACGCTTTGCGACTTGCATAGCTGCGCGAAGACAGCCTTCGCCTTGTTAGTGCCAAAACCAACATGCATTCCTTTGTCTTGCTTCCCGACTCACCAGTCTGCCTCGCCTTGACGAGCGATGCGGGAAGACTCAGCCCTCAGCCGCTCTATTTCGAGCCGGAGCAGCGCTTACGATTAGACAAGTGCGCGATTTTGGTCTTCTTCAGGAAAATCCAATTAAATGGCACGTGACGTCCGGCGATTCAGGAGCGCATCGCGTCGATAGCGTGTGCGATTAAAATGCCCACGCTCAAAATAACTAGAAAAATGAGCAACCAGGTACTCACGTCCACCTCCTGTCTTGGAAGTGAACCTTCCTGTTTATGCACAGTCAAAGGCATCACGTAGGGAACCGCGATTTCAGCGGCCGCTGAGGATTTATTGCCACACGGCGCGCTATCGTCGGAACGCCAGGAAAAGGAGTGTGCCGACGATGGCGGTCGCGAGAAGTGGAAACCAAATGTCCGGCACTTCAGGCACTCCGACTCACTGCGTCGGATTAAATGCGAGCTGCGCTCTTATTTCTTCTGGTTTTCACTATTCTCCACAGCTCAAGCAGATCCATTTCTGGTAGCAGTTCCAGGTTTAACGTATCTCGGTAGCATCAAGCTTACCGAGTGACATTCGTTGCCAACTTGCCGAGACGGAATATCGTCGCGTCGATCGGGCATTTTTGTTCCCGAACCATCAGTTAGCGGGGGTGGCCTGAAAACGGGTTCGATTTCCATGATTCGATATTCGTCGTATGGAAATTCGAACTATCGTGCACCAGCCGCGCAGTTCTCCTATCGCGACCCGCTGGAAGCCGAGTACCGTCAGCTCATCGAGGGACGAGAGCGGGTCAGACAGGCCGAAGCCGCGGCCTCAAAGCGGTTTACGATCGCGACAAGGAAGGGAATTCGCCGCAACGAAGATGCATCCGCTGGCAGGCATCTGCTCGATGCGCGCGGCGGAGTTCGTGGCGTGCAGCGCCAGGGTTGTAACCACCAAAGTCAGGTCGTCGAGAGTGGTCGAGATGCCCTGGTGGCGGGCTTGGGGGAGAAGCGTGCAGTCGGTGGGACTACGACCGCTTTGAATGGGCCCGCGAACCGCGAGGGCCAGCTCCGTCGGGTTGCCGGGCGATGCGCCGTTGTCCGTCTTTCCCGAAGATCCTCGACGGATTAGAGTCCTGTGCGCGGAGCTGTCGCCGAAAGTCCGCCCTCCGGTTTTCATCTTGTGGCCTTGCTTTGGTCAAACCGGCGTTGGGGAGTGTGGACTTGCCGGACTTAATGCTCGGCCTCGGTCCGGGGGACATCGGGTGCGATGGGGAACGCCGATGCATTCGCCGATTAAACCGATAGCTCTGACTCTAAGAGCGGAATGAAAGAGTATCGGGCGCTTGTTGCGGACGTGAACGTTATGGGCTCGCTCAGCGGCTGGGACTTGGCCAGACAGTTTCGAGAATGAGAGCCGACGTTTCCCGTGATCTACATGCCCGGCGCTGCGGCCGACGATTGGGCGTCCCAGGGCGTCCCGAACAGCATCCTGTTGCAGAAGCCATTTGCCCCGGCCCAACTTGTCACGGCGATCTCGCAGCTCCTCAATCAGGTCCCCCCTACGCGAGAATGAGGCCGCCTCAACTCCGGTTCACTTCCGCTTTTGCGTCACCAATCGCAAGGGGATGTTGTGGAGATGCGCGCGACCTCGCACAGCCGGTTCTGTCCATGCCCCAGCGCGCGAGCGATGTCGTCGGGTCGATTTCCTGCGGCGGCCATAGCGATCAGCCGCTGATGATCTTCCGGCGTCCACCTTCTCACCAGCGGCCCCCAGCCTGTTGCACGCCTACGCCTGCCTATACAGTTCGCCGATTCGCGCCCAACAAGCGAGGTGGGATGCCGGTCGGCGATCGGCCAGAATGAAAGTGCTGCTACTGGTCGCGGAGCGAGGCGCGCCGGTGATGTTCGCCCGGATCGGGGTCGTGCGCCTGTGGAAAGCGCCCTGGAGCGCAGGGGGGCTTCAGGAGCGCCCCAGGGCCGCCCACTCCATGCCGGCGACGGCGTAAGGCCGGCATGATCGCCTACGGCGTTGCCCAAGGCACCGCCTATCGAAATGCCACTGCCTTAGTCGTCATGATGGTGGTGGTGGTGGTGGTGGTGCTCATGCGAGCTGCCCCCGCCAGACCGCGCAATGGCGTTAGACGTCAGCGATGTTGATAGCAGTAGCGTCATCGCTGGAGGCGTCACGACGGCAAACCTACCGCAGGTCTTTAAGAACTCGCGGCGATCCTCGTCTTCTGTGGCGCTTGGCATGCTTGACTCCGGTTGGTGGCGTGCGGATATTAAGCCGAACGAAATTTAAATCAATTAAACAAATTAAGTTCCTTTTATTATTTACAAGGCCGCGAGCCGGCCTCCAGTCAGGTGGGTGTGCCCGCTACCGGACAGACCGGTCGTTGGTTGTATGTTGCTGCCCGACGTCAAGAACTCGCGATTGAATACAGGCCCTTGCTAAATCATCCGCTATTTCCACACCGAACGAGCAATTTTGTTGAAGAGCGTCGCAAGGACCCTCACCGGATTAGCTAATCAATTGCCGGCTTGCCTCTCAGATGAGAGACGAAGCGCGTCACGCACGAGCCGCCGATGATCGCCCTGGGGCCGAGCCGGAAGACGGCCAACGTCTTTAGGATGTCCGCGTCGGCGACGATGCAGCGGAAAGCCACGCCTTCGAACGCGCCAAGAAGATCGTCAGGAGCGATGGTGCACGTTGGGAGACGCAAGACCTCAGACAAGAATTCGCATGACAGCTCGGCAAAGCAGCAGATGGGGAGTGTCCACGTTGCGCTCAACATTGAACAGCCCGGGCAGTGCATCCGAAATTCAACACCTCCTATCGTTCGCCCTGCTCAGTTCCAGAATTAACTTGCAACACGAACATCAAGCTTAATTCCAGACCGCGATTGCGGCCGCGCGCTAGAGGACTAGTTTGCGCACACGGACATTGTCCTTGTCCGCTCCACCCCAGCGAAGTCGCCGCACTATTATAGTCGGTGCAGCGACTTCGACGCTGGATAGTCGCGCGAGCTTCACTTGAGAGAGCAGCCGGACCACGAAACGCTTGATCTCATCGAGATGCGTCGCCGACTTACGGCGCTCCGGTCGAAACACTCGGACAATCTTTTAATTACTTCGCTGTTGAACCGCTTTTTCGTGAAAGTCGCATTTCTGCTGACGCCAACAGACCTGGCGCACGAGCAATATCTCAAATCCGAATTCGAACGAACGTTGATAAAGGTCGAAGAGATTGCTGCACGGAAAATCTGACTGAAGGCCGCACCAACGCGTGGCTCTGGACCCGATTGGCCGGGTATCCGCCACTGTTCTATCGGATCAGCCAGTAGCGGTTGTCGGCTTTGGGCACCGGTGTCTGAACAATAATCTCCGCATTCGTCTTCGTCCTCCCTTAAAAAATCGGGTGCTGCTGCTATTCCCGGGGCTTGTCGGTAATCTCTCGCACAGCCAAGCTCAGCTCCAGCTCTCTGAGCTGCTCAATCAGAAGTTCTACGATCTGGTCGTAGTCAGACGCCTTCAGCGAATGCACGCCTCGCAAGGCCAGTTGGTCCTGGAGGATCATCGCCATCATGGCTTTAACGCTCATGGGCCCTCTCGTCGGGAAACAAAGATCGTCATAAAAACAATCAGAAGTAGACGTCAAAGCTTGCGGATGCGCAACGTCCGTAAGAGTACGGACAAGGCGGCAAATCCGTTTGGCGCCGCACAAACGGGAGAATGTGTCGCGTGTGCGCCTTCAGACTAATCCGTTGGAAAAGAAGGCGCCGGGCTGCTGGGACAAGTGTAACGTTTTCGCAGGTAAGGCCAGGTAGGATGTAGCTTTACTCGCCGACAGGCCAGCCATGAGATTGCTAATGACTTCGGATTGCAATGATGAACTAGCGGCTATCGCGCGAGCAATCGCAACCAAACAGCTTTATATCGAAAGTCAAACCACCTTGATCCAGGTGCTCGAGCGTGACGGACACGACATGCTTGAGCAAAGAAAAGCTCTTGCTAAGGAACGATCAGACCTAGCAACACAGATTGCGCGACAATTTAAGCTGCTAGAGACAAGGTGCACATCAGGCGAAGATGATCTCGTTGCGGCTATAATAAAATGATAGAACGTCGAAAGCTGGAGCGCATCGATGTGGACGAGGTCGCCTACATTTCAGGCGACGGCGCCAGCTTACGCTGCCGCGTGGTCAACATGTCGGAAGAAGGGGCAGCAGTTGAGCTTCCGTCGAAGCGGCACGTGGCCTCCACATTCAAACTAATGCTCGAGAAAGATCGCATCATCCGAAGTTGCCGCCTAGTCTGGTTGAGTGGAAATCTTATCGGGGTCTCGTTCGAGGATCTTTAGGCGGAGAAGAGTCAGTTAGCTCTGCCCTACAATGGAACTCGCGGTTCTTTTGCTGGCATGGATGGGCGATGTCAAACAATAGACCGGAAATCCGTTCGTGGTCCCCCGATGCAGCAGACGCCATGAAGAAGTGACTTCCATTTTGTGGGGACTAACACTCGCCGCTTCTTGTTTGCGCTATCGAGGAACCGCGCGCCTCTGTGCAGCGGCTAATCTTCCTTTCCTAACTCTCGCATCACGACCTTGAGCACATGAGCAACGGCTCTTGCAGCGCCTTCGCCTCGTCCCTTGGCGCGCGCACCTAACGCCGGTTAAGGGATTGGTTACCGGTCACTGTCACCATTTACATACAGTCGCATTATGCGGCAGCGCATTCTGAGAACAGTCTATTCGACACGCCCGGTTGGCGGTCTCTTTCAGGAGACGCCCCAATGCTTAAGGGCTTCACGGTCTTCGTTGTTGCGCTGATCAGTACAGCGCAAGTGGATCAATACCTGACCCACGGTCGGTACACCGACGCGGCCATGGCTATGCTGCGGCAGATCGGTCGCGCGTTTGGATTTTAAATAGTTCTTTTGCGACGGAGACCCGTCATGGACGGCATCTCATGGGGCGATCTCGAAAGGGATGAACAACGCGCAATCGCGATATTGGGAGCCGGTCTTTCCATTAAACTGTGCAGCCCCCTTGCTCTCCTGGCGTCAGGTCGGCTTGGGCTGCTGCACACAATTTGCGAAGAGATGCCGTTTTGAAGTGTGTAAGCGGTTCGGCGCCGGTCGATCACGACAGGGGGTGGGATGCCAAACGCAATCGAGCTGATTGTGGACGGTTACGTTCGCTTGAACAATCGGAGGGCTCTGGATGATCTCCGCATGCAGCGCCGGAAACTGGCGGTGGATCTAAAGGCACGTACGGGTTTTGATTTCCGGCCAACCATCCAGCAGATCGAGGAGGATATCGCCGTGATTGAGGCTGGGCTGGCGCGGTTGGATGGCGCGGCGGCGAGCTAAGCTGCCAAACCAGTTCCCGGTTCAAACCGCCCGATTAGCTTCTTTCTCGGTCCCGCGCATAACGATCTTGAGCACATCATCCGGCAACGGGCCATTGCAGCGCCTTCGCCTACTCCCATGTCGGCGTGGCATCCAGCCACCTGCTACAGGTCAGCATCGTCTCGACGCATTTTACTGGCGCTTAGTAAGGCAATAGTTCGGACGCTTTTGTCCCGGCCAGGCTGTGGAAATTCTTGCAATGACCTATGGCTGTACGGGTGACATGGCGCTCAGCCGAAGGTGTGTAAGACCACAGCATAGTGGTTGCAACAATGAGGAGGGCAACGGCGGCGATTGCAGATGAGATCAGACGCTTCATGGGAAACCTCCGGTTTCCGATTGAAGGTTCGTCCGACAGTTCGATTAAAGGTTCAATGAAAAAGCCAAAATCTCGGCCCGCTCATCGAGTTCCGTTTGAGACGTAAGGGCGGCCCGCCCGTGCTAGGCGGCATGCCCACCCGCAATCGTGAGGATCTCGCACCCTCCGAAAAGCCCCGATCCGAATGGTTCGGAAACACCCCGGCATCGGTGCGAAGTTGCCGACATGGCGGTTGACGACGCGGAACAGCGCGCTTATGGCGGCTTGCTGGTGATCAAACGCGCCAACGAGAACACCCGCTCGCCACCTACTCGACGTCGATCATTCGCTCCTTGATCCGCAGGCTGCGGACGTAATAGCCTTGTGCCTGAACGGCTGACTTGATTTCGTCGCTGACCTTGAGAACTCGTTTCCTGCTCTTCCGCCACTTATGTGCAGAGTAAAGCACGGGCACGGGAGAGCCTGAACTTAGAACGAGCAAGAAGCGCCTGTCATTGCGATAGACATCATACATTTCGCCCCCCGCGATCATGTTGAAGTAAGCATGTCTGGTCGTCTCCATGGACGAGCTTAGTATCGCGAATGGCTGCGCGGGTTGTAAATCTGCAACGTCCGGGATTTCTTCAGCAACGTTCCCGATTGGGAACGAACTTGGTGCAGCTCGGCCGTGGGTATTGACCAAGCTCTTGCGAGCGGTCGGGTAAAGAGGCAATCGAATTCCGCCACAACTGCGTGAGCAAATGCGCGGATGCTCGAAATCCCCCGCTGCGATCACTGCGAAGAAGAGTTCGCGCCAGAAGAGCTGATAGTTCTTGCGCCACCGGCCGGGGACGGCGAGTTGATCTGCGGTCGGTGTATCGAAGTCAAGCTCCGTCGGGCCGTCGCGAAGCTAGCGCGCGGTGATAACTGATGCTCCAGCGCATCAGGATCATCTCGATCCCACAGCTTCCGTGTAGGCGGTTCACGAGCTCGGGCGCAATCCAGCCTCCTCGGTAGCATCAAGCTTAACGAGTGACATTCGTTGCCAACTTGCCGAGACGGAATATCGTCGTGTCGATCGGACATTTTTTTTCCCGAACCACCAGTTAGCGGGGGTTGCCTGAAAACGAGTTCGATTTCCATGATTCGATATTCGTCGTATGGATTCGAACTATCGTGCACCAGTTCTCCTATCGCGACCCGCTGGAAGCCGAGTACCGTCAGCTCATCGAGCTACGAGAGCGGGTCAGAAAGGCCGAAGCCGCGGCCTCAAAACGGTTTACGATCGCGACAAGGAAACGAATTCGCCGCAACGAAGATGCATCCGCTGGCAGGCATCTGCTCGATGCGCGCGGCGGAGTTCGTGGCGTGCAGCGCCAGGGTTGTAACCACCAAAGTCAGGTCTTCGAGAGTGGTCGAGATGCCCTGGTGGCGGGCTTGGGGGAGAAGCGTGCAGTCGGTGGGACTACGACCGCTTTGAATGGGCCCGCGAACCGCGAGGGCCAGCTCCGTCGGATTTCCGGGCGATGCGCCGCCGTCCGTCGTTCCCGAAGACCCTCGACGGATTAGAGCCCTGTGCGCTGTCGCCGAAAATCCGCCCTCCGGTTTTCATCTTGTGGCCTTGCTTTGGTCAAACCGGCATTGGGGAGTGTGGACCTGCCCGATTTAATGCTCGGCCTCGGTCCGGGTGACATTGGGTGCGATGGGGAACGCCGATGCATTCGCCGATTAAACCGATATATCCCGGCTCACAAATTCATGGTCCCGCGCTCTCACCAGAAGACGTCGAGCTTGTTGCGCGCGCGGATGAACGGCTCGTCCACGCCTATGATCAGATCGCACGTGCAGATGAACAGCTGGCGCGTGTCAACGAACAGCTTTCCAAGTTAGATCAGGATGGCACGCGCCACCCTTCTCAGCCGAAGAATTCCGCGAAATGGTTTCGACCACCCGACCGCGGGGCGAGCTCATTGCGCGGAAGGCCGGCACTGCGCGGCCTGATCGGTCTGCTGTTGGCAAGCGGCATCTGTTTAGCTGCTCTTGCAGCGCAGTCATCCGACGGCGATGCGGTCAGAGCAATGATGTATCGGTGGTCCGCGCGTGCCGTTTCACCTTCGTTGCCGCAAGAAAGAGCCGAGATCTCCTCGGCTCTGCCTACCACTCAGACGAGTGCAACCTATGTGGCACTTCAGCAACCGGGGCCGCTGACTACACCGCACGATGCGATCCAGGCAGCCGGCCCCAGTTCGCCGGAGCTGGCGCTCCAGGGATTGGCGGGCGACCTTACGAACCCGCCGCAAGCGATCGAGCAGCTCAAGGCCAGCCAAGATCAAATCGTTCGCGACCTTGGCCAGCTCTCCGACCGGCTTACGGCGGTCCAGGCACAAATGGTGCGAGACAGAGCGGATGCCGCCGAGCAGCTTAGGATGGTCCAAGAACAATTGGCCGGCATCACCACCAACGCTTCCGAGCAGATCCTACGCCCCAAGACGCCAGTGCCGTTGCCCAGGCCAATTGCCGCCACGATCCGCAAACCTGTGCCAACCGTTCCGCGGCCGCAAGACAGGGGGCGGCCACACGCGCCGCTGCAGACCGACCAGGCCGTGCAGGACTAGGGATTAGCTGTTTTCAACGCGTCCGATCGCTGCGAGACCTCGGTGCGGAGCGCCGAGGGCTGTTGCTTGCTCCGCAGCTGCCGCCATCGCGCGGCTTGCAGCCCATAGTTCACTCGCAACCGGGAGGGAGATAATCGTCCCAATGTGGGGGATGGTGAAGCCTTTGGCGCTCTCCTTCCCTGTTAGATTGGGGCGGGAGCGCGACTGGCGTTCCCATCACCGGAGCTCTCCGCGGACGCTCAGATGGCACGCTCCTTGCCAATCAGTCGGACCAGTGATTTTCGTTGCGAGGAGACGTCTAGCAATGGGACCAAAAATTCGAATCTTCAAACGCCCAAAGCCCAATCTGGCACATGTTACCCGCAATCTGATGCAACTACTCGACGCGCTCGAGGATCTTGAGGAGCTGAGAGAGAAGGTCCGGCTAGCAGAAGCAACCCGAGTGTTACATTAAAGCGGCCACCTCCGTCAGAGCTGCTGACTAATCTGCAATGGCACCTTGAATCGGCAATAGTAGCTCGCGCGGTTTTGCGCTTTGCGTGCGACCAATCGAGGGCGCGCGTGCGGTCCAGCACTATGCGGCAGAACCCGCCATGGCGCAGAGGAACCGCGCCGGGGGATCATGGTTAACGGTCTGGCAAGGAGATCGTCCAATGCCCCATGCCACCCCTTTGGTGCTCGCCGCCATCGTCGCCAGCTCAGCTCTGCTGGTCCTCGCGCCAGGAGGCGCCGCAAATGCTGGGTCGGCGGGTGCGGGCACGGGGACAAGCGCGAGCAGCGCCAGCGCTGGTCCGTCGGCGCCTGCCGGAATGGGGACGAATGCGGGTAGCGCCGGCGCTGGTCCCTCAGCGCCTGCCGGAATGGGGACGAAAGACACCGCCACCGGCGCAAATCCGAGCACCAACAATCAATTGAACAATCCGAACGTTGAACCCGCCACGCCGACAAAGTCGCGGACGGCCGCGCAGGCCGCAAGAAATGTCGGGGTTGGTCACGCGCAAAATGGCCTGCCGATCGGGGCGATTGGGACGGGTACAAGCAACGAGGACCAGATCATCATCGGCTCATTACCCTCCCGAAACGCATCAGCCCCGGCAGCACAGGCCAAAGGAAACATCAGTGGTGGTCACGCGACAAATGGTCCCCCGGTCGGAACGTTTGGAAAGGGCCCCAGTCTTTCAGACCAGGTGAGCCGGCCGCGCGCCGCGCGAGCTGGCGATAAAGTGCTGGACGCCAAAGCGCAGGTCGAGCGACGAACAACCGTTTCGCCCAAACGCGTTCCCGGCATCACAAAGCGGGGTTTGTAGCTGCGAGCGAAGCGGCGAGTAGACTTGCTATGGCTTCGCGCCCATGAGTCCACGCCCTAACAATCGGTTAACGAAGAACCCATAGCGTGTTCCGCCGTTGACCTGCATCCCGTCACCGCATGACGAGGTGGGTCTAGGACGGGGCCAATACCATGGCGGACCTAAGGGAAAAATTGGACAAACTCCGTGCTGATGCCGCGGATTTGGTCCTTATGAGCAGGCGATCGAGCGACCCGCAAAAGCGCGCACTTTTCGAACGCTTGGCAGATGAGCTCGCCATAGAGGCTCTCGAACTCGAGCAGGTGGTGAAGCTGCAAAGCCGGCGCTCCGGTCACAGCGACATGGGCAAAGTCGTGCCCCTCCAGGTGCGTCCGGATCGTCGCTGACCGCTTCCTTTTGTGGGCGTCGATACCAACAAACCCCATGCGGCGGCGGCCCGATGTAGGTCGGGCCCGAGCTCGCCGCTCGAATGGCGCGACCAAGCAGATAGATAGCTCCCCGCCAAAAAAGCACCCCTGGCTCGCTCAACCAGGAGATCGGCGGCTTGCAATCTTTTCAAATGTCACCCGATTAAATATGGAACAATAAAAATGAATTACCTTAATTAAATGCTAGACGAGATTTAAATTTGGATTAGGATGCGAATGCTTGGCGCCGGACGCACGCGTCAAGGACCTCCTGGAAGCGGCCCCATTATCGTGCCCCCTGCTCACGCCGTCCAATGGATGTAGGGGCCGCTTCTTTGGCAAATTGGGAGGCGAATCATGCAGTTCCTGTCATTAGGTGATTGGTTTATCATCTCCGCAGCAACGGGTACGCTCCTACTGGTGGAGGTCGGAGTTTTGATCATTGTGGGCGTGATCTGAGCCGGGCGTTTTCCCTCCATTCAATTTCAGCGCTTCCAGCGCGCGGACTGCACTTTATGCCCTCCATCGAGTCTACCCACTTCAGCACAGAGCTTTCGGAGCAACGCTCCCATGGTCGCGGGCGTGCGCCTGCTGCCTGCCTCTCTTCCACTCCTACTGAGGGTGCGAGTGGGCGGAGAACCATCAAGGTCATGCCCGAGGTCGCGAATGACAACGCGGGCACCTGGCCTCTGCTACCGCTTCCGGATGGTTGGTACGCCACCTGTTGATCTGTGATGCGGCTCGGTCCTGCGGTTGCTCAGCACGTAGCAGGCGGGCGCATTTTGAAAGCTTTCGATTGCCCACCATCCGCCGGTTCTCGCTGGCGTGCCTTTGTGCTAAAGTAATTTCGCAGTCTGTCCGGATCGCAATCCTAGTCATCCCGCCGGCTCCCAGGTGGGCGGGCTTTTCATTTCAGCGAAAGGCGCCCGTTGTATCCGGTAGAAGCATCTTGACGCCAGTTAATGCAAACGTTGTACTGGGCCACATTTACCGCGTTAGCGGCCTCGCAGTTTTTGTGTATGATTATTGTAGGGGCGTTCCATGCGTAATTCTGCTCGCTCAGATGGCGACGACGACGCCGAGCAACTACGGCTTCGCCGTCCACGACGAAGTGTTGCGCGCGGTTCTCCAGTGCGGCCTGGACGATCCAGGGGAAGCGGAGGTCCAGTCGTGGCCGTTGCGCGTGAATAGACGGATCGCCTTGTCTTGGCGTTCGACGCGCAGGTGATACCTCTTCCAGAGTCAGCGCTTTGCCCTAAGATCTTCGATCTGCATCGGCATGAGTTGGTGGCGTGTCAATAGAATGCGACAGCGATACGTTTTTCTTTACGCCAGACGACTGAACAGCGACGTGGGCCACCGTCCGGAATGACAGTCAGCGCGAATTCGTCGGGAATCTTTTCATCTCCTGCAACATCAAGGGCGGCACCGTATTCAGAGATGCTGCGGATCAAGCAATCTGCTTTTGAACGGCCGAAGCTGATTGAGCCAGACTTTACGATGCGTGTCGAATGCGAACTGTTCTGCGCCATAGTTTTCCTCCGAGTTAAGGGTTCGCCCCGCAGAGCGCAAATCGATTGTCTCGGGCACCTACTGCGAGAATCTGGGAAGCCAATCAAATCTTGGGCCCGTCGAATTAAATCGAAAATGCGATTTAAAACGATCGTTATCTTAAAGGCGCAATTAAATCAAATTAAATCGTCGCAGAGGTCTATTCCGAATTTCTGCAAAATGGCTGGACCAGTGCAAGCGGCCTGAGATCGCTCATACAGCCATATCTCGATCCCGCAGGGCCCTCGTCAGTCTCTGCGGCCGCCGACAGGACCGCACCGGGTCGATGGCGGTTGCTGAGACCGCGCTACTTTGGGCGACTACCGCGATACGAAGGGAATTAAAGCGCCGGCTCAGGCCCGCAGTACCGCGGTACGCATGGGCATAGAGAACCCGCCGGCTACCGGAGCTGGCGGGTTTTTCGCTTCTAGTGTGATGCAACCAACGCTGCCAAGCTGAATGCGACAACGCACGCAGCGGCCAAGGACCAAAGGGCTATCGCGATCTGTTTGGGCATGGTGGTGGCCTCCTAACGGACAGCCGCCTAGTCCTTACTGCCGGACGAGCTTAGAGCGCATACCGATCAGCATTGTGTAGGCAAGGCGGCGCCAAATCAGGTTCATCAGGACTAGCATGTGGCATCCCCGTAGCTGATGCGATCAGCTTCGACCTGCTATGTTTCAAGAAAATTTCGCCGGTGTGCGAAATGGCTTCGTGCCGAGGGTAAGCGGGCAGCCCGCCGGACGCTGGCCGGCCGCTACTAGCGCTTTAGAAGCCCGTGGGCAGCGAATGTTTCCGCCACCGCCTTGGCGAGAACGTTGCACTGTTGATAGTCCCCGGCATCGCCAGCGGCTGATCCATCGAGTTCTGGACATGTGCCACCATCGAAGAACCACTTAGTGGTCCCGACAGCAGCTATCACCCGACATTTCGGACACTGCACCTGCATTCCCTAGATATGCCCGACGGAGCGATGATTCTGTGGCAGGGACATTGTCGGATTGGCGACCGCCTCATCGTGGCGGCCCCATGCTGGCGGGGTTTCTTTTTGTCTTGTCCGATGACAGATCGGTGTGTGGCCAGGATCGGGAGTGATTCCTAAAATCGTCCGGCGAGTGCATCTGCTCGTGTTGAACTCCTGGTCACTCCGCTCAACCTCGAAGCGGGACGCCAACCTGCCTCAATCGTCGGGCTCCCGGTCGAGAGGATACTTTCTGGCCAGCCGATCAAGTGGTTCGTGTGCTTCGGCATCGGCAAGTTCGTGGAGGCGAGGACCTGCTCAGCCGATCGGCTCCGGTATACTTCGAGGTTGTCCCGCCAAATCTCAGCGGTAGGGCCGCGGAGGCCTCGAATCCATACGAGCAAGACCGGTCTCACAGCTCGCGCTCCATGGCGGGATGGCTGCAATTCTTGACTTTGACCCAGTGCTTCTGCCGGCCGCCCTACGAGGCTGGCTTTTTTGCAGGCGAAGGCTGCGGCGATTCACGGTGACGGGCGGCCCTTCAGCTTTGGAGTAGCTGCGGCACGAGCGGCCCCCCTTAGCGCTGCCGCGATGGTTTTCGTCCGCGTACTCAAAGGAAGTCTTCCCTTCGGCGCCTTGCGCCCAGATGATTTAGACACTTTGGTCACAAGCCTGAGATCGCTGCCGCAGCTGGCGCATTCGTAGATCTTCAGCTCATAACCTTTGGTCGTGGGGAAAAAGGCCTTGAGTACTCGGGGCTGACTACAAGCTGTGCATCCGGCTTCGCTGTTCACGATGGTCCTCGGGAAAGCAATTTGGTCGCAATAAACGCATTTAAAGCTGAGTCTCCGTTCAGGCGCAACTTGGAGCATCATATGTGTTCATTTGCGCAGCGGCTCCTCCGCAGGCCGCGGAGAGACTGCTCCGGCTTGGGCGCCTGGGGGATGATGCCGGGGCCGCTCCGCTAGCTCGAAGGAAGACAGCTAGCGCGACGGCAAACCGGGTAATCATGGCGCGGTTCCTAATGTCCTGCCCGGCAGCCAGTAGCCGCACGTAGGTCCCGCTCTCATGCAGCTCTAGCCAACCTGTTTTCCACAAGCATCCGAACCTGCTCTTCCTGCTTTCCAACACTTCTCTGTAGGCTGATAACGCTCCCCCTGTTTCACCAACCAGCCGCCTTCGATCATCTTCTCTGCCAAAGCCTTCGAGCATGCCGGCAGGTTGCCGCCGGGGTAATACAGGCCGTCTCTGCGATCGACTCTAAAGCCGTAGATGCGCGCCAGACGAAGGGGCTTTCAGCATGCCGGGAATGAGAACTACGGTCGTGCTCGTCATCGCTCTCCAAATGGCGGCACCACCCAAACGTTCCTGAAGCCACTCGGCAAAATCCGCGCCAAATCATCTATTCCTGGCGGTGCAGAAGGCCGTCGAGCTACTGCGCGTCGGGGGTATGGAGAAGTCAGCGAAAAAGCCCCAGCTTCACAAAGGATAGTGAGCTGGGGCAAGTTCACCTTCTGACCCGGGATCACGAACCCGGGCTACCGGGAAAACTTGGCAATGTAGCTGACGTTCCTATGGCCACCGCGCGTCGTGGGTGTGGAAAAGCAGATCGTCCGGCGTCCTTTGATCCGTCTCAATGCTCAGCAGTGGTTGTCGACGAGCCTTCGGCCATGAGCCCCTCGCACGAGCCAGGCCCGAATAGAGAGGCGCCGGACCCAGAGCCTTCGCGCATGGAGGAAGCTCGACGCATCATCGAGGAATATGCGAACCTGCGCGAGATCATCAGGAAGCTACGCGCCTCCATTGACTCGCGCGCGACTTGACGGCACCGCGGCAGCCGGAGTTCGATCGGCGGCATAGGGCAGCATCAGCACGACATCGACGAGCTCGCGCGCATGGAGCGCATCTGCGAGAGCCCGGATTGATGCTTACGACCCTACTGTCTCTCCGGAAGCAAAGGCGATCCCGATCCGCTTGGCCGAGCGCCACACCGTTCGGCACGGCCGGTGCAATTCCGCCGTCGGGATGCTCAGCATGAACTCGTGCGGTATACCAATTTGACTTGGTACATCCAAGTTGGCCCCGCCGTCAGACAGGTCACGGACGACGCAGCTGAAGGCGCCCCCAGGAAATTCGATCATCGCGGCTTTCAAGACGCGCCGCCGGCGTACGTTGCGTTTTTCCATGACCGCGAGACTACGAGCCACAGATGAGAAATTGTTGAAACTTGTCGCGGAAAGTCTCGCTCGAATCCTCGGGAGCAATTAGGGGTGGGTTAATCGATCAGGCGCGGGTCGCAGCGACGGTAACTGTCGGGCAGATGCTTCTCCTCGAACCACGCTTCCGCGGCATCGACCGTGGAGAAGACCTTGATGTGGTCGATAGTTCTGACTTGGCTTGTCCGGGCTGACAGCCGTATAGGCAGGCCATTGCTATCGACCACCGCCTGGATTTTGCTCGTCAAGCCGCCGCGTATCTTCCCATCGATTGGCGCTCATTCCTTGTGATGCAGGCTCCATGCTGATGCCCACGGACAATCGAGGTGTCGATCATTTGGACAGCGGCATCGTGGGCAACGGCAAGTGCGTCTATGATGCAGCCCCAGACACCAGCCCGCCGCCAGCGAACAAAGCGGTTGTAGCAAGTCGTGTAAGGACCGAATGCCGCCGGAAGATCACGCCATGGCGCCCCGGATCGAAGAACCCAGTAGATGCCATTGAGGACGCGGCGGTCATTCACCCGTGGCACGCCGCGCGACTTGTTTGGTAGCATCGGCCTGATGACGGTCCATTCGTCGTCGGAGAGTTCGTAGCGCATGATTCGAGCTCCAGTTCGGGAGTTTGAATCACGGCCATCCGGCCAAACGCAACGCTCATGGGCCAGACACTGGTACGGCGCTTTTGGACACGAACGGACATCAACCATCCCGCACTCTGTGCCAAAACTGTCGAAAATGACCCAAAGCAGTCGTTGCTGGAAATCAACAGGATTGAATGCTCCACCAACAGGGCGGCAATGCCGGGGCAGCCGGGACATCGTCAGAGTGCGATTGTTTCCTCGACTACATGTTTCAGCGCCGTCCCCTCAGCCGACAGGGTCATTCGCAGTTTGAGCTGGCCACCTTTCACCGCCCCGCTGCGCACTAGGTTTTCGATTTCACGCTGCGATGTAACTCCGACATGCTTCAGAAATTTACGGATAGCCATATTGAAGCGGTCTTCATCGAACTCGGCGGTCATGGCTGTTCTCCCTGGTCGGTCAGGCGATGTCTAACACGAGGCGAGCAAAGGCCCAACATCGAGGCCCAACTCGCGTCACCCCCGACTTCCTCCTCAACCTGATTGCCTACAACGTCGGCCCCGAGCTGAAGACTACACCCGAGGCGGCGCAAGGTCGGCCGTTTGAGGTGGACCGGACACGGCTGGAGCTGTCGCCGACCGCCGCTTGTGACCCATGGCGGAAGTCAGTGACCGGTAAAAAAATATTCCTTCGAAGGCCGCTGAAGTCATCTTCCATTTGTTCGGTTTTGGCGATTACACTGTTGCATTCGTATGGTACCCAATTTTTTTGATTTCAGGACCTTGTCAGACGTCACCCGCCGCAGATTGATCGGCAGTCTCGCGGCCGGAGTAAGCGCGGTCTCGGTAACTTCATCAAGCATCAGCAGCGCACGTGCTCAATCCGCGCAAAAGACGTTTGTTCTTATTGGCGGAGCCTTTTACCAAGCTTGGTGTTGGCGTCACCGAGAGGCTCGAAAAGCAGGGCCACAAAGTCTATGCGCTTACGCTTACGGGATTGGCAGAACGCTCGCATCTCCTCAGCAGAGACATAAATCTCGACACGCACATCACGGACATCGCAAATCTCGTCGAATGGGAAGACCTCATAGACATTTGCCTCGTTGCTGGGCTGCCATAACTAAATTGTAGCCGAGCGATCCGTCTCGCTCGGCTTGCGAGTAGCCAGTGTACGAACGACTTCCACACATGGCCCGTCACCGACCTCAGTTAGAGCGCTGCGAGGGCCGCTTCCGGGAGATGAGCCGACCCGATCATGCAAGCTGCCGAGGGCTGCCTTTGACCCAAAGCCGAACAAGTCAACGCGGGCGCTTTTTTCGGCCAGAGATCTCTGATGCTTCGTGGCTGCGAGCCTACGGCACGTTCGTCGCCACGGTGTGTGGCTAGAAAACAAAACGCCGCTGTCGCCGCAATCGGCGACGCATCGCCGAGACACCTGTGACTTTTGAACGTTTGCCGACTTCGTTCCTCGGCTTGCTCAACCCGGCTGCGAGGGTTCTGAAGCTCTGTCAGTTGAGATCTTAGAAACCAAACGCGTTCGTGCAGAACTGTCATGCGGTTGTGCCCCTGACCAGGCCTACTCATCAGCGCGCCTTACTATGACTATTTAAAAACCGCCATTGTCAGGCCGGAGGACGTAAAATCACTCAGTTCAATTAATAGTAGCTCAGGTTCGCTGAAAGTGCTGTGAAATACCTCATTATCGTGGAAAAGACGTGTCCTGAGCGGTTTCATTTGCTTGTGAGGTGGGTACCAACGTCGGCGGATGAACCACGCGATCCGGTTTAATTTTAATGAGACAAAATACTGCTTGTTAGCCTAGGCGGTGCAGATCAACGTGCAGATATTGCCGTTTTCCGGGCTCGGCGGGATCGGAAAACTGACTCTGTAGAGGTGCAATCGCGATCGCTGCGATGGCTCGATTGGAAGTTACCTCTTCATTGGAGAATCTCGCCATGGTCGAACGTCGAGCAATGGAGCGGATACCGATCAACCGGGCGGCGCGGCTGTCGTATGAGTGGGACCCATCCGTGCGTGGTGCGCGACATCAGCGCCCTGGGAACCTGCATCTCCACGCCGTACTACATATTCGCCAGCGAATTTGCGCTATCGTTCGACGAACATTCCGAAACTTTCACCTGCCGCCTCATGTGGAGGAAGGAGACACTTTGCGGGGTGTGCTTCCTCCTGCGCCGCAGCTCGCCGAAATTGGCGAATGACGTGGTGCGGCTTGACCACCAATGATGTGCTGCCGACTCTGAGCATCCTTAAGCTCATGTGTCGACATAATTCCTCCCGTGCGCTGAGAGGCGATCGGGCGGCCGTTTTGGGCGACAAAGTCGAGCCCCTCCACAAGGTCCGCTGATTGAGGGATGGCAGACCAGATCAACTCACGTTCAGTTCTTCGCGTTTTGACCCGAAGCGGTCATGTTGCGATTTTGGGAGGAAGCATCTCAACGTTCGCATCACGCTGCAAATCGTGTCACCGCGTGAAGTTCGCAGCTTGATCGCCTCCCGGATGAGAAGACGTGGAGGCTGGCCGTTGGCAGCCTTCTCCGAATTTTGCCTGCTCGCCTCTCTGGCCAACAAGTTTCCTCAAGTCTTCAAATCAATCGTGGCTGCTTGGGTTTGATCCTGATTGAGTTCAGCAGCGTTGCGGCGGCGATCATCAGCAGGATGCCGGCGAGGCTGAGCGCGATCTGCATCGCAAGACCATTCCAGATGTCGGCCAGCGCTATTTGGCTGGCGAGCGCCAGCAGAACACCGAGACAATAGATTGCCAGCGAATTCTCCCCACAGCGGATCGCTGCGCGCATCAGCGGCATCGGCAGTCCTCGCCAATCGCGGGGTACGAGCCATACCGCCAAAATCGCAAGCGCTAAAAAATGCAGCAACCGCAAGGGAGCGAGATCCGATTTGTCGACTTGGTAAACCACACTGGCGAGCGCTTGTGGGACCAGATCTTCCAGGGTCGTGAGCCACCAACTCAATGCGACGATCAGGCTAAAAGTCAGATAGAGAACTGCAAGTACAAGCGCGATGCGACAGGTCATCCAGGGCCAGACTCCCTTGCCCGCAATGACACACCAGGCGCCGAGCACAACCAGCAGCTGCCAAGCCAGCGGGTTGAAGAACCACACGTTGTTGGGCCAGGCCGGGACGGTCCAGCCGAAGACGTGTACCAGCGCATAAAGCAAGAACGACGCGCCGAGTGTCACGTTCGGCACTCGCAACAGCAACCACAATAGTGGTGCAAACAAAAGATGATAAACCACGAAAATCGGCAAGACGTCGGTATTGACCGGACGGTATTGCAGGATCGCCGCATGCGCGAGCGCCGCACCCGGATGTTCCAGCAAAAGGCGCGTGTTGCTCTCGTCGGCGATCCGGCCACCGCCGGTTAGGTAGACCATGATGGCGCAAGCTATAGTGAGCAATAGAAATGCAGCATAAATGTCCCAGCTTCGCCACAGCGTACGGGTGATGACGCCGGGCCAGCCATCGCGCGAATGTGCGCTGCCGTAAGCCAGTGCGCAGGTCACACCCGAGACGAACATGAATACTTCCGCGCTATCACTGAAGCCGTAGTTCCGCAGCGTCAGCCAGCTTCCGATGTTGTTGGGGAAATGATTCAAAAAGATGCACCAGAGCGCGAGGCCGCGGCAAGCATCGATGCGTAGGTCGCGGCCTGGCCCTTTCGGCTCCGGCAGCTGGCCCGCCAATGGCATCGCAGGCGCCGCGAGCAACTCGGGTTCGGGCTGCGGATGCAGTCCGCGCAACGCGTTTCGCTCGATCTCCGCCAGCGTCCGGCGAATGTCAATGTTCAGCGCAGTCCGATGCTTGTCGAGATGGGCCGGCGCGTCACTAACGGGATACGATCGCATCGGCTCCCGGGCGTCGGACAGATCGATCGAACTGATCGCCACCATCTCGACGAAAGAGCTGCGCGGCGGCGGCGCAGGCACCATCATCATGGTGGCGACGGACCGAAAGGACGGAAATGATAATCCTTCCATTCCTTCCATTAATTCTTCGTCGGTAATCACTTCATAGGAGCCAGCCGGTAGTATCCGCTCGAAGCTTGTGATCCGAAATGGGTGCTCGAACTCCACCGTTTCACGTCGTGATCGGGTAATCGTCATGATCATCCTCGCATGTTGGCGAGGACGCGCCGGGACAGCGGATAACAGCTGGCATAAAGAGGCGATCTCGCGGGTGCTGACGCTCAATGACGGGGCTATTCAGCACCTCGGGCGAAAGCGATTCCACTGCAAACCGAAACCGGAAACTCCGCCTCAGAGCCATGCGCGTCCGGATTAATTGTTATCGAATATTCGCTGCCGTCCCGGCAGCCAATGCGCCAAGCATCGACCCCAGATTCGGTGCCGCCTTGATACATGGTCCGAACAACAGCTCCACAGGCCTGCTTTCTATTCTTCAAAACGGACGTCCAGAAAGCGAGATGCTTAGCCTGATCCAGTGCAAGTATCCTCATCGACCTTTTGTTAGCGGCGTGGGCCATTCTGAAAGGCTCGGCAGCTACGACCTCGGGTGGCATGGCTGTTGTTGCAGTGGCAGCCGCCCTTCTAAAATGCAGATCGGCATCCAGAACAAACCATAGGACGGTGAAGCTCGCGACAGCCACCAGAGAGAGAATAGGCGATCGCTTCATCATGTCTCTCCCTCCCAGAGATCGAGACATTGCGGCCATCGCGGCGTCGCGAGGCCCGAGAAACCTAACGAAATATGGTACGTCGTGAACGGCGCTGATCGCTGCAACCGCCCAGGAACTGAGCCCTACCTTTCGATGAGCAGTGGCACAGCGGGGAGTGCAGCAGCGGCAGCGGGTTCAAGCAGCGACACTGACCTGTCGCGAAAAAAAGATGTCAAGGTGGGGCTGACTGATACCGTTTAAAGCCGCGTCGGCTCGGCTCGAACCTTGCGTGTCACTGCGTGCCGAGCGGCGAGCCTGGCAGCGCACTAGATGTCCGATTCGGGCACACGTTTACCTAGTCGACTGGAAGAGCATGATCTGATCAACGGCAAACACAACTCACGATTTATGAACGCGCGGAGGTTTCACACAACCGCTGAGGCATAGAAGGGCAACGGCGCGCGAGACGGACTCAGATCGCATGACGCGCAGCGCGAGATAAATGTCTCTTCCTGGGCCCAAAGCCGACCTGTCGGGAGCAGGCCGGTCGAGGACCGCTTGTGACCCCAATTCAGACATCGGCCTCCCTCTCCCTCTCTCTCTCTCTCTCTCTCTCTCTCTCTCTCTCTCTCTCTCTCTTCATGTTGCAGTAGTCTTGAATTGAGACGCCCCGACCAATTGTCGCGGCGCTCGTCGATTTCATATCGTCCGCCAACTAGCCCTTAGACGTTTGTCTCGCGTCGGTTGGCGCAGCGACATATCTAGAGTTCGGCGCAACCAGGAAGTCACGTCAGAGGGCAAACCGACCCGATCGGTGCGCCGTCGCGTGCGCCATTCCCAACTACAATCGTTTTTTTTGCGAAGAAACGCACCTTAAGCCTTTAGGTCCGTGATCCGCATAATCGCGACCACGTTCCCATCATTGAACGCCTGCTCCTTTGTGTCCTTGTTGCAGGTCCAGACAAAATTCTTCTTGCCGGTAAAGGTCTTTTCGTCCTGCTCAAGCCGAAGCTCTCCTTCGGTGATATGGCAGACCATGGCATTCATCATCGGGGGCCCCATGGTCTTCGATCCCGGCTGCATGATGATGTCGCGCATTGAGACGGTCTTAAAACCCGGGATCAGCGATGGTGTCTCGCCATCATACTCACGCACCACCACACCTGGCCACGGAGTTGTGTCCTTGTAGCCCGTCGTTTGAGCGGCGGCGGGCTTTATCATGGCCGCCGATGCCGCTGCCAACCCGAATGTCAATGCAGACCTTCGATCGATCTTGCTCATCGCTTTTCTCCCTGGGTTACTTGCAACAAGCCGCCGCAAAAGCTGCGCGCGTGTGGAATGTGAAATCGTGGTGTGAAACCGAAAAGGGGGGCGGTCTCTTAGGGTAGCGTACCTGCCGACAGCGCTAGTACTGCTCGTTCGGCCCGAACGGTGACTTCGGCACATCCCGCTTCAAGGGCGACCACATTCTACGAGAACGGACGCGCCCTAGAAATGGGTGTTTCGCCCAAAAGGCATAATGCCTCAGTTTGCTTAGGCCTGAAGTTCGGACCCGGCGTCAGCAACTTCACACTGCGACCAACTGAATACGCAAGTCAGTGTCACTGACTGGTCCTGTGGCGGGTCGCAGTAAGTGTGCGGCCACGACCTATTGGCGTCGAGTGCGGAGGCGATGATGCTGCTCCCGCAAGACCGCCCGGAGCTAGCCCATCAGCGAAGTGGCAGCACGCCTCAGTTTTATCGGACAAAGGGCAAGGGTCCGATGCCATCAGTGCAACCCGGAAATGAAATAGCTCCAAGCGGTGGCCGGTATTATACTGGTGCTACTGGAAGTGCTGTTTCAAGCGTTCGTGGAAAGATTGCTACGACCAGTCTGGGAGGAACATCTGATGACGACTATGTTTGTTAGACACACGGTTTCCGACTACAAGACCTGGCGGAAAGTTTACGACGATTTTGCTTCGGTTCAGAAGACGAAGGGCGTAACAGCCGAGGCTGTCTACCGAGCAGTCGAAAATCCCAATGACATCACAGTAACTCACGAGTTTGCCACGATTGAAGCTGCGCAAGCCTTCGCGGAGAGTGCTGAATTGAAGAATGCCATGCAGAATGCGGGAGTAGCGAAAGCTCCAACGATTTGGTTTACCAAAAAGGCGTGAAGTATCGATCCCGGCCAAGTGCCGGCTGTGGTGGTACCATGTCGCCTGTTGGCCCATTGAGACATGCCGAAGCGGTCTGACGATATCCGTTCACAGGGGTAGACCGGTAGAGAACGGCACGCGGCCAAAGTGACGCGATTGACCCTGGCTGTGTAAAAACGCAAAGATCGAAACGCGACGAGAATGACATTCTGGCTTTGCGGGCCCGCCGCCCTAGAATTGCGGCGATCAGGATGGGCGAAATGCAGTATGTTTGCGACACGCCGAAGGGTAAGACCTGGTTCCGTATCGAAACGGAAGGTGAAGCGGTGCAAGAGTCGCGCCTGATGCGCCACACAGTCGAGAAATATTTCTGCCGCGAGCGAGAGAAGGCAGTCCAATCCTGGCGTCCGGAGCAGCCCAACGCGATCGAGCGCGACATCGGCCTCGAGGCCCATGTACAGCGAGAGATGCCGCTTTTCCTCACGTTGCGTGACACGGAGGGTAATCCACTGGCTACAGCGATGCTGCCACCGGGTGGCAAGGATCGCGGCGGGTTCCGGATCATCATCGTTGCCGCATGCAATGCCGATCCTTATCCTGAGCAGGATGCGGCCATCGCTGCGCTAGGAGCGCATTTCGGTCTCACACTCGATCGCCACCGCTGCTTCCCCTACGGCCGCTAAGGAGCCTGACAAGTATCGCTGCTTGGAGCGAAGTCGGCTCATGTGCCGTTGCGGACCTGCGCCGGCCTGCTACCTAATGGCAGCTTCTGACCGAAGGCGGCTATCGCATGGTCTCTATTTCTGCGAAACGGCTCTGGATTCACCACTCGCTCCGCCGGACGAGACGATGGCGCTTTCCCGGAACGGCGCACGGGTAGGCTGGGGCGCCGACAATTCCTGGCAATACATCCGATCGATCTTGCGCTGCATGAGCGCATAGCAGTCGCATACAACGCGCTCGAGCCGCACCCGGTCGATCTCGATAAACCCGCGCCGGTCGGAGGGGACGGCGCCGGCCGCGCGCAGCTTGCTCATCGTCAGAGTCACTGTCGTCCGCCGCACCCCAAGCAATTGCGCAAGCGCCTCCTGCGTCACCGGAAGGAGGTCATCGGGAACGCGGTCGTGAAGCTGCAGAAGCCACCGCGCCATGCGGCCATCCACCCGGTGCAGCGCGTTGCAAGCGGCTACGTGCTGGAGTTGCAATAACACCGCGCGGGCGTGGAGCTGAACGACATTCCTGATGGCTGCGCTTTGCGCATAGGCATCCCGAAATTTGGCGGCGGAAATCAATGATGCTGTGCCAGCGATGCGTGCAATCGCGGTCACGGATGAAAGCGATGGGCCGAGTACGGAGAAAGAGGCCAAAGCGCCTTCCCGTCCCATCAAGGTGGTTGCGACCGTTTGCCCGTCCGGCATATCGAGCATGAAGGCGATTGCGCCGCTATGGGGAAAATAGACCGGGTCCATCTCATCGCCCGAGCGCACCAGAACCGCATCTGGCTCAAACGAGATCTTCTGGAAGTAGGGCGTGAGCAAGCTGAGATCCGCTGGCGGCAGCGCTGCCAGTAGCCGATTCCCGATGCCAGTGCGGTTGACGGTCCCGATGCTTTCTTGTGAAAGAGCCCCCACTGAACGGCCGCGTCCATCTATTTCATTCACTAGGATTATCCGAATTATGAGTTGCCGAAAGGCAACTATCCAAACAGAGCCATTAGTCGAGATCAAGCACGGACATTTGCGGAGACGCTGCCGGCGTCTCGCCGCGCAAGCAGGATCTTGCATACATCATACTATTCACGCCCGTTGTGCGACTCGGCGAGCGGGGCCCTGCGGGATGATCAACCGGTGATGGTTCCGGCAGCGCTTGCTCTTGGCTTCCTAGCTGACGTCTTCGGCGGTGTGGGGCGTGCACGTCTTTTGGCCCGGCGCTTCCGTTGACACGGTGCAATTATCCGTCGGTCGATTGGGGGAAAGCCGGAAATTTGCCGCCGTCCGCCAGAGCGACGCTTTTGCCCTCAACGGACATGCGGGCGTTGTCCGTCAGGAGGCCCCAGGCCAGCACGCTTAGGTCTGCCGAAAGTGCGGACATAACGCGGCCAGCTGCTTAATGAGTACACAGCCTAGGAGGGCCCTGCTGCCAGTTAAATTCGGCGACTGTTCGGGATTCCTCGCCGTGCGCAGACGCCGCCCCTGCACTGGCGGTGATCCACAGGCGATGCTTGCGCTATTCGCGCCACGGCATGCGGCACGGATCCGTAGCCCGCACATCGCCTGTTTCGTCCAGCCGTATGCACGCAAATTCCCTGTTCGCTAGCGATAAATTCCCTGTTCGGATTTGGCGGATCGCGCCCCGGATGCACTGAATTTCGAGGCAAATGTTCGCATTTTCATGGGATAGCGGCCTCACCGCAGGCGCGCTTCCCTGTAAAATTCCCTGTTCGCAGGGAATTCGGACCGCGGCAGCGAAGGAACTTCCTGCGTCTGTCGTGATTGCTGTTCAAGCGCAGGGAGACGCATCCATGATCCGCAAACCTCTGTTCGTTGTCCTTGCCTGCATAGCATTCTCGTCGACAGCGTTCGCCCAAGGCGGCGGTGGCGGCTCGGGTGGGGGAGCCGGCGGCGGCGCGGGTTCGGCGGCAAGCTCTGGTGCTGGGACAGGCACCTCGTCGAGCAGCGCGACCTCGGGCCCCTCGGCTCCTTCCGGCATAGGGACTCAAGGCACCACCACCGGCGCTAACGTGAACACGAGCAGCCCCAACCCCAGCCAGAACAATCCGAACGTCCAACCCCCAACCGCGAACGGAAAGACGCCGGCCGCCGCGCAAGCCGAGCGTAACTCCGGGGTTGGTCATTCAGCTAATGGTTTGCCGATCGGAAGCCCCGGATCAGGCACCAGCAACGAAGATCAGAAATAGGGCGATCTATTCATCAGCTCTCACCGAAAGGCCCACCGTTGTGGGCCTTTTCCTTCGAGCTATGGCTCCGAATAGATCGGACAGCCTGCGGCCAGTGTGTTAAGGCCGGGGATGAAAAAATTGATTTTGGCGATGCTGCTCATCGCGACGCCGGCCTTGGCGCAGCCCGAACCGCTAGCCCCGAAGGCCCCATTAACCGATCGCGAACGGGTTCAGGCCGATCGTGCGCAGGCCGCCACGCAGGAGAAGGACGCCCCGACCGCGCGGCCGTGGGACAGGGGCGCGGATGGCAAGCGGCCCTGGGACCGGGGTGCGCAGGCGAAGTAGCAGCGTTCCCGACGGGACCTCGAAAGCTTGCCGGCAATCGGCAGCAGCCTTCCGTGAGGATCCTTCCGCGACGGAACTGAGTTTAGGCGGCACGGGCTGGGGCTGCCTCAATTTCTCCATCGAGCCGTCCAGTGCAGCGACAGCGCTCCGGCTCCGCTTCCTCGCCAGTCGGCACGGCCCTATCTGACGGTCACTTCCACAGCGATGATCGAGGATCCGCGCTGCCTGCGGTTTTTCGCCTGACACCGCAATTCGAAAACCGGTCAGTCCCTGGACGTGAGGGGGCTTGGTAGCGAAATGACGGGCCGACGATCGTCACATGACCGGCACTGGGCGCCTCTGCCAGTTTAACTTCATCCAGAAGCTGAGTTCTGCCGCGCAGGCCTTGCAGGCATTCCGTGCCGGCTGGGATTGAAACAACCCAATACACGGTGTCGGAAAGCAGTACGAAGCGCTCGGGCCGCAAGGCGCATTCACCTGCGGCCGCAGCATGCGCTTGCAGCCAGTATCCCGCGAAAAAACATAGGCTTGCCGCCGCTGTTTTGGGCCTCATGCTGCCGCCCATGCGGTGATCATGGTTGGATCGGCCAGGCAAGCTCAAACAAAATCGCCGCCACCGGCTGCCCGGTGTTGCGGCGATTCATGGGTGAACGCGGCTGGTCGCTAAACGCTGTGCCGTTCACCGAGCGTACCAATACCCCCACCAGCGTTGCGACACAGGTCGGGCCTCCGCCTTGAGCGCGGCGACTTCCTCGACAGAGCGAAGGTTGGGGCCATAGATCGCAGGCGGGTAGACATCATCCCAAAACACGTAACCGGTTCGGAGGTGGGCCGACCGATGATGCGCAGGAGCAAGCGCGAGCTCCGCGGCAGAAGCTGCGGTCGTTATCAAAGCAAGGCCAAGAACAGAAAGAGCAATGGATGGAGCAAGGGTGCGGAAGTTCATTGGATCAATCCCTCTCGAAATGGGCGAGAAATAATGCGACGGCCTCTAAAAGGTTGCAAGCGCATCGTTCCATAGAATGGCTGCGAAATCCAGCTCTTCAGGTGCGCGAATCCAGCTGGACTGTTCGGACAGAACAGATTTGAAGGTGACCATCCGTGTCGGTGCGTCCGGCCAAAAGATCGCGCTATCAGACAACTCAGATGCTGCTGCTCAGGACACGATCACGCGTGGGCAATCTTTTGGCAGCAGGAGAGCCACCAAGATCATCAGGAATCATGATGTCGACACACTGCTCACTCTTGATGAGCACTGCACTATTCAGGGACGACTCCTATGGCTTCTGCATTTGTCTTCGCCTTGATCTTCTGCGCCGGCGTCATGTCGGTCTATGCGCTGCGTCCCCGGCGGTCGCAACGAACGACGACGAACGAACCCTCCGGTACCTCGCGCAGAACAGCCCGATCGACTCCCAGCTCGGCATTCGGGCGCGTCCGACGTGCCTTTTAGGCCTCGTCCAGCGTGCGAGCGACACCTTTGTTCTCACGACCATAGGCGACACAGAACATGACCCAGCCGATGAGGGACGCACCGCGACGGTACATCGTGGACGGTACAGGACAGCGTGTCCTTTTCGGTTTGACGATCGCGGAAACCATCGAGTTCGAGACGTTGGACAAGCCCGACGCGCCCCTCGGCCCTGGCCTTCGCTTCGATCAGAACAAGCCGGGACAACGATGGCTGGAGCTCTACGCCAAGCATGAGCGGGCCTGGCGCAACTGGATGGCCGACACGCGGGCTGGAGGGGAAATGCCACTCGTGCTCAACTAGGTGATGCTCTTAGCTCGTGACCGCCGAGGCATTCCATTGGCTTCAGGAACAATCTTCCCGACGAATCGGGAGACATTCCCAGGCTAGTCATATCCTGGGCAGTCATACCGCGAGCATCCGGCTGCCTTGTATGCTCATGAGAGTTAGATTGCCCGTCGCGTAGGCGCCCGTATCGATGTTGACCCGGTTTGCCAGAACTTCGGCGGTGCGCACCGGCGTGTGACCATGAACGATATATTTGCCGAACTGCTCCTCACTCTGAAGGAACTCTTCGCGAATCCAAAGCAGGTCGCTTTCGCTTTGCTCGGCCAAGGGGACACCCGGGCGAACGCCGGCGTGGACGAAGAAAAAATCTCCACAGGTAAAGCTAAGCCGTAGTTCGTCCAGGAACTCCAGATGCTCACCCGGCATTGCGCGGATCAAATCGCGCATGATCGACGCTGGGTCGTCGCGCTTCAGGTCTGGCGGCGCGAGTCCATAGGACATGAGTGTCTGGGCGCCACCGATGCGAAGCCAATCTTCAAACAACGAAGGGTCTTCGAAAACCCTCACTAAAAATGCCTCGTGGTTTCCCTTGAGAAAAATCGAGTTTCCCCGCCGGCTTCGTTCGACCAAGAGGTCAAGCGTGGCGCGCGTGTCCGGGCCGCGATCGACATAGTCGCCCATGAACACCTCGATCGCATAGCGTGGCCGACTGTGGGCCAAGTCGGCGTCGATGACCCGCAGCATGGGCTGCAGCAAATGCGAGCAGCCATGAATATCCGAGATCGCGTAAATTCGGACGCCATCCGGCAGTTGCGGCCTATGAATCGGCGGGTGTGATTGGGCAAAAGATGTCATGGCGCGCACACTCGGTGAGGTGGTGGGGACAGTTTCGCCAAGTCGGTCCGCGGCCGGACCTTATTGAAGGGTGTCGCCTCTCAGACAGCCCGATTGCGCCGAAGGAAAGGAGGGTATTCGCTTGCTTAGCTTGTCGGCGCGCGCTGAGCAAATCAGGCAACTCTGCCGTGGGCTGCATCGCGCCCGGCAGCGGGAAGATGCCTGCCTCGCTGAAGACAGCTGGGCGGATACAGCTCTGGATCGTAATTCATCGGACTTCTACTAATCGAATCACATCGGTTGCGGAGTCACTCAATGTGGGCAACAGGCGCATCAAAGATGAGCTGCTATCGCTTCACGCAGGCGCCCCAGCGAATTCGACGCGGAACCTGATTCAAAATAGGGCAGCGAGTTTCGATCGTGTGTCAGCACTGTGACGCAGGTCTTCCGCGCCCATGACCTCTCAACAAAACGCGATGCATTCATGCATCGCAAAAGTTTCGCGTGCAGCGCCACAATATCGCTGTGATCACTTCACAGTTTGCGTTCGGGGAAGTGACGGATCTTCAGCATCACGGATCAGCGTCAAGCATTCTCGATAGCAGAGGTTCGAATGGCTGTTGCAACTTATGGTTCTGAAGGCGCTGGTGCACTGTCGTCAACGCGCGGCACGGCTCTTCAGCGGCCTTTTCAGATCGTCATCATCGCTGCCGACCTGCTGCTGATCCTGCTCAGTTATGGTGCAGGGGCGGCGCTCTACAATGTTGCGCTTGCCTCCACTGGCGACGGCGCGTCGATGGGGGCAGGATTGATTGTCGGCGTTGTGTTCGTCGCGGTCGCATATTCCCAGGACGTCTACGCCACGCACCGCTTGCTGAATCTGGTCTGGCAGCTGCGCAAGGCCGTCTTCATCTGGTTGGCGTCGCTGACGATCCTCGCTATGGCGGCATTTCTGCTCAAATCCACGGACAATCTGTCTCGCGGCACAGTGATCATTTTTGCTGCAATCGGAGGCGCCGGATTGATCAGTCTGCGCTTTGTCTGGCAGTTCGTACTCGCGACAAACTATGCCAGAAGCCGCTTGGTCGATCGCAAGGTGATCCTGTTGAGCCTGAAGCCGCTCGATTTCACCTCAAGCCGCTTCAAGGATTTGCGCAGAAACGGTTTCGACGTCATGCGTCATTTCGTGCTTGGGATCGACAGCGGCGACGGCCATTGGGAGCGACAGATTCGCGATGTCATTCGGCAATCGCGCCAGGCGGACGTCGATGAATATCTTCTAGCGATCGATTGGAACGAATTGCCGATGCTCCGAAAGATCGGGCCCTTCCTGCGCGCGGTGCCCCAACCGGTACGCCTTCTGCCGGATGATTCAATCGCCGACCTCGTGTCGCGCCCATTCCTGCCAGTCAGCGGGACCGTAGCGGTCGAGATTCAGCGGCCGCCGCTCAGTGTTTTCGAGCGTTTCCAAAAGCGCTGTCTTGATGTAGGGGTGGCCTTGTTGGCGCTCGTCATACTTGCACCGCTGCTGCTGACAGTGGCCGTTCTGATCAAGCTCGGATCGCCGGGAGCTGCCATCTTCCGCCAGTCGCGCCGAGGGTTCAACGGCAAGCCGTTCGAGATATGGAAATTTCGGACCATGACGGTCTGCGAGGACGGCCAGACGATTACCCAGGCCACCAAACGGGATGCTCGGGTCACCAAGATCGGGCGTTTCCTTCGCATGACAAGCATCGACGAGTTGCCGCAGCTTTGGAATGTCTTGCGCGGCGACATGTCCCTGGTCGGGCCGCGCCCGCATGCGCTCGCCCATGACAATTACTACGATGAACTCATCAGCAAATACGTCTACCGCCACCACATGAAGCCGGGCCTGACAGGCTGGGCTCAGGTCAACGGCTTCCGGGGGGAAACCCCGACGATCGACCTGATGGAAAAAAGGGTTGAATATGACGTCTGGTACGTCAGCAATTGGAGTATCTGGCTGGATCTGAAGATCATGGCGCGTACGGCCTCGACGGTGCTGTTCCAGGAGGCCTATTAGTAGGAGCCGCCTAGGGGGCGGCGGCACTTATCGGCCGTCAGCTTCCGTTGCCGGGGGTCTTCTTGAAGAGACGAAGGACGGCGTCCCGTAGCGCAAGCATTGGCGGCACAAGGACGAAGAACGCTCCCATGGCGACTGAGGCAACGACGTGACGAAGCGAAAAAGGCTCGTCATGCTCGAGCTCTCGGCGATTCGGATCGAGCGGGGCAGGCGCGAGAGTGGTCGCCAGCGGTCGGGATTCCCGGCGGGCCTTACGCGGGGGAACCACGATCAACACGAAAAGAATATTGAGCAACACCCAGATGCTCAGGACAATAAGAGCAATCACCATCCGAACCTGCCGAAAAAATGCGAAGAGTATGAGCGCACGTTAGCCCCCTGAACCTCGGAAGGAAAGGTGCTCAAAGATTCGGCAGTCCAGGTTGCGGTCACGATCAACAGCCCTTCGTGCCGGGGGCAGGTTTGTGCAGGCAACACGTCACTATCTACTATCTTTCGTCCGGATCGCCGTCGTCAATCCATGCCTTGGGCTATGGCAGAGATCGGCATTTGTGGATTCCGGATGAATACGGGGATTGGGCGCGTATCGGAGCCCGACGATAGGGTCACTTGGCGGGTTGGTTCCGACGTCGTCGCGGCCCCGGAACTCAAATAGAGCCCCGCTGACGCATCTTCGCCCCGCCTGGCGTCCCGCCCCACGGCTGCGAACTTCCGACGGCCCGTTTCGGTCGGCTCCTGCAGACGATGGGACCGAAAAGTGGGTCCCTGCAGTCTCTTCGGAAGGCTCCGCGGCGGCCGTCAGCAGGTCGGGGCCTGCGCTAGGGGCGCAGCCGCGGACTGCCCCCTCGCTCTAGGAATGTTCGACGTAATAGCTGTTGCGGTGCTTACCCTTATACGCCTCGATGCGTCCAAGCATCTTCGGGTTGGCGCGATTGAGGACAGCACCCAGCAGCTTCTTCTGAAGGATCTCCGACCCCGAAATTGATTCTTGAAGCGCAGCTCGCGTGGTTGCTCCCCATTCGATCACATAGACCATTGCATCGATGAGGACGCTGAACGCTTTTGAGTCCGCCACCGGCATCACAGGCGCAAGATCGATAATGATATATTCGTAGTGTTCCCGGACCATCGCGAGCAGGTCGGCCATTGGCCTCGATGCGATGACGTCGGCCGAATTGACCATGCGCGAAGCAACGATGGACGGCAGGAAATCGAGACCGGTCTCCTTGCTTCGTTGCACGTGATAGCTGAAGCCCGTGGGATCACTGAGGGCCTCGACCAGTCCGCTGTTGGCGTTCGGCGCGAGTTCCCGTGTGAGTGAGCGCGTATGCAGGTCGCCGTCGATGAGGATGGTGCGGTGACCTGTCATGGCAATCAACTGAGCGAAATTGGCCGCGACTGTCGTTTTTCCTTCCTTTGGCAGCGACGATACAATGCCGATGACCTTGATCTCTCGGGTCATGCGCGCAACGTCGATTGAGACCTTGATGTTGCGCAACGTTTCCGCAAACCGCGAGAACGGATGATCGACGACATAGCGGGATAGTCCCGCTTCGTCGGCTTTCGCGGATGCCGAAAGCAACGCGCGCGTCTTTGTCGGCGGGCGAATATCTGGGAGAACGCCAAGACACTTCACGCCGAGTTCGTCCTCGACCTCTCCGGGGGTCCGCAAGACGTCGTTGAGGAGCTCGCGCGCAAAGGCGGCGCCGAAGCCGAGGCAGAGGCCGCCGACCAAGCCTCCCACCAGGGCCAAAACCGTCCGCGGCGAGCTTTTGCGATCAGGCTTGGTCGCGGTGCTGATCAGGCGTGCCTCGCTGAGCGGGAAGCTCTGATTTTGGGTGGCGCTTTGCAGCTTCTCCAGGAAGTTGTTGTAGAGATTGCGATAGGTGTCGGCCGCGCTTTCGAGATCGCGCAGCTTGACTTCTGCCTGGCCGGTGTGACCCGCCTGGGCGACCAGCTCTTTCACGTTCTTATCGAGAGAAGCCTCTCGGCTTTTTGCGATCTCGTAGTCGCTGCGATAAGCGTCCCCAATCCGATGAAGCTCATCGGCGATATTCTTGCGCAGTTCCTCCATCTTGTTGGCCAAATTGACCGCTGCAAGATGGGTCTTGCCGTAACGCCTTGACCAATCGGCATATTGGGCCTGTAAATCGAGGTACTGGGCGCGCAGGCGCGTAATGACCGAGTTGTTAAGGGCGTCCGTCACGGTGGGTTGGGCGAGGTCTTGGTCGGAAATCGCTTCGATCCGATCGAGGCGCGCCTTGGCTTCGGCCGTGGCCGCCCGCGCCTGAACCAGCTGTGTATTCAAGTCCGACAATTGCTGCTCGGACATGAGGCCGCGGCTGGTTCCGACGATATTGTGCTCTGCCTTGAAGGTTTGCACCGCGCGGTCGCTGGCCGTCGCCTGCTCGCTGAGCTCGACGCTCCGCTGCTGGAGCCATTCGGTCGCCCGTTTAGTGGACTGGTATTTTGCTTCCAGTGCACCCACGATGTAGGCATCGGCGATCGCATTTACGATCTTGACTGCCTTGTCCGGGCTGTGTGCGCGATAATTGAGCGACAAGACGTATGTGGTCAGGACGCGCTCAACCCTCAGACTCTTTTGAATCGATTCGACCACGGCATGTTCGATCCGCTCCTGTGTGGGCGGTTCGCCGGATTCGAACACTGACATGATCTTGCCGGTAACGACGGCGAGAAGTCCTGGATTGGATCCGTTGAATTCCGGATCCTCGGTGAGCCGCAGGCGGCGAACGATTGACAGGATAAGATCGTCAGAATTGATGACTTCGACCTGGCTGTCGACATAGCCAGTGTCGATCAGAGCGCTGTTGGTCCCGCTGTCCTTGTCCAGAACCTGGGTTTGCCGGGTGTCCATCATGATACGGGCGTTTGCCGTATACATCGGCTTTGCCAGAACCAGATAGACGACGACCAGAGCCAGCGAAGCGCCAACTGCCGCAGCGATCAGCGGCCATTGCCGACGAAGGACATCAGTGACACGGTCAAAGCTGAGGACCGCGCCGCCAAACTCGATGCCAAACCGGTGTCCCGATTGGAAGTGTTCTCTAGGCTGATACATCTGAAATTCGCTGCCTTAATGGTCAGGATCAATTCGGGAGGGGAACAGGTTTGAATGGATTGGCCAGTTTGGTCTTCCATTCGCCTTCCAACAGCGCTCCGCCCCGAGGCTGCGTCGGCTTGTTGTCTCTCGGCTGCAATTGGGCGCTGGAGCCATCTTCTCCCGCCGCGGAATAGCCCGCCTGCACGGCGAGGTCACCGACTCGCTGCGTGAAATCCCTAATCTTGCGCGCAGCGTCCGGTTTCGTTGACGTGCACAGCGCTTCTGCGAGCCGCAGCGCCGCGCCGATGGTCGAGCGGTCGGGGGAAGCCGATTCGGAAATGAGCGTCTGCACCGACGGCAACACCGATGGATTGGTCGCGATATATGAAGAAAGGCGAGCCCTCAGCTTCTCTTTGTCGTTGCGTAGCCGTTCCAGAAGCGAAGACGGCGCCTTCACGAAGGCGTCGAGTTCGGTTTGTGAGGCGCGGTCCGAGAATCCGACGCATTGAGCGCGGGTCGGACCGACGCCCGATGCGATCAGAGCAAATCCCGTCAAGATGATGGGTTGCCATCTCGGCTTCGTACGACGCGTCACTTCGCAGCTCATCCGTGTCCCTTCGTCGTTGCTGCAAACCAGTACACGCGAAGAGTGGCAGCCAACTGTGTCAATTTTTGTGCGATGCAAAAGCGGGTTTCATTCGGTCGCGCTTGCCATCGATTGCTACATCAGTGCCTTACCTTTCGTCGGTTGTGCAAGTACGATTTGCAATGCCTGCGAGATCGGCACAATGGCGCCTGCGATTTTTGCAGTTTGAAGATTTATGAGGCGGTCGCAAAAAAGCTTGTCGCGAAATTGACACACGAAAATTTTCCAGCGAGCAGCGCGTGGATACGCCTGGATCAAGAAACATCTTCTGTACAGGCTAAATCGCAACACCGCCGGGTTTCGCGCATACTTTGTTCGCAAATGCTCGCGACCATGCCCCGGCGAGTCAGTTCGTTCGTCCCGATGCTCCTCGATCAGCAAAAATGGCGCAAAGTTGTCGCGCGCATGTTCGAATGACAGAGAGCGTTGAATTTATCGCCGGTCGTCATGCGTCATACGCGAATCCTCAATCGTGACGATTGAAAGCACGCAAAGACCTGATACAGACTGCTGCGGTGCAACAGCTACGGAATGTCGATGTGACGGAGTTGGTTCATCGTGAGAAAGCGCATGTCCTGCCGCTCGACAGCATCCGGGGTATCGCCGCGACATCTGTGGTGATCCACCATCTCCTGCTGATGCCGACCTTTCTCGCGGCATTCCCACACAATGCGTGGATCAATTGCTCGTTCTTCAGAAGCGCGTGGCTATTGGTCGACTTGTTCTTCGTTCTCAGTGGCATCGTGATGTCGTTGAGCTACGTCGAGGGCGACTTCGGACGCTTCTCGCTGCGCGAATTCATGGTGCGGCGTTTGGCGCGGGTCTATCCGCTTCACATCGTCATGCTGATCGCAAACCTGCTGTTCCGCCTCCTGCGTATCGGCTTGGTCGCCACAGGCGTCGTGGTTGCCGCGCCAGCCGCCTTCGAGGTGAACAACGCCTATTCCTTCCTGCTCAACGTCTTTCTCCTGCATTCGATGGGACTGATCGACTATCTCAGCTGGAACGCTCCGAGCTGGAGCATAAGTGTCGAATTCTACACCTACCTGGTGTTCGGCCTGATCGTCCTGCTGGCCCAGCGCATGCGTTCGCTGTCGTGGTTCTACGCCGTCTCCGGGCTCGTCGCGGTCGCAAGTCTTGTCGTGATCGTCTTCGTGCTCGACAAGAGGAGTCTGGGACTCCAGACCGATTTCGGCATTCTTCGCTGTTTTGTGAGCTTCTTCCTCGGTGTCTTGACCGTCAGGATCGTTCGTCGGCTGCCAGGCAAGCCGAGCCCTGCCGTGCAGGGAGGGCTGCAGTTGATCGCCATGATTGCCAGTATCGTCCTGGTCAGCCTCGCAGAGACCAATCCGGCGACCACCTTCCTGGCGCCGCTTGTTTTCGCAGCCTTCCTTGGCACGCTGCTGGCGTTTCCGGATGCGTTGCTGGTGCCGAAGATTCTGGTGGCGCGGCCGCTGGTGTGGCTGGGGCGCAGATCCTACTCCATCTATATGGTGCATGCGCTCGTGGTGCTCTTCGCGGAGTACTTCGTGCGGGCACTTGGGCCACGGCCGATCGCGGCGCTCGATTCGATCTGGACGGGGCTGCCGGCGACGCTGAATCTCGTGATCTCCCTGGCCGCTGTGCTGGTAGTTTCGAACTTCAGCTATCTCTACATCGAGAGTCTTGGCGGTAAGCTGCTTCGGAATGCCCTTGGAAGCCGGCCCGATTTTTCGCCATCTCCGGCGCCATCGGCGCGGCTGACGAATTGAGGCGAGCATGACGGCCCTTGCGCTGCAGCGCCCGCAGATCACGCTGGTCAGCCTCAACATCGAGGCGATCGCGCTCGGGGTTTATCTGGTCCGAGACGCCTTCGGCGGCGTGATCCGCTACTACACCAGCATCTTTCATCTGGACACGCTCTGGTACCTGCCCGACGGCGTCGCGCTGCTGTGTCTGGCCCAGTTCTTCGTGCATTGCATTTTGCGCAATCGCAGCACCCTGGCGCTCCTGGTGTTCGCGCAGATCATGCTGTCGCTGGTGCTCGGCTACTTCATGATGGGCACTGCGACCGCCGCGATCTCGGCTTTCAAGATGATGCTGCCGGTGTTTGTCGGATTCTGTTTCTGCGATTCGAGCCTGGGTTCCTACCGAAAGCTGCTGTCGATCATCGCCGTGACCTTCTATCTCTCCGTCATCGGCGTGTTGTTGACCAAGTTCTACCTCATGCCCTGGGTCGGCTACAAATATGAATCCTTTGGCGCCGTGCGTGAGGCGGGCCGGCTATGGTGGGCCTATGGCGGTGACGATCAGCGCCTGATGGGCTTTGCCGCCGACAATACCATGGCCGCATTCTTCATCCTCGTGTCGTTTGCGATCACGTCGATCCGCAAGAGCACGCTCTGGTGCCTTCTGTACGGCTCCCTGGCGGTTTACGTCATTCGTCTGACCACCAGCAAGACGACCATGATCGTTCTCGTGCTGTACCTGGTGCTGCTGGTGATCGTGCGAATGCTGCCGGAGAAGTCGCGTTTCCCCGCGATCCGCGCGATCGCGTTGTGGTCGTTCGCTGCGATCCTCGTTCCGTTCTTCATGATCGTGGTCGCATCGGGCACCGCAGCAGTGCCGCACTCGACCTTGTTCAGCATTCTCGACCGCATCAATAACAGCTGGCAGCTGCCGTTCGTCTACATGAGCCAGCTGATGCCGATCGGTCTGGTAACCGGCTGCGGCGCGGGTTGCTTCAACTATCCGCAGAAGCTTTTCTCGCCGCTCGCGGCGTACTGGGTACCGGTCGACAACTTCTACATCGGAACATACCTGATGTTCGGGCTTCCGTTCGTCGCATTCATGGTGATGGTGTTCCGCGCCAACTTCGGAGCGACCGACGTCTACAAGCTGACGCTGCTCTTCGTGGTCAACCTGTTTACCATCACCGTCCTGAACTACGGTCCAGCATCAGGGCTCCTGATCATCGCATTGAGCTTCAGCGAAGTATTCTCCCGGCGGGCGACCTCCGCACGGGCAGCCGATACCGTTCCGATAGAATTGCCGCGGCCGATCCGCTCATTGGAGGGTCTCGGCGTAGATATGCCAGGGACGGCAGCGCGTGGGAGCAGATGAGACAAACGATGCATAGACGGCTTGCATTCATCGATACGCTGCGCGGCATTGCCGTGTTGGCGGTGCTGTTCCAGCACGTGTTCGAGGTGATCGTCCAGAAGCACCCCACCGGCGCGTATTACTGGGTCTTCCACGATGCGATCGGCTACTACATGAACTTCGGCCGGTTCGGAGTCGTGCTGTTCTTCTTCGTCAGCGGATTCGTCATCCCGTTCAGTTTTCCGGACAGTGCTACTCCTGTGCGCGATTTCACGATCAGCCGCTTCTTTCGGCTCTACCCGGCGTACTGGACGTCGATGGTGATCGGGCTCGTCACGATGCAGGTGCTGGAGGCCAATGCCTACCCGTTGTCGCAGGTCATCGCGAACGTGACGATGCTGCAGACTTTCGTGAACATCCCGAACCTCTGGATCTTCTACTGGACGTTGGCGATCGAGCTCCTGTTCTATGTCGGATGCACCATTCTTTTCGCGATGGGATTGCTGAACCGGCGCTTTACTGCAGTTGCGATTGTCATTGCTGCGGCGCTGGTCGGGACCGCCGCAGCACTTCTGATCGAAAGCAGGACGGTGTCGTCGCTGATGGAGGTTGGGCTGAACCTTTCGGCGATGTTCCTGGGCAAGGTCATCCGCGACACCGTCATCGGCGGAAAGCTGCGATGGCCGCACGTCGCCGTTTGTACGGTGTTCTATGCGATCTTCGCCATCACGCTGGCGGAGAGGCGGTTCGGCGGCGTCTATCAGGAGAACTTCTTCTACAGCTATTCGATCGGGTCGGCTTATGTCTGCGCAGCGCTCGTCTTCATCGCGTTTGCGGCGTTCGGTGAGAGGATGGCCTGGCGCCCGATGGCGTTCGTGGGAACCATCAGCTATTCCGTCTATTTGATGTCGCCGTTCGTGATCGTCTGGATCCATCGCCTCGTCTGGCTCGGTGATGGACCGCTGGGATGGGCCGCTTTCGCCGCGCTGGTCGCAGCATTGTCAATTCTGGTCAGCTGGTCGACATATGCGTTCATCGAGAAGCCCAGCATCTCGTTCGGCCAAAGGTTCCGGTCGAAGCGCAGGAGGGCGGTCGTTCTCGAGCCGGCGCTCAGCGCGCAAGGGGCAGCTGAGTGATCGAAAAAACGCGCCAGCCGAATGCCGGATACGACGGATCTTTCGTTCCCTCCGTCCAGGGACTTCGTGGCATTGCGGCGCTGAGCGTGCTGATGGATCACTTCTACGACATGCCAAAGGGAGGCGTGTACGACATTCCGGATCCGGGCTTCCTGCCGCCGCTCTGGCTCTGGCTGCAATCGGTGATCAATGTCGGCGGCCACGGTGTCGAGCTGTTTTTCATGATCAGCGGCTTCCTGATCCCGGCCAGTCTGGTGCGGCACGGCTCGCTGCCAAGGTTCTTCCTCGACCGTGTCCTGCGCATCATGCCGGTGTTCGTCGTGCTGCATCTCGCGCTGTTCGTGATTGGCCCGATCGTGGGCTACAAATTCTTCCGCGGGATCGATCTGACCGGTTATCTCGCGATCTTCACGGCCAATCTGTTCTTCGTGCAGGACGCTCTCGGCTTGCCCATCGCTCAGCAGAATGCCTGGACCTTGACTTACGAATGGGCGTTCTACATCTGGTTCGCGCTGACATTCTCGGTGTGGCGCATCGGAGGGAGAATGCTGGCGGCGCCCCTGATCTTGCTGGGCGTGGCCTGTCTCCTGCATTGGCCGATCACGGCGTTCTTCTGCATTGGCATGCTTCTCAGCGCCACGGGTTGGCGCATCTCCATTCCGGGACCTCTTGGCTTGATGGCGGGCCTGACGTGCGGGGTCGCCATGTACGCGAGCCTGGTGCTGTTTCACCCGTTCGTAGGTCTTATTCCGGGCCTTTTGCTGTTCGCCATGGTGCTGGCCCCGGACTCCGGTCTCGCCAGGGCGCTCAGCACGCCGGCCCTGCAGTATGTCGGCAAGATAAGTTACAGCCTTTATCTCGTGCACCCGTTCGTCCTGTTTCCGTTACAGGTGATCGGGCTCAAGCTCGTCGCTGTCGGTGTCGACCGCTGGCTGCTGTGGGCAGCATTCATCGTGCTGGGATCGTTGATGTCGCTGGTTGCAAGCGCGATCACCTACGAGCTGATCGAGGTGAGGCTGAGACGATTGTTGGATGGCGCGGTCCGCGGCGTGTTCTTTCGGTCATTGAGCAAGATGGAACAGTCCGCCTAGAAGATCGCAATATAAGTCACGATCAGCTCACGGTACGGCCGGCAAGCTTGCGGTAGGATGGCAACAGGCCATCGGCGATGCGATCCCAGTTCAACTGGCCCGCCGCTGTCTGCCGTGCACCGTCGGTCAATGTCGCGGTAAGCGATTTCGAGGTCAGGACGCGTTCGAGCGCATCGGCCAAGGCGGCAGCATTACCAGGCGGGACCAGAAGCCCGTTCACGCCGTCTGTCACGACGTCAGGAATGCCACCGGTGGCGCTGGCGACGACGGGACGGGAATTCCCGTAAGCAGACGCCAGCACGCCGCTCTGCGTCGCATCCTTATAGGGCAGGGCGACCACGGTCGCAGACTGAAATAATTGTCCCGTATCCTCGGGCGAGATATAGGCATCGATCGTTTTGACCGTCGGCATGGCCTCCATGCGCGCGCCGAGCCGCGTCATCTCGGGACCGCGGCCCGCGACGATCGCTTCGTGCGCCACGCCGCGCCGGTCCAGCAGGTCGATCGCATCGATGAAGATGTCCAACCCCTTGTAAGCCCACATCCGCCCAAAAAACAGGATTCGTGCAGATTCGGGTTCGATGGCCGCGGCGCGCGTCGGGGGCACCATGAGCACGCCGTGCATGCTGGAGACGATTTCTCCATTAAAGTCCGGCGACGCATGGCGGAAATCTGCAATGCAGCTCTCGCCGTGCGTCGTGACGACTGACGCTGCCGCGCGCATGCGCGCGCGCCAGCCGTCCTCGCGCGGAGAGGTGCCCGAGCCGCCTTCCGAATGAGGAATTGCGTCGTGAACGGTCAGCACCAGCGGGATTCCAAGCGGACGCAGGAACTGGATCAGCTTGGATGTGTAGACTTCCGGAACTTCGTGACAATGAACCACGTCTGGACGAAACGAAATTATGTCCATGAATGAAGCTGGAATGCCGATGGCGCCGGCGCGGCGCAGGCTCAAATCGCGGATCCTTGTGTTGAAGGGTGTCGTCACCGCGATATCGGCCAGTTCCCACTGCTGGTTCGCATCCTTGCGGTTGAGGACGAGGCGAACATCGCAATGGCGCGCCAAGCCCGACGCGAGCCGGTAGGAATATTCTGCAAAATGCGGCGCGTAGATCGCCACGCGCAAGCGCCTGGAGTTGCGATTGAAGGCGGTGGTAGGCGAATTCATCAAGGCATCCATTTTGCATCACATCGCTGAGCCGGTTGGAGTGTAGTCCACGATTTGAACTCACTTCCACGCTAAATCGGATGATAGATGGTGCTCATCTGATTGCCATAACGTCGTCGTACTGCTGCGCGATTGCTGCCGCCATCGGGACGGAGTGGAAAAGGGCGATGTCACGCGCGGTCATCGATTCCCTGTTTGTCTAGCGGGCGATTGTGATTGGATCTGTCGGAATTGGGTCGATTTTTTGATGAACGTCACTCCGGGCAAACAACATCAGGTTGTGGTCGCGTTGTTGTGGTCGCTGGCGCAGAACTGGGGCGGCCGTGCGCTGTCATTTGTTCTGTTCTTGATATTGGCGCGGCTGCTCAATCCTGCGGATTTCGGTCTTGCCGCGCTGGTTGGCTTCATCCTGCTGCTCCTGAGCTCCATTTCCGAATTCGGGTTCGGTGACGCGTTGATCCAGCGACGCACGCTCGAGCCTGCGGACGTGACACTGCCATTTTTCTGCTCACTGGCGGCATCGGTCCTCCTTGCCGTTCTCATCGCCCTGCTGGCGACCGATATCGAGCGTTGGCTCGACGTGAAGGGACTTGCGCCGCTCTTGACGGCTGCGAGCCTCTCGCTTCCGATCGGTACCGCCACGCTGTTCCAGGAGGCGCTCTACAAGCGCCAGATGGATTTTCGTGTGCTTGCGCTCAGGACCATGGTGGCGACCGCGATCTCCGGAGTGGTCGGGATCGCCTGTGCCTATGCCGGGTTCGGTGCCCTCAGTCTCGTGATCCAGGTGGTCGTTCAGAGTGCGGTCAGCGGCCTGTGGCTCTGGAGCCAGCCCAGATGGCTCCCGATGCGCGGCTACGATCTGAAGAGCTTGCGCGAACTCTCCGGCTACAGCATCCACGTCGTGTCGAACAGGCTGCTGGACTTCGCCATCGTGCGTACGATCGACATGATCATCCTGTCGCTTTATGGCGTCGCGGCCTTGGGCATCTATACGGTGGGCGCGCGAGTCTACATCATCCTGATGCAGTTGCTGACACAGGCCGTCATGGACGTCGCGCTGAGCGCACTGTCCAAGATCGCGCATGAGCGTCACCGTATTGCCGACGCCTATTTGCGAAGCGTCAGCCTCGGAGCACTGATTGGCTCTCCGGTCTTTGTGCTCCTGGCGGCGATCGCGCCGGAGTTCTCCCTGCTGCTGTTCGGCTCAAAATGGGCCGGCAGCGAAGCAGTGATGAGGCCGCTGATGCTCATCGGCGCGATTCAGACGGTGCAGTTCGTGAACAGCGCCTATTTTGGCGCCATGGGCAAGCCCAACTACGTCTTCCTGCTGAACATTCTCAAATTCGCCACGGTGGTCCCCGCCATGTTCCTGCTGCCGTCGCACGACATTGGTCAGCTGGCCACCATCTTCGCTGTCGCGCAGCTCGTGGTGACGCCCGTGACGTTCGCGCTGGCGCTCAGGCTGCTGGGCCTGAGCTGGAACCAGTTTCTGCGGCCCGTCGCAGGCTGTCTTTGCGCCATCCTTCTGGCTTATGGCGCAGTTGCGCTATGCCGCGAAGCGACCCCGGACATGAATCCCTATTTGCGGATAGGACTGCTCTCGACATGTTTCGGGGCGACCTATCTGATGAGCATCTTGCTGTTCTGGCGAAAGCAGCTGTTCTCCCTGATCGCTTTCGTCGTGAAGCGTGGTGCGACCGCCTGATGAAGACGAGGAAGACGTCGTGAAGCAATTGATTCCGGTACCCGTTCGCAAGCATCTCCGAGGCTGGCTCAACAGCGCGAAGAACACGCCCTTTGCGGTCGATCTGCTCGAGTTGCGCAGGTGGCAGATCGCCAGGAAGGCTATCGGCGGCAGTGCCGCGCCGCGCAACAACCCGCGCCGGCTCGTCCTGCTCCCGTCCGACCCCTGGAGCATTCATCAGTCGCGCGGCGATGAGGCCATGATCGAGGCGGCCGTCGGCGAGATGAAGCAGGCCCATCCGAACATCGAGGTCTACATTGTCACCGCCACCAAAGCGGCAAGCGCGGAAGTGCGCGCAATGGGGTTCAAGCCGCTCGAATTTTGGAGGCAGCCGTTTTCCTATATGACGGTGGCGCAGGAGCTTTCTCTCACCAGGCCGGATTTCGGAATGGTTCTGGGGGCAGACGTGCTGGACGGCTACTATTCCCCCGTGGACGCCGCTCGCATGCTGCTCGTCGCCGATCTCATGGCAGCGTGCGGCGCCAAGGTCAGCGTGCTCGGATTCAGCTTCAACTCCCGTCCGGCCAAGGCGTTGCGCGAGGTGTTTCGGCTGCTCGATCCCGGCGTGGTCTTGAATTTGCGCGATGCACTATCTCTTCAGCGCTTCAAAGAGTTCGCCCCGAATCGTGCGCACCTCGTCGCTGATTCCGCATTCATGCTGGTGCCACAGGCGGAGACCGCGGCTGTGAAGCAGATTGCGGCCGCGATTGCGGAGCAGCGCAGGCAGGGACGCGACGTCTTTGTCTTCAATATCCACCCGATGTTGTTCAGGAAATCCGAGCCGGCCAAGCTACGGCGAATGATCGAACTCGCGGCGAGCGCAATCGAGCGCATGTCTCGAGAGCATAACGCGAGCTGGGTGTTGCTCGCGCACGACTATCGTCCGGAGATCGCCGACGACAATTGCCTTCGACCGCTGGCCGGTCGCCTGAGCGCAGCGCTGGGCAACCATGTTCATCATGTCGAGCACGTGCTGTCAGCGAGCGAGATCAAGGCAGTCGTCGGTCTGGTGGACGGCGTCGTCACCGGCCGCATGCATCTTGCGATTGCGGCTCTCGGACAGGGAACGCCGGTTGCGGCGATCACATACCAAGACAAGTTCCAGGGCCTGTTCGCTCATTTCGGTGTGAGCGAATCGCTTCTTCTCTCACCTGAGCAACTGCTCGCGGGAGACAATCTCGAGAAGTTTCTGCTGAGGTTCCTCGGCGCCTACAAGACGGCCGGCGCGCAGGTCCGCAATATGCTGCCGGCAGTCATGGAGCTGTCGCGCGCCAACATCGCTCCGCTGCGGGGCGATGGTTTGATGTCGGTTGACGCGGTGTCCGACGGTAAGGTCGCCTGAGGGAAGCGGGCGGACGTCAGTTGGCGGCCTGCTCCGTCTCGTCGAAACGCACGGACGTCTTGGTGACAGACGTCTTGTTGGTGGCAGGCGTCTTGGCGGACGATTGCACTTTGCGCGGCGATCCAAATCCGATGTCGGCCCCACGATTGATCAGCCGCCGCGCCGGGTTCTCGAAATAGGCATAGGTGCGATCGGCGATGATGGTCAGGATCGCGCAGCACGCGAGAGCAAAGAGGCCAAATTGATCCGGACGCAGACCAAGCGACGCCCACAACGGCTTGAATACGGCGATGAGGACGGCGTCGTGCAGCATGTAGATCGAATATGAAGTGTTGCCGAGCCGCCCGAGGAGGCGGCTGCCCGGAATTTGCACGAAAGCGCTCTCCCCGACGGCGGTGAGCAGGATCGCGCAGGAGAACAGAATGATGGCCAGATCCGGCTTGGCGAAGATGTTCAGGACAAGCACGGAGATCCCGAACAGGGCGATGCCGGCGAAGACGACCGGCTTGTGCCGATACGGGTGCGACAACCTGAACAATATGGCGAGCAGGATTCCATTCAAGAAGCTCGGCAGCGCACGGAGCATCCCGTAGTCATAATTGGCTCCATACATCTGCGATCGTTCTTGCCAGATCGGCAAATGGCCGTGGGCCAGGACCAGATAGAGCGCAGCGACGATGGCGGCCAGCACCAGCGGATGGACCTTGCGTGCAAGCAGCATAAGCAGCGGAAAGATCAGATAGCAGAAGAATTCCGCGCTGATCGACCAGGACGGAGAGTTGAAGCTCAAATGATCGGTAACGCCCCAGGCTTGAAGCAGCACGAGGTTGTACAGGAAGTCCAGCGGCGTCGACCTCGCCGATCGGTCCAGACCGAATCCGATCAGCAATACGAACACGAGTAAAGTCAGAAGATGCAGCGGATAGATCCGCGCAATGCGGCGGATCATGAACCGGGCATATGCCTTGAGACCACGCGCGTCAGACGGATAGGAATAGGAGATCACGAACCCGGACAAGATGAAGAACATGTCCACGAAAAGGCCATAAGATCCGTTCCAGACCGGTGCGATGCCGCTGTCGATGGTCTTCAGATGGAAAATGAAGACGCCGAGAGCGGCAACGAAACGATAGAAGTCGAGAACGACGAACCGTCTGGCTTCATTGGCTTCCATCGTGTGTCGAATTCCTTGCGTGACGCTACCTGCTGCTTAGCGGTGAATTGTGACGCAAGTTCGCTGGGCCGCGTTCGACGGCAGGCGGAATAGCCGTTATGCGGCTTATGCCTCGCGACAAGGCAGCCGCCTAATTATTGAACGGCGCCGGAACTTGCCTGAGCTAGTCCCGGCGCCTGAGATGTTCGCCGTGGTCAGACGAACAGGAAATCGTGGCTGGTCAGGCTGGCGACGTTGACGTTCTTCAGGAGGATCGAGTCGCTGGCCGAAAGCGTGACCAGGGCGTTCGCGCCAGACTGCGTGATTTGCAGATGGCTATAGTCCTGGGCGAGGAGCTTCGAGATCTCGATCACGTCGTGAGTGGCGGCGTTGCCGGCCTGGAAGTTGACGATCTGGTCTTGGCCGTGATCGTAGACGATCGTGGTCGAGCTCGGCGCCGCCGAGAACAGGTCGTTGCCGGCCCCGCCCTGGATCGTCACGCCGCTCGCCACCGCCGTGACGTTGTGCCAGCCATCGGTTTTGGTGGCGTCGAAGAACTGGAGTGCGTTGGCCGCATTGTAGTTCTCGTGTTGCGTCGTGCCGGCCTGTCCGTTGAAGTTGAACAGGAAGACGTCCTTCGAACCGTCGGCGTTGTTGGCGATCTCCTGGGTCTTGGAACCGGAGCCGTCGTAGATGTCGGTCAGCTTGCTGCCGTCGTTGTTGATGACCTGGGTATAGTCCAGGGTGCCATCGGCGTGGGTCCGGGTAAGCTCGACGATATGCCCGGAGGCATCGAGGTGCTGATGCTGCGTGGTGTAGGACTGCCCCTTGATGTTGTAGCTCCAATTGTCCGACGTGCCATCGGCGTTGGTAATGTAGGCGGCGGTCTTGACACCGTTGGTGTAGGCGGTCGTGGAGCTATAGCCGTCGATCTTCGTCGTCACCTCGCTGGTCAGAACGCCCTTGGCGTCGTACCAGTCCGAGATTTTGGTCCCGTCTGAGCTCTGGACAAGCGTGAAGGCAAGGCTGCTATCGGCGTGGGTGCGGACGATGTTGGTGAGGAAGCCGGTCGGATCGTAGCTGTCGTGCTCGGTCGTGTAGGTCTGGCCCACGATATTGAACTGGAAGACGTCCTTCGAACCGTTGGCGTGGTAATCGGTCTCCGTCATCTTGACGCCGGAGGCATTGTAGTTGCTCACCACGCTGCTGCCGTCGCTATTGACGACTTGGCTGTAGTCGAGCGACCCGTCGGCATGCGTGCGGACCACTTCGGTCGTGACACCGGAGGAGTCGAGGTGCTGGTACTGCGTGGTATAGCTCTGACCTGTTATATTGTAGCTGTAATTGTCGTGGCTCTGGTCCGCATTGGTGATGTAGGCCGCGGTCTTGACGCCGTTGGTGTAGATCGTCGTTGCGCTGTAGCCGCTCGTCTTCTCCAGGACCTCACTGGTGAGGATGCCGCTGGCGTCGTACCAGTCCGAGACCTTGGTGCCGTCGCTGCCCTGCTGCAGTTTGAAAGCCAGGCTGCCATCGGCGTGCGTGCGAACCAGCGAGGTGAGGAAGCCCGCCGCATCGTAGATGTCGTGCTCGGTCGTGTAGGTCTGGCCGGTTATGTTGAGAAGCCAGATATCCTTGCTGCCATCGGCGTTGTAGTCGGTTTCCTTCGTCCTCGTTCCGGCTGCGTTGTAGTTGGTGACGACGCTGCTGCCGTCGTTGTTGATGATTTGCGTATAGTCGAGCGTGCCGTCGGCATGCTTGCGGGTCACGGCCGTGACCTTGCCGGAGGGATCGACGTGCTGGATCAGCGTGCTGTAGCTCTGGCCGGTGATGCCATAGGCGTAATTGTCCTGACTGCCGTCGGCATTCTTGACATAGGCGTTGGTCTTGACGCCGTTGCTGTAGAGCGTCGTCGAACTGAAACCGTTGGCCTTTTGCACGACTTCGCTGGTGAGGCCGCCGGCGGCATTGTACCAATCGGTCGTCTTGGTGCCGTCGGTCGTTTGCGTCAGCTTGAACGCCAGGCTGCCATCGGTGTGGAGGCGCGTCAGGGTCGTGAGAAAGCCGGTCGTATCGTAAACGTCGTGCTCGGTCGCATAGTTCTGGCCCTTGATGTTGTAGGTCCAGACGTCCTTGCTGCGATCGGCATGGTAGTCGGTCTCGACCAGCTTGACCCCCGTGGCGCTATAGGTGGTGATCACGCTGCTGCCATCGCCGTTGTAGACCTGTGTCGAATCGAGCGAGCCGTCGGCATGGCTGCGGACCACAGACGTGACCTTGCCGGTCGAATCGAGGTGCTGGACCTGGCTCGTGTAGCTCTGCCCCTTGATGTTGTAGGTATAGTTTTCCTGGGTGTGGTCGGCGTTCTTGACATAGACCGTGGTCTTCACGCCGTTGGTGTAGATGGTCGTCGAATAATAGCCGTCTGACTTTTGCACGACCTCGCTGAGAAGCGTGCCGGTGGTGTTGTATGTATCGGTGGTCTTGGTGCCGTCGGTAGCGAAATGGACGGAGGTGGTCTTTATGCCACCGGTGTAGCCGATCGTGTCTTTGGACCCGTCGGTGTAGCCGATCGTGGTCGAAATAGGCAGTCCGCTTGCGTTCAGGCCGGTGTCCGCTTTCGACAGGAGGTTGCCGCTGGCGTCATAGGTTTTCGTGCTGCTCCAGGTCGCGGCCGAGTTCGTGACGGAGAAGGAATGGCCGCCCTGGATCTTGGACAGTGCGCTGCCGTAATGCGCGATCATATAGTCCATCGTCGCTTTCGAAGCGACGGGCAGGACATGCGAGTCGGTTAGCGTGATGGTTTGAAGCGCCGTCGACGTGCTCAGGTCGGACAGTTGCGGCACGATCTCGGCAGCCGTACCGCTGACACTGGTTCGGGTGTCAGGCGGAATCGGGGTGGTCGCGGGCGCGTCGATCTCGATGATCAGCGGGTGATCGCTGACCGGAATCGTAATCGTGCTGACGTCGGTGTAGCTCGCGATCGCGGTAGTTCCCGTCAGCGTGTCGTACACCTTGACCGAATGATGCATGCCGCCAAGATTCACCGTGACCGTCTGGGCCGGATTGGAGATCTCGGCATCGGCCGCATCATTCCAGAGCTTCGGCTCCGCCCAAACGACAAGCTCGTAGGCGCCATTGCTCTTGCCCAGCACCATGCTGTTGCCCAAGGCCGGCATGTTGCTCAGCGTGTAGTTCAATGGATTAGTCGGCTGCAGGCCGCCCTTGCCGTCATCGGCCAGAATGCTCGTCAGGTTGTGAATTGCCGTCGCGGCGAGCTTTGGCGTTCCGTCGGAGTTGAACAAGCCGAAGTTGGCTTCGGGATTGGTGTTGCTGGCGGACGAGTCGCGGTCGAACATCTCGTAGAGATAGGTCGCACTCACGCCAGCCTTGTAGGCATCGACCAGGGTGTTCAAGACCGACTTGGCTTGCACCGTCTCGTCGACTCCGAGATATTGGGTGTTGGCCTGGGTGGTGTAGCCGGTCTCCGTAATCACGACGGGCTTTCCCGGCGCCGCGGTCGAGACGGCGCTCAAGGTGGCAGCAAGTGAGCTGCTGGTCGTTAAGCTGGTGCTGACATAGGCATGCGCATTGGCGAAATCGGCCGAGCCCGACATGTTGCCGAGCTGGCTGTAGCCCTGGGGATCGTTGTAGGCGAGCGACAGATTGAAGACGGGAATGCTGGAAAGCGTGCCGTCTGCCTTGACCGCCTGATAGAGCGCGCTTTGGAACTGGGCCGCGGCGCCAAGGCTCGAACTGCCATTGTAGCTGAAGGGCTGGTGATTGGCCTCGTTGAGCCCCTCGATGGCGCTGATGCTGCCCGGATGGCTCGCCAAGAACTTCTCGAGCGACACGATATACTTCTGAAGGCCGGCCGCACCCAGCTGGGGCAGGGCGGAGGATACCAGGAAGTCGAACTTGTAGCCGGCAGCCGCCAGCCCCTCAACGACCGGTTGTGCGGCGGGGCTGGTTCCCATTGCGTCGCGGAGATGGGTGACACCGAGATACTTCAGGTCATCGACCATCAACGCGAGGTTATTGTAGTCGGTCCACCCGAAGCCGGCATGCGTGTTGACGCCGATGGAGTTGATGAAGCCGCTTGCGGAGAGGACGGTTTGATCTGACGACATTTCACACTCGAATTTCTACGCGAACGAAATTGCTCGCAGGGATTTGCGTTCAACCTTCTCGATCGAGTGTGAATTTCAGATAAAAATCGGAGCTACAAATCGAGAGCGATCAGCAGTTCCTCGCAGGAACAGCTCGACTCTGATTCAAGACAATAACGATGTCGTGCCGACGCAGCATGACCTCAACATGGCGCTTCCAAGAATTCGCAAGGTTTCACTGCTGAATATATGCGCATGTCGCGCTTCAATGATGCATGTGAGTTCGGGCGTGGATGCGGTGAAACTGTCAGGCCGACTCGATGCGCTGGTAGAATTTTGCCGGTACGAGCAAACCACTCAGTATTCTCGTACTGGTTGCCAGTGACTTTGCCGCATTTTGGGGCGAAGTAGAGAGTTCCACGATAGGAACTTCGCGAACCCGAGCGGAGTGTCAGTCGCCTCAGCTCCAAAGAGGATTTGCGAGGGGACCGGTCGACAGATCAGCTTGGGCGGGCCAGGAGGAGAAAGTTTCCGCGCCAGCCGACCGCAGCCGTGGCGATTGCGGCGATGATGATTTTTCCGGCAAGCCACGCCGCCGGTTCGCTCGGCGCATGACTTAACGATGCGATCACGATGGCGGCTGCGAGCGCCTGAAGCACCAAGGGCCAGCGCGGGAACGCATCGAACCTGAGGGTAGGGCCAAGCCCGGCCAAGATCGCTGCGAGCGTGGCGATCGAGGCGCAGGTGACTGCCGCTTGGGGTGACAGGCCGGCCCAGACGGCAACCAGGGAGAACGCCGCAACCATTGCCAGCTGCCCGGCAGCAACGAGGGCGAGCCTGGTCGCGAGCTTTTCCAGGTGGGGAACGACCGCGATCGTCGCCTGCAGGTGGGTATGGAGGAAGTAGAAAGCAGCGACCGCCGGCCCTGTCGCCAGGAAGCCCTCGACGCTCTCCCGCGGGACCAGGATGCGGGCCGCGTCCGGAATGAAGGCGACAAGCCCGCCCAGCAGGACGAGGGTTGTGCAGATCATGAACTCGAACATGTGCCGCGCCGATTGTCTCGACGTCGTGGCGCTCCCGTGCTCGAAATCATTGACCACTTCAGGATAACTCACGGTGTGGATCGCCGCATTGAGGACCCAGAAGGGACGTTGCAGCAGGTCGAGCGCAATGGAAAATCCTGCACCGGCTCCTGTGGCGCCGAGTCGCCCGACGACGATGATACGAAGCAGAACCGGCACGGACAAATGGATCACGGACGCGCCGGCTGCAAGCATGCCGTAACGCGAGAAGTCCTTCCAGTCAGCCAGCATTGTTCGCAGCGACACGCGATCCAGCGGCGTGCGATATGCGATGAGACCGGCAAGCAGCCCAAGCAGGTGACCCAATGCGATGCCGAGCAGCGTTGCTTCGGCCGTGCCTGAGATCATTCCGCCCGAGACGGCCCCGCCCAAAAGAGCCGTCGCACGCAAGGCAAGAAGGCAGGAGGCGGTCCCCAGCCGGTTCGACAGTCGTACCGACAAGAAGTACAAATCGGTCGAGCCCTGAAGAACGGCCACGCTCAGGCCGAGGACGACCAGCCGTGGCGTGAGGCCGCTGACCAAGGAGGCGCAGCTCCCGACCGCAACGAGCGCGCCGGCGCTCATGAGGGCCGCCGCAAAGAGCGACGATCTCAGTCGAGCCGCCTCGCTCTCCTTGGCGGCCGCAAGAAAGCGCAGCCCCGCGAGCTGCAGCCACTCGAACATGAGGACGCAGAGCAACTGGCTCGAGGCCATTGCGAGAGAATAATTGGTGTAGTCGGCGGCAGGCAGCAGGTGACTGATCACAAAGATCAGGATGATCGCTGCTGCGCTTTGGTAAACGTAGCCGGCGATCGCGAAGAGACGTGTCATCTCGGAATGAAGCTACTCTTTGCCACCGCATGCGCTTGTGGTACCCCGGCTATTGCCGGGCGCACGGACGACATCCGTCGCTGACGCAGTTGTTCATACAGGTTCTTGTACGACGACAATACGTCGGAAAAGATCCACTTGTTCGTGTCGGCGATAAGCCGACGGCTGATCTCGTCGATCTTGTGCGGGTCCGCGGCGATTTCGCGCATGCTCGTGGCCAGGGATTGTGGATCTGCTTCGGTCAACCACCCGGTTACGCCATGCTCGATCGCCTCCGGCATGCCGCCAAAGTGCGTACCGAGCAGCGGTCTGCCCGCCGCCTTGGCGTCGGCGACGACGAGCGGGCCGGGATCGTGCCAGATGGACGGAGCGACCACGACGTCGACTTGCCTGTAGAATTCATCGGGAGACACGAATCCCATGAACTCGACCCGTGCATGCGGCGCCAGTGCTCTCAGGCGCTGTTGTTCCTGATCGCCCAAGCGGCCGGCAATCATCATCCGGATCCGATCGGGCGGCAGCATGGCCAGCGCTCGCATGAGATTGTCGATGCCCTTCTCCTCGGTGATCCGTCCGATGAAGCCGAATGTCACTTCCGTCGTGCAGACAGGCCGCGGGTAGGGTGAGCGCGGCGGCTCGGTCGAGGCATTGCGGATGACGGTGCGGATTGGGGTCTCGGCAAACATGCCCATATCGGTGTGAATGGAGAGGACGCGCTCGCTGACGCCGACCACGGCATCGAGCCAATGCGTCGCCCGTTTGCGGTGGTACGTCAGGATCCCACAGCTCGTACAGGTGTGTTCGCAGGAGCGGCCCTTGTCGAAGCGGGAACAGCGTGGACACGTCAAATAATAATCATGAAGCGTATGCAGGACCGGAACTCCGAGCTTGGCGGCTACCCGCCAGATCGCCGTGGTCAGGCCCGATAAATTATTGGAATGCAGAACGTCCGGCTTGAAAGCGCGAATGCGCTCCGCGATCATCGGGGCCTGGATCTGCCAATCGTCGATCGCATGCCAGATGCTTCGTTTCACGACGTTCTTTTGCTCCGTGAACGGCGCATAGACGTTTTGCACCGGTGCGGAATAGACGTTGATACCGTTGCATAATTCACGGCCCTGCTCGGGTGCGGATGCGGCGCGCACCACCTCGACCTCGTCGCCGCGCTGAGCCAGGCCCTCGGCAAATCTCCGCGCGAAGATCTCTGCTCCGCCGACGATCTTTGGTGCCTGCGGGGTCGGATAAAGCGTGGATGTCAAAAGGATCTTCATCGCGTCAACCTCTTTGTGCCGATCCGATTACCGTGCCGGCCGTATATCCAGTGCGGGAATGGCGTCATTATTGGCGGCGATCAGGACCGGCGTGCTCGAAACCGGCAGCCAGATCCCGGAGGCTGGCCTTGCAGTTGCATCGCAGGGGGCCGCGAAAGTCGCGCCCGGCAGATCGCCTCTGATCCGGACCTCGTAGCGTCGATCCGGATCCTCGGACCAGACCGCGATTTTGCCGCCGGTGGTCGAGGATGCTCCGATCGACATCACCCCGTTGGCAAGGCTTCTTCGTTCGGCGGTTAGAGTGGAACGGACGAATGCCCAGGCGCCACGCGCCGCGCAGGCTACGGGTTTGGGCGAATTGTCGAAACGGTAGAGGCCAAAATTGTCCTCCAGCTCGGCTGGATTCTGACCACTATTTTTGAGCTCATAGATCCACATCCCCTTGAGCCAGCGCGCCGCTGTTGAGGCCCACAGGATGAGCTGTGCCGTGTTATCGGCCTGAGCCTGCTCGCTGACACCACATTTGTTCGCAGCCGTGGTCCAGCCAGTCTCGGTCACGTAAATGGGGAAGTCGGGATTGCCGCTCGCTTGGCCGACCAGTCGATGGAACGCCGTGAGCCGGTCGATAATCTCGGCCGAATTGCGCTTCGCCGGCGCCATGCAGAAATTGTAGAGATGAATCGAGGCGCCATCGGCGTATTGAAGGATGCCGGTTTGCAGCATCTTCTCCGTCCACGTCCAACCGGGATCGTCGCCGATCGCGCCGACGACGAAAGGTGCATTCGGCACCGCCTGCTTGACCGCGGGCCGTGCTACCTTCGCGAGGGCCAGGTAGTTGTCGGCTGAGAATGAAGGGTCCTTCTTGGCTGCCAGATTCCACTCGTTCCAGAGTTCGAAGATCGGGCGCTGCGGCGCGACCGATCGCGCGGCCGCTGCCGCATAGTCCGCGAACCGCTGCCGGGCTTCGTCCGTCGTCGGAGGCGACGAGTTCGGCACGAGGTGATGACCAAATGCAAGGATGAGGAGCGGCCGGGCGATGCCGGACTGAACCTGCGCGTCGAGCCTGCCCAACCGCGGCGTGAAGCCCATCCGACGTCCCGGCAATTCGAAATCAGACCAGGGAAAATCGTCGCGGAAGGCGTTAAAGCCCAGTTGCTTGATCTGGCTGACGTTCACGGAGGGCACGTAGCCTCGCGAACTGACCGGCCCTCCCAGTCCCTGATGGGTGCCGATACCCAACAGGAATCTGCTTTCAAGCGTCTGAGCCTGTTGAGCGCATGCCGGGACAGACAGAGAAACAGACGCGATGAGGCTCGCGATCCAGAGCAGCCTGTTGCGACCCAAGGTGCGGTGGCCTGCCATCGCCTGGATCATACCCGTCATCATTTCTCGCCTGCCGCAACTCACCTCAAAAAGGCTTCGAGAGGTCCGATTGCAGTGCCACGTTCTGCTCGACTCCGCTCTTGTTGTCGTCGAGGAGTTCGACATAGACCTGATGCAATTGGCGGTGTGTCTTCTGGACGTCATAAAACTGCTTGAAGCGATCGTAGCCGCGTTGCCCCAGGACCTTGAGATCCAGATCGAGCATCCGTCGGAAGCCGTCGATGAGAGGTTGAACCGCAACAGGTTCGCAAAGCACGCCGGTGACGCCGTCAACGACGATTTCAGGCAGCGCTCCGCTGTGGAAGGCCAGGATGGGCTTGGCCGCGCGCATCGCTTCCAGAGCGACGAGGCCGAAGGCCTCCCATCGTGACGGGATGACGACGAGATCGGCCGCCTCCAGCTGAGCCTCGATCTGCTGACGATCCAGCCAGCCTAGCAGCGAGACGTTGGCGGGAACCGCAGCTCCGTCGAACTTGTTGACCACGGAGGCGCCGACAATGCGAACATCCAGGACATCTTTGAGGGATCGTGCGGCCTCGATCAGGAGGTCGAAGCCCTTTTGTCGATCAAGACGGCCAATGAAAAGGACCTTGGCCTTCTTTGAAGTCCAATCTGTCGCAGCGCCGTACGGCAGTGGGCGGCTCTTGGAGATGCCATTGTGCACCAGGGTCAGACGGTCGGTCGGAATTCCCGCCCGGACCGCTTCATTGAATTCATCGCCGGAAATGCAGATGATACGATCCGACGTGCGGGCCAGAAGAGTCTCTGCAGCTTTTGCCGCCAGATGGCTCAGGCGGCCGGTCTCTCGCGAGAACGCCCAGCCATGCGGGCAATAGACGACGCGAGGACCTTCGGAACGAGCCGCCAACGCGGGCCTGAGAACGAGTCCGGCAAACGACGAATGGAGATGCATTACGTCGGGCTTGAAGGCGTCGAGCGCCTGCATGCTCGCCCGCAGCATCTGAAATAATCCGGCGATGCTGCGGCCCGATCTGTCGAAGGTCGTGATCTGGCTGTCATCGATTCCAACGAGGTCGTGGCGATGATCCGATGGCACAACATAGTGCACGTTCTCCGCGCCGAAGCTCGCTTGCTGCTGCGGATGCAATTCGTTCAGGTAGCTCGCTATCCCACCCCGGATGGTTTCCGCGACATGCAGCACCTTCACCGCCTGCCTTGCGGAAGATTGAGTTGGGAAGATCGACATGGCGCATCCTTAATTGAGCATCAACGGATGCGATCACAATCCATCCAATCCATAGCGAGATTTGGGCAGCGGTGTGTTGTTGTTGCGCCGCGATGCTGAAGCTCGCGTCCGTCGAAGTCGAACGTGCGCATGGAACTCGTTGGATGCTGAGCTGTGGTCGCTATGCGCGCGACGCGAGAAAATTCAACAGTGTTCGCGCCGACTCTTGCCACGAATATAATGCAAGACGATCTTGTTGCTTTCGGCGCTCCTGATCAGATATTGCGCCGATTGCCAACCTTTCGAGCATAAGCTGTTGCAGCGCTTGAGCATCGTTGGCGCAAAAATAAGCAGCTGCTTCGCCACACGTTTCCATCACCGCGTCAGCCGTCGAGGCTATGACCGGACAGCCGAAGATCATGGCTTCAAGTGGCGGTACACCGAAGCCCTCGTATAGAGAGGGAAAAACAAACGCCAGAGCGTGCGCATACAGAGCTGCAATCTCGCCATCCGCCAGGCGTCCTGCCAGAAGCAGGCCCGATTCGCTCTCGCCCAGATTGTCTTGAAATACCTTGCTGTTATCTCCGCCGACAATGACGAGGGGAACGTCCTTTCGTTCGAGCAGCCGCGCCGCCTCGATTGCAACGGCGAGATTCTTGTTCTTGGTTCTGGAGCCGACAAAGAGAAAATATTTTCCCGGCTGAAGCCCTAATCGTTCGAGAATACCGTGATCAGGCGTTGTGGACGCGAAATGCTCCGCGCTGTTGGGGAATATCGGAATGTCCGTTTTCGAAAGGCCAAGCATTGCAGCCAGTTCATTGCGAGAAAAGGCCGATACGGTCGCGATCGTGGCCCGGCGTGCAAGCAGGCGGCCCATCGTGCGGTGGACGGCCAAATAGCGCCAATTGAAGAAATCGGGCCGGCGGAAGACCTGTGCGTCGTGGATGACGACGATATGATCGCCATGAAACACAGGTCCGGCATTGGCTAGACTGATCAGGCGACCTCCAGCGGCGGCGCGCGCAAGTTCAATCTGATCCCAGGCATGTCCGCTCAGCCGTCCTATCTTGCGTATCTTGATGTGGGCGAGATTGATCGCTTCGCACGTCTCGCTCGGCACGAGCAATTGCCACTCGGCTCCTCTGAGGGCAGCGGGCGATTGGTCGGACGCAAGCAGGGCATCGATCGCTTTGACCAGTTCGGCGGCATAACGCTGAACGCCGGTCAGCTTTTGCGAGAGAAAGCGGCCGTTGATGAAAAGCTTCAATTTTGTGCCGTTCGGGTTGTCGATGCCACAACGCGTGGGTCGCGATGTGTGCTTTCGAACCAAATGTGAGCACGGAAAGAAGCAGCCCGAAGGCACGGAATTATGACGGCATCGGCCGCGTGATCGCGCTGTTCGTTCGGTGCTCCCCGGGAACACTTGTTGAAAGTCTTGCCGGGCAGCCGGGAGCCTTTTATGGACGCGCGCCTGATGTTGCGTCGGCAGGCAGAGGGCGCTCCCGTCTGGTTAACTTGGGGAAGGCTGACATCCGAAGCGCCCGGCATTAAGCTTGCCGATGCTAGGGGGCTGTTCTCCAATGCTGAACCCTTGCCTCTACCGGTTCAGTCTGGCAATGCGGTATATGAGGACGGACAACGGAGTTTATTTTGGCCCCCGTGGTGGTTACCGGCGCTGCCGGCTTCATCGGCATGCATGTCTGTGAGCGCTTGCTTGCGCGCGGGGAACGAGTTGTCGGCATCGACGCAGTGACCCCTTACTATGATCCCGCGCTCAAGCGCGCTCGCCTCGAGACGCTCAAGCATGAGGCTTTCACATTCCACGAGATCGATCTTGCAGACTTCGCTGCGGTGACGCGTGTGTTCGACGAGGTCTCTCCCGACCGCGTAGTGCACCTTGCGGCGCAGCCCGGCGTGCGCGCATCGATCGACGATCCCATCACCAGCATCCGCGCCAATTGTGATGGCTTCGTCACCGTGCTCGAAGCGGGCCGGCGCCACGGCCTGGCGCATCTCGTCTACGCCTCGTCGAGCTCCGTGTATGGCGCCAATCGCACCTTGCCGTATTCGACCGAGCATTCGGTCAATCATCCGGTCAGCCTCTATGCCGCGAGCAAGAAGGCCAACGAGCTGATGGCGCACACGTTCGCACATGTTCACAAGCTGCCGGTGACCGGACTTCGCTTCTTCACTGTCTATGGTCCATGGGGCCGGCCCGACATGGCCGCCTGGCTCTTCACGCGCGCGATCTTTGCGGGTGAGCCGATCAAGCTTTTCAATAATGGAAATATGTGGCGCGATTTCACCTATGTCGACGACATCGTCGAGGGCGTGATCCGCACCCTTGATCGTCCCGCGACGCCGAATCCCGCGTGGAACGCCGAGCAGCCGGAAAACTCGTCGAGCTATGCGCCGTATCGCGTCTATAACATCGGCAACAATTGCTCGGTCGATTTGATCGAGTTCGTCGAGACACTGGAGAAGATCATCGGCAAGCCCGCGATCCGCACGCTTTTGCCGATGCAGGCAGGCGACGTCCTCGAGACGCGCGCCGACATTTCGGCCCTGCAACGCGACGTCGGCTTCACGCCCTCGACGCCGCTGGCGGATGGCTTGGGCCGCTTTGTCGAATGGTACCGAAATTATCACCGCGTATAAACCCCTCTCTTGAGTAGCTTACACGTGTCCCAAAAAATTATCCCCCTGATCATGTGCGGCGGTGCCGGAACGCGGCTGTGGCCGGCTTCGCGCGAGGTGCGCCCCAAGCAGTTCCTGCCGCTGTTCGGCACGCGCTCGACCTTCCAGGACACGCTGTTGCGCGTCTCGGAGGCTTCGCTGTTCGATCGCCCGATCGTCATCACCAATGCCTCCTACCGCTTCATGGTGCTGGAGCAGCTCGCCGAAATCGGCATCGAGGCTGACGTGATCCTCGAGCCGATGCGGCGCGATTCCGGTCCTGCGATCGCAGCCGGCGCGGTGTTCGCGCAGAACCGCTCGAGTGAGGCGATCGTGCTCGCGCTCGCCGCCGACCACGTGGTGCAGGACAATGCCGCGTTCGTCGCGGCGTGCCGCCAGGGCCTCACCGCCGCGAGCGCCGGGCGCATCGTCACGTTCGGCGTCAAGCCGGAGCGGCCGGCCACCGAATACGGCTATATCAGCCCGGGCGAGGTCATTTCCGGCGAGGTGCACGCGGTCGCGCGCTTCGTCGAGAAGCCGGATGCGGTGAAGGCAGCCGACTACCTCAATTCCGGCTATCTCTGGAACAGCGGCAATTTCATGTTTCCGGCCAGCGTCCTGCTCGACGAATACCGCAAGGTCGATGCGGCGAGCGTGGAGACCATCTCCAATGCCGTGACCAATGCCGGTCGCGATCTCGGCTTCGTGACGCTGGAGCCCGAGGCGTTCGGCGCGGCCAAGGCGATCTCGATCGACTATGCGGTGATGGAGAAGACCGCGCGCGCCGCGGTCGTGCCGGTGTCCTGCGGCTGGTCCGACGTCGGCTCCTGGCACGCGGTGTGGGAATTGTCGGACAAGGACGCGCAAGGCAATGCCGCGCACGGCGCCGCCGTGTTCGAAGATAGCCGCAACTGCAACGTCACCACCGATGCCGCGCTGGTCGCACTCGAAGGCGTTGACGATCTCATCGTGGTCGCGACCGCGGACGCGGTGCTGGTCTCGCGTCAGAAGGATGCCAACGGGCTGAAGCGGCTGGTCACAAAACTCAAGGCGGTCGCACCGAAGGTCACCGAGGAGCACCTCAAGGTGCATCGGCCCTGGGGCAGCTACCAGTCGGTCGACAACGGCGAGCGCCACCAGGTCAAGCGCATCGTGGTGAAGCCGGGCGGGCGTCTGTCGCTGCAGAAGCACCATCATCGCGCCGAGCACTGGATCGTGGTCCGCGGCACCGCCCGCGTCACCGTCAACGAGACCGTCAAAAGCGTGCACGAGAACGAGTCCATCTACATCCCGATGGGCGCGGTACACCGGATGGAGAACCCCGGTAAAATCATGCTGGAGCTGATCGAGGTCCAGACTGGAAGCTATCTCGGGGAAGACGACATCATCCGGATTGAAGACGACTATCAGCGCTCTTGAGCAGAATGTCGCTCCAACATTCCGCGAACATTTAGAAATTGTCCTGCGAATTGCGATGATCGGAGCAGGCTACTATGACCGACGACACGCACACAATCCGCTGCGGCGGGCTCGCCGCGACCATCAAGGCGCAAGGCGCGGAGATGTGTTCGCTGGCGAGCGATGCCGGCATCGAGTTCGTTTGGCAGGCGGGGGCGGCCTGGCCGCGCCATGCGCCGCTGTTGTTTCCGATCGTCGGGCGTCTCGCCAATGACGAATTGCGGCACCGGGGCAGGACCTACCGGATGACCCAGCACGGCTTCGCGCGTGACAGCCGCTTTGCGTGGGTGGAACGTGGCGAAAGTCGCTGTATCCTGGTGCTCGAAGACAGCGAGACGACGCGCGCGCTCTACCCCTTTGCGTTCCGCCTGACGGCAACCTATGCGCTCGACGAATCCGGTCTCGATCTTTCACTCGTGGTCGCGAACACCGGCAAGGAGATGTTGCCGGCCTCGCTCGGCGGCCATCCCGCTTTCAACTGGCCGCTGCAACCAGGACTGGCGAAGGAGAGTTACGCGCTGAGCTTCGCGAACGCAGAGCCATCCCCCGTCCGCCGTCTCGACGGCGGCTTGCTGCGTCCGGCAACGGAGCCGAGCCCGGTCCAAGGCTCCGTGTTGCCCCTGTCAGAATCCCTGTTCGTCGACGACGCAATCATCTTCGATCGGATCGCGAGCACTTCGGTCCGCTATGCCGCGGAGCAGGGCGCGTCCACCGGGCCGTGGTTGAAAATGTCATGGCGCGGCTTTCGCGAGCTTGGCGTCTGGTCGAAACCGTCGGGCGCGCCGTTCCTCTGCATCGAGCCCTGGCGCGGCTATGCCAGTCCCGCCGGCTTCGACGGCGAATTCACTGACAAGCCGGGCCTGATGCACATCGCGCCCGGGACGGAAGAGCAATTGTCATTTCGGGTTGAGGTTGGATCGTCCTGAGGCCGGACGGCCTTCGCGCATCTCGAGTTCTCAGACCTCGATCCGCGTGAGGTCCTCGCCGAGCACGACAGGACCCGCGTAGTCCCGCCTGACATCCGCGAGCAGCGCATTCAGCATGGAATCATCGGTGCGAGGCCGGTGATGGGTCAGCGCGAGCTTCTTGACGCCGGCCTTGGCCGCGACCTTGCCGACTGTATCGCCGCAGGCCATCGTGAATTTGGCAAGCCGGCGCAGGTGCTCGTTGTCGATCTCCGGCGTGGCGAGAAAGCAGCACTGGACCAGCAGATCGGCGCCCTCAGCCAGTCGTTCGAGACCGGGGCAGGGCACCGTATCGCCCGAAATTGCGATGACCTTGCCCTCGGCCTCGAAGCGGTAGCCGAGACACATCCAGCGTGCGAGGAAGGCCGGCGACATGTCGAGGCCGTCGCCATGCGAGACGAGTTCGGCACTGATCTTCCATCGCCCGGTGTCGAGAACGGGGCCGGGTATAATGTCGGTCGCGACGACAGGTTTCCAGCCGCCGAAGCTCGGCTCGCCCTGATCGCGCCAGGCGATGTCCTTGTCGTAGACCTGCGTGACCAGCGTATTGACGAGCCGTTCGGTATCCGGCGGTCCATAGATGCGCAGATCGTCCTTACGCCCGTGCAGCCATGAATTGAGCATCACGTCGTAGAGGTCGCCGATGTGGTCGAAATGGTGATGGGTGAGAAAGACCGTGTTGATAGAGCCGAGCGGCACGCCGGCCTTGCTGAGCTGCACCATGACGCCGCGGCCTGCGTCGATCAGGATATTTTCTCCGCCGAGCCTGATCAGCGTTGTCGTCGCCATGCGGCGCGGGTCCGGGCGCGGGCCGCCGGTGCCGAGCAGGATGACTTCCATGGCGCCACCTCCTGGGGCAGACTTTTCGGGCGTTACAGTAGATTTGAAGCGTTTGGCGAGGCAAGCGGCCGTGGGACGGCCGTCAGCCCCCACAACAACCGCTTGTGCGGGGCTCCCGAACATGATGCGCGGGACGAGAAGTGTGGGCCAATTCATACTTAATTCGGCCAGATCGTGACCAATGTTGTTTGGGCGCGATAACGCGCCTAGTGTTGCAGCAGGCAATTCGAGGGGGCTCGAACAGTCGTGAATGTACGTTCACAGGACGGCGCGCTCGGCGACCTGAGCATCCAGGCCAGTTCGCAAGCACACAGGACATCCAACATCGTGGCTGATTCCGCAGTTCAGGAATTGCGTGTCGCTGGCCGCGAGCGGCTGATCGTCGTCGAGGACGATCCGGTGACGCGGACGATGCTGGTCGGCTATTTCAGCGAGAACAATTTCGACGTGGTCGGCGCCGGCTCCTGCGCGGAATGCCGCCAGGCGCTGCGGACGCGGACCGATCTCGTCTTCCTCGACGTGCAGCTGCCCGACGGCGACGGTTTCGATCTCGCCAAGGAGATCCAGGCGACCAGCAACGCGGGCATCATCTTCGTGACCCGCCGCGACACCGACGTCGATCGCATCCTCGGCCTCGAGGTCGCGGGCGACCACTACGTCACCAAGCCGATCGATCTGCGCGATCTGCTCGCGCGCGCGCGAAGCGTGCTGCGGCGGCGCTCGATCGACCGCAAGGCGGCGCGCAACCACAATTCGATCGCCTTCGGCGACTGGATCATCGACCTGACGCGGCGCGAGCTGCTCGGCAGCGACGGCAAGCCGGTGGCGCTGACGCGCGCCGAATTCGACCTGCTCGCGGCGCTCGTCGGTGCCGACGGCAGGCCGCTTAGCCGCGACTATCTGATCGAGGTCGTCAGCAATCGCCAGGCCGAGGTCGACATCCGCACCGTCGATGCCTTGGTGGCGAGGCTGCGCCGCAAGCTCGTCGGCAGCGGCACGCCCGTCATCACCACGGTCACCGGGGTCGGCTACAAGCTCGCGCTGAGCGAACGGCTCTAGAGCCGGGCGCAGCACGAAACGGTGCCGGCTGAGCCGTCGGCTTCAGCCACTGAAGCCGACCAGGAACCGAATGGCGAGAAAGGCCGACAGCGCCACGGCGCCGGTCGCGAAGATTGCAAACAAAACTCTCAAACTATTGTGCATGATCTCTATTCAGGTTCGGTTTCAAAGTCCGGTTTCAAAAATGTCGTTCGTCCAATCGCTGCTCGTCTCAAGGCAGGCGACTCTAATTCTATTGGCGTGATGCGACCCGTTTCCACTTGGCTTCGACGCGAGCCTTGATGATGCGGACCCGGGCTTCCTGTGCTGCCCAGTATGCCCTGCTCGCGACCGCCGTGCCTTGACGATAACGTGCGTAAACGTCCTTCGGCTGTGCCGGTCTGTTTTGATTGTGCGCTGATTTCTGATTGTGCGCCGACTTCGAGACGGTGGGCGCCGGAGTTGGCGCCGGTGCCACATCTGGGACGGCGGCAGCCTGGTTTCCCACATTCGTCGAGTTCATGGCGACAAGACGATTGCGGGCGCGATTACAGTAGACCTGGGAGCGCGGCGTCATGGACTCCTCGTCATGACCGGCTCGATATTTCATCAGGGCGCGGCAAAGGTCCCCGCCTGCCAGGCGCCATGCGCGGCTCAGATAGAGAACGCCATAGTGGATGTTGATATCGGGCTCTGCGAGCTCTGCGTTATGTCCCCGAAATCCGAGCATCGCTGCCGTTTCGGGTCGAATTTGCATGAGGCCGATCTCGCCGACGGCGCCAATGGTGCCCGGATTGTATCCGCTTTCAACGAAGACGACGGCCTCCGCGATGTCGGCGGGCAGATCGGTCCTGGCCGTTTCTCTTTCGATAATTTTTCGAATCGCCGCCCGCGAGGCCGGCGTCTCTCCAGCGCCGAGATCTGCATCGTGACCGCCAGCCGCCAATGCCGGTTCCGCGGCGTTCAGAGCGCTGCCCTGAGCGTGCACGGAGGTGGATGCCAACCAAAGCACAGCGATCGCAACGTGTGTCCACGCCGCGCGGGCATTGATGTGTGTTCGATCCCGCAGCATGGACATGTATTATATCTTTCGAGTTAACAACCGATTTTCTGGCGGCCTGGCTCGGACGGCGCGACCGGCCAGCGGCGCAATGAAGCTATCGCGACCGCGAGCTCTGGTCGGTTGATGTGCAGGCGCAGCCCCGGCCAATTTGTCGTCGACCGCATAGAGCGTGCAGGCGGGCGACCATTTTGTGCAGGCGCCAAGTGAATCGCGCTGGGCGTCGTCGACGGTTGCCCGCCCCGAGCGCCAGCCGTAACCGCCGTTCGGCGACACCGCAAAAGCCTTGTGCGGCACCGTGCTGGCGAGATAGCGCGCGAATTCGGCACGCGCGGCCTCGCTGAGCTGGCCCGGCGGCGCGAGCGGATCAGGCGGGCTCAGGATATCTTGGCCGAGACCTCGCTCGCGCAGGAAGGCGTCGAGATATGGCGTCCATTGCGGACGGCTGACCACCGAATAGAGATAGTGGCCGTCGTCGCCGTAAGGCGGCGCTGCGACGAATTTCGCGTTGCCGCCATTGGCGCGAAATCCGTCATGGAGGCGGCGCGCGAGCTCGGGACCGAAGTACGAATCGTTGGCGGCGTAGACCCACAGCATCGGCGCACGCGAGGTTTTGCCGAACGTGGCGAAGGCCTGCACCAGCCCGTTGGGATTGCAGACGTCGTCGTCGTCGCGCGAGCCGCGCCCGCCGGCAAAGCTGATCGCGGCGACGAGACCCGCTGGCGCCTGCGCGGTCAACGCGACGGTGGCGAACCCGCCGGCGGAATGACCGGCTGCGATCATGCCTGATGTGGTGACGTCGGCCCTGCGCGCCATCGCCTCGATCGCCGCGCGCAAATCCGCAACCGCGACCGCCGCCGCCGGCAGGTAAGCGGCATTGGCGCAGCCCCCGACGCTGTCGACGCGCCCGCCGGGCGAGGTGCCGTAGCCGCGCCGCATCACGATCAGCGCGGCGAAACCGCGCCGGGCATATTCGAGAGCGATGTCGTAATATTTGTGCGCGGACATCGTCGCGCGATCGTCGAAACTGCGCGGCGAGCCGTGGCTGAGCAGCGCGAGCGGATAGCGCCTGGTCCCGGCCGGCCGGACCAGGAACGCCTCCAGCCCCTGCGGTCCGGCCTCGGCCATCGGGATACGCAAGTCCTCGGTGTAGAACTCCGCGGCCATTGCATCGGGCACGATGCCAGCCGTCGCAAACCAGGCCATCAGAACAACCAAGAGCCTCTGAAACAGCGTCATGCCCCGACTCGAAAAGCCCCGATCAAAAGACCATAGCATGATCTCAGGAACGGCCGCCCCATCGCGGGTGTTGTGCTCTTGGCGGGGGCTTGGCCGATGCTATGGTATCGCGCAATTCTACGACAGGACGAGGTATATCCAGTGGCTGATGTTCATCCCGCGGCGGGCAAGCAGGCCTCGCCGGACGCGCTCACCAACGTTCCGCGGCTGGTGACGGCCTATTTCGCCGGCAAGCCTGATGTCGCCGATCCCGCGCAGCGGGTGGCGTTCGGCACCTCCGGCCATCGCGGCACCTCGTTCAAAACCAGCTTCAACGAGGGCCATATCCTCGCGACGACGCAGGCAATCTGTGATTACCGACGTGAAAAGGGGCTGACCGGTCCGCTCTTTATCGGCATCGACACCCATGCGCTGGCCGAGCCGGCGCTGGTCAGCGCCGTCGAGGTGTTCGCGGCCAACGGCGTCGACATCATGATCGACAAGGACAGCGGCTACACGCCGACGCCGGTGATCTCGCATGCGATCCTGACCTACAACAAGGGGCGCACCTCGGGCCTTGCGGACGGCGTCGTCGTCACGCCCTCGCACAATCCGCCCGAGGACGGCGGCTACAAATACAATCCGCCGCACGGCGGACCGGCCGACACCGATGCGACCTCCGTGATCGAAAAGCGCGCCAACGCCTATCTCGCCGACGGCCTCAAGGGCGTGAACCGCATCGACTACGCCAGGGCACGCAAAGCCGCGAACGTCCACGCCTATGACTACGTCACGCCCTATGTCGCCGATCTCGGCAACGTGGTCGATCTCGACCTGGTCAAATCGGCCGGCGTCAACATCGGCATCGATCCGCTCGGCGGCGCCGCCGTGCATTACTGGCATCCGATCATCGAGCGCTACGGCCTGAAAGCGACCGTGGTGAACGAGGCGATCGATCCGACCTTCCGCTTCATGACGGTGGACTGGGACGGCAAGATCCGCATGGACTGCTCCTCGCCTTATGCGATGGCGAGCCTGATCGCGATGCGCGACCGCTTCGACGTCGCCTTTGCCAACGACACTGACGCCGACCGCCACGGCATCGTGACGCGCACCGGCGGCCTGATGAATCCGAACCATTATCTCGCGACCGCGATCTTCTATCTGTTCGCGCACCGCCCGAACTGGGGCAAGGGCGCCGCGATCGGCAAGACCGTGGTGTCGAGCTCGATCATCGACCGCGTCGCGAAAAAACTCGGCCGCAAGCTCGTTGAGACGCCGGTCGGCTTCAAATGGTTCGTCGATGGCCTGCTCACGGGCGGCTTCGGCTTTGGCGGCGAGGAGAGTGCAGGCGCCTCGTTCCTGCGCCGCGACGGCACGGTGTGGACGACCGACAAGGACGGCATCATCCTCGGCCTGCTCGCGGCCGAGATCATGGCCAAGACCGGCCGCGATCCGAGCCAGCTCTTCAACGACCTCACTGCCGAGTTCGGCGTGCCCCATTACGCGCGCATCGACGTCGCCGCCACCACGCCGCAGAAAAACATCCTGAAGTCCGTCACGCCCGAGCAGCTCGGCCTGAAGGATCTCGCCGGCGATCCCGTCCGCGCCACCCTGAGCAAGGCGTCCGGCAACGGCCAGCCGTTCGGCGGCATCAAGGTCGAGACCGATTTCGGCTGGTTCGCCGCAAGGCCGTCAGGCACCGAGGACGTCTACAAGATCTACGCGGAGAGTTTTCGCAGCCCCGAGCACCTGAAGGCGATTCAGCAGGAGGCTCAGACAGGGTTGGCGAAGGTGTTCGGGGCGTAGTCGTCGAGCCAAAGCGCCGCTGCCACTGCTCCCCCGGGGGGGGGGGGGGGGGGGGGTCTAACCCCCCAAACAACTGGTTTAAACACCCCCAAAAGGGGGTTACCAA
>NZ_JBIXJX010000012.1:84103-281352 GCF_052871955.1 Bradyrhizobium sp. CAR08
CCCTCCTCTTGTGGAGGTTCGTTTGGGGGGGGGGGGGGCCCCCCCCCCCCCCCCCCCCCCCCCCCCCCCCGGGGGGGGGGGGGGGGGGGGGAGACTCGCCGCATCAACAGGTGTCATCACCCGCGAAAGCGGGTGATCCAGTACGCCGTGGCGCCAGTTGAGTAAACCAACAACCGCCGCGGAGTACTGGATTCCCCGCTTTCGCGGGGAATGACAGCGGAACAGATTTGTATACACGATGCGAGATAAAGGTATTATAATACGCTCCCATCCGCCCTTGAACGATTCCATTCCTCCGCTATTGTATACATAACGTATCCACAAGCCTTGGGAGTGAACCGGTGACAAAACCCTTCCCGATGAACGCCTGGTATGCCGCCGCCTGGGACGCCGATGTGAAGCCGGCACTGCTGCCGCGGACGATCTGCGGCAAGCATGTCGTGATGTACCGCAAGGCCGATGGTTCGGTGGCTGCGCTGGAGGATGCCTGCTGGCACCGCCTGGTGCCGCTGTCCAAGGGTAGGCTCGAAGGCGACACCGTCGTCTGCGGCTATCACGGACTGAAGTACAACGCGCAAGGGCGCTGCACCTTCATGCCCTCGCAAGAGACCATCAACCCGTCGGCCTGCGTGCGCGCCTATCCGGTGGTCGAGCGTCATCGCTACATCTGGCTCTGGATGGGCGATCCCGCGCTGGCGGATCCTGCGCTGGTGCCCGACCTGCACTGGAATCACGACCCCGCCTGGGCCGGCGACGGCAAGACCATCCACGTCAATTGCGACTATCGCCTCGTGCTCGACAACCTCATGGACCTCACCCACGAGACGTTCGTGCACGGCTCTTCCATCGGCAACGAGGCGGTCGCGGAGGCGCCGTTCGACGTCACCCATGGCGAAAAGACGGTCACGGTGACGCGCTGGATGCGCGGCATCGAGGCGCCGCCGTTCTGGGCGAAACAACTCGGCAAGTCCGGCCTCGTCGACCGCTGGCAGATCATCCGTTTCGAAGCGCCCTGCACCATTGCCATCGACGTCGGCGTGGCCCCGACCGGCACCGGCGCGCCGGAAGGCGACCGCTCGCAGGGCGTCAACGGCTTCGTGCTCAACACCATCACGCCCGAGACCGAGAAGACCTGCCACTATTTCTGGGCCTTCGTGCGCAATTATCAGCTCGGTGAGCAGCGCATCACCACCGAGATCCGGGACGGCGTCTCCGGCATTTTCCACGAGGACGAGCTGATCCTCGAGGCGCAGCAGCGCGCGATGGACGAGAACCCGGATCGCATCTTCTACAATCTCAACATCGACGCCGGCGCGATGTGGACGCGCAAGCTGATCGACAAGATGGTGGCAAAGGAAAATCCGCCGCAGCATCTTCAGGCCGCGGAGTAAGCCGACATGGCCGAGCGCGAGGTCGACCGCTCCGTCTCGCAGACCGTGAAGGCGCAGCTCGCGCTGCGCGACCAGCTCCTGTCGGGCTCGTTGCGCCCGGGCGAGCGCATCTCCGAGCTCCAGGCGGTGGAGACCACCGGCGCCTCGCGCACCCCGGTGCGCATGGCGCTGGTGCGGCTGGAGGAGGAGGGCCTCTTGGAGGCGATTCCCTCCGGCGGCTTCATGGTGAAGGCGTTCTCCGAGCGCGACATCTCTGATTCCATCGAGCTGCGCGGAACGCTCGAAGGGCTCGCCGCGCGCTTTGCCGCCGAGCGCGGCGTCTCCGCGCGCGAGCTCGAGCCGCTGAAGGAGTGCCTCGCCGCGATCGACGAGTTGTTGCGCCAGGTCCCGATCTCGGTGGATGCGTTCTCGTCCTATGTCACTTTGAACGCGCGCTTCCACGCCCTGCTCACCGAATTGTCGCGAAGCCCGCCGCTGATCCGGCAGATCGACCGCGCCTCGTCGCTGCCGTTTGCGTCCCCGAGCGGTTTCGTGATGGCGCAGTCGGCGCTGCCCGAGGCACAGCAAATCCTGATCATCGGGCAGGAGCACCACCGCGTCGTGATCGACGCCATCGAGAACCGCGAAGGCGCCCGCGCCGAAGCGGTCATGCGCGAGCATGCGCGGCTCGCGGTGCGCAATTTGCGGCTCGCACTGCGCAACCGGACCCATCTCGACCTCTTGCCGGCGCTCGCGCTGATCAGGTCCGCAACCGATTGAGGGGAGTGCCATGCGCTTCATCGAAACCTGGATTCCGGCGACGCTCGTCTCGATGCGCGATCTCGCACCCGGCATCCGCGAATTCCTGATCCGGCCCGACCAGTTCGACGGCACGGCCTATCCGGTCGGCAGCCACATCAATATCAGCGTTACCATCGACGGGCAGCCCGAGACGCGGTCCTATTCGCTGGTCGGGGAAGCCTCGTCCCAGGGTCTAAGGATCGCCGTGCGCCGCGCCCAGGACTCGCGTGGCGGCTCGCGCTATATGTGGTCGTTACGGCCGGGCGCGCGGCTCGACATCACGACGCCCGCCTCGCTGCTCGCCGTCGATTGGGCACGCCAAAACTACTGCCTGATCGCCGGCGGCATCGGCATCACCCCGATCCTCGGTGCCGCGCAGGCGCTGGCCCGGCGCGGCACCGATGTCACGCTGCATTACGCGGTGCGCTCGCGCACCGAGGCCGCCTATCTCGACGATCTCGCCGCAACGCTGGGTGATCGCCTGGTCGTTCACGCCAGCGATGAGGGCAAGCGGCTCGATCTCGACGCCCTGTTCGCCTCGGTGCCCAAAGACACGCTGGCGCTGTTCTGCGGCCCGATGCGGATGCTGGATGCCGCGCGCCACGCCTGGATCGGCGCCGGCCATCCGCTTCCCGATCTCCGCTACGAGACGTTCGGTTCGAGCGGCACGCTGCCGACCGAGACATTTCGCGTGCGCCTGAAGGGCTCCGATGTCGAGCTGGAGATCCCGCGCGAGCGCTCGATGCTTGATGTCCTCAACGCCAGCGGCCACGACGTGATGTACGACTGCAAGCGCGGCGAATGCGGCCTCTGCGCCATCGACGTGGTCGCCATCGACGGCGAGATCGACCATCGCGACGTCTTCTTCAGCGACCATCAGAAGCAAAGCAACCAGAAGATCTGCGCCTGCGTTTCGCGCGCGCGGGGCACCATCACGGTGGACACGCTGCTGCGGGCGGATCCGGTCTGAGGTGAGGTCGTCATGCCCGGGCTTGTCCCGCCTGCGCGGTCGGAGCCGCTTCGGCGAGGCGAAGGCCCGGGCATCCACGTTCTTCGTGCGATGTCGTAGGTGTGGATGGACAGGCCCGGCCGTGACGCCGTGAATGCTTTGGTGGCTACGCCGCGTAGGTCGCCCGCAACTTCTTCGGATCAAGCAGCGCCAGAACGCCATCCGCCGACACCGGCCGGCTGATGAGATAACCCTGCACCTCGTCGCAACCGATCTGGCGCAGATATTCGAGCTGGTCGGCGGTCTCGACGCCTTCGGCGACCACGCCGATGCGCAGGTCGCGCGCGAGCCCAATCACCGATTTCACGATCGCGGCGCAGTCGGGCTGCACCAGCATGTCGCGGATGAAGGACTGGTCGATCTTGATGCGGCTGAACGGCAGCTTGCGCAGGTAAGTCAGCGAGGAGAAGCCGGTGCCGAAATCGTCGAGCGCCACGGTGACGCCGAGCTCCAGCAGCGCGTTCAGGACCGACGCGGCCGAGGCGTATTTCGACAGCAGCATCGATTCCGTGATCTCGATCTCGAGCCGGTGCGGGGCGATCTTCGTGTCCGCGAGCGCCTGCACGATGATCTGGAGGAGGCCGTTGTTGTGAAACTGCGCGGCTGAGAAATTTACAGCGACCCTGATCTCTTCGGGCCACTCGGCAACCGTCGCGCAGGCGCGGCGGACGACCCATTCGCCGATCTCGTGGATCAAGCCGGTTTGCTCGGCGATTGGTATGAATTCGCTCGGCGGCACCAGTCCGCGCTGGGGATGCTGCCAGCGCAGCAGCGCCTCGAAGCCGGTGATGCGGTTGCCGCCGAGGTCGAGGAACGGCTGGAACACCAGGAACAGCTCGTCCCTGGCGATGGCGCCTTCCAGATCCGATTGCAGCGCTTTGCGGTCGCGTGACGAGCGGTCGTCGGCTTCCTCGAAGAAACACACCGTGCCGGGTCCGGCCTTCTTGGCGCGGTAGAGCGCGGTGTCGGCGTTCTTCATGATGTCGAGTTGCGTGCTGCCGTCGCGCGGCGCCAGCACGATGCCGACGCTGGTCGCGCCGACGATCTGGCGACCCTCGATCTGGAACGGTTCGTCGAAGGCCGCGACGAAGCGCTCGGCGATCTCGAGCGCATCCTCCGGGCGCGCCCGATTGGCCATCACCAGCGCGAACTCGTCGCCGCCGATGCGTGCGACATGCTCGGCCGCGCGGGTGCAGCGTTGCAGGCGGCTCGCGATCTGGACCAGAAACTCGTCGCCGGCGGGATGGCCGAACTTGTCGTTGACCTCCTTGAAACGATCGAGATCGAGCAGAAGCACCGCGAATTCCTCGCCGGACAGAGCGAGCCGCTTCAAGGCTGCATCGAGCGTTTCGTTGAACGCGACGCGATTGGGCAGATGGGTCAGCGAGTCCTGCCGCACCGTACGCTCGGCCTCGATCTGCCGCATCACGCGCCGTGCGAACGCGATCGAATTGACGAACACGCTGCGCAGCAGCACTGATCCGTAGACGACCACCAGGAAAGCGATCAGCAGAAACGCCGGATCGCCATTCCTGCCGAGGCAGATCGCGATGCCAGCGAAGATCGGGGCCGTGAATGCGATCGCGGCGATCGGGATGGTGGCGAAGGCCAGCGCGCCCCCCGCCAGCATCCCCGAGCAAAGGCAGGTGATGACGAGCTGCCCGCCCGTTGAGGCATTGACGAAGAATGCGACCGGAACGGTGCCCCAGGCGGCGCCGAGGATGAAAGCATTGCGCACCAGCCGATGCATGGCCCGGCGCGAGACGAATTGCGGTTTGGTGATGCGGCGCGCGGCATGGGATTGCAGGCCGAACGCGATCGCGGCGCCCGCCACGATGGCGGCCCAGATCAAGGCCAGCTTCAAGTCCGGCGAATGCCACAGCGCGACGACGAGTACCCCGGCGTTGCAGGCATTGGCCAGCATGATGCCGACCGAATAGCCGAGCACCAGCGACATCTGTTCGGCGCGGATATGGCCGGCGACGGCTTCGTCGGTTACGGGACCGCCAAAGGCCGACAGATCGCCGGCGAACAGCCGCGCGAAATAGCTGGTCGTTTGAGTCCGCATTCCAGAGCCTAGCAGCATGGGCCGCTTGTCCGGGCCCGGTCAGGAGAATTCGCTGCAAACCTTTGACGAACTATGAATTATCCAAACTTGCGACGATTGCTCTGACCACTTCTGCGTGTTCGCGATATTGTATCGATAACAAATCGATACAAATGCGGCGCCTCGCGTTACGGCTGTGACGGGAGGCTATGTTCGCTACCAATTCCGCTGTCATGCCCCTCCTTGTGCGCACTTGCACACTGGGGCGGGGCATCCAGTACGTCGCAGCCTATCAGATCATCACACCTGTCTCGGAGTACTGGATCGCCCGGTCAAGCCGGGCGATGACAGCTGTGCATTAGGCATCACCGCCCCAACTGCTTCGGATCGTAATAGAACCGTTCTTCGATCAACTGATCGCCCCGCCACGTCTGCCATGCGATCTCATCCAACGTTCGGATGATGCCTTCGGCATTGGTGAAGCTGAATCTCCAGCGCGTCGCGACATGATCGCCTTCGATCAGGCTCGGCCCGATGCGCACCGCCTTGACCTCTTTGAAGGCTGCCAGCACGCCGCGCTCCTTGGCGGCGAGCTTGTCGCGTCCGACCACGGGGTCGCCCTGGTTTTCATAGGTGGCGGCGTCCGGCGTGTAGTAGTCGAGGATCGCCCCGACGAAATCCCCGTCCTCCAATCGTTTGGCAAAAGCTTCGACGACATCACGGCTCGGCATGGTGCACCTCACGAATAAAACCGACTGTTGGTCGGTAAATACCGACCGACGGTCGAAAAGTCAACTAGCTGTCCTCGTCCATTTCGACTACAGCAGACCCATGGCGAAACAGGCGGAGCGGCGGGCTGCGACATCGGAGGCGATCCTGACGGCGGCGTGCCGCCTGTTCGGGACGCAAGGCTTTGTCGCGACGACGATGGACGAGATCGCCGAAGCCGCCAACGTCGCCAAGGGCGCGGTGTATCATCACTTCAAGACCAAGGAGGCGGTGTTCGAAGCGGTGTTCGACGAGGTCTCGCGCGACCTCGTCGCCGAAATCGACAGCACGGCCCGTGCCGAGAAGGACGTGCTTGCCGCGATGGTCGCCGGCACCCAGCATTATTTCGCCGCGACCGCGAAGGGCCCGACCGGCCAGATCATCCTGCGCGACGGCCCGGCCGTGCTCGGCTGGGAGCGCTGGCGCGAGATCGACGCCAAACATTTTGGCGGCAAGCTGCCGCGCGCGATTGCGGCAGCGATGGAGGCCGGCCTGATCGCGCGGCAGCCGGTCGAGCCGCTGGCCCGGCTGCTGCTCGGCGCGGTAACGGAGGCCGCCGTCGCCTGCGCCGGACGCGCCGATATCGCAAGGGCGGGTGCGGAATATGCCCGTGCGTTCAGGTCGCTGGTCGAGGCGCTGCGCGTGGCTGCATGATCGTGCTAAGTGATGATTGGAAACGCCCGTCAACAAAAAGAACAGTAGCGCATGAACGCAACTTCCTCCCTGACACCCTCCGACCCTGAATTCGACTACATCATCGTCGGTGCCGGCTCTGCCGGCTGTGTGCTCGCCAACCGGCTGTCGGCCAACGGCAAGCACAGCGTGCTGCTGCTCGAGGCAGGCCCGAAGGATTCCAACATCTGGATCCACGTGCCGCTCGGCTACGGCAAGCTGTTCAAGGAAAAGACCGTCAACTGGATGTACCAGACCGAACCGGAGCCTGAGCTGAAGGGCCGTCAGGTGTTCCAGCCGCGCGGCAAGACGCTGGGCGGATCGAGCTCGATCAACGGCCTGCTCTATGTCCGCGGTCAGCACGAGGATTACGACAGATGGCGTCAGCACGGCAACGCCGGCTGGGGCTATGACGACGTGCTGCCCTATTTCAAGAAGGCCGAAAACCAGTCGCGCGGCGCCGATCAATACCACGGCAGCGGCGGCCCGCTGCCGGTCTCCAACATGGTGGTGACCGACCCGCTGTCGAAGGCCTTCATCGATGCCGCGGTCGAGACCGGTCTGCCCTACAATCCTGATTTCAACGGCGCCACCCAGGAAGGCGTCGGCCTGTTCCAGACCACGACGCGCAACGGCCGCCGCGCCTCGACGGCGGTGGCCTATCTCGGCCCCGCCAAGGCCCGTCGCAATCTCAAGATCGAAACTGGCGCGCTTGGCCAGCGCGTGCTGTTCGAGGGCCGCCGCGCGATCGGCGTTGAATACCGTCAGGGCGCCACATTGCGCCGCGCCCGTGCGCGCAAGGAGATCGTGCTGTCGAGCGGCGCCTACAACTCGCCGCAGCTGCTCCAGCTCTCCGGCGTCGGACCCGCCGACCTCCTGCGCAGGCACGGCATCGACGTCGTGCTGGACGCGCCGGGCGTCGGGCACGATCTCCAGGACCACATGCAGGTCCGCATCGTGATGCGCTGCTCGCAGAAGATCACGCTGAACGACACCGTCAATCATCCGCTCCGCCGCACCATGGCTGGCGCGCGCTATGCGCTGTTCCGCAAAGGCTGGCTGACGATCGCGGCCGGCACGGCGGGCGCGTTCTTCAAGACCAGTCCGCGGCTGGCCTCGCCCGACATCCAGGTCCACTTCCTGCCGTTCTCGACCGACAAGATGGGCGAGAAGCTGCACGATTTCTCCGGCTTCACGGCGTCGGTGTGCCAGCTCCGTCCCGAAAGCCGCGGGTCCTTGCGCATCAAGAGCGCTGACCCGACAGTGCCGCCGGAGATCCGCATCAACTACATGTCGACTGAGACCGACCGCACCACCAACGTGGAAGGCCTGAAGATCCTGCGCAAGATATTGCATGCACCGGCGCTGAAGCCGTTCGTGGTCGACGAGTACGATCCCGGAGCGAAGGTGTCCACGGATGCCGAGCTGCTGGACTATTGCCGTGAGCGGGGCAGCACCATCTACCATCCGACCTCGACCTGTCGTATGGGCAATGATGCGCTCGCGGTGGTCGATCAGCGGCTGAAGGTGAGGGGCCTCGAAGGCCTCCGAATCGTCGACGGTTCGATCATGCCCGATCTCGTGTCGGGGAACACCAACGCGCCGATCATCATGATCGCCGAAAAGGCCTCCGACATGATATTGGAGGATGCGCGGTAAACTCGCGTCTTGAGAGGATTTGGGCTTGGCTACGCGATTCAAGATCGGCACACGCAAGAGCGCGATGGCGCTGGCACAGACGGAAGAGATCGCGCGCCGCCTGACCGCCGCCATGCCCGATCTCGACGTCGAGATCGTCAAGTTCGACACCACGGGCGATCTCGACCAGACCAGCAAGCTGTTGCCCCATGGCGGCAAGGGCGGTGCCTTCGTGGCGCAGATCCGCGCCGCGGTGCTGTCGGGCGAACTCCAGGCGGCGATGCATTCGCTGAAGGACATGCCCGGCAACGAAGACACGCCCGGCCTCGTGATCGGCGCCACGCTCTCGCGCGATCCTCCCAACGACGCGCTGGTGCTGCGTGACGGCGTGACGCTGGAGGCGTTGCGCCAATCTCGTGGCAAGGGTTTCAAGATCGGCACCAACGCCGTCCGCCGCGCCGCCTATGCGCGGCGCTTGTTTCCGGACGTCGAGATCATCCACTTCCGCGGCGCCGCGGACACGCGCGTGCGAAAACTCGACAATGGCGAGAAGCAGCGCCTGCCGGATGGCGGCGCGGTGGGGCCTGCGGATGCGCTCATCATGGCGCGGTCCGGCCTCGACCGCGTCGGCCTTTCACAGCGCATCGCCTACGAGTTTACCGCAGCCGAGATGCTGCCGGCAGCGGGGCAGGGCATCGTCGCCGTCGAATGCGCCGCGCAGGACTGGCAGACGCGTCGCATCCTCGCATCGATCGATGATCCCGCTGCCCACGCCTGCGCCGATGCAGAGCGCGAGGTGCTGTGGGTGCTGAACGGCCATTGCAATTCGCCGGTGGCGGGCTTTTCGACCATTGCGGGTGATCAGATGTCGCTCACCGCGTCCGTGCTCGATCTCTCCGGCAACACCATCATCGAAGCCTTGCGTTCGGGCCCCGCCAATCGCCCACGCGAACTCGGCCGTGCGGTGGGACTGGATCTGCTGGCCAAGGGCGCCGCGGAGATCATCGAGCGCAGCCGGCCGCGCTAAGTCGGCCGCGAGGCGGGCATCGGTGGGATGATGGCATCATGCGCCTGTTTTGCCCGACGGGTCAAATGTTGGCGCGATCCGATGCGATGACGGCGCACCTGATTTCCGTCCGCCCTAAGTCATTGATCGGGCGTGGCCTCTCTACTGTGCATGGGGTTGTTTTCGCGTTTTTTTGTTTTTCCGCTCCCCAGGCGCAAAATAAATCAGCCCCGAACCCGCTTCAGCATCTGCTCGACATGGGCGATCGGCGTCTCCGGCTGGATGCCGTGGCCGAGATTGAAGATGAACCGCCCTTGCGCGAAATTCGCCAGCGTGTCGTCGACCGCGCGGTCGAGCGCGGCGCCGCCTGTGATCAGCACCAGTGGATCGAGATTGCCCTGAACCGCAACCTTGCTCTGCACGCGCTCGCGGATGAAGGCCGGCTCCGCGGTCCAGTCGATGCTGACGGCGTTGACGCCGGTCGCCTCGACGAACCCGGGCAGTTGCGCACCGGCACCGCGCGGAAAGCCGATGATCTTGGCGTCCGGCACCTTGGCGCGCACGCCTTCGACGATGCGCCGGGTCGGCTCGGCCGACCAGCGCGCGAACTCGGAGGGTGGCAGCACGCCGGCCCAGGTGTCGAAGATCTGCAAGGCGTTGGCGCCGGCCGCAAGCTGCGCCAGCAGATATTCGATCGAGTTCTCGACCAGCACGTCGATGATCTCGGCGAACGCCTCCGGATGCCGGTAGGCCATCATCCGCGCCGGGGCCTGGTCGGGCGTACCCTGGCCGGCGACCATGTAGGTCGCCACCGTCCACGGAGCGCCGCAGAAGCCGATCAGCGCGATCTTGGGATCGAGCGCGCTGCGCACGATCTTGAGGGCCTCGAACACCGGCGCGAGCTTGCCGAAATCGGCGTGCTTCGCCAGTGTTGCGACCTTGGCGGGATCATCGAGCGGTTCGAGCCGCGGACCCTCGCCGACCTCGAAGCGCACGGAACGTCCGAGCGCATAGGGGATCACCAGGATGTCGGAGAAGATGATCGCCGCATCGAAGCCGAACCTCCGGATCGGTTGCAGCGTCACCTCGGCGGCAAGCTCCGGGTTGAAGCAGAGATCGAGAAAGCCGCCGGCCTTGGCGCGCACCTCGCGATATTCGGGCAAGTAACGGCCGGCCTGCCGCATCATCCAGACCGGCGGAACGACCTGCCGCGGGCCGGAGAGGACGTCGATGAACGGTTTTGTCGCAGACTGGGGCACGAACGGTCCTGAAGATGGTTAGGGCTCCTGATACACCGACGCGGCCCTGAGCGGAACAGGGGAACCAAGCGCAATTGGGCCGCGTTGACCAGCCAACGGAGGACGAGACCATGGCTGAGACATTCAACCCCGCGCCGCATGACAAGCACGCCGACGATCTGCACGAAGCGCTCGCCGCGGATCGCCACGCCAAGCTCGACGCCGGTCTGAAAGATACCTTCCCGGCGTCCGACCCCGTGAGCGCTGCCCAGCCGACGCCCTCGAAGGCCGATGCGGAGGCCGACAATCCCTCGCTCTGGGACAAGGTTAAGGCGATCTTCAGCTAAGGCGGAGAGCGCCGGATTCCGATAGGTTTGCTAATGTCTTGTTAGCGATGCGCTGATTCCGGCGTCCGTACGACTACGGAAAGCCGGGGACATCACTGCATATTTCTCCCGGTGTTTCAGAGTTCAATAACAGAAGCAGCAGAGTTTCCGGGCATCGGAGAATTCTGCTGCATGAGTGCTGTGACCCAAAGAGCCGGATGGAGCCGCCTGCCGCTGCGGGCGGCTGCGTTCGTCGCGCTGACCTGCGTGGCCATCCTCGGCGTCAGCGGCTGGCGGGAATGGGCGGCCCGCGACGCGGTGCTCAAGGGCGCCGAGGCAGAAATGGCGAACGTTGCGCGCTCGCTGACGCAACATGCCGAGGACAGCCTCGATCTCCTGGATTCAGGCGTCGTCGGCGTCGTCAGCCGGCTGGAGATGGACGGCAGTGAGCCGGCCACGATCGCCAAGCTCCGAAACCTGCTGGAGGCGCGAAAGAAGGCGATAGAGCGCATCCATAGCCTCGCCATCATCGACGAGCGCGGCAACTGGTTGACCTCGCCTGGCACGATCGGCTCGACGCTAAACGACGACGCGTTCTTCCGATATCACCAGCTCTCGCCGAAACGGGAGCCCCATGTCGGCCGTCCCGTGAAGAGCCTGCTCGACGGTGAGTGGGTCGTGACCCTGTCGCGCCGTTTCAACAAGCTCGACGGCAGCTTCGGCGGCGTGGTGCTCGCGACCATCAGCTCGGGATATCTCTCGCATTTCTACGAACAGTTCGAGATCGGCCGCAACAGCTCGGTGGCGCTGACGCACGGCGACGGGCTGATCATCGCGCGTAACCCCAGCAACGACAGGTTCGTCGGTCGCAGCGTTGCCGATACGCCGCTGTTCCGCGATACCGCCTTGCAGCGGCCGGGCGGCGCCTACCATTTCAAGTCGCCGCTCGACGGTGCCGACCGGGTCAGCTTCTTCAAGCGCTCCGGCCGTTATCCGCTGGTCCTGCTCGCCACCGTCGACAAGGCCGAATTGCTGGCGCCCTGGCGTGCTGCGGCGATCTCCCGCATGCTCTACGTGCTCGCGCTGGTCATGCTGATCGCGATCATCGGTGCGGTGCTGGTGCGGCAGCTGCAACGGGGCCAGAGTATGGCGGCCGCGCTGGTCGAGAAGGAAGCGCATTTCCGGCTGCTTGCCGAAGGCTCCAGTGACATGGTGACCCGTATCGGGCTCGACGAGCGGCTGCGCTATGTCTCGCCGTCATCGATTGGCGTCGTTGGCTGGCGCGCCAATCAACTGATCGGTACCCTCGCGCTGGCCGGCATTCACCCGGACGACCGGCCGCAGGTCCAGGCCCTCGTCGACGCCATGAAGCGCGGCGATGCGGAGGAGGCGCGGGTCACCTATCGCAATGTGCACCGGCAGAACTCGGAAGTCTGGCTCGAATCGACCATGCGGGTGACCCGCAAGGAGAATGGCCGCGTCGACGGCGTGGTCGCGATCTCGCGCGACATCACCGAGCAGAAGAAGCTCGAGACCCGGCTCGAAACGCTCGCGATCGAAGACAGCCTCACCGGGCTTGCCAATCGCCGCCGCTTCGATGAACGACTAAAGGAGGAGTGGGCGCGTGCCTATCGCGAGCGCTCCAGCCTCTCTTTGCTGATGATCGACGTCGACCACTTCAAGTCTTACAACGACGAATACGGACATCCCGCGGGCGATGCCTGCCTCCGGCAGGTGGCGCAGATCATCGCCGCCGAGATGCATCGTTCCGGCGATCTGGCGGCGCGTTACGGCGGGGAGGAGTTCGCCATGCTGTTGCCGAACACCGACGCTGCGGGCTGCGCCCTGATCGGCGACCGGATTCGCCGGGCGATCCGCGATGCGGGCCTCGTCCACACCAGCAACCATGCGGCAGGCTGCGTCACTGCTTCGCTCGGCGGGGCTGCCTGCCGGCCGGCGCTGGAGCGCACGGCCGGCGTCACCTCGCTGGTCGAGGCCGCCGACCAGGCTCTCTATGCCGCCAAGGATGCCGGGCGCAACCGGCTGATGATGCCGGGCGAGGTGAGCAACCTCCTGCTCAAGGCGTCCGGTCAGTAACCTCAATAATGCGGGGGGCGCTCATTGGCGGCTCCCGGCGCATTCGCCTCGGCCTCCTGCAGCCGCTCCCCGAGTTCTGCGATCCTTCGCGTCAGCGCGTCGATCTGCTTCCACTGCGCGGTGATGGTCTGGTTCAGCGTCTCGATCGCGTCGTCCTGATAGGCGAGGCGCGTCTCCAGCGTGTCGATGCGCTCGCCGAGCGTCTTGATTTCATTCGTCACGTGCCGCGTCCTTATTTCGTTCGGGCGAGCCAAGTTGCTGCAAACCATGGCCGAGCGCGACGCGCTCGTCGAACACGAAGCATTCGCCGCGCCAGCGGCTCTCGGCCTCCGGCACCTCTTCCAGATATTTGAGAATTCCGCCCTTGAGGTGATAGACCTCGGCAAAGCCGCGCGCGAGCAGGTGTGCGCTCGCCTTCTCGCAGCGGATGCCGCCGGTGCAGAACATCGCGATTCTGCGGTGTCTGGCGGGATCGAGCTGCTCGGCCGCAAAATCTTTGAACTGGCCAAAGCTCCTGATGCCGGGGTCGAGCGCGCCCTCGAACGTCCCCATCGCCACCTCGAAGGCGTTCCTGGTGTCGAGCACCAGCGTATCCGGCGCTTCGATGAGCGCGTTCCATTCGGCCGCATCGACATAGGTGCCGACCTGCCGCGTCGGGTCGGCGCTTTCGTCGCCGAGCGTGACGATCTCCTTCTTCAACCGCACCTTGAGCCGGCCGAATGGCATCGTCTCGGCGGTCGAGAACTTCAATTCGAGATTGTTCAACCTGCCGCCGAACATGTCGCCGTGAGCGAGCTCTTGGGTAAGCGCGTCGATCGCCTCGCCCGCGCCCGCGACCGTGCCGTTGATGCCCTCCTGCGCGAGCAGCACGCTGCCCTTTAGCTCCAGGCCGGCGCAGAACGCGCGCAGCGGCTCGCGCAGCTCGCGGTAATCGGGCAGGGCGGCGAATTGGTAGAAGGCGGCGACCTTGTAAATCATGGCGCCCGTTTAGCAGGCGGGGCTCGCCCGGAAAACCCGCATCGAGCAGCTCTATTCCCGGCGGATGGCAGCCATTTCCCTGGCATGCCAGCATTGCCCCGGCCGGCCGGAATGTGTCATGTAGGCCCGGTTTTTCCGAGATGGCGCGCCATCCGCACCAGACGCCCAATGAGAGCAGAATTCGATGAGAAACTTCCATTTCCCCGGCAGGTCCACGGTCCACGCCACCAACGCGATGGTGGCGACCTCGCATCCGCAGGCGTCGCTTGCCGCGATCGAGGTGCTGCGCGAGGGCGGCACGGCGGTGGACGCGGCCGTCGCGGGTTCGGCCATTCTCGGCGTGATCGAGCCGCAATCGACCGGCATCGGCGGCGACTGCTTTGCGCTGATCCAGCCGCGCGGCGAGGGCAAGATCATCGCCTATAACGGCTCCGGCCGCGCCCCGAAGGCGGCGAACGCCGATTGGTATCTCGAGCGCAAGATCAACTCCGTGCCGCTGACCTCGGCGCATTCGGTCTCGATCCCCGGCGTGATCGACGCCTTTGCAACCGTCTTGCGCGATCACGGCAAGTTCGGCTTCGACCGGCTGCTTCAGCCCGCGATCAAGGCGGCCGAGGAAGGCTACGTCGTCGCCCCCCGCATCGCCTTCGACTGGAAGAACCAGTTCGAGAAGCTGAAGGCCGGCACCAACACGGAGCGGTATCTGCTGCCGCACGGCAAGCCGCCGGTGGCCGGCGACGTCATCCGCCAGGCCGAGCTCGGCAAGACGCTGCGGGCGATCGCCAAGGACGGCCGCGACGCCTTCTACAAGGGCCCGATCGCGGAAGACATGGTGGAGACCCTGCGCGGGATCGGCGGCCTGCACACGATCGACGATTTCGCCGCGCACACCACTGAGACGACGACGCCGATCGGCACCATGTACAAGGGCTATGACGTCTGGCAGTGCCCGCCGAACGGACCCGGCCTCACCATGCTGCTGATGCTGAACATCCTGTCGCGTTTCGACCTGACGAAATACGCGCCGCTCAGCATCGAGCGCTTCCACCTCGAAGCCGAGGCCGCGCGCATCGCCTACATGCATCGCGAGCTGCATGTCGCCGATCCCGAGCATATGCAGATCGAGGTCGCCAGGATCCTCGCCAAGGAATACTGCAACGAGCACATCGACAAGATCCGCATGGACGGCATGCTCGACCTGCCGAACGTCGCGCCGCCGATGAACCCGTCGACCATCTACATCACCGTCGTGGACAAGGACCGCAACGTCTGCTCCTTCATCAACTCGGTTGCGCATTCCTTCGGCTCGGCGATCGTCTCGAACAAGACCGGCATTTTGCTCCAGAACCGCGCCGGCGGCTTCCGCATCCAGCCCGGCCACCCGAATTGCATCGCCGGCGACAAGCGTCCACTGCACACGATCATGCCAAGCCTGCTCACCAAGGGCGGCCGTTCCGTGATGCCGTTCGCGGTGATGGGCGGACAATATCAGCCGGTTGGCCAGACCCATGTGGTGACCAACATTCTCGATTATGGCTGCGACGTGCAGGAGGCGATCGATATGCCGCGCGGCCTGCATTATGAAGGTCAGTACCAGCTCGAGGACAGCGTGCCGGCCGCCATTGTCGAAGGCCTGAAGAAGCTCGGCCACAAGACCACCAGCGTCGTCGGTCCGCTCGGCGGCGCGCAGGCGATCTGGATCGACTGGGACAAGGGCACGCTCACCGGCGGTTCCGATCCGCGCAAAGACGGTTGCGCGCTCGGATACTGACCACCGCGCACGGAGTTCCCCGCGCGAGATCAGGAAAAGTTGACGAAGGGCGACGCGGCATTTGCTGCGTCGCCCTTTCTCGTTCGGAACGGAGCTCATTGCTTCAGGTTAAGGGCCGATGAGCGGTGCAGGCGTGCGCTGCTCTTGCTCGAAGCGGCGGAGGCCCTCCATGTCCGAAAAATCAGGTTCCGGACCGTCCGGATTCGATCGGCGCGCCTTCATGGCCGGCGTTGCCGGCAGCGCGCTGGTCCCCATGACGGCGCGTGCGGCCGCGCAGGATGCGAGCGTGTCGGCCGCCCAGGATCCGGCGCTTCCTGTCGATGTCACGCTGCGGGTCAACGGCAAGGACAAGCGCCTGCGCATCGACGCCCGCACGACGGTGCTCGACGCGCTGCGGGAGCATCTCAAGCTCACCGGCAGCAAAAAGGGCTGCGACCACGGCCAATGTGGTGCCTGCACGGTACTGATCGACGACCGGCGCGTGGTGTCGTGCCTGACGCTCGCGCTCGCGGCCGAGGGGCAGGAGATCACCACGATCGAGGGCCTTGCCACCGACGATCATTTGCATCCGATGCAGCAGGCCTTCGTCGACAACGATGCGTTTCAATGCGGCTATTGTACGCCGGGCCAGATCATGTCCGCCGTTGCCTGCGTCAAGGAGGGGCATGCGGGCAGCGAGGCCGACATCCGCGAATACATGAGCGGCAACATCTGCCGCTGCGCCGCCTATCCCAACATCGTCGCCGCCGTGAAGCAGGCCGCGCCCGAGATCATGAAAGGCTAGGCGCATGCGACCGTTTTCGTATCAAAGGGCAACAGACCCCGACATGGCCGTGCAGGCGCTCAGCGCTGCCGCGGCTGCGAACAATCCGCTGACCAAGGCTACAGCGCAGCCGCTCGCGGGCGGCACCACTCTGATCGATCTGATGAAGCTCGACGTGATGCGGCCCGCCGCGATCGTCGATATCAATCCGCTGGCGCGGGGCTGGTCGGCGATCGAGCCCGGCAGTGACGGCTTGCGGCTCGGCGCGCTCGCGAAGATGTCCGACGTGGCCGCGCATGCCGAGATCCAGCGCCACTATCCGGTGATCGCGAATTCCCTGAAGCTCGCCGCCAGCGCCCAGCTGCGCAACATGGCGACGCTCGGCGGTAACGTGATGCAGCGAACGCGTTGCAGCTATTTCCGCGACGTTTCCTATGAGAATTGCAACAAGCGCAATCCTGGTTCGGGCTGTGCCGCCATGGACGGCGTCAATCGCATGCATGCGGTGCTCGGTACGTCCGATCAGTGCATCGCGACCTATCCCGGCGATTTTGCGCAGGCGCTGATCGCGCTCGATGCGATGGTCGAGATTACCGGCAGGTCCGGAACGCGCAACCTGCCGTTTGCGGATTTGCACAAGGCGCCCGGCAGGACGCCCGACATCGAGACCACGCTTCGGCCCGGTGAGCTGATCTCTGCGTTCTCCGTTCCCGGCCGCTGGCCGCGCTCGGTGTATCTCAAGGCGCGCGACCGGCAGTCCTACGAGTTCGCGCTGTCGTCGGCTGCGGTCGCGCTCGACGTGCAGGATGGCACGATCAGGGACGCGCGTGTCGCGCTCGGCGGCGTCGCCACCGTGCCGTGGCGGGCGCGCGAGGCGGAGGCGCTGCTGAAGGGACAGAAATTCGACGACGGTCTGGCGCAGCGTGTGGCCGATGCCGCGTTTGCGGACGCCAGGGGCCGCCAGCACAACAGCTTCAAGATCGCGCTCGGCAAGCGCGTGGTGGCGCGCGCGCTCCAGCAGGCCGTAACGATGGAGATCTGATCATGACCGCTGCAGCTCCCGAGCCGAAAGCGAACATGGGCAAGCCGGTGCCGCGCTATGACGCGGCCGCAAAGGTCACGGGCCGGGCGACATATGCGTCCGACATGCCGCTCGACAATCCAGCTTACGCGTTCCGGGTCACCAGCGCCATCGCCAAGGGCCGCATCGACAGTTTCGATCTCGACGATGCCAAGCGGGTCCGCAGCGTGATCGACATCGTCACGCACGAGAACGCTCCGAAGCTGAAGGAATCGAAACTGTTCAGCAATGGCGGCTATGCCGGCACCACGATCCAGCCGCTGAAATCGGCCGACATCGCCCATGACGGCCAGATCATCGCCGTCGTCATCGCCGAGAGTTACGAGGCGGCGCGCGAGGCCGCCAATCGCGTCAAGGTCAGCTACACGGCCGCGGCGCCGAGTGCGAGCTTCGACTCGCCGGGGACCACCACGGCAGCGGCAAAGGGGCAGAACGCACAGTTCAAGGAAGACCCGGAGGTCGGCGATTTCGCCAAGGCGTTCGACGCGGCCGAGGTCAAGCTCACCGCCTCTTATGAAACGCCGACCCAGCACCACAATCCGATGGAGCTGTTTACGACGAGCTGCGCCTGGATGGGCGACGAGCTCGTCGTCTACGAGGGCAGCCAGTACGTCTACGGCCTGAAGAACGGCGTCGCCGAGCAGCTCGGTATCGACGCCGACAAGGTCCGTGTCGTCAATCCCTATGTCGGCGGCGGCTTTGGTTCGCGCGGCTCGATGACGCCGCGGACCGCCGTCATCGCCGGCATCGCCAAACGCCTGAACCGGCCGATCAAGCTGGTGCCGACGCGCGACCAGGGTTTCACCATCGCGACCCATCGCGCCGAGACGCGCCATGAGATCAGGCTTGGTGCGGGTCGGGACGGCAAGCTGGTGGCTTTGAGGCACGACGGCGCGGAGGTTTCGTCGCGTCCGGATGCCTATTGCGTCGGCGGCACCAAGACGACGACGCGGCTCTATGCCTGCCCGAACGTCGCAAGTCTGGTGTCGATCGTGCGCGCCGACCGCAATACGCCTGGCTTCATGCGCTCGCCGCCGGAGGTGCCGTATCTCTTCGCGCTGGAGAGCGCGATGGACGAGCTCGCTGTGAAGCTGAACATGGACCCCGTCGAGCTCCGCCGCATCAACGACACCACCGTCGAGCCGATCGGCGGCAAGCCCTATACATCGCGGTCATTGATGGCGTGCTTCGACGAGGCCGCGAAGGCGTTCGGCTGGTCGCAGCGCTCGCCGCAGCCGAAATCGATGTCGGACGGCGACTGGCTGGTCGGCTATGGCTGTGCCGCTACCTGCTATCCGACGCAGATGGCGCCCTCTGCCGCGCGCGTCCGCCTCCAGCGCGACGGCCGTACCCGGGTCGAGATCGCCGGTCACGAGATCGGCACCGGTGCGTATACCGTCATCGCCCAGACCGCGGCCGAGCGGCTCGGCGTGCCCTTGGAGAAGGTCGCGGTCTTCCTGGGTGACAGCGATCTGCCGCCGGCGCCCGTTGCCGGCGGTTCGAACTCGACTGCCAGCACCTGCTCGGCGGTGATGATGGTGTGCGACCGCATTCGCCAAAGGCTGTTCAAGGCCGTGATGCCGAGCGAAAGCCTCGCCGACAAGGCCAAGGAGACTGTCGGCATCAGCCAGGCGCCGAGCACGCAGGCGGCGCAGAGCGATCGTCCACTCGATCTCGAGAGGGCCTTCGACGCGCTCGGCGTCGGCATCGTCGAGGAATACGGCGAGTGGAAGCCCGAAGGCGCGCCGCTGGATTCCTTCACGGCCATGCACAGCGGGCACGCGCGGCTCGTCGGTGGCCATCAGATGAAAGACAAGATCGCCTATGCCTTCGGTGCTGACTTCGTCGAGGTCCGCGTCAACCGCTTTACCCATGAAATCCGCTGCCCCCGGCTGGTGGGAGCGTTTGCGGCGGGCCGCATCATGAATCCGCGCACGGCGCGCAGCCAGCTCATGGGCGGCCTGATCTGGGGCATGTCCTCGGCGCTGCTGGAGGCCACCGAGATCGACGAGCGCAATGCACGCTACGTCAACGATAATCTCGCCGACTATCTCGTGCCCGTGAATGCCGACGTGCCCGGTGTCGAAGTGATCCTGCTCTCCGAGCAGGACGACCGTATCAACCCGGCCGGCGTGAAAGGCCTTGGCGAGCTCGCCAATGTCGGCACCAATGCGGCGATCTGCAATGCGATCTATCACGCCACGGGCCAGCGCATCCGCAAGCTGCCCGTGCGGCTCGAAAATATCGAGGTGTGAGGGGTGGAAACGGCGTCAGCGTTGCGCTAGACACCTTGCGCCTCAAACGGAAGGTCTCTTATGCAGCGTTTACAGCGCATGCTCCTCGCCATCATGTCGGCACTCGCGATCACCGTGATCGCCGGCGTGTCCGATTTCGTTTCCACCACGGCCTCGGCCCAGACCGCAGGGAAGACCATGACAACAGCTTCAGGTTTGCAGATTACCGATAGCGTCGCCGGCACCGGAGCTTCGCCCAAGCCGGGCCAGATCTGCGTGATGCACTACACCGGCTGGCTCTACGAGAACGGCCAGAAGGGCAAGAAATTCGACTCGTCGGTCGACCGCAACGAGCCGTTCGAATTCCCGATCGGCAAGGGCCGCGTCATCGCCGGCTGGGACGAGGGTGTTGCCTCCATGAAGGTCGGCGGCAAGCGCACGCTGATCATTCCGCCGCAGCTCGGCTATGGCGCCCGGGGCGCAGGCGGCGTGATCCCGCCGAACGCGACGCTGATGTTCGACGTGGAATTGCTCGGGGTGAAGTAAGCCCGCAAACAAAAAGACCGGCCTCTCGGCCGGTCTTTTCGCATTCAGTGCGACGCCGTTACTCCGTCGCGCGCTTGGCCGCAGCGGCTGCGCGATCAACCGCGTCCTTCGCGGCGTCCTTGGCGTCGCCCATGGCCTGCTGGCCCTTGCCCTTCACTTCCTGGACTGCACCTTCACCCTTCAGGCGCTCGGATCCAGTGGCTTCACCGACGCCCTGCTTGGCCTTGCCCATTGCCTCGTTTGCGGTGCCCTTGATCTTGTCGGTCGTGCTACCCATGAAACTCTCCTGCGGTTTGCTCGCCAAGACAACGTTCGACGGTTATGAGGGTTCCGATTTTGTTATGGCTCGATGTCGCGGCTTTGGGTTAGTTTGCCGCACACGGAACCAATAGAAAGCAAGTCCCATGACCGGCCATGACCATTCGCATTCCCACCATGACCACGATCACCACGATCGCTGGAAACATGACGGCGTGCGCGTCATTCCCGGCAACCAGCTCGATACCAACGTTCCGTCGACGGCGGGCATGGACCGCGCGGCCGCGATCAATTTCGCGCGCGTCGGTGCGCAGAAATTGTGGGCGGGCACGGTCAGCATCAAGCCCGACGCCAAGACCGGCGCGCATCACCACGGCCATCTCGAAAGCGTGATCTATGTGGTGAAGGGCAAGGCGCGGATGCGCTGGGGCGAGAGCCTGCAATTCACCGCAGAGGCCGGCCCCGGTGACTTCATTTTCGTGCCGCCCTACGTGCCCCATCAGGAGATCAACGCCAGCGCGGACGAGGTGCTGGAATGCGTGCTGGTGCGCAGCGACGGCGAGGCGGTGGCGATCAACCTCGATATCGAGCCGGTCGAGAAGCCCGAGACCGTCCTGTGGGTCGATCCCATTCACCGCGATCCGAACGAGAAGAAGTGAGGATCGCCTGAAAGCCAGCGGGTTCTGTGTGACAGAACCTCGCGGGCAGGGCTCCAAAAAAGATCCGGAAGCCGTGTCGGATCGCCGCTTGGCCGTCCGTCCTTGGGCAGAACCCCGCCCAAGGAGCTCCGATGCCCAGGATGATTTTCCTCAATCTGCCCGTGACCGACCTCAAGCGCGCCACTGCCTTTTACGAGGCGGTCGGTGCGACCAGGAACCCGCAATTCAGCGACGAAACAGCGAGTTGCATGGTCTTTTCCGAGACCATCTACGCGATGCTGACGACCCACGAGAAATTCCGGCAGTTCACGCCGAAGCCGATCTCGGATGCAAAGACCTCAAACCAGGCGCTGTTCTGCCTGTCCGCCGATAGCCGGACCGAGGTCGACGATATCGTCAGCAAGGCCGCGGCTGCAGGCGGGGTGGCCGATCCCAGCCCGAAGGACGAATACAGCTTCATGTACGGCCGCAGCTTCGAGGATCCGGACGGCCACATGTGGGGCGTGAACTGGATGGACATGGCAGCCTTCGCGGCGCAGTCCGACATGGCGAACGCCTGATCTAACCCCACAACAGCAAGAAACCGAAGAGGAGCATTCAAGATGTCCAAGGTCGTTCCCTGCATGTGGTTCAACGGCGATGCCGAGGAAGCCGCGAAGTTCTACGTCTCGCTCGTGCCGAATTCGGCGATCACGCATGTTCAGCGCAACGTTTCAGATGGCCCGTCCGGCAAGGAAGGCTCCGTGCTCGTCGTCGAATTCTCGGTGGCGGGACAGCCTTTGGTCGCGCTTAACGGCGGCATGAAAATGGAATACACCCACGCGATCTCGCTGATGATCCATTGCGACGATCAGGCCCAGGTCGACAGCGTCTGGAATGCGTTCCTGGCCCATGGCGGCAAGGAAGAGCAGTGCGGCTGGCTCAGGGATCGCTGGGGCGTGGCCTGGCAGGTGGTGCCGAAGGTGATGTTCGAATTCCTCTCCAGCCCCGACAAGGCGGCTGCCGCACGCGCGATGCAGGCCATGATGAAGATGGTGAAACTGGACGTGGAGGCGCTGCGGCGGGCGTTCGATGGCAAGTCGGCGGCGTGAAGGGCGTCCCCTTGCCACATCCTCACTGTCATCGCCCGGCTTGACCGGGCCATCCAGTACGCCGAGACGGTCGTTGGTCAATCGATAGGCCGCGGCGTACTGGATGCCCCGGTCGAGCCGGGGCATGACAGCGGAATATGAGCGAAGGCCTGCCGCTAATAATTGATCCGCAGCCCCACGCCGCCATGGATGGTGTTACCCACCGGCTGCGGGCCGAGCGTGCCGTTGGCGAACAGGTCGACGATCCAGCCCTTCTGCACGCGGAAGCCGAGCCGGCCGCCATATTCGAACCAGCCCTGGTTACCCATGGTCGGCACCACCATGCCGTCACCGGTCACGGTGGCGACGATGCCGCTATGGCTGGCGAATGACTGCACCCAGCCACCATTGATGTTGGCCTCGATACTGCTGCCGTAGAGATGCGTCCACTGGCCGCCGATCTTGACCAGGCTGGTGCGGTCGGTGCCGGTCGCGATGCTGGCGTCGAACGGATTGAACGCCACTGCGCTGTCGGTATAGCCCGAGACACGCTGCCAGAGCTGCCAGACCTCGATCGAGGCGGCGACCTCGTCGCGGGGCGACACGCGGCTCATCCAGCCGGCGCGGCCATAAACGGCGTAGTTCGAGGCGTTGGTCGAACTCGTGACGTTCACCGGGCCGAGGCTGGTGTTGTAGCTGCGGGTGTAGCGCGCCTTCTCCCACGGCGTCAGGATCGTGCCGACGTCGAAGAACGGGCGCGACGAGCCCCAGTCGGTGAAATCATAGCGCAGCGCGAACGCGGCGATGGGAGCGCTTGTGATGTTGTAGCCGCCCTCGCTGTACTGCGTGTAGGCGATGCCGGCGAGCAGCGACAGATTGTTGGTCAGCTCCTTGCGGCCGTGGATTCCGGCCGAGAACGAGCCTGCGGAGCCGAACGCGCTGACGCAGTTGCTGCAATTGATCTGCTCGTTGACCCCGAGCAGCACCGTGCCAAGCACCCGGTTGGTGATCATCTGGTTGAAGCGCTGATTGGCAAGGCCGCCGATCGAGCTGCCGCTTGAATCCGCGCCGGTTGGTGTCGGTGTCGGCGTCGGGCTCGGCGAGGATGACGGATAAGGGCTCGGCGACGATGACGGGGTGGGGCTGGGCGAGGGCGAGGGGCTGTAGGTCGGCGTGGGCGAGGGGGAATAGCTCGGCGCCGGGGTGGGCGTCGACCCTCCGCACTCGGACTCGCAAATCGCGGCGGCTGCCGCCGGACGGGCATGGAACGCGACAAACGCAAACGCAGCCACGGCGGTCAGCACGCTCGCCAGGATGAAGCGCCTGAGGCTGGTGAGATTCGCCATCTTCAGCGTCCGCACAGCATGCCGTCGTCATGGATGGCGGGCGTGACGGTCGGCGAGGCCTCCGCATATTGGCTGACCGCGCACAGTCCCGCGCTCGCGGCGCAGGTCGCGGCAAAGGTCCAGGGCGGCGTATTGGTCTTACTGATGGAGATCTTGCCGCCGGTCGAGGTGATGATTGCGGTGTCGCCGGGCTGGGTGAGTTGCACGCATTGCTGGCTCGTCGTGCAGACGCTGGCGGCACCGTCCTGCAGCACGACGACCGAGCGGCCGCGCTGGGACAGGATATCGAGAGTGGTACCGCGCACGCCGATGGTCGCGAGCGGGGTCGTGATCTTGTAGGCGGTCTTCTCGGAATGTCCCGTGACGAAACGGAATGCGCCGGTCGTCATGCGGATCGCGACGTCGCGATAGCTGTGCTCGTCGTTGAAGACGGTGCGGTCGAGCTTGAGCGTGGCGCTCGGACCGAGCGACAGATTGGTGCTGTCGGCCATCACGAAGCGAGCCGCGCTGCCGGCGCCGGTGCGCACGGTCTCGTCCCGCAGCATGCTGTCGCCGACGCTGATCGGCGTCGTGGTCGAGGCCACGCGAACGACTTCATTCTGGATCAAGACGGCTTCACCGACGCGCGTCTGGGCTTGGGCGCAAGGGGCCGCGCACAAGAGGGTCGACAACAGCGTGGAGAAGAGCCAGAAACGCAAATTCATTTCGCAACCGATCGATGTGTCCCTGATCGTACCGGATCACGCGCGCTTGCGATGTGGCGGAATTATCACAAGCAGCGCGAGACCTGCGTTATGCTTAGTGACAGTTGCGGCAGAATGCGTTCAATGAAAACCGCGATCTCTATTATTCTCCGCGGTGACGCAAAATTGCCACGCAAGACATCCCCACAAACGCGACTTGACTTGCCTGCGGTTCCGAAGGTGTCGCGGAGCGCAGTGATTGCTGTCGCGATTTTCCTGGTCGCGCATCTTGCCCTGCTGATTGGCCTGACGACGCCGGAGAAGTTCGTCTTCGACGAAGTGCACTACGTGCCGGCGGCGCGGCAGATGCTGGCACCAGCGGTGTCGCAATCGATGCTCAATCCGATGCATCCACCTTTGGCGAAAGAGCTGATCGCGCTATCGATCGCGGCCTTTGGCGACAGCGCGCTGGGCTGGCGCTATCCCGCGACATTGTTCGGCGCGCTCGCGATCGTCGCGATCTATCTGTGCGGCCTCGCGCTGTTCGCCGCGCAAGGGCCTGCGATCGCCGCCGCGCTGATCGCCGCCTGCAACCAGATGCTGTACGTGCAGGCGCGCGTCGCGATGCTCGACATTTTTGCACTCGGCTTCGGCCTGCTCGCGATTGCCGCCTTCATGCATGGCTTTCGAAAGGATCGTCCCCATGCATTATTCGCGGCTGTCGGCAGCCTGTTCGGCTGTGCGGCCGCCTGCAAATGGAGCGGCCTGTTTCCGCTCGGAATCTGCATCGTCATCGTCGCGGTGATCCGCCTGATGCAGGGCTGGCACACCCTGTTTGCCGACGCGAAGCCGGGGGATTGGTACCGGCCTGATCTCTGGCCCGACTTCAGATTACATCACGTCGTGCTCTGCTTCACCGTCCTGCCCGCGATGACATATCTTGCGGCCTTCGTCCCACTCCACGGCGTGTCGCTGCCGGATCTGGTCGAGGCGCAGCGCCGGATCTTCGCGGACAACACCACCACTGCCATCGCCGGCCACACTTATATGAGCGCCTGGCCGTCATGGCCGCTGCTCGCGCGCCCGGTGTGGTTCCTGTTCGACAAGACCGTGGACGACAATGTCTCCGCGATCGTCTTTCTCGGTAACCCCCTGGTGCTGTGGCCGACGCTGCTCGCGCTCGCCGTCGTGCTGCGCGATTTCGTCGTCGCGCGTCGCCGGGATGCGTTCCTGATCGCGGTCTTCTATTTCGGGTCCTGGCTCGCCTGGGCGTTGCTGCCGCGTACGCTCGCCTTCATCTATTACTATCTGCCGGCTGCGACCGTGGCGTCGCTCGCGCTGGTCTACGTGCTGCGGCGGGACGGTCTACCGGGCTGGCTGTTGTGGGCCTATGTCGGGGTCGTCGCGATCGGCTTTGCCGCCATGCTGCCGATCTCGGCGGCCTTCGTCGGCACATCGATGCAGACCTTCAATCGGCTGATGCTCTTCCAAAGCTGGATATGAAATCGCCGCCCGCCGGGAGAACGGCAGGCGGCGTCTTGATGGGCGACAATTTGGGAATTACTTCGACGCGGTCTTGGTGTCCATGTTCACGACCTGGACGCGGCGGTTGATCGGGTCGGCGCCGTTGGCGGCGTCCTTCAGCTTGGTCTTGCCGTAGCCGACGGTGACGAGATCGGTACCGGTGAGACCGTAGTTCTGCACCAGGTATTTCTTGATGGTGTCGGCCCGCCGCTCGGAGAGCCCCTGATTGTAGGCCTCGGTGCCGACCGCATCGGTGTGGCCGGCGACGACGAAGGTCGAGCCCTTCAACGAGGGATCGGACAGCGCCTTGCCGAGCGCCTGTACCGACGGCACCGACGTCTTGGCGATGTCGGCCGAGTTGTAGTCGAACTGGATCTCCAGATCGATCTTCGGCTTGGTCGCGGCGAGTTCGGCAATCTGCTCGCGCTCGCCCGTCGACAGCGACCGCGTCGAGCGGTTGCGCACGGTGTTCAGGAACGTCGATTCCTTGGCCTGGACCGCCGGATCAACCTGCGGACCTGCGGACAGACCCCGGGTCACGGGCTTCGGCTTCAGTGCATCCAGGATCTGGTTGGTAGAGACATTGCCGTCGCCGGCCATCGCCAGGCCGGCTGTCATCGACAGAATTGCCGAGAGGGTCACCGCCAGTGCAAAAGACTTATTGAAACGGGTCATTGTCGTATCCTCGTTGTGACGCCTGATGGCTATTTGATGCTGCGAGCATAGGGCAGGTTCAAAAGCCCTGGTGTGATCTTGGTCACGGTGGAAACGGGGCCGTCCTGGACCACGGCAGCGTATTTCAAGCGGTTTCGGTTCATAGAGAGCCGACCCGCGGTCCGCTCCGAGGAGGGGCGCCAGCGCGGGAAGAGAAGTGGTCGCACACCTCTCCGGCGATGGTTCGAGCCGTCGCAGTCCTGTCGTGATCCGCATCACTGAGGACCGCCGCGCCGAGGTGCCGCTCGGGCGGCGGGGCCGGTTCACTCCAGGAAACCCATGCTCACCGATTGTCGCAAAGCCGTCGCGTGTTGGCCTGTCTGTGAACAATTTTTCGGCCAGATGGACGCCTAGCAGGGCACAGCCTCCGACAAGCGCAAACGAAGGGAGCCGAGTTCCACCCAGTGCCGAGGCCAAGTGATTATCAGTTCTATCGCAGTGGCCCGCCGGATCGGACCGTGTCCCTGAGCTCCATGCCCATCTATATCGGGGCGGCGATGATCGCGGTGGCGATCCTGCTGTCGACACTGATCACGGGGCTGACCTCCCGCTATGTCGGGCTTCAAGCGCCAACCGACGAGAACATGTGGCTGGTCGATCGTCTCACCGGCAACGTCTATCGCTGCCAGGCGGAGGAGCGCGGCAAGGCCTCGTGCGAACCCGATGTCGCAACAGGCAGCGTCGGCGACCGGTCCAAAGCCCCGAAAGCCGGCCGATGAGTCCTCCCGTCTTCGCACCGCAGCAAGAAATTGTCTTCTCCACGAAACGTCTTCGCCGGAGAATACGTATTGCGAAGGCCGGCATGACGCCGGTTTCGTTTTACGGAGGAGACTTTTCGATGAAAATCTTGCTCACAGCTGCAGCTTTGGTCGCGTTCGCCGTTTCCCCTGCATCGGCCGCGATGATGGCGTGCACCAGCGATAATATGATGAAGTCCGCCGCCATGATGGGCGGCACGGCGGATACGCCGGCCAAGACGGCCATGAACAAGGAAATGGCCATGGCCAACACCGACATGAGCAACGGCAAGATGAAAAGCGCCTGCATGCATTACATGAAGGCGCAGAGGGCCATGTCGATGAAGTAGCAAGCGCCTTCCGACCGCGCTGTCAGCAGATGGCGGCGCGGTTTTTCCTTGTCCGCTCCTGGATCGGCTTCTTGGCTGGATGCGAATCCCGCTACACTGCATTCCGCAATGTCCCGCGCGCCCAAACCGATTCCACTCACCACGACACAGGCCCGGCAAATCTGGCTTCATGCCCAGCGGCTGGACGAGCGCGCGCCGTTCGGTGACGGCGCGCAAGCCGTCTCCGACGCGGTCGCCCATCTCGGCTATGTGCAGATCGACACCATCAACGTGATCGAGCGCTGCCATCATCACATCCTGTTCAGCCGGATCCCGTCCTACCGGCGCGCCGACCTGCGCCATGCCCAGAGCGTCGACAAGAGCGTCTTTGAATATTGGACGCATGCGCTGTCTTACGTGCCGGCCGGCGACTTCCGCTTCTTCCTGCCGGCGATGTGCGAGCACCGCCGCGAGGGGCACAAATGGTTCGCCTCGGTGAAACCTGCCGACATGCGCAAGGTGATGCGGCTGGTGCGCGCCGGCCCGCTGACGATCCGCGACATCGAGGACGACGTGCTCACCGAGAAGGAGCATCTCTGGCAAAGCCGAAAACCCTCGAAGCGAGCATTGCAGCTCGCCTTCTACATGGGTGCCGTGACCGTCAGCGAGCGGCAGGGCATGCTCAAGACTTATGAGCTGATGACGCGCCATTTCGGCTGGGACAAGCTGCCGAGGCCGGCGTCGGCAAAGGACATCACGGTCTATCTGCTCGATCGCGCGCTGCGATCGCAAGGTGTCGTGAGCCTCGATTCGGTCTGCCATCTCAACGCGCCGCGCAAGCCGGCGGTGGCTGCCCTGATCGGCTCGCGCGTCCGCCGTGGCGAGCTCGTGCCTGTCGCCATCGACGGTGCCGGCAAGCAGGAGCACTGGGCAGTGCCGGCTGCGCTCGAGCCGGGCGAGTGCGCGCCGCCGGATCTGGTCCATATCCTGTCGCCGTTCGATCCGCTGATCATCCAGCGCAAGCGCACCAATCTCATTTTCGGTTACAACCATTTGTTCGAGGCCTATGTGCCGAAGGCCAAACGCAAGCTCGGCTATTTCGCGCTGCCCGTGCTGGTCGGCGACGAGATCGTCGCCGCGCTCGATCTGAAGACCGACCGGCAGGCGAAGAAGCTGCTGATGCAGAAATGGACCTGGGTCGGCGAGGGGAAGAAGACCGCGGGGCGCAAGGAGCTCAAACGGAAGATCGAGGAGGAGCTCGATCGCTTTGCGAAGTTTCAATTGGCAGAGTAGTTGTGCGCGGCGCGGATCACCGAGCTCAGTCGTAGCGCAACGTGGTGGCCGGCTGCGCCCCTTGCATTGCTTGCTCCATTGACTCTTTCGCGGCGATGCTCAAAACCCCGGATCAGCCCATAAAAGCAACAACCCGGGGGAAGCCATGAGCCAGACCACGACCTATGCCGGTTCGACCGGCGCAGCCAAGTCGGAAATCGAGACCTCGACGATCCGCGCCATCTCCTGGCGCCTGATCCCGTTCCTGGTGCTGGCCTATTTCTTCTCCTATCTCGACCGCGTCAATCTCGGCTTCGCCGCGCTGACCATGAATGCCGAGCTGAAATTCACGCCGCTGATCTTCTCTTGGGGCGCCGGCATCTTCTTCATCGGCTATTTCATCTTCGAGGTGCCGAGCAATCTGGCGCTGGAGAAGTTCGGCGCCAGCCGCTGGATCGCCCGCATCATGGTGACCTGGGGCATCATCTCGGCGCTGATGGCGCTCACGAGCGGGGTCACGAGCTTCTACGTGCTGCGCTTCCTGCTCGGCGTCGCCGAAGCCGGCTTCTTCCCCGGCATCATCCTCTATCTCACTTATTGGTATCCGGCCGAATATCGCGCCCGCTTCCTCGCGGCCTTCGCCATCGCCGTTCCGGTCTCCACCGTGATCGGCGCGCCGGTCTCTGGCCTGCTGCTCGGCCTCGACGGGGCCATGGGCCTGAAGGGCTGGCAGTGGCTGTTCATCATCGAGGGCATTCCTTCCGTGCTGCTCGGCATTGTCACCTGGTTCTATCTCACCGACAGGCCAGAGAAGGCGGATTGGCTCTCGGCCGAGCAGAAGGCCTGGCTCAAGACCAAGCTCGATGCCGAGATCGCGGCCAAGCAGGCGGTGAAGCATATGTCGCTCGGCGAGGCGCTGACCTCACCTAAGGTGATCATGCTGAGCCTGGTCTATTTCGGCTTCGTCGGCGCGCTCTATGGCATGCAGTTCTGGCTGCCGCAGATCGTCAAGGCGTTCGGCCTCACCAACGCCCAGACCGGCTTCGTCACCGCGATTCCGTATCTGTTCGGCACCATCGCAATGATCCTGTGGGCGCGGCATTCCGATGCCACGCGCGAACGCGTGATGCATGTCGGCGCGCCGTTGCCGCTCACCGCTGTCGCTCTCGGCGTCTCCAGTTATCTCACCGACCCCACCCTGACGATGATCGTGCTGACGGTTGCCGCGATCGGCGTGTTCTGCTGCTTCGGCGTGTTCTGGACCCTGCCGACGGCCTGGCTCTCCGGCACGGCGGCGGCCGGCGCCATCGCTCTGATCAACTCGATCGGCAATCTCGCCGGGTTCGGCGGACCGTATCTGATCGGCTGGGTCAAGGAAGCCACCGGGCAGACCTCGACCGGACTGCTCGTGCTCGCGGTGCTGCCGCTGATCGCCGGCATCCTGGTCTTCATCGGTGGCCACGACAGCAAGCACGAGTTCGCCGAACAGGGGCGGTAGCCTCGAAATGTCGCCCTGGCGAAAGCCAGGCCCATTTCCGTGCGGTCCCTCTGGGGCCGCGCCGCGACGCTCTCTTCCAACAGTCCGGGCTTTCCGCCAAGGGCAGCGGGGAGGTTACCACCTTAACGATCACGCTTTCCTGATGACTGACGATTATTGACTTTCATCAGTGATTAGTCGACATTCCTCTCATTGCAGCCGAGGGAGTGTCCTCCGATGTTCGTCCGATCCGTTTTATCCAGCTATTCGAGGCTATTGGCCGGTGTTTCGCTGGCGCTGATGGCTGCCGCCCTCGCTGGGTGCAATGACACCGTCGCTGAAAAGGCCGACCCGCCGCGGCCGGTCCTGGTCGCCACCGCCCACTACGATGCCGAAAAGCCCGAGCGCAGCTTCGTCGGCACCATCAGGCCGCGGATCGAGAGCGATCTGGGCTTTCGGGTCGCGGGCAAGGTCGCCAAGCGTCTGGTCGAAGTTGGCCAGACCGTCGAGATCGGTCAGCCGCTCGCGGTCCTCGATGAGGTCGATCTGAAGCTCCAGGCCGAGCAAGCCGTCGCCGAACAGACCGCTGCGACCGGCGTGCTGGCCCAGGCCGCCGCCGCCGAGCAGCGCGCCAAGGATTTGAAGGCCAAGGGCTGGACCACCGACGCGCAGCTGGATTCGAGCCGCGCTGCCGCCGACGAGGCGCGTGCGCGCCTGAACCGAGCCGAGCGCTCGGTCGAGCTGACCAACAATTCCCTTTCCTACGCGACGCTCAACGCCGACGCCCGTGGCGTCGTCACCGCAACGCTGATCGAGCCCGGCCAGGTGGTTGCCGCAGGCCAGACCTCGATCCGTGTCGCCCGCTTTGCCGAAAAGGAAGCGGTCGTCGCGATCCCTGAGACGCTGGTCGGACGTGCCAAATCGGGCGCCGCCAGCGTCACTCTTTGGTCGGAGCCGGGCAAAAAGTACACGGCCAAGCTGCGCGAGATCGCGCCCACCGCGGATCCCGCCACGCGCACCTATCTTGCCAAGTTTTCGCTGCCCGAGGCCGACGACAAGGTCTCGCTCGGCATGACCGCGACGCTGACGCTGTCGGACGCCGCCACCGAACGCGTCGCGCGGCTGCCGCTGTCGGCGCTGTTCAACGAAGGCGGCAAGCCGTCCTTCTACGTCGTCGACGACAACGGCGGGGTGACGCTGAAGCCGGTCGTGGTGAAGTCCTACGAGAGCAACGACGTCGTCATCACCGGTGGTGTCGAAGAGGGTGCCAAGATCGTTGCCCTCGGTGTTCAGAAGCTCGATCCGGGCCAGAGGGTGCGGATCGTGTCGTCACTGTCCTTTTAAGTCTCGCTTACGAGTTACGTCGTGTGAGGTGAGTTTCGGCCCGAGCGCAAATGCTGGGGCTGAAGCGGCGAAGCGATCCAGAACCTGCCCAGCCCCCTGGATTGCTTCGCTGCCTCGCGACGACGCGTTCAACAGAGCGGCTGTGGTTTTTTGCAACCGGATCATCTTTGGAGAGTGCGATGAAGCGCTTCAATCTTTCGGCCTGGGCCGTCAGCCATCCGACGCTGATCCTGTTCCTGATGCTCATACTCGGCGTCGCCGGATTCTTCTCCTATCAGAAGCTCGGTCGCGCCGAGGATCCGTTCTTCACGGTGAAGGTGGTCAACGTCTCCGTGCTGTGGCCGGGCGCGACAGCGCAGGAAATGCAGGCGCAGGTCGCCGATCCCATCGAGAAGAAGATCCAGGAGCTGCCCTACTTCGAGAAGGTGCAGACCTATTCCAAGCCCGGATTCACTGCGCTCCAGGTGACCTTCCGCGATTCTACGCCGCCGAAGGACGTGCCGTATCTCTTTTATCTGCTGCGCAAGAAGCTGGTCGACGTGCAGGGCCAGCTGCCCGCAGGGATTCTCGGGCCCGTCGTCAACGACGAGTTCTCCGACGTCGATTCCATCCTCTACATGATGACGGGCGACGGCGCCGACTACGCCCAGCTCAAGAAGGTCTCGGAAGGTTTCCGTCAGCGCCTTCTGAAGGTGCCGGGCGTGACCAAGGTCGACGTTTACGGCAACCAGGATGAGCGCATCTTCGTCGAGTTCAGCCATGCCAAGCTCGCCACGCTCGGCATCACGCCGCAGGCGCTGTTCGATTCGCTCGCCAAGCAGAACAACGTGACGCCGGCCGGCACGGTCGAGACCTCGTCGCAGCGCGTGCCGCTGCGCGTCACCGGTGCGCTCGACGGCGCCAAGGCCGTCGCCGAAACCCCGGTCGAGAGCAACGGCCGCGTGTTCCGCCTCGGCGACATCGCCACCGTCACCCATGGCTATGTCGACCCGCCGAGCTTCATCGTGCGCCAGGAAGGCAAGGCCGCGATCGGCATCGGCGTCGTCACCGCCAAGGGCGCCAACATCCTCGATCTCGGCAAGGAGGTCGAGAAGGCGACGGCTGAATTCATGAAGGCGGTGCCGCAGGGCGTCGACGTCAAACTGATCGCCGACCAGCCCAAGGTGGTCGAGCACGCGGTCGGCGAGTTCGTACACTCTTTCATGGAAGCCCTCGTCATCGTGCTGTTCGTGTCGTTCCTGGCGCTTGGCTGGCGCACCGGCATCGTGGTCGCATTGTCGGTGCCCCTGGTGCTCGGCATCGTCTTCGTCGTCATGAACACGATGTCGCTCGACCTGCACCGCATCACGCTCGGTGCGCTGATCATCGCGCTCGGCCTGCTGGTGGATGACGCCATCATTGCCGTCGAGATGATGGTGGTGAAGATGGAGCAGGGCTGGGACCGCATGCGTGCGGCGTCCTTTGCCTGGGAATCCACTGCGTTTCCGATGCTCACGGGAACGCTGGTCACGGCCGCTGGCTTCCTCCCCATCGGCTTTGCCAATTCCGCGGTCGGCGAATATGCCGGCAGCATCTTCTGGATCGTGGCGATCGCGCTGGTCGCATCCTGGTTCGTGGCGGTGATCTTCACGCCCTATATCGGCGTCATGCTGCTGCCCAACATCAAGGTGCACCACAATCACGATCCGCACGCGGTCTACGAGACCCGCATGTATCGGGGCTTGCGCGCCATCGTGCAGTGGTGCGTCAACCACCGCATCACCGTGGTGGTCGCGACCGTCGGCGTCTTCATCGCCTCGATCGTCGGCTTCGGCCACGTCCAGCAGCAGTTCTTCCCGCTGTCCGAGCGTCCCGAGCTGTTCCTCCAGCTTCGCCTGCCCGAGGGCACCGCCTTCAACGTCACCGAAAAGGCGGTGAAGAAGGCCGAGACCATGCTCAAGGACGACAAGGACATCGAGACCTACACGGCCTATGTCGGACAGGGCTCGCCGCGCTTCTGGCTCGGCCTCAATCCGCAGCTTCCGAACGAGGCTTTTGCCGAAATCGTCATCGTCGCAAAGGGCGTCGAGGCGCGCGAGCGCATCAAGGCCAAGCTTGAAAACGCCGTTGCCGACGGCGCGCTCAACGAGGCCCGCGTGCGCGTCGACCGCTTCAATTTCGGTCCCCCCGTTGGTTTTCCCGTGCAGTTTCGCGTCATCGGACCCGACGCCAACAAGGTGCGCGAGATCGCCTACCAGGTCCGCGACGTCATGCGGCAGAACAAGAGCGTCAAGGACGTCCAGCTCGATTGGAACGAGCAGTCGCCTTACCTCAAGCTTGTCGTCGACCAGGATCGCGCACGCGCCATGGGCCTGACCCCGCAGGACGTGTCGCAGGCGCTGTCGATGCTGATCTCGGGCTCGCAGGTGACGACCGTGCGCGACGGCATCGAAAAGGTCGGCGTGGTCGCGCGCGCCGTCTCGTCCGAGCGGCTCGACCTCGGCGCCGTCGGCGATCTCACCATCACCTCGCGCAACGGCGTGGCCGTGCCGCTGCAGCAGATCGCCAAGATCGAGTATGCGCACGAGGAACCGATCATGTGGCGGCGTAACCGCGACATGGCGATCACCGTGCGCTCCGACGTCGTCGACGGCGTGCAGGCGCCCGACGTCACCGGCCAGATCGCGCCGAAGCTGAAGGCAATCAAGGACAACCTGGAGCCGGCCTACCGCATCGAGGCGGGCGGCGCGTTCGAGGAATCCGCCAAGGGAAACGCCTCGATCTTCATTCTCTTCCCGCTGATGGTCATGGTGATGCTGACGCTGCTGATGTTCCAGCTGCAGAGCTTCTCGCGCCTGATCCTGGTGTTCCTGACCGCGCCGCTCGGCATTGTCGGCGCCTCCTTCGGGCTCAACATCGCCAACGCCCCGTTCGGCTTCGTGGCCCTGCTCGGCCTGATCGCGCTTGCCGGCATGATCATGCGCAACGCGGTCATCTTGGTGGATCAGATCGAGACCGACGTCTCGCACGGCCTGACCCGCCGCGAGGCGATCGTGGAGGCCACCGTCCGCCGCGCCCGTCCGGTGGTGCTGACGGCGCTTGCCGCCATCCTCGCCATGATCCCGCTGTCGCGCTCGGCGTTCTGGGGGCCGATGGCGATCACCATCATGGGTGGCTTGTTCGTCGCGACCTTCCTGACGCTGCTGTACCTGCCGGGCCTCTACGCCCTCTGGTTCCGCAAGAGCCTGGATGAGGCGGGCACGCCCGAGCAGCCTGCCGCGCCGCAGCATGGGAGCGATGACCAGAACGCAATTCCGCTTGCTGAGGCGGCTGAATAAGTGAAGATGAACTGCTGATTGACGAGTCTGACAGATGACACTGGTTTCGGAACATATCGAAGGCGACACCCGGGAACGCATTCTCGAGGTGGCCGAGAGGCTGTTCCGCCAGATCGGCTATCTCAAGACCACGGTCGGCGACATCGCCAAGGAGCTCAAGATGAGCCCCGCCAACGTCTATCGCTTCTTCGAATCGAAGAAGGCGATCCATCAGGCGGTGGCCCGTTCGCTAATGGGCGAGGTCGAGCTGGAAGCGCAGCGGATCGTGGCCAGGCCCGGTCCGGTACTGCCGCGATTCCGTGAGCTGCTCACCACCATCAATCGCATGAACACCGAGCGCTATGTCGGCGACAATAAGCTGCACGAGATGGTCGAGATCGCGATGCAGGAGGACTGGGACGTCTGCGTCAACCACATGGAGTGCATTGCCGGGGTCATCGGCCAGATGATCGCGCAAGGCGTGGCTTCCGGCGAGTTCGAGGCGCCGGACCTGCAACTGGCTGCGCTGTGCGCCTGCACCGCGATGATGCGCTTTTTCCACCCCCAGATGATCGCCCAGTGCGCTACCAAGCCGGGCCCGACCATCGACCAGATGATCGATTTCGTCATCGCGGGATTGTCCCCGCGCCACTGACGCGGCGGCGGATTTCCTCCTATAAGCAGGCCGACCGCCACGGAATCACGGCTGATGGCGGGCAAGGACGGATCAACAACTCCGTCATTGCGAGCTTTGCGAAGCAATCCAGACTGTCTCTGCGGAGGGATTCTGGATTGCTTCGCGCAATGACGAGAAGGAAACAGCGCGTGACCGACAAAGACCTGCACTTCTACGAGCCCGCCAAGGGCCACGGCCTTAAGCACGATCCCTTCAACGCCATCGTCGCGCCGCGGCCGATCGGCTGGATTTCGTCGCGCGACACCAACGGCCACGTCAACCTCGCGCCCTACAGCTTCTTCAACGCGTTCTGCTACGTCCCCCCGATCATCGGCTTCTCCTCCACCAACTGGAAGGACACGGTCGAAAACATCCAGCAGACCGGCGAGTTCGTCTGGAACCTCGCCACCATGGACCTGGCCAGGCACATGAACGCGACTGCGGCGCATGTTGGCCCTGAGGTCGACGAGTTCAAAGTTGCGGGCCTCACCGCCGTGCCCGGCAGGCTCGTCAACGTGCCGCGCGTCGGCGAGAGTCCCGTCGCCTTCGAATGCAAGGTGTCCGATATCGTCCGCCTCAAGGGCGCCGACGGCAAGGAAGCCAATGCCTGGCTGACGCTCGGCGAGGTCGTTGCCGTCCACATCGACAAGGCCATGATCAAGGACGGCGTCTACCAGACCGCCGCCGCCCGCCCGATCGTACGCGCCGGCCGCAGCGGGGATTATTTCGAAATCAAGCCGGAAAACATGTTCGAGATGGCGCGGCCGGATTAGACCGGCCGACCGCGAAGCCATCCCCTCCCGGAACTGCCACCACGCCTCGGCCGTTATGGCCCCTGGGCGGCTGCCCGGCCGCGTCAATTCGCGTCTTTCCGCAGGCGAAGTCTTCACCGCCGCCGGCCACTTTCCGCTAAAATGCCCGATCACCGCGCCGATGCATGAGGTCCGCCATGAGCTTCCGCCGCGACACCCTGACCAAGCCGATTTTCTCCTGGGCGCGCGGCGTGCTGCCGGCGATGTCGGACACCGAGCGCGAGGCGCTGGAGGCCGGCGACGTCTGGTGGGACGCCGATCTCTTCACCGGCAACCCCGATTGGTCGAAGCTGCTGAAGGTCCCGCAGGCAACGCTGACCGAAGAGGAGCGGGCCTTCCTCAACGGCCCCGTCGACGAGCTTTGCGCCATGCTCGACGAGTGGAAGATCTTTTGGGAATGGCGCGACCTGCCGCCCGATGTCTGGCACTTCGTCAAGCGCGAAAAATTCTTCGGCATGATCATTCCGAAGGAGTTCGGCGGCCTCGGCTTCTCGCCCTATGCGCATTCGGAAGTGGTGCGCAAGATATCGACCCGCTCGATCGCCGCCGCGGTGACGGTGATGGTGCCGAACTCGTTGGGCCCCGGCGAGCTCCTGATGCACTTCGGCACGAAGGAGCAGCAGCAGCGCTGGCTGCCGCGTCTTGCCGATGGCCGCGACATTCCCTGCTTCGGCCTCACCAGCCCCGAGGCCGGCTCTGATGCCGCCTCGATGGTCGACACCGGCATCATCTGCAAAGGCACCTTCGAGGGCCAGGAGGTGCTGGGCCTGAAGCTCAACTGGCACAAGCGCTACATCACGCTCGGCCCCGTCGCGACGCTGCTTGGCCTCGCCTTCAAGGCCTATGATCCCGATTATCTCGTCGGCGACCAGGAAGAGCTCGGCATCAGCGTGGCGCTGATCCCGACCAATCTTCCCGGCGTCGAAATCGGCAAACGCCATTTGCCCTCGATGCAGGTCTTCCAGAACGGTCCGAACTGGGGCCGCGACGTTTTCATTCCGCTCGACTACGTCATCGGCGGCCAGGCGCGGCTGGGGCAGGGCTGGAAGATGCTGATGACCGCGCTCGCCGCCGGCCGCGGCATCTCGTTGCCGTCGCTCTCCGCCGCCGGCGCCGCCTATGCCGCCCGCACCACCAGCGCCTATGCCCGCATCCGCGAGCAGTTCGGCATCTCCATCTCCAAATTCGAGGGCGTCGAGGAGCCGCTCGCCCGCATTGTCGCCACTGCCTATCAGCTCGACGCGGCGCGACGGCTGACCTGCGCGGCACTGAATGCCGGGATCCATCCCGCCGTCATCTCGGGCATCATGAAGCTGCACGCGACCGAGCGGATGCGCACCGCGGTCGACGACGCTATGGACATCCATGGCGGCAAGGCCGTGATCGACGGTCCGCAAAACTATCTCGGCAATCTCCACCGCGCCGTTCCGGTCGGCATCACCGTCGAGGGCGCCAATATCCTCACCCGCAATCTCATCGTGTTCGGACAGGGCGCCATCCGCGCCCATCCCTATCTGCTCGACGAGATGAATGCGCTTGCCGATGCCGATCGCGAGCGCGGGCTCACCGCCTTCGACAAGGTGTTCTGGAAACATGTCGGCCACAGCTTCGAGACACTCTTGCGCGCGTTCGGCCGGAGCTGGAGCTTTGGTGTCTTCGCGCTTGCACCCGATGCGGGTGACGCCAGGCCATTCTATCGTCAGCTCTCGCGCTACTCGGCGGCTTTTGCCCTCTGCGCCGATATGGCGCTGTTGACGCTCGGCGGCGCGCTCAAGCGCAAAGAGATGCTGTCGGCGCGCTTCGGCGACATCCTGTCCGAGCTGTATCTGCTCTCTGCCGCGCTGAAGCGCTGGCAGGACGAGGGCCGGCAGAAGGAGGATTTTGCCGCGCTCGAATGGTGCATGGCGACGGGCTTTCGGACCATCGAGAACCGGCTTGCCGAGATTCTCGCCAATCTGCCGAACCGCTTCGTCGCAGGCATCCTCAAATTCGTGGTCCAGCCCTTCGGCGCCCGCGTGCTGGGTCCCTCCGACCGGGTCGTGCATCAATGCGCGAGCCTCGTGCTGGAGCCGTCGGCCGCGCGCGACCGCCTCACGCCCGATCTCGCTTATGTCGACGACGATGGCGGCTTCGCCCGGCTGGAGCGCGCGTTCAACCTGATCGCAGGTGCGGACGCCATCGCCAGGCGCATGCGCGCGGCTCATCTGAGCGACTGGAAGGATGCGGTGGCCAAGGGTGTGATCACGCAGGCGGAGGGCGAGCAGCTGGCCGCGGCCCGCGAAGCCGTTACAAAGGTGATCGAGGTCGACGATTTTGCGCCGGAGGCGCTGTCGCCGATTTACAAGAAAACCGGCGACGTGCATCAGTTCTTCCAGGAACTCGGTGAACAGAGGGCGGCGAGCTGATGGCACGACCGGTTTTCATCGTCGACGGCAGTCGGACGCCGTTTTTGAAGGCGCGTTCGGGGCCGGGGCCGTTCACGCCGGTCGATCTCGCCGTGCAATGCGGCCGGCCACTGCTGGCGCGTCAGCCGTTTTCGCCTGATACCTTCGACCAGGTCATCCTCGGCTGCGTCAACGTGATCGCGGACGAAATGAACCCGGCTCGCGTCGCCGCGCTCCGGCTCGGCATGGGCGAGGACATGGTCGCCTTCACCGTTCAGATCAATTGCGGATCCGGCATGCAGTCGATCGACACCGCGTACCGCTACATCCGCGAGGGCCATGCCGACATGATCCTGGCCGGCGGCACCGAGGCCTTGAGCCACGCGCCGCTGGTCTGGCCCAATTCCGGCGTGCGCTGGTTCGCCGGCCTCGCCACCGCCAAGGGCGTCGCCGCGAAGCTTGCCGCGGCCTTCAAGCTGCGGCCGCGCTATCTCAAACCGATCATCGGCCTCGAGCGCGGGCTGACCGATCCCATTACTGATCTGAACATGGGCCAGACGGCCGAAGTCGTCGGCCATCTCTTCGGCATCACCCGTGCGCAGTCCGATGCCTATGCCGCCGAGAGCCATCGCCGGCTCGCGCATGCGCAGGCGGAAGGTTTTCTCAAGGGCGAAGTCGAAACCGCGTTCTCCCGCGACGGAAAATTCTTCGACCATGATGATGGCGTGCGTCCGGACTCGACGGCCGAGAGGCTCGCAAAACTCCGGCCCGTGTTCGAGCGTCCCTGGGGCCAGGTCACCGCCGGCAATTCCTCGCAGATCACCGATGGCGCGTCCTGGGTGATCCTGGCGTCCGACGAAGCGGTCGGCAGGCACAAGCTGACGCCGAAGGCCGTCATCGTCGACAGCAACTGGGCCGCACTCGATCCAAGCATCATGGGTCTCGGTCCTGTGATGTCGGCGACGCCGTTACTGAAGCGCAATGATCTCACCATCCAGGACGTCGAGACCTGGGAGCTCAACGAGGCGTTCGCCACCCAAGTGCTCGGCTGCCTCGCCGCCTGGAATGACGACAAGTTCTGCCGCGAGATTTTGGGACTGGACGGCGCTGCCGGCGAGGTCGACCGCGACAAACTCAACGTCGATGGCGGCGCTATCTCGCTCGGGCATCCCGTCGGCACGTCCGGCAATCGCATCGTGCTGCATCTCGTCAACACCATGAAGCGGCTCGGCACGCGGCGCGGCGTTGCCACCGAATGCATCGGCGGCGGGCTCGGCGGCGCCATGCTGATCGAGGCGGTATGACCATGGATTCCAGGATCATGACCGCGCTCGGCGACCGCGTGCTGGAGCTCGGGCCCAAGCCCGCCGCCGATCGTCCCTACAAGCACTTCAAGCTGACGCGCGACGCCGACGGTGTCGCCTGGCTGCTGTTTGACCGCACTGACGCCAGCGCCAACACGCTGTCCTCGGAGGTGATGGAGGAGTTCGACGCCGTGCTGGCGGCGATCGAGACCGAGCGCCCTGCCGGCCTCGTGATCCGCTCCGCAAAGCCGTCCGGCTTCATCGCGGGCGCCGACGTCAACGAATTTCGCGGCGCCAGTGATGCCGGGATGGTGGAGACGCGGATCCGCGCCGCCCATGCGGTGGTCGATCATCTTGAAGCGCTGAAGCTGCCGACGGTCGCGGTGATCCACGGCTTCTGCCTCGGCGGCGGGCTCGAAGTCGCGCTCGCCTGCCAATCGCGCATCGCGATCGACGGCGCGCGCTTCGGCTTCCCTGAGGTGATGCTGGGGCTACATCCCGGTCTCGGCGGCACCGCGCGTTTCACTGCGCTGGTCAATCCGACACAATCGATGGCCCTGATGCTGACCGGCCGCACCATCGATGCCCGCCGCGCCAGATCGCTCGGCCTCGTCGATACCGTGACGCAGGAGCGCCACGTTCGCAATGCCGTCAAGGATGCGCTGTTCGGCCGCCTCAAGCGGGCGCGGCCGGGTTTTCTGACGCGTGCGGCGAATTTCGGCCCGGTGCGCGGGCTGCTGGCCAAACGGATGCGATCGGAGGCGGCGAAGGCCGCGTCCCGCGAGCATTATCCGGCGCCCTATGCCTTGATCGATCTCTGGGAGACCCATGGCGGCAGCAAGGCCGCGATGCTCGGGGCAGAGCAGGCCTCGTTCGCCAAGCTGATGGTGACGCCGACCGCGCAGAACTTGATCCGCGTGTTCTTCCTGCGCGAGCAGATGAAGAAAGCGGCAGGCTCCGGCAACACGATCAGGCATGTCCACGTCATCGGCGCCGGCGCCATGGGCGGTGACATCGCGGCCTGGTGCGCGGGGCAGGGGCTGCGCGTCTCGCTCGCCGACATGAAGGCAGAGCCGATCGCGGGTGCAGTCAAGCGCGCCACCGAGCTCTACGGCAAGATCATCCGCAAGCCCACGGAGGTGCGCGACGCGCTCGATCGCCTCATGCCTGACATGGATGGCGAAGGTGTTCGCAACGCCGATCTCATCATTGAGGCGGTCCCGGAGAAGCTCGAGCTGAAGCAGAAGGTCTATGCCGGCCTCGAGCCGCGAATGAAGCCGGGCGCGATCCTCGCGACCAACACGTCGAGCATTCCGCTCCAGGATTTGCGCACCACGCTGGCGCGGCCGGAGCGGCTGGTCGGTCTCCACTTCTTCAACCCGGTGTCGCGGTTGCAACTGGTCGAAGTCGTCAGCCATGACGGTAACGATACGCAGGTGCTGAAGGAGGCACTCGCCTTCGTCGGCGCGATCGATCGGCTGCCGTTGCCGGTGAAGAGCTCGCCGGGCTTCCTCGTCAACCGCGCGCTGACGCCTTACATGCTGGAAGCGATGGTGATGCTGGACGAGAAGATCGACCAGCGCCTGATCGACGCCGCCGCGGAGCAGTTCGGCATGCCGATGGGGCCGATCGAACTGGCCGACCAGGTCGGGCTCGACATTTGTCTCGATGTCGGCGACATGCTGCGCACCAAGTTCGGCGATCTGCTGCCGCCGACGCCGGCCTGGCTGCGCGAGAAGGTCGCCAAGGGCGAACTCGGCCGCAAGACCGGCAAGGGCTTTTACGTCTGGCGTGACGGCAAGGCCGAGAAGGCGCCGTTGCCCGAGACCGGTCCGCGCGTCACCGACCAGATGATCGACCGCCTGGTGCTGCCGATGTCCAACGTCTGCGTCGCGGCGCTTCGCGAGGGTATCGTGGATGATGCCGACATGGTCGACGGCGCCGTGATCTTCGGCACCGGTTATGCACCGTTCCGTGGCGGCCCGTTGAATTATGCGCGCACGCGTGGCGTCGATCATGTCGTATCCACCTTGCGCGCGCTGGCCGGAAGATTCGGCGAGCGCTTTGCGCCGGATCCGGGCTGGGATACTTTCAAGTGAGCAGTTTCAGGTGAGCAAGATTCAAGTGAGCAATCTTCAAGCGGGAGCGGCATGAACGAGCAAGCCGATGCCGGGCCGGGCGGCGATCTCTGCATTCGCACGCTGGCGATGCCTGCCGACACCAACGCCAACGGTGACATCTTCGGCGGCTGGCTGCTCAGCCAGATGGACGTCGGCGGCGGCGTGTTTGCGTCAAAGGTCGCGAAGTCGCGCACCGTGACCGTCGCCATCGAGGCGATGAACTTCCGCAAGGCCGTCTATGTCGGCGATCTCGTTTCGGTCCACGCCCACCTCGTTCGCGTCGGGCGCACCTCCATCACCGTGCATCTGGAAGCATGGGCGCTGCGCCGCGGCGAGCAGCAACCGTTCCTCGTCACCGACGGCAATTTCACCTACGTCTCGATCGACGAGCACGGCCGCCCGCAGCCGGTTCGCCCGACCGACACCGCGATCGCGACGTAATCGCGCGCGGCGTTGCGCCTCATCTGTCTGATGCGTGCGGCAACGCCAAACGCGGCGCGACTGAGTCACGGCGCCGCGGCTTTGCCAAGAACCAGTCATAAAACGGATGAGGTCCCGGCGTACTCCGTCGCGTGTCGATCCGGGGTGGAACGGCGTCAAAATGCCCAGGAACCTTTGGGCGGAACTGCCGTTGTTTGCCCGCACTGAGGAATCCACGGACCATGTCGGACAGCTACATCATCGAAGTCGATTCGCAGACCGCAGGTATCGTCGTTCGTTCCCAGGGAGGCTACTGCTTTTTCGCCTCGTCCAGCCGCTTCAACCGTCTCGAAGGCCAGCTCTTCCGCAACGCCCGCGAAGCCGAGCGCGCCGCGCGCAAGCTGGTCAACGGTGATGTGAAGGAAGCGGCTTAGTCCTCCGGCGGGTCATTCCGGGCCGCGTGTGGCCCGAGAGGTGGGAATCTTTTGCCGCGAACTCTGCCTTCCCTTCTCGCCTTGTTGGAGAAGGTGGCGCGTAGCGCCGGATGAGGGGTCGTCTCCGCAAATTCCACTGCGAGAGGATTCGTTGTCGGAGAGAAACCCCTCACCCGACTTCGCTTCGCGAAGCCACCCTCTCCCGCAAGCGGAGAGGGGAAGGGCCGTTGTTCATAACTTCGTCGCCGCCCGTGAGAGCAGCTTCCAGTCGTCGCCCTGCTTCTGCCAGTTCATCAGGATGTGAAGGTTGGTCGGCACTTTTTTCCCATCAGCCGCCATCTCCTGTTCCGCCACCCAGTGGAAACGCACGATCGCAGCGGGGCCGACGACCTTGATGGTCGGATCCTTGTACTCGATCGACAGGAATTTGGATTTGCCGTCGGTGGCGTTGGCGATGAAGGTCGCCTTGTCCTCGACCTTGCCGCTGGAATGGCTGTAGCTCACCTCTTCGGCGCAGAGTGCGCCGAGCGCCTTGGGATCGGCCGCGATCTGGGCAAGACGGAACGCCTCGACCTTCTTCGCCACCGCTTCCTCGTCGGCCGAGGCCGCCAGCACCGGTGTCGTGAGCGCTGAAACTGCAAGAGTGGAGACGGCAAGAGCTGGGACGGCAAGAGTCGAGAGAGCGAGATCGCGTCGGTTGATCGTCATCGTTTCCTCCTTTTTGGTCTTGCATGGAGTGTTGCAGTCGCACGCGACTTTGTCGAGGGTCGCGTATTGTTCATGCACGTGCGTCATTGCGCGATTGACGCTGTATTGATACGGCTTTCGTATTGATGCGTCATATATTCGGGAAAGTACGGACATGATCGAGGCTATCGGCAGGGCGTTGCTGTTCGACATCGACGGTACGCTCGCCAACACCGATCCGCTGCACTTGAAGGCGTTCAATCTGGTGCTCGGCCCTCGCGGCCACGTCTTCGATCACGCGCGCTTCTCCAGAGAGCTGCAAGGCTTCGCGAATGTATCGATCGGCGAGCGTTTTCTGCCCGACGAGGCGCCCGAACGGCGTGCCTTGATCCTCGATGAGAAGGAGGAAGTCTTCCGCACGCTTGTTGCCGGGCAGATCGAGCCGCTGCCGGGCCTGATAGCGCTGCTCGACAGGGCGGATGCGGCCGGTATTCCCATGGTTGCCGTGACCAATGCCCCGCGGCTCAATGCGGAGCTGCTGCTGTCCGGCCTCGGCATCACGCACCGCTTCAAGGCGCTCGTGATCGGTGCCGAGCTGTTGCACGGCAAGCCGCATCCGCTGCCTTATCAGGAAGGGTTGCGCTTTGCCGGCGCCAGCGCCATGGCCTCGATCGCGTTCGAGGACTCCCGCACCGGCGTGCAATCGGCCGCAGCGGCCGGCATTCCGACCATCGGTATCCGGACCAGCCTCAGCCATGCTGATCTCGTCGCCGCCGGGGCCATCGCCTCCGCCAGCGCCTTCGACGATCCGGAGCTGCTGGCGCGTCTCGCCGCCGCGATGGCATGGTGAGGACCTTCGTCCGTTAACCGTGATCGGCGCGCGCATTGACCGAGCGCGCGAACCGCCGCACCATGCAGCTTCCTGACTTGAGGCCATCGCCGTGACCGGACTGACTCATCGACAAGCCGAAATCCTCAACATCGCGCGAGCCTCGGGCCGCGTCATGGTCGAGGAGCTGGCGCGCCGGTTCGAGGTCTCGGCGCAGACCATCCGCAAGGATCTCAACGACCTCTGTGAGCGGCGCTCGCTGACCCGCATTCATGGCGGCGCCATCATCGCATCCGGCGTCGAAAACCTCGCCTACGAGGCGCGGCGCTTCGTCGCCGCCGACGAGAAGAAGGCGATTGGAGCCGCGGCCGCCTCGCTGATCCCGAACGGCTGCTCGCTCTTCATCAACATCGGCACCACGACCGAGGAGGTCGCGAGCGCGCTGACCTCGCACGAGGACCTCCTCGTTATCACCAACAATCTGAACGTCGCCATGCTGCTCTATCGTCATCCCCGCATCGAGGTGGTGGTCGCCGGCGGCACGGTGCGGCGCGCCGACGGCGCGGTGGTCGGCTCGACCGCGACGCAGCTGATCGGCCAGTTCAAGGTCGACTATGCCATCATCGGAGCGTCCGCGATCGACGAGGAGGGCGCGCTGCTCGACTTCGACTATCGCGAGGTGCAGGTGGCGCAGGCCATCATCGCCAACGCCCGCAGCGTCATGCTGGTCGCTGATTCCACCAAGCTCCGGCGCAGCGCGCCGGTCCGCATCGCGCATATCAGCCAGATCCAGACCTTCGTCACCGACCAGGAATTGCCAGAGCGCCTCGCCACCATCTGCCACGGCAAGGGCATCGAGGTGATGGCCGCGATGCCGAAGGGGGCGGACGTCGATGAGGCTCAGGCCGAGGCACAAGAAGCGCCCGAGGCCGCGCCGGTGGTGCGGCTGAGGTAGGACTATGGGTTGTCCCACGGGTTCAGCAGCGGCACGCCGAATACCGCAAAATCCTTCACATTGCGCGTGACGAGCATGAGGTTGTTTGCCAGCGCGGTCGCGGCAAAGAAGCCGTCCATGACAGACAATGCGAGGCCGCTTCTGCGACTCTGAGCCATCAGGTCACCCCAGCGTTCCGCGACCGCGTGGTCGATCGGCAGTGTGCGCCCGGCAAAACGCTCCGGCAGATCGCGGGCAAGCCAGGCGGCCAGTGCTGCACGGCGACGGCCGTCCTCCAGCAACGCGATGCCGCGACGAAGCTCGGCGATCGATGCCGCGCTGATGAACGCACGATCCTCGTCGATCGTATCAAGCCATGACAAGACTTTCGGCGAAGGGGCGGGCCTCTGGACCTCCGACAACACGTTGGTGTCGAGCAGTAGATTCACGGCAGCTCGTCGTGCGGCGCGTCGTGAACGCGTTCAAGCTCGAGGTCGCCGCTGCGCAGCGGCGAAGCCAGCAGGAATTCGGCCAAGGTACCTTTGCGCGCCGTCTTGCGCGCCCATTCCTCGACGGAAACGATCACCGCGTTGGGCTTGCCGTGTCGGGTGATGATTTGCGGGCCGGCTTGGGCACGATCGATCACCTCGGAGAGCCGGGCCTTGGCGTTGGCAAGCGTCCAAGAGTCCGTCGCTGGTGAATCTGGTGCAGTGTGTTCTGTCATGCAAATAACGACCAATATGACTATTCTTACTAATAAGGGTCATCAACGACTTTTCAAGAGCAATAATGCCGCTCAAATCCCTCCTGAACTGCCTATTTCGCCCCCCGTGTGCCCACTTAAAAGTTCCGCTTTCACTTCGTTTCTCTCCTCTTTCATCTTGCTTTCGTTTTCTGGTGTGATCTAATCAAAAGCGAAAGTAACCGCTCGATTGAACGGGCGGTCGCCGGGGGATGCGTCTGTTGGATCGTATTTTCGACCTCGCCATTATTGGAGGCGGTGTTAACGGCTGCGGCATCGCGCGCGACGCGGTGGGCCGCGGCAACACGGTTTTCCTGTGCGAAATGAACGATCTGGCGAGCGGGACGTCGTCCTGGTCGACCAAGCTGGTGCATGGCGGCCTGCGCTATCTCGAATATTACGAGTTCCGGCTGGTTCGCGAGGCGCTGATCGAGCGCGAAATTCTCTGGGGCATCGCGCCGCACATCATTCGCCCCCTGCGTTTCGTTTTGCCGCACCATGCGGGCCTGCGGCCGGCCTGGCTGCTGCGCCTCGGCCTCTTTCTCTATGACCACATCGGTGGCCGTCATCTGTTGCCGGCGACGCGCTCGGTTGACCTCCGACGCGACGAGGTCGGCCGCCCGCTGATCCCGAACCGCTACGGCCGCGCGTTCGAATATTCCGACTGCTTCGTCGACGACGCCCGTCTCGTCGTGCTCAACGCACGCGATGCCGCTGACAAGGGCGCCGAGATCCGCACCCGCACTCGCGCGACGGATATCAAACAGTCAGACGGCATCTGGACCGTCAGCATGATCGACACGCTGACAGGCGCGCGCTCGTCGATCCAGGCCCGTGCGGTTGTCAATGCCGGCGGGCCCTGGGTCGAGGATGTGCTCGGCCGCGGCGCCGGCGTCAACGCGAAAGCCAAGGTGCGCCTGGTGCAGGGCTCGCACATCGTCGTGAAAAAACTCTACGACCACGACCGCGCCTACATGTTCCAGAATGCAGATGGCCGCATCATCTTCGTCATTCCCTATCAGGACGATTTTACGCTGATCGGCACCACCGACCGCGACTATGACGGCGATCCCGCCAAGGTGAAGGCGACGGCCGAAGAGATCCAGTATCTCTGCACGGCGGCGAGCGAATATCTGGCCAAGCCTGTCACGCCCGATGACGTGGTTTGGACCTACTCCGGCGTACGTCCGCTCTATGACGACGGGGCCAGCGAAGCCAAGGCCGCGACGCGCGACTATGTGTTCGAGCTCGACACGCCCGGCGGCGTGCCGCTGCTGTCGATCTATGGCGGCAAGATCACGACCTATCGCCGTCTCGCCGAGGAGGCGCTGGAGCGGCTCGCGCCCTATCTTCGCAGTGCGAAAGCACGCGAAGGCTGGACCGGCAAATGGCCGCTGCCCGGCGGCGACATGGGCGTGTCCGATGTCGACGGCCTGATCGCCGAGCTTCAGCGCGGCTATCCTTTCCTCAGCCACGAGCATGCGCGGCGCCTGGCGCGCTCCTATGGCACGAGGGCGATCAAGCTGCTTGGGGATGCGAAATCGGCGGTCGATCTCGGCCAGGCCTTCGGTGCGACGCTGACCGAGCGCGAAGTCCGCTATCTCATCGCCAACGAATGGGCCGTTACTGCCGAAGATATCGTCTGGCGCCGTTCCAAGCTCGGCCTGCGACTAAGTGCCGACGAGATCGCGGCGCTGGACGACTGGATCAGGACCCACGCCGTGCAGCAAAGTCCCCTGCTGGAAGCCGGAGGACGCTCATGACGGTGACACTCGATCACGTGACCCGGACTGTCGACGGGGTCCCACACATCCGCGACGTCTCGCTGACGCTCGAGAGCGGCACGCTCAACGTGCTGCTCGGGCCGACGCTGTCGGGCAAGACCTCGATCATGCGGCTGCTCGCTGGCCTGGACAAACCGACATCGGGCAAGCTGCTGGTCAACGGCAAGGACGTCACCGGGGTCGACGTGCGCCAGCGCTCGGTCGCCATGGTCTATCAGCAGTTCATCAACTACCCCTCGCTGTCGGTCTACGAGAACATCGCTTCGCCTTTGCGCGTGCAGGGCAAGCCGCGCGCCGAAATCGAGGCGCGCGTTGCGGAAGCCGCCCGGCTGCTCCGGCTCGAGCCGTTCCTGAAGCGCACGCCGCTCCAGCTTTCCGGCGGCCAGCAGCAGCGAACTGCGATGGCGCGCGCGCTGGTGAAGGGCGCCGACCTCGTGCTGCTCGACGAGCCGCTCGCCAATCTCGACTACAAGCTGCGCGAGGAACTGCGCACCGAGCTGCCGCGCATCTTCGAGGCCTCCGGCGCGATCTTCGTCTATGCCACCACCGAGCCGACCGAGGCGCTGCTGCTCGGCGGCAACACGGTGTGCATGTGGCAGGGAGAGGCGCTCCAGATCGGCGAGACTCCAAAGGTCTACCGTCATCCGCAGACCTTGCGGGTCGCGCAGGTGTTCTCCGATCCGCCGCTGAATCTCGTCGGCATCGAGAAGAAGAACGGTTCCGTGCAATATGCGGGCGGCATTGCCGCGCCGGCGTCCGGTCTCTATTCCTCGCTCGCGGACGGCGCCTATCGCGTCGGATTTCGCGCCCATCAGCTCGCACTTGCCAATGGCGAGACTGACCGCCACGCCTTCCATGCCACGGTAACGGTGACCGAGATCACCGGTTCGGAGAGTTTCGTGCATCTGACCCGCGACGGATCGAACTGGGTGGCGGTGCTGCACGGCGTGCACGAATTCGAGCCCGGCCAGACCCTCGATGCCGTGCTCGATCCCAACGACGTGTTCGTTTTCGATGCTGCCGACCGGCTGGTCGCGGCACCCGGTCCCATAGCGTTTTCAAGCGAAGTGCCGAGCGGTTCGCGTGAAGAAAACGCGTCAAAGAAAAAAGCCTGAGGGGGATGCGACATGGCCCGCATTGACCTCGTCGATCTCGCCCACTCCTACGGCGGCAATGATGCCCCGCAGGACAGCTTTGCTCTCAAGCCTGTCACCATGACCTGGCGGCAGGGCGGCGCCTATGCGCTGCTCGGGCCGTCCGGCTGCGGCAAGACCACGCTGCTCAACGTCATCTCCGGCATCATCACGCCGTCGCGGGGGAAAATCCTGTTCGACGGCGAGGACATCACACCGCTGTCAACCCAGAAGCGCAACATCGCCCAGGTGTTCCAGTTTCCGGTGATCTACGACACCATGACGGTGGGGCAAAATTTGGCGTTCCCTCTGAAGAACCGCGGCGTGCCGAAGGCTGAGATCGACAAGCGGGTCGCCGAGATCGGCCGCTTGCTCGACCTCGAGCCCTATCTGAACCGCAAGGCGACGCGGCTCACGGCCGATGCCAAGCAGAAGATCTCGCTCGGCCGCGGCCTGGTACGCTCCGACGTTGCCGCCGTGCTGTTCGACGAGCCGCTCACCGTGATCGACCCCGAGCTGAAATGGCAGCTCCGCTCCAAGTTGAAGGCGCTGCATCGCGAGCTCGACCTGACGATGATCTACGTCACCCACGACCAGACCGAGGCGCTGACCTTCGCCGACACCGTGGTAGTCATGCATGACGGCCGCGTGGTGCAGAGCGGCACGCCGGCCGAGTTGTTCGACAAGCCGGCGCACACGTTCGTCGGCTATTTCATCGGCTCGCCCGGCATGAACATCCTGCCGGCCGAGGTGAGGGGCCGTGAGGCCAAGATCGGCGGTCACGTCATTGCGCTCAACCGCAGCTACGACAAGCTGCCTGCTGGCGCGAAGATCGAGATCGGCGTCCGTCCGGAATTCGTTGAGGCCGTGGCGCCGGCGCCCGGCCTGCTCAGTGCGAAGATCGAACGCGTCGACGACCTCGGCCGGATCCGCTTCGCGCGCGCGCGGCTCGGTGACGCCAAGCTAGCGGCGCGCGCGCCGGCCGGCTTCACCAGCCCGGACGGCACGGCCGGCCTGAAATTCGATCCGTCGCACGTCCACGTCTATGCCGACAGCCTTCTGGTGGAGGGAGCCGCCTGATGGACAAGACCGTCAACCAAAAAGCCTGGTTCCTGGTGCTGCCGGTGTTCCTGGTCGTCGCCTTCTCGGCAGTGCTGCCGCTGATGACGGTGGTGAACTATTCGATGCAGGACACCTTCGGCAACAACCAGTTCTTCTGGAACGGTGTCGGCTGGTTCAAGGAATTGCTCGATCCCTCGACCGACCTCGGCGGCCGCTTCCTCGCTTCGCTCGGCCGCAATCTGTTCTTCTCGCTGGTGATCCTCGCGATCGAGGTGCCGCTCGGCATCGTCGTCGCGCTGTCGATGCCGCGCCAGGGCTGGACGGTTGCGGCCTGCCTCGTCATCCTCGCGTTGCCGCTGCTGATCCCGTGGAACGTGGTCGGCACGATCTGGCAGATCTTTGGCCGTCCCGACATCGGCCTGCTCGGCTATGTCCTCAATGCGACCGGCATCGATTATAATTACGTCTCCAACGACATCGACGCCTGGGTCACGGTCATCGTGATGGACGTCTGGCACTGGACCAGCCTGGTCGCGCTGCTGTGCTATGCCGGACTTAAGTCGATCCCGGAGGCTTATTACCAGGCGGCGCAGATCGATGGCGCCTCGCGTTGGGCCGTGTTCAAGGCGATCCAGCTGCCGAAGATGAACCGCGTGCTGCTGATCGCGGTGCTGCTGCGCTTCATGGACAGTTTCATGATCTACACCGAACCGTTCGTGGTGACTGGTGGGGGGCCCGGCAATTCGACGACTTTCGTCTCGATCGAGCTGGTCAAGATCGCGCTCGGCCAGTTCGACCTCGGCAAGGCCGCCGCGCTGTCGCTGGTCTACAATCTCATCATCCTGATCGTCTGCTGGATCTTCTACACCGTCATGACCAACGCCGGCAGCGATCGGAAGCCGCAGGAAGGAGCCGTGTGATGCACTCGATCCCCGGCCGTCGCCTCATCATGGCGCTGTTTTTGATCTTCCTGCTGTTGCCGATCTACTGGCTCGTCAACATGAGCTTCAAGACCAACGCCGAGATCGTCTCGACGATGACGCTGTGGCCGCACGCGCCGACGCTGCAGCACTACAAGCGCATCTTCACCGATGAGAGCTGGTATTCCGGCTATATCAACTCGTTGGAATATGTCGTCCTCAACACCATCATCTCGATCTCGGTGGCGCTGCCGGCGGCCTACGCGTTCTCGCGCTACCGTTTCCTCGGCGACAAGCATCTGTTCTTCTGGCTGCTCTCGAACCGCATGGCGCCGGCCGCGGTCTATGCCCTGCCGTTCTTCAATCTCTATTCGGCGATCGGGCTGTTCGATACGCCCTGGGCGGTCGCGCTCGCGCACTGCATCTTCAACGTCCCGCTGGCGGTGTGGATCCTGGAAGGCTTCGTCTCCGGCGTGCCGCGCGAGATCGACGAGACCGCCTTCCTCGACGGCTATTCCTTCCCGCGCTTCTTCATCAAGATCCTGGTGCCGCTGATTGCGAGCGGCATCGGCGTCGCCGCCTTCTTCTGCTTCATGTTCTCCTGGGTCGAGCTGCTGCTCGCGCGCACGCTGACCTCGGTCTCGGCCAAGCCGATCGCGGCGATCATGACGCGCACGGTGTCGGCTGCGGGCATGGACTGGGGCCTGCTGGCGGCAGCCGGCGTGCTGACGATCATCCCGGGCGCACTCGTGATCTGGTTCGTCCGCAATTATATCGCGAGCGGTTTCGCGCTCGGTCGGGTCTAGGGAGGCATCAATGGAATGGATTGCATGGATGGCCTGGACGCCGCCGACGACGATCTTTTTTGTCGCGCTCGCCTGCACGCTGGCTGTGATGACCTGGCTCGGGGTGGCTTATCCCGAAGCCGAGCGCGTCGGCGTGCTGCGCATCCCGACCACGCGCGGCGACCGCCTGTTCATCTCCCTGATCACGGCGGCGGTCATCCACTTGCTGTGGATCGCCTTCGCCGGCACCGACCCCCTCGCCACGCTGCCGATCGGCGAGGACGGAGTTGAGATTTCGCGCCTTTGGATCGCATCAGGAATTTCGCTGGCCACGGCCGTACTCATTTTCCGCACGGTCTAGCCCGCGAAGGAACGGCCAGATCCGGGACCAACCCGGGCCTGTAAAAAGTTTGTCGCTGCAACGGAGGAATAACATGCGGCAGTTTAGGAGAAGGGAACGTCCATTGACCAAGAATAGCTTTCTGACGATGTCCAGCGTCGCCGCCATCGTCGCGGTGTCGCTGGCCGTCTCGGCGCCGGTGCGCGCCGCCGACGACGCCGCGATCCAGAAGTGGATCGCGGAATTCCAGCCCTCGACGCTGTCGAAGGAAGACCAGAAGAAGGAGCTGGAGTGGTTCGCCAAGGCCGCCGAGCCCTTCAAGGGAATGGAGATCAACGTGGTCTCCGAAACCATCACGACCCACGAATATGAGTCGCAGACGCTGGCCAAGGCGTTCTCCGAGCTCACCGGCATCAAGCTCAAGCACGACATCATCCAGGAAGGTGACGTCGTCGAGAAGCTGCAGACCCAGATGCAGTCCGGCAAGAACGTGTACGACGGCTGGATCAACGATTCCGATCTGATCGGCACCCACTTCCGCTACGGCCAGACCATCGCGCTGTCGGACTATATGACCGGCGAGGGCAAGGACGTCACCGACCCCATGCTCGACGTCAACGACTTCATCGGCAAGTCGTTCGGCACGGCGCCGGACGGCAAGCTCTATCAGCTGCCCGACCAGCAGTTCGCGAACCTTTACTGGTTCCGCTACGACTGGTTCACCAACGCCGACTACAAGGCCAAGTTCAAGGCCAAGTATGGCTACGAGCTCGGCGTGCCCGTGAACTGGTCAGCCTACGAAGACATCGCCGAGTTCTTCACCAACGACATCAAGGAGATCAACGGCGTCAAGGTCTATGGCCATATGGACTATGGCAAGAAGGACCCCTCGCTCGGCTGGCGTTTCACCGACGCCTGGCTGTCGATGGCCGGTAACGGCGACAAGGGCATCCCGAACGGTCTGCCGGTCGACGAATGGGGCATCCGCATGGAAGGCTGCCGTCCGGTCGGCTCCTCGGTCGAGCGTGGCGGCGACACCAACGGTCCGGCCGCGGTCTACTCGATCACCAAGTACCTCGAGTGGATGAAGAAGTATGCTCCGCCGCAGGCCCAGGGCATGACCTTCTCCGAGTCGGGTCCGGTGCCGGCGCAGGGCAACATCGCCCAGCAGATGTTCTGGTACACCGCCTTCACCGCCGACATGGTGAAGCCGGGCATCGCCGTGATGAACGCGGACGGTACGCCGAAGTGGCGTATGGCTCCGTCGCCGCACGGTTCGTACTGGAAGGAAGGCATGAAGCTCGGCTACCAGGATGCGGGCTCGGCGACGCTGCTCAAATCGACTCCCCCGGATCGCCGCAAGGCGGCCTGGCTCTATCTCCAGTTCATCGTCTCCAAGACGGTGTCGCTGAAGAAGAGCCATGTCGGTCTCACGTTCATCCGTGAATCCGACATCTGGGACAAGTCGTTCACCGAGCGTGCGCCGAAGCTCGGCGGCCTGATCGAGTTCTACCGCTCGCCCGCGCGCGTGCAGTGGACCCCGACCGGCAACAACGTGCCCGACTATCCGAAGCTGGCGCAGCTGTGGTGGCAGAACATCGGCGATGCGTCGTCCGGTGCCAAGACGCCGCAGGCCGCGATGGACTCGCTTGCCGCGGCCCAGGACTCCGTCATGGAGCGTCTGGAGAAGTCGGGCGTGCAGGGCGCCTGCGGTCCGAAGCTGCACAAGAAGGAGTCGGCCGAGTTCTGGTTCGCCAAGGCCCAGAAGGACGGCACGATTGCCCCGCAGCGCAAGCTCGCCAACGAGAAGCCGAAGGGTGAGACGGTCGACTACGACACTCTGATCAAGTCGTGGCCGGCACAGCCCCCGAAGCGCGCTTCGCTGCAGTAAGGCACATCAGCATAACGACGAAAGGCCGGGAGCAATCCCGGCCTTTTTTCTTTTTATTGTCGTGGATTTTGCTTCCACACGTCATTGCGAGCGAAGCGAAACAATCCAGAGTCTTTCCACGGAGGTAGTCTGGATTGCTTCGTCGCTCGCTCCTCGCAATGACGGAGGATGGAGCGACAACGACGCCTTATTCCGCCGGCTCAGCCGCCAGCGTCGGATAGTCCGTGTATCCCTTCGCGCCGCCGCCGTAGAACGTGTTCTTGTCCCAGTCGTTCAGCGCCGCGCCCTGCTTCAGCCGCTCGACCAGATCGGGATTGGAGATGAACGGCTTGCCGAAGGCGATGAGATCGGCCGCGTTCGCCTCGAGCACCTTGGCAGCGAGGTCGAAATCATAGCCGTTGTTGGCGATGTAGGCGCCGGGGAAGCGCTTGCGCAGGCCCGCATAGTCGAACGGCGCGATGTCGCGCGAACCGCCGGTGGCGCCTTCGACGACATGGAGATAGACGAGCTTGAGCGCGGCGAGGCCGTCGACGATATGGTCGTAGAGGGCCTGCGGGTTCGAATCCGAGATGTCGTTGGCCGGCGTCACCGGCGAGATGCGGATGCCGGTGCGATCGGCGCCAGCCTCCGCTACGACGGCCCTGGAGATTTCCAGCATCAGCCGCGCGCGGTTTTCAATGGAGCCGCCATAGGCGTCGGTACGCTTGTTGGTGCCGTCCTTGGCGAATTGTTCGAGCAGATAGCCGTTGGCGCCGTGGATCTCGACGCCATCGAAGCCGGCTTCGAGCGCATTCTTCGTGGCGCGCCTGAAATCGTCGATGATGCCTGGAATTTCGGAGAGCTCGAGCGCACGGGGCTCGGAGACGTCGGCGAAAGTGCCGTTGACGAAAGTCTTGCCCTTGGCGCGGATCGCGCTCGGCGCCACCGGGGCTGCGCCATTGGCCTGAAGGTCGACATGCGAGATGCGGCCGACATGCCAGAGCTGGATGAAGACCTTGCCGCCGCGCTGATGCACCTGATCGGTGACCGTGCGCCAGCCGGCGACCTGGTCCTTTGAGTAGATGCCGGGGGTGTCCTGGTAGCCTTGGCCCTGCTGTGAGACCTGGCTCGCTTCGGTAATCAGAAGCCCCGCCGAGGCACGCTGGGCGTAATAGTCAGCGGCGAGCGCGCCCGGTACGAAGGTGCCGGGAACGGCGCGGTTGCGCGTCAGCGGCGCCATCACGAAACGGTTCGCCAGCGTGATCGGGCCGAGCTTGTAGGTCTCAAACAATTTGGTCGAACGGCTCATGAGAATGCTTCCAGGCGGTGAGAGATCCGGAACACTTGTGCATTGCGGCAATCAGCGCAAGGGAGGAGCCATACAGAAACTGCAGGCGAGATGCGCAGCCGAGCCGCGCAGCATAAAGCATGTGCAATTTTAGCCGCAGCAGCAGATTGGATCTCCCGCCGCGGCCGTCTGAATAATCGCCTTTCAGTTCGCGCCGAGGAAATCGCGCTTGCCGATCTCGACGCCGGCGTGGCGCAGAAGGCCGTGGGCGGTTGCGGCGTGGAAATAGAAGTTCGGCAGCGAGAACGCGCTCAGGAATTGCTGGCCCTTCATGGTGATGGACTTGTCGGGGCCGGCCGGGAAGGTGACGTCCTTGGTGTCGGCGCCCTCGAACTGCTCGGGCTTGAACGATTTCACGTAGTCGATGGTCTTCGCCAGGCGCTGCTTCAACTCCGCAAAGCTGGTCTCGGTGTCCGGTGTGGAGAGCACGTCGCTATGGGTCAGCCGGGCGCAACCTTTGGCTGCGAAATCGCTGACCAGCTGGATCTGCTTCGAGAGCGGCAGCATGTCCGGAAACAGGCGGGAGCCCAGCAGGACGCTGGGGTCGACCTTCTTGGCCGCACAATGCGCTTCGGCTTTCGTGAGCAGGCCGATCAGGCTGTTCAACATTTGCAAATAGGCGGGAACGACGGCGTCGTGGAAGGACATGTGATGCTCGCTTCAAAAGTGGGAAATCTCAGGAGAAACCTGAGCTACTCACATGGGAACGTCATGGAAAAATACAATCGCCGGAGGGGCTTGTGCAGTGCGAAAATTCTACCGAGCGGGCTTGTGGTGCTATCGGCGACATACCCTCGATGTCATCGCGCGGCTTGACAGGGCGATCCAGTACTCCGAGGCAGCTGTGATTGAATCGATAGGCCGCAGCGTACTGGATGCCCCGCTTTCGCGGGGCATGACAGCGATCCTGGTGCTTACCGGATCGTCCCCACTGGCTGCGCCTGTGCCGTGCCCCCACGCATGCGAGCGAGCAGTTCGGCCGAAGGCCAGGAATCGGCCGGCAGACCGTATTTGATCTGCATCGCCTTCACCGCGGCGCGGCTTTGCTGGCCCAGCACGCCGTCGACCTTGCCGACATTGAAGCCAGCCTGGACCAGAAGCTGCTGCAATTGCTTGAGCTCGTTGAATGGCAGCTGCGCGACCGGTGTGGACGGCTTTCGCATCGGAGCCGCGCCCGCGATGCGGGTGGCGAGATAGCCCGCGGTGGTCGAATAGATCAGCGAGTTATTCCACTCGGTGTAGGCCGCGAAATTCGGGTATGCCATGAAGGCCGGACCGAAGCGTCCCATCGGCAGCAGCACGGAGGCCGCGAGATTGTCGTTCGGCAGCGGCCGGCCGTCGGGAGAGGTAACCCCGAGCTGCGCCCATTTTGAGCGCGGCAGCTGCACCGTGAGGTCGGTCTGATCCCACGGCAGGTTCTGCGGCACCTTGATCTCCTCCAGCCACGGCTCGCCGCGCCGCCACTTCAAGCCGTTGGCGATGTAGTGCGCGGTCGAGCCGATCACGTCGTCCTCGCTGCGGAGGAGATCGCGTCGGCCGTCGCCGTCATAGTCGACGGCATAGTTGACGTAATGCACGGGCAGGAACTGGGTCTGACCGAGCTCGCCGGCCCAGGAGCCGACCATCTCGTCCGGTTGCAGGTCGCCCCGGTCGATGATCTTCAGCGCGGCGATGGTCTCGTTCACGAACATCTCCGAGCGGCGGCAATCATAGGCCAGCGACACCAGCGATTTCAGTGTCGGCAGATTACCCATGTTGACGCCGAAATCGCTCTCCAGTCCCCAGAACGCGGCGATCACTGCCGGCGGCACACCGTATTCCTTTTCCGCGCGCGCGAACGCGGCCGCATGTTGCTTGATATGTTGCTGGCCGTTCTGCATGCGATAGGGCGCGGCCATGCGGCCGGCAAATTCGGTGAAGAGCTGGCCGAACACGCGCTGGCCGCGGTCGCGATTGACGATGCCCTGGTCGTAGACGAGGTAAGGCGAGGCCGCCGCGATCGTCCGCTGCGACACGCCGGCGGCAACGGCCTGCTGTTTCACGTCGACCAGGAAGCGATCGAAGTTCGCCCCGTTATGGCACGACGCCGCGCGCGGCGAGGGCCCAGTGGCCCTGGGAGCCGCGGGCTTTGCCGGCGGCGGCGCGAACTGGGCAGAGGCGGGAAGGGCGAGCGTGAGCAGGGCGGCGGCCGCGATCGCAAATCGGGTCTGGAGCATGAGGTTTCCGCAAGGGGAGGAGACGCTTGGATTCTCGGCCAAGCTTAATGGAACGATTGACCTCAAACCAGTGCCGCGGCTCCGCGACGCACCTTGAAACCTTGCGGGCGGGCCGGGGTCATCCCTACCTCATGCTCGCCGGCCCGCAACGCTTCCAGCGGCTACGGCCGGCCTCGGGAGACGGCCATGAATTATCTTCGTACCGCAATGCTGCTCGCAGGCCTCACCGCCCTGTTCATGGGCGTCGGCTATCTGATCGGCGGTGCCGGCGGCGCCATGATTGCGCTCGTCATTGCCGCGGCGACCAATCTCTTCACCTACTGGAACTCCGACCGGATGGTGCTGTCCATGTATGGCGCCCATGAGGTCGACCGCAGCAGCGCACCGGAGCTGGTCGGGCTCGTGGCCGAGCTAGCGGCCCGCGCCGGCTTGCCGATGCCGCGCGTGTTCCTGATGGACGAGCCGCAGCCCAACGCGTTTGCCACCGGGCGCAATCCCGAGAATGCCGCGGTTGCGGTCACCACCGGGTTGATGCACCAGCTCAGCCGCGAGGAGCTTGCGGGCGTGATCGCGCACGAGCTCGCTCATATCAAGCACCACGACACGCTGCTGATGACTGTGACCGCGACCATTGCCGGTGCGATCTCGATGCTGGCGCAGTTCGGCATGTTCTTCGGCGGCAACCGCGACAACAACGGCCCGGGCATCGTCGGCTCGATCCTGATGATGATCCTCGCCCCGATCGGCGCCATGCTGGTGCAGATGGCGATCAGCCGCACCCGTGAATACGCCGCGGACAATCTCGGCGCACGCATCGCCGGTCAGCCGATGTGGCTGGCATCGGCGCTGGTGAAGATCGAAGGCGCGGCGCATCAGGTCCCGAACGCCGAGGCGGAACGAAATCCCGCCACCGCGCACATGTTCATCATTAACCCGCTGTCGGGCCACGGCGTGGACAATCTGTTTGCCACCCATCCCTCGACCCAGAATCGCATCGCGGCGCTTCAGCAGCTCGCAGCCGAGCTCGGTGCGCAGGCGTCGCCGTCGGTCGGCGCCAATGAGAACTATCCGCCGCGGAGCCCCTGGGGCCGCTCCTCTTCACGCGGTCCATGGGGCTGACGCCGCAGCAGCCCTAATTTGCGCGCTTTGTGACCTGTCGCACACAGGACGGTCCCGGCCGGTGTTAACACCCTGCCGTGACAGTTCCTGCGAAAGGGGATGCGTGGCCGGCCCTCCGCCTGCCACCGTCGAAGATGACCAAAGCTGCAGTACCATTGTTGATCGTCGTGGGCGTGCTGATTGGCCTGTCCACGCACACCGTCGTCAATTGCGGAGACGAGGACGAGCCCGACATCTGTTCGGCGGTGATCGGCTTCTCGCCGCTGCGCGGCTCGCTGATCGCTTTCGCCTATGAGGGGCGCGGACGGATCGCGCTGCGCCACGGCGACTGGCGGCGGGCGATCGCGGATTTCGACGAGGCCATCCATCTCAATCCCAACCGCGCCTCGCTCTATCGCGATCGGGCGCTGGCGCGCCGGCAGAACGGCGACCTCGAACTCGCCATCGAGGATTACGACGAGGCGATCGCGCATGATCCCAGGCACGCCGCGCCCTATCACCAGCGCGGTCTCGCGCTCGCGGCCGCCGGCGATCTCGATCGCGCGATCCTGAGCTACAACACCGCGGTCCGCCTCGACCCCTCGGATGCGCAGCCTCGGCTCGACCGCGGCCTCGCCTTCCTCGCCCGCGGCCAGGCGAATGAGGCGCGCGCCGATTTCGAGGCCGCGCTGGCGCTGCCCGCCGGCAAGGATGTCCTTACCCGCGATACAGCGCGCGCAAAACTCGCCGAACTCGCGAGCGCCGAGCCGACCCGGCTCGCCGCGCCAGGGCGGTAGAGATATCTAGAGCTGCGTGCGCCGCTGCAACCCTCCCCCTTGCGGGAGAGGGTGGCTCGCCGCGAAACGGCGAGACGGGTGAGGGGTATCTCTCCGCGCGTGAGTCTGCTGCAGTTGAATTCGCGGAAACAACCCCTCATCCGGCGCTTCACGCCACCTTCTCCCACAAGGGGAGAAGGAAGAAAGTGCGCTCCTACTTCTTGGTTTTGGCCTTCTTCGCCTTCTTCACCGGCTTTTCCTTGGGCGCCTTCTTCTCCACCTTCACCGCGACCGGTGTGCTGGCGGCGATCCGCATCGACCGCGCGTAGCTGTCGGCGACGTTGTCGGCGGACATCTGCAGGCGCTTGGCGGCGGCAATGGCCTGCTCCATGGTGGCCTTGGCCATCATCTTGAAGCGGTCGCCGGTCTCCTTGCCCTTGGCCTTGGCCGCAAGGCCGTTGAATCGATCCCGGCGCTCCTTGGCGCGGGTCATCAGGCCCGTATGCAGCTGTCTGGCCAGTTGCCGGATCACGACATCCAGGTCGGCGTCCGCCATGTTGTTCTATCCTCTTCGAAAACGGTATCGATGCGGGCGGGACTATGCAGATCGGGCCCCACCTTGGCAATTCCCGGCCGCGCGTCATCCGCAGCTTCCGGTGACCAAAACAAAAAAGCCGCGCTGTGCGCGCGGCTTTCTGCCTTGGTTTTGCGCTGTCTGTCTTACTTCAGCGAGGCGACCGGGCCGCTCGCAGCTGCCGGATCGGGGTCGAAGCCGAACACCCCCACCAGATACTTGTAATAGTCCGGCAACTTCTCCTTGAGCGCCTCGCGCGACTTCGGGTCGTGGAATTCGCTCTTCCCGGCCAGGAAGATGCTGGCGGTCACCGCAAAGAATTCCATGTGATTCTTCAGCGCATAGGATTCCCTGGGCAGGAGATCCTTGGACTTGGCGTAGGCGTAATAGCCGATCACGCCTTTGTTGGCGTAGCCGTCCGGCAACAGCCGCGCATGGTAGGCGTGCAGGAGCTCGTGCAGCAGCACCGCTTCCTTTTCGTAACGCATCATATCCGGCCGCAGCATGATCACGCCGAGGCCGGAATCGACCGCGAGGTCGACGGCGTTCGGATTGCTCCAGCGCTGCTTGTTGGGGTCCCAGACCGTCAGCGTGCGGGGAGCGGTGCGCTGGATGTCAGGCGTGACCCGGCCGTAGCACGCGGTCGCGGCGCCTTCGTCGAGGCAGGCCAGCTCGCTGGCGATGATCGGGACGGTGCGGAAGAAGCGCAGCACGCGCGGCGAGAGGCCGGCAGCCTCGACCACGTCGATCTGGCTCTTCACATTGTCGGTGAGCTTGTCGACATCCTTGCGGTCGGAATTCTCCGACAGGTCGAACATGTAGCCGCGGTAGCTCTGGAAGCCCGGCGGTAACGCCTGCGCTGCGCCGGAGGACGCATCCGGCGGTCCGGCATGGGATGGATTGGCAAAGAGCGCGCCGACAATGGTCGCGGTCAGCAGCAACGCAATGCGCATGATGAACCCCCTGATGTCACTTCACGCGGCAGAATAAGCCGCCGTTGTTTGCGAAAAGTGAGTGGGGCGAGACTAAGGCAGCGATGTTGAGGCGTGCTTAATCGATCGTTGCGGATCGCGGAACTGAATTAGCGCCGAGTTAACCAAGCGTGGATTGCCCGCGTGCTTCGGCGTAGCATGCGGTCCGGGCACCAAGCCCTCAAACCAGATAGCCGGAAGCGAGGATGCCATGTATGCCGCCATCCGTCAGGCCAAGGCAAAAAGCGGGAGCGCCGAAGAGCTGGCGCGCCGTATCAAGGAAGGCGCCGTTCCGATCATCAGCGACGTCGACGGCTTCCGCGCCTATTACGTCGTCTATGCCGGTGACGACACGGTCACGGCGATTTCGATCTTCGACAAATTCGAGCAGGCGGAGGAGGCGAACAGGCGTGCGATCGCCTGGATCGAGAAGGATCTGGGCGCGCTGCTTGCAGGCGACGCCCGCGCCGCCGCCGGGCCGGTGATCGTGCATACGCTGGCGTAGGGATTGGGTGCAGCCGCACATTCAACTGTCATCGCCCGGCTTGACCGGGCGTCCAGTACTCCGAGACGGCAGGGATTGAACCGATAGGCCGCGGCGTACTGGATGCCCCGCCTTCGCGGGGCATGACAACGGTGTGCTTTACAGCTCCCTCGCATTCGAGAATGCAAAGCTCGACACCCGCCGCGTCGTCTCGTCCAGGATCAGGGTGCGCGTGATCGGCGGCTCGGCGCGCTGGGCGCAGTTTTCGCGCTCGCAGAGACGGCAGTTGACGCCGATCGGCGTGCCCTCCGTTTTCTCCAGATCGATGCCGGCAGCGTAGACGAGGCGCGCGGCGTGACGGATCTCGCAGCCGAGGCCAATGGCGAAGCGCGGCTGTGGCAGCGGGTGCGGCGCGACGGGGCGGCGCACCATCTGCGCGATCGAGAAATAGCGCGTACCGTCCGGCAGCTCGATCACCTGCTTCAGCAGGCGGTCAGGCGTGTCGAAGGTCGAGTGCACGTTCCACAACGGACACGTGCCGCCGAATTTCGAGAACGGGAACGTGCCCGACGAAAATCGCTTCGAGACATTGCCTGCATTGTCGACGCGCAAGAGGAAGAACGGGATGCCGCGCGCGTTCGGCCGCTGCAGGGTGGTGAGCCGATGGCAGACCTGCTCGAAGCCGGAATTGAAGCGCTGCGCCAGCAGATGGATGTCGTAGTTCAACGCTTCTGCCGCGGCCAGGAAGGCCGGGTAGGGCATCATCACCGCGGCCGCAAAGTAGTTGCCGAGCGTGATCCGGAATAGGCGGCGCGGTGTGTCGTCGAGCGCGCCGGCGCGGCCGATGATGGTCTCCAGATGCTGCGCGCATTCAACGAGGCCGAGCTGAAAGGCGAGCTGGAACGCGCGGCCGGGCGGGTCGACCAGTTCGGAGATCAGGAGCTGGCGCCGATGGCGGTCGAAGCGCCTCAGCGTCTCGCGCATCACGTCCACCGGCATGATGCGGGTCTGGATCGAATGCTTTTCGCGCAGCCGTGCCGCCAGTGCCGCATAAAGCTCTTCGGCCGGCACGTTCAGTCCGTCGCGCAGAGTCTCCGCGGCCTGCTCGAGTTCCGGAAAGTAGTTGCGGTTGGCCTCGATCAGCTCGCGGACGCGCTCGACCGGATTGGCCTCATAGCGGGTGCCGACGTCGCGGTCGGCCATTTGCGCCGCGGCCAGCGTCTCGCCCTGGCGGGCCTCGGTATAGGCGGCATAGAGCCGTTGCAGCGCATGGGTGACGCCGGGGCAAAGCTCGGCCAGATCGCGCAGTTCCTGCTTGGGAACGTCGATCTGGCGGAACAGCGGGTCGGAGAAGATCTCGTTGAGTTCGGCGAAGAAGCGGTCCTCGTCGGCGGTCGCGAGGTCGCGCAGGTCGAGGTCGTAGGTTTCGGCCAGCCGTAGCAGGATCTGCGCAGTCACCGGACGCTGGTTGCGCTCGATCAAGTTGACATAGCTCGGCGAGATCCCGAGCCCCTCGGCGATCTGAGTCTGCGACAGCCCCAATTGCTGCCGGATCCGCCGGAAGCGCGGGCCGACGAAGAGCTTCTTACCGGATCCGGCGGGCATTCTAGGTCTCCAAAGTCGTAAGGCAGTCTTACTGACCTATATTCTTTACAAGTTTTACAAAGTGACATTTATTACAATCACCTATGTTACATGACATCACCATTCAAATACAAGACTACTATACGAGCTAGGCTTTCTCGCGTTTAGCTTCTGACACGCATCTCGCAATGCATTGTCAAGAATGTCGATGGCGGTGCCATCGTCGTGAAAGGATCAGGCACATGAATTACCAGCCCCGCGGCATCAGCACCTTCCAGGCCCCTGCCTCGTATCAGAGTGAGGTCGAGGCGGCCCGGTCGCTCCTGGAGACCCAGCCGACCTGGAACGGGGTGTCGGCCGAGGCCGTCGCCCGCATGCGCCTGCAGAATCGCTTCAAGACCGGCCTCGACGTCGCTCGCTACACCGCGGCGCTGATGCGGGCCGACATGGCCGCCTACGACGGCGACCCCACCAAGTACACGCAGTCGTTGGGCTGCTGGCACGGCTTCATCGCCCAGCAGAAGCTGATCTCGGTCAAGAAGCACTTTGGCAAGACCGATCGCACCTATCTGTACCTGTCCGGCTGGATGATCGCGGCGCTGCGCTCCGAGTTCGGCCCGCTGCCGGACCAGTCGATGCACGAGAAGACCTCGGTGCCGGCGCTGATCGAAGAGCTCTACACCTTCCTGCGTCAGGCCGATTCGCGCGAGCTGAACGATATCTTCCGCAACCTCGATAAGGCCCGCAAGGAAGGCGAAAAGACCAGAGAGAAGGAGCTGATCGAGAAGATCGATAACTTCCAGACCCATGTCGTGCCCGTCATCGCCGACATCGACGCCGGCTTCGGCAATGCGGAGGCCACCTATCTGCTCGCCAAGAAGATGATCGAGGCGGGTGCCTGCGCGCTCCAGATCGAGAACCAGGTCTCGGACGAAAAGCAGTGCGGCCACCAGGACGGCAAGGTCACCGTGCCGCACGAGGTGTTCCTGGCCAAGATCCGGGCCTGCCGCCACGCCTTCCTCGAACTCGGCGTTGAAGACGGCATCGTCGTGACCCGCACCGACTCGCTCGGTGCCGGCCTGACCCAGCAGATCGCGGTCAGCCACAAGCCCGGCGACCTCGGCGACCAGTACAACAGCTTCCTGGATTGCGAGGAAGTGACCGCGGAGAACGCCCGCAACGGCGACGTCATCATCAACCGTAACGGCAAGATGATGCGTCCGAAGCGCCTGCCCTCCAATCTCTATCAGTTCCGCCCGGGCACCGGCGAAGACCGCTGCGTGCTGGATTGCATCACCTCGCTGCAGAACGGCGCCGACCTGCTCTGGATCGAAACCGAGAAGCCGCATATCGAGCAGATCGCCAAGATGGTCGACCGGATCCGCAAGGTGGTTCCGAACGCGAAGCTGGCCTACAACAACTCGCCCTCGTTCAACTGGACCCTCAACTTCCGTTGGCAGGTCTACGACGCCATGAAGGAAGCCGGGAAGGACGTCAGCAAGTACAATCGTGCCGAGCTGATGAAGCCGGAATACGACGATACGCCGCTGGGGAAGGAAGCCGACGAGCGCATCCGTACCTTCCAGGCGGATTCGGCCAAGCGTGCCGGCATCTTCCACCACCTGATCACGTTGCCGACCTATCACACGGCGGCGCTATCGACGGACAATCTGGCGAAGGAATATTTCGGCGACCAGGGCATGCTCGGCTATGTCAAGAACGTCCAGCGCGCCGAGATCCGTCAGGGTATCGCCTGCGCCAAGCATCAGAACATGGCCGGCTCCGACATCGGCGACGACCACAAGGAATACTTCGCCGGCGAGGCTGCCCTGAAGGCGGGCGGTGCCCACAACACGATGAACCAGTTCGGCTAACGCATCACGCTAATCGACAGGAGACTGACAATGACCAACAGCAATTTCTGGGTGATCGGCGGCGAGTTCGGTTCGATGAACTTCCACAAGCTCGTGGAAGGTTCGGCCCAGGTGCAGGGTCCGTTCAAGACCCGCAAGGAGGCCGAGGACGCCTGGCGCTCGGTCTCGGAAGAGAACCGCCACAAGGCGGGCGTCCGCTTCTCGATCGTGGAAGAGCCGTCGCGGGTCTCGGCGTGACAATCTGAACTTGCATGCCAATCTGAATAAGAAGACGTCCAAGGACGGAGGGTCCCATCCGGCGCAAGCCGGGTGGGACCGTCTGTTTTTGGCACAGGTGAAAGATTTGTGGGCGTCGTAAGTCACTGGAATTGTAGGCCCTTTGCGGACACTTTGGTTGCTGATAGGTTAATCCCGCCAAGTGAGGACGAGGCCGCCAATGTCAGAGCCCGAGACCAGCGGGATCCATCCCAGCCAGCCGCGCCCGGTGCGGCTGCGCGATGCGCTGTTGCGCGCGCGGATCGAGGCCGCCGACCGGACCGGCGTCGTCGTCGATTTGCGCGATGCCGAGGTGGCGCGGCTCGAGATCCTCAACGATTCGCTCGATCCCCTGTTCGCGCAGGTGCCCGATCAGATCGACCTGTTCGACCGTGGCATCAGCCAGGGCGACACGCCCAGGCTCTGGATCGACGTCGTCGCGCATATCTTGATGGGGCGTGACAAGCGAATGTACCGCTTCGTGCAGGACACCCGCTTCGGCCGCATCGTGCTCGCCGAATCGCACGACACCGCTGTCATCGTCGAGGCCGTGACTGATTATGTCGCCCGCCGCATGATCGAACGCGAGCATGCGATGGTGGTCCCGCCCGAGCCGAAGCCCGAGCTAGCGCCGCCGCGGCGCCGCTCGCGCGTGTGGCCGTTCGTGTTCGGATTTGTGCTCGGCGCCGCCGCGCTGTTCGGTGTTGCCGTGCTCGCGGCGCTGCGGAGCTGGTGAGACGTTCGCCGTCGTCATTGCGAGCAATGACGGGCGGCCTCAAATCAATCTCACATGCTTGATCTGTCCGATCTGAAGTCCAACCCCCAGGCTCCGCACCGTCTGCTCGCAACGCCAGCCGGCGTTGTCCTTCTCGATCGTGAACAGATTGTAGGCCGCAGCCGGGGTGCGGCCGTGCGCGAGCGCGGAGGCCGACGGCACGCCGAGGGCCGGAATATTGCCGTTGGGTCCCTCGAACCACATCGTCGAATGAATGTGGTCGTGTCCATGCAGGATCAACTCGACGCCGTGGCGTTTCAAAAGCGTCAGCAGCCCGGCGGAGTCAGTCATGCGCTTGTGGCGCGCGCCGGACTTCAGGGGATGATGCATCAGCAGCACGCGAAAGACGTCCTCGGTTGCGAGCCGCTCGAGCACCTCTTCGAGCGCCGCGAGCTGTTCGCGTCCGAGCGCGCCTGTCGCCATCAACGGCAAGGTGGGCACCGCCGTGGACAGGCTGATCAGTGCGAGCGGCCCGCGCCGGCGCAGGCTCGGAAAGCCGATACGGCCATCGTCGCCCGCAAGATAGGGCGCGAAGGTTTCGCCGAAGCGATGAAAGGTAGCGCGGACATAAGCGTCGTGATTGCCGGGAATCGTGGTGACGCGGTCGGGCGGACCGACGCCGTCGAGCCAGGCGCGCGCCGGCGCGAACTCCGCCTCCAGCGCCAGATTGACGAGATCGCCTGTGACCGCGATGTGGTCGGGACCTTGCGCCTTCACGTCGGCGACAAGGGCGTCGAGCACCTCGCGGCGCTGGTATTTGTGACGGTTGCGCGTCCAGTTGACATAGCCGAACGCGCGCTTGCCGGCGAGCTCGATCAGCCGGGGCTTCGGCAGCGGCGGCAGATGCGGGTCGGACAGATGGGCGAGCGTGAAGGGAGCCATGGGGGGCGATTGCCTCGCTATTCGTCCGCTGTAATGGCAAGGTCGCAGGCTAGGTGCAAGCGGGGCATCAAGGGAGCCCGATGGGGGAACGTCTGAACAGCGTCCGACGGAAATTCGAGCCGCTGCTGCGGCGAATCTTCCACGCCTATTTCCTGCTGGTCCGCGGGATGACGCTCGGCGTCCGCGCCGTGGTGGTGGATGCCGACACCAGGGTGTTCCTGGTCAGGCACAGCTACGTCACGGGCTGGTATCTGCCCGGCGGCGGCGTCGATCTCGGCGAGACCATGGAGCACGCGATGCGCCGCGAGCTCAAGGAGGAGGGGGATATCGATCTCACCGGCGACGCCGTGCTGCACGGCATCTTCCTCAACAGCCACGTCTCCCGCCGCGACCATGTCGCGGTCTACGTCGTCAGGCAGTTCAAGCAGGATCGCCTGCCCGCGCCCAACCGCGAGATCGCGGAGTGCGGATTCTTCGCGGTCACTGCGCTGCCCGAGGGGACCACGCCGGGCACGCGGTTGCGGATCGCCGAAGTCCTGCACGACAGGCCGCGGATTGCGACGTGGCGATGATGGCTGCCCGTGCTAGTAGATCGCCGCGCCTGCGGTGTCGGCGCATGGACGAGGGATGAAGATTGTCTGAATCGACGAGGTCATGGCCATTTCGGGTCGCCGTGCTGGTGCCCTGCTACAATGAGGAAGCCGCCGTCGCGACGGTCATCGCCGATTTCCGCAAGGCCCTGCCTGCGGCCGAGGTCTACGTTTACGACAACAATTCGACCGACCGCACCGCGGCAATCGCGCGCGAGGCGGGAGCGATCGTGCGCAGCGAACGGCGCCAGGGCAAAGGCCACGTCGTTCGCCGCATGTTCGCAGACATCGAAGCCGACATCTACGTGCTCGTCGATGGCGATGCGACCTACGACGCGCCGAGCGCGTCGCGCATGATCGACCAGCTCCTCGACGAGCATCTGGATATGGTTGTCGGCCTGCGTGTCGATCAATCGCAAGCGGCCTACCGGCGCGGTCATCGCATCGGCAATCGGCTGTTCACCGGTTTCCTGGCATCGACTTTCGGCCACACCTTCAAGGACATCTTGTCCGGTTACCGCGTGTTCTCCCGCCGCTTCGTCAAATCCTTTCCCGTCCTGTCCGGCGGTTTCGAGATCGAGACCGAGTTCGCGGTCTATGCGCTGGAATTGTCGCTGCCGGTCGCCGAGGTCGGGACGCCCTATTATGCGCGCCCGGAAGGCTCCTTCTCCAAGCTCAATACTTGGCAGGATGGGTTGCGCATCTTCAACACGATGCTGAAGCTCAACCGGTTGGAGCGGCCGCTGCGCTTCTTTTCGGCGATCGGCATCGTCTTCGCGCTGCTGTCGATCGCTTTCGGATTGCCCGTGGTGATCACCTTCCTCGAAACCGGCCTGGTACCGCGCCTGCCGACCGCCGTGCTTTCCATGGGTCTGATGATCATGGCGCTGCTTTCGGCTTCGTCGGGGCTCGTGCTCGACACCGTGACGCGCGGGCGGCGGGAAATGAAGATGCTCGCCTACCTGTCCCAACCACCGCTCGGGCGGAGCTGAAATTGCCCCGGGGGCCGGGCGCAATCGTATGGACCGCTGCCCTCCAAGGTGATATCCCGCCGACGCGATGAACGATCTTTCCCTCACCATCCGGTCGGAAGCCGTCGGCGATGCTCAGGCGATCGAGCGGCTGCACGAACGCACCTTCGGACCGGGCCGCTTCGTGCTCAGCGCGTACCGCATCCGCGAGCACGTGGACCATGTGCTCGATCTATCCTTCACCGCCCGCGTCGGTACGTTGCTGGTCGGATCCGTCCGGCAATTGCCGATTTGCGTCGGCGACACGCCGGCGTTGCTGCTCGGGCCCCTGACGGTCGAGCCTCCGTTCCGCAGCCGCGGCGTCGGCCGGCTGCTGCTCGAGCGCGCGCTGAAGGATGCCAAGGCGCAGGGCCATCGCCTGGTGCTGCTGGTCGGCGACGAACCCTATTACAGCCGCGTCGGCTTCAAGCAAGTCCCCAAGGGACGCGTCACCATGCCGGGCCCGGTCGATTACAGCCGGCTCCTCGTCATCGAGTTGGTCGAGGGCGCGTTCGAAGGCGTATCGGGGCCGGTCGGTCCCGACTGGAGCAAGACGCGAACCTGACGCGCCCTCGCTTCGAAGCTCACATGAAGGTAGGGCAGTGCCGGTCGATCAGCAATATTACCGGGAAGTGGCGTCCGGGAGCACGGCGGAAAAGCTGCTGATCGCGGCGCGCGACCGCATCTACCAGGATTTCATCGCCCAGATGCAGCCGTCCTCGGCGGACGAGATCCTGGATGTCGGCGTGTCCGACGTGATCAACGACGGCGCCAACGTGCTGGAGCGAAGCTACCCGCATCAGCACAAGATCACGGCTTGCGGGCTCGGCGAAGGTATCGGGTTCAAGGCGGCTTTTCCGCTTTGCCGTTACGTGCAGATCGAACCGAATACACGGCTGCCGTTTGACGACAATGCGTTCGACGTCGCGACGTCCAATGCCGTGCTCGAGCATGCCGGCAGCCATGAAAACCAGGTGCTCCTGGTCGAGGAGCTTGGCCGCGTCGCGCGGCGGGTCTTCATCACGGTGCCCAACAGGTTCTTTCCGGTTGAGCACCACACGGCCATCCCGCTGGCGCACTATCTGGACGGCACCTTCAGGATCGCCTGCATGATCGCCGGCAAGTCGGAATGGACCGACGAGCAGAATCTGATCCTGATGACGCGAAAACGGCTGCTGGGGCTCGCCGCGCTGGTTGCCGAGTCTGCGAGTGCCAAGTCGTCCAACCCCATGTCCGCGGCTGTGGGCTACACCGGTTTGTCGCTCGGCCCGCTATCGTCCAATCTCTATCTTGCATTCCGCTGAAGCAGCGCCTCCCGCCCCAGCATGATCCCGATGAAGAAGATCCACACCAGCAAAGCCTTCTTCGTCGTGTTGTTTCTCGCGGTGCTGGTCGGCCATTTCTGGACCATGATGCGATGGAACGAGGCGCGCGGCGTCTATGACGACATCTGCTACCTGCGGCAGGCGCATCTGTTCCAGAGATTCGGGCTGGTGGAGGGATTCGACACCAGCCTCACCCGCGACGACGATGGCTATCAGAAAGCAAAGCTGAAGGAGATCGGCTACCCCGACTGGAACGATACGACCGCGGCGCCATGTCACAATCTGATGCCGACCACGGGGAAGGTCGTCATTCAATACCCGCCGGGCGTCGGCCTCGTGTTGGCGTTGTTTCCGCCAGGGCACCAGGTCGCGCCCATGTACATGCTGGCGACCATTGTCGTCCTGGGCTTTGCGCTGTTTGCGCTTTCTCTCGCGCGCAGCATGAGGTTGGTCCTGATGGCCGGGACGTTCGGCTGTCTTGCGATCTACCTGATGGTCAATCCGGTCAAGGCGAGCTATTCGATGGCCCCGACGGTCGTCGTGTGCGCGCTCGCAGGATGTCTCACGGCGCGATGGCTGGCGGGCCCGCGATCTCAACCGAATATCTGGCTGCTGGCGCCAATCGGTTTCCTGCTCGGATTGACCGTCGATTTTCGATTGGCCAACCTTTTCCTGGCGTCGGGCTATGGTCTCTTTCTCCTCGTCGCGTTTCTTACGAAGCGGACGATGTCCCGGTTCTTGCAGGGGCTTGTGTTCGGCGTCGCGTTGCTGGCCGGCGTGATCCCGACCATCGTCTCTTACGCCGTCAACGCCGGCAGTCCGTTCGCATCGACCTACGGCAACAATCCCGATGTCAGGCCACTGGATTTTTCGTTCGCGGTGGTCCGGGACTATCTGGCCGATCCGCTCCAGACCTTGCTGATCGTCATCGGAATCGCAGGCTCGATCTGGCTGTTGCGGCAGGCGAACGGCATTCGCCGCGTCGCGCTGCTCACGATCGCCAATCTGGCGCTCAACCTCGCCTTCTTCTTCACCTATCCGATCGCGACGCCGTACTACACGATCCCTATTTCTCTCCTGACATTGTGGACCCTGCTGTTTGCCGTGCTGTTTCAGGAGGCATCAGAGGGGGCCCCCGAAGCGGCCGCCTCAGCCACAGCACGATGAAGTCCGGCTAGCTATCGCGCTTTCAGAACTTGAAGTTCGCGAACGCCCGTACCCCGATGCCGGGCATCAACACCTCGTCCTTGGTGTAGGACACCGAGTTGCGGATGTTTTCGTTCAACAGATTGTTGCCGACGAGGCCGAGCAGCATCTCGCGCGCGCCGAATGCATTCGGGTTGAGCTTGGTCTTGTAGCTCACCTCGGCCTTCAAGAGATTGTAGCCCGGCGTCGGCGTCTCCGCGATCACCGCGACGTTGTTCTGAGCGAAGGCGTGCAACAGATTAACGCGCATCAGCCAGTTGTCGTCGCGCCAGAACACGCCGCCGCCCAGTCTCACCGGCGGAATGCGCGGCACATTGGTGCCGTCGGTGAAGGTGGCCCGGACCACGTCGAACTGGTTCTCGATGCCCCAGATGCCGCCCTGGAATGCACCGACGTCGAGCTGCGACTGGAATTCGCCGCCGCGAAAGTTCGCGTCCCGCTGCGAATAGACCGCCTGGTTCACCTCGGCGCCGGGCGTGCCGCACGAGGCAAAGTCGTCGTCGCACATCACGCCGGTGAGACGGCGATAGATGAAGTTGTTGAAATGCGTGTAGTAGACCGTCGCCTCGAAGCGGAACGGCCCCGTTGCCTTGCGCAGGCCGACCTCCACGGATTTCGCGGTCTCGATGGTGAGGTTGGGGTTGCCGATGTCGAAGGTCGCGGTCGCATCATGTGCGCCGCGCGAGAACAGCTCGGCGGCCTTCGGCGCGCGCTCGACATATTGCGCGGTGATGCTGCCGACCATGCCGCCTGGCAGGTCCTGCAACAGGCCGATGCTGCCGCTCTTCGGCGTGAAGGACGGATTACGGCCGATGCCCGCCTGCGGCGTGCCGTCGGGCAGGAAGTCCGCGGGAAAATCCGGCGTCGTCCCGTGCAGCTCGACATGCTCGATGCGGCCGGCGATCTGCGCCCGCGTCGCGTCCGTGAACTTGAACTCGTTGAACGCGTAACCGGCAACGCGCGTGCTGTTGTTCGGGTCCCACAGGCCGTTGAACAGCGTGCCCGGATTGTCCGGGCTCGGCGCGCTCAATTCCTGATGGCCGACCTGGAAGCCCAGCGCCGTCGTCACCTCGGCGAAGCGCGCGTTGAACGGCATCAGCTGCACCTCGGTGCGGATCTCCTGCTCCTTGTTGGTGAAGGTCTGCCGCACGCCGTCCGTGTTGGAATCGGCGGGATCGGCAAGCCCGATCTCGTTGTGCCGGTAATCGGTCGCGCCGGCCCAGAAGCGAACGACGTCGATCGCCGTAGCGTCGGGATGGTACTCGCCCTTGACGTTGATCTTGGTCTGATGGGCGTCGATCCGCGTGTTGTGGTCGGCGCCGTCGATGCCGGGGATGTGGTACAGGGAGTCGTTCTGCGTGATCGCCGCGCCGATATAGCCGCCCTGGAAAAAGTAGGAGCCGCCGATCGAGGCGCCGTCTGAGCGCGTCGCCGAGTTGGGCTGGCGTCCGTTGGCGACGGGCCGGGTCTGGTCGGCGAGGTACGGGTAGCTCGGGATGCTGTAGTCGGTGGTGTTGCGCCCGTAGACGTCGGCATGGAAGGCAAAATTGCCGCCGCCCGTGTCGAGCAGCACGCCGCTTTCGACGCCGCGGTCGACCGAACTGAACGCGCTGCGCGTCTCGGCGGTGACGCAAGGCGAAGTCGCGGCCGCTGCGAGCGGTGCCTTCGTCGGCATGCCGTAGGTCTGGAACGACGGAGCGCAGGTCGGCAGCGCGTCGGGAATCCGGTTGTTGGTGGCGCTGACGACGCCGCCGATCGAGGTCGAGCCATAGCGCAGCGCAGCCGGCCCGCGTACCACCTCGACCTGGTTGGTCGCGAGCGGATCAATTGGAACGAAGTGATCCTCGCCGAGATCGGAGGCGCCGCCGGCATTGGTGCCGTTCTCGACGATGCCGATGCGGTTGACGTCGAGTCCCCGGATGATCGGCCGGCTGGAGGCGCCGGGCGCGAAGCTCGATCCGGTGATGCCGGGTTTCGAGAACAGAAGGTCGCCGAGCTGGCCGCCGCCCTCGCGGCGGATCTCTTCGTTCGGCACCACCGTGACCGTCGCGAACTGGTTGGTCACGATGGGCAGCACGCCCTGCTGAGGTGCGGCCGGCGTGGAGGTTGCCGGCGTGGCGTCCGCAGCGCGTTGGTGGCTGCGTGCCCGCGCGGTTCGGGTGGGACGACCGGGGTTGCGGGTCGGCACCACCGCCCTGCGCACGATGGGGCTCGGAGCCGTCACGGTGACGGCGGGGATCTCGGTCGATGACTTATCCTCGGCCAGCGCCGAGGTGGCGGCGCCGAGCAGGAGCAGGCTTGCTCCGCCAAGGCGCTGCGCGCGCCGCAATTTGAATGACATGGTCCTGATTCCAGTCAGGCGCCGTCCGCATGTTCGTCTGCTGATCGGAGGCGGCCTGCCCTCGCTGCGCGACGGAATTCGACTTCAGCTGCTCCCGGGAATGCGCCTGAAAGCGGCGAGCCCGGGCGTGATCAAGCGTTGTGGAAGTCAGGACGCGGGAGGGGCGCGGGGCTGGAATGCCGTACCGGCCGATTTCAGGTGGACGAATTCGGCGTCGGTGGTGCGGTAGAGCAGGTCGATCGCCTGCGGCAGCAGCAACACAGGCGGCACCGCGAACAAGACGGTGCCCGCCATCGCGACCAATGCGCAGATCGCGCAATTGTCCTCGCCCGGTTGCTCCCGGTCGGGAGCCAACGGCGATTGCCTCTCGACCGCGGAACGGTCGATCGAAGCGGGAGCTTGGGCGCCGTCGGTCTGCTGCAGCGAGGACTGGGCGAGGGGAGCCGCCTGGGCGAACCAATGGCTGTGGCCGAACGTCAGCGCGAACTGCACCAGCATCGCGAAGATCGCGAGCCGGGCGCCGTGCCTGATATTCGACCGGAACCACTTCATCTGGAAACGCCACCCCACATCGCGAGGTATCATCCCCTGATCCCGCGATGTTATAATGTAACATCGCCCAATCCGTCAGCGAATGTCAACCGCTGTCGAGCCGACCCGAGCGGGCCGGCTCCTTGCCGTGTCGTGCAGGCAACTGAAAGATCTAGGCTGAGGACCTATCGAATGGCTACGGGGACGGCGATTGATTGACTCACTGCCAGCGCGAGGAGGCAGCATCAGAGCTTTTTACTCCGGAGCCAGGTGCGGATGGCCTCGATGTGTTCTGCCTTGCGCTCCAGCGGCAGCCAATGCCCTGCGGGCATGCTCGTTACGGTCAGGTCCGGGCAGGTGGCGCGCATCGGGTCACCTTGGCGATTTCCGGTGATGCTGCAGATCTGATCAAAGTCGCCGTTAACGAACAGCACCGGCTGCGACAGGCGGCCGCCATTGAGTGCCTTGCGCGCATAGGCGATGTTGGCGTCGTCGTTCATGTACCACGCGCAGGATGGGCGGAAGCCATGAGCCTTGAACGTCTGCACCAGCACGTCGAAGTCCGCCGGCGGCCAGAGAGCCGGATCGGGCTCAGTCTGCGGAGCGCGGTGCGCGGCGCCAAAGCGCCCTCCATTGCGTGTGACCATCGCATTCGGCGAAACCTTGCCGATGCCGGCGGGGTCGCCTGGCCGAAAGATCGACGCCAGCGATGCGGCCAAGTCTGCATCGAGGTCGGCGACTGCCGCCTCGAAGTGCGTGGTGTAGTAACGGTAGTAATCCCATTGGCCGTCCGGATATTGGTCAACCGGATAAATCGTCCGGTCGACCAGCGGGACGACTGTGCGCAGGGCGTGCCCGTCGGGTTGATACGCCAGCGAGGTCAGCACGACTCCGCGGCTGCGCTTTGGCTGATGCGCGACCAACTCACCGACCACAACACAGCCCCAGTCGTGGCCAACCCAGATCGCAGGCTTGCCGCCCAAGTGATCATGGAGTTCGGCCATGTCCGTCACGATTTCCTCGATGGTATAGGCGTCGTTGGCTGCGGGCGTGGAAGAGCCGCCGTAGCCGCGCAGATCGGGAGCGACGCAGTGCCAACCGTCGGCGGCAAACGCTTCCATCTGCGCGCGCCACATCAAACTGATGCTCGGCCAGCCATGGACGAAGATCATCAACGGTCCGTCGGCCGGCCCGCACTCGATGTAGCGCGTTGTCTGACGAGGCGAGCTGAACGTGCGCTGGTCGAGCGATAGTTCGGCTTCAGAACTGATCGGTTGAAGTCGGTCTGTCATGGTCGAGTAACTCCGCTTCTCACTGAGCGCTCGCGCGGTTTGGGTGCTGCGAAGGCTCCGTCGAGAACTGCTCTTGTCCGCGGGGAGCGATGCCTGGACAGGGACGCGCCTGCCCAGGGTCGAGGAAGAACCGCCTCCAGATTTCACAACGCGCTACATGCGACCGAGTTCGGGGTCGAAGGCGTTATGGAGCTTCCGGCGAAGAAGTGACGATGGGATTTATCCGACTAACGGGAAGCGAAGGGACGCGCGTAAGCCGCCTAGCGCCCCTCGCGCATCCACGTCGCAGCAAACGCGCCGAGCAGCAGCAGCAACCCGATCACGCCAGCGAAGATCGGCAGCACGCCGACGCCCTTCACCACGCTGGCGTCGCGCATCCGCACGCCCATCCAGCCGTCGCCATGGAAGACGCTCGCCGAGCGGACCGGCAGGATGCGCGGCAGCTCGACGCTGGCGCCGTCGACCACGCGCACGGCGTCACCGCCGGTCGCCTGGGTCAGCGGCTTCAACGTTTCGGTGGTGGAGGTGACTTCCGAAAACTCCTTCGGATTGGTCGGGCCGACATTGATCAGCGCCTTCAGCGTGCCGTCGGTGGCCTGCCACAGCCCGAGCTCGCTCGCCGGCAGGCTGGCGCGCCATTCGCCGGGATCTCCGGCTGCAAGCGTCAGGTCGCGCGACACGCCCGACGGCGAGGTCACACTCACCGGCTGAACGCTGTCCGCCATGGTCTGGCGCACCACCACGAGATTCTTGCCCTGCACCTGCAGGCGCAACGCTTCCTCGTCCAGATCAGGCTGCTTCATCAGCCAGTGCGACATCCGCCGCAACAGATCGAGATGCGGGCCGCCACCTTCATAGCCGCGCGCCCACAGCCAGATGTGGTCGGAGAGCAGAAGTGCGACGCGGCCCTCGCCGAAACGCGACAGGAACAGCAGCGGCTTGCCGTCGACGCCCGTCATGACGGGCGGGTTGACCGCATTGCGGGTATCGACGGTGCGGAAGAACCTGCTCCAGCGCGGCGGCTCGGAGGCGGAGCCCTCGAGGCCACGCGTGACGGGATGGCGTTTGCCGACGTCGGACAGATGCGCGTAGAACGGCTTTTCCGTCACCCCGACCGGTTCGGCGGGCAGCACCGAATCCAGCGGCGTGCGCCAGATGCTGGTGTTGGAGGCGTAGTCGGGGCCGGCCGAGACCAGCACCGCGCCGCCAGAACGCACGTAGCGTGCGATGTTGTCGAAATAAGCGATCGGCAGCACGCCCTGGCGGGCATAGCGGTCGAAGATGATCAGCTGGAATTCGTTGATCTTCTGCTGGAACAGCTCCCGGGTCGGAAACGCGATCAGCGACAATTCGTTGATCGGCGTACCGTCCTGCTTCTCCGGCGGCCGCAGAATGGTGAAGTGGACGAGATCGACGCTGGCATCGGATTTGAGCAGATTGCGCCAGGTGCGCTCGCCGGAATGCGGCTCGCCCGAGACCAGCAGCACGCGCAGCTTGTCGCGCACACCGTCGATGGCGACGACGGCGCGGTTGTTCACCGGCGTCAATTCCCGCTCGAGCGGCGAGGCCTCGATCTCGACGATGTTCGGCCCGGAATGCTTGATGTCGACGTCGACGCTTGCGCTCTGGCCGCTCGAAAGCGTGCGCTCGTTGATGACCTCGCCGTCTCTGCGGACCGTAACCTTGGCGCGCTCGCCGCTGACGCCCTGGTCGTCGAGGCGGTAGGTGATGGTCTGGGGCTGCCCGACGATACCGAAGCGCGGCGCGGCGATGACCGCAATACGGCGGTCGCGCTCGTCCTTTTGCCCCGTGATCAGCGCATGCACCGGCGCCTGGAAGCCGAGCCCGGCGGCGTTGGCCGGAATGTCGTGGACGCGGCCGTCGGTGATCAGGAACGCACCGGCGACGCGGTCGACCGGCACGTCCGACAAGGCCGAGGCCAGCGCCCCGAACAGCTTGGTGCCGTCGGTCTCGCCGTCAGCCTGTCCGGCATCGACGACGCGGACCTCGAGCCCCTTGATCTTCTTCAGGCTGTCGACCAGCGCTTCCTGCGCCGTTGCGGCCTCGCGATTGCGATTGCCGAAATTTTGGCTCGGGCTCTTGTCGACGACGATGGCGGCGACCGAGGTGAGAGGATCGCGGTCCTCGCGGGTGAAGGAGGGATTGGCGAGCGCCAGCAGGAACAGCGCCAGCGCGGCCACGCGCACGGCAGCGCCGCGCGCACGCGCCAGCAGCAGCACCAGCGCGATGACGACGATCGCGGCCAGCGCGAGCCACAGCACGATCGTGGGAACAAGCGGCGTGAATGCGATGCCGTAATTCATATCGATCCTACTGCCCCAGCCGTTCGATCAGGGCCGGTGCGTGCACCTGGTCGGCCTTGTAGTTGCCGGTCAGCGTGTACATCACGATGTTGGCGCCGGCGCGGTAGGCGAATTCGCGCTGGCGGGGGTCGCCGCCGATCACCGGCAGCATGGACTGGCCGTCGGGCCGCACGGCCCAGGCGCCGGCCAGGTCGTTCGAGGTGATGATGATCGGCGAGACGCCGTCGCCGCCGCGTGCCGGCCGCTGCGCGCTGTCCTCGTCGTCTTCGCGCGGCAAGGTCTCGACCCAGGTCTGGCCGGTGCTGAAGCGGCCGGGGAAGTCGCGCAACAGATAGAAGGTCTTGGTCAGCACGTGCTCCCGCGGCACCGGCTCCAGCTCGGGCACGTCGAGCGAGGACAGGATCTCGCGGAGCGTCTGCATGGCCGGGGTCTGCGCGGCGCCGTTCGCGCCGGGTGGCGCTTCGACCGCGTCGCGGGTGTCGAACAGCACGGTGCCGCCCTGCTTCATATAGGCGTCGATCTTGTTGATGGCGTCCCGCGACGGCTTGGGCGCGCCCGGCACGATCGGCCAGTAGATCAGCGGGAAGAAAGCGAGTTCGTCGCGCGCCGGGTCGATGCCGACGGGATCGCCGGCCTCGAGCGCGGTGCGCTGCGCCAGGAACAGCGTCAGTCCGGATAGCCCGGCCCTGACGATGGAATCGACGTCGGCATTGCCGGTCACGACATAGGCGAGGCGGGTCTGCGACACCGCCTTCATCGCGAACTCGTCGGGCGCGCTGTCCGCATGCGACGGCGTCGGCACGAACGAGGCGAGACCTGCGAGCACCAGCCCAAAGACGATCATCGCGGGCGCGGCGCGGCGGCGCACCAGCGCGGCAAGGCCGCCGCCGAGTACCGCGACGATGATGGCGTCGATCAGGAACAGCGCGAGCGCCGTCGATAGCAGCCAACCGCGCAAGTCCTGCGGCTCGGCGTTGGTGTAGGTGGCATGCCGGGCGCGCAGGCTCGCGGTGTTCAGGGCTGCGATACGGTCGGCGCTGGCAAGCGTGTTCACGGCGAGCGGTCCTTCTGCCGGACCATAGAAGCCCGGCGGATGATCGGGTGTGGCGCGGTCGCGATAATCCGCGGGCAGCGGCTTTGCGGCAGCCGGCGGCGGACCGAACGCGCCAAAGCCATCGAGGATGTGCAACGGCGCCACCGTTTCGGCGGTCGCCTCGGTGGCAACGCCTGGACCCGGCTTCGCGGTATAGCCGGACAGGTCGACGACACGCCGCAGGATTTCGACGAAGGTGCCCGACATCGGCAGATCCGACCAGCGCATGTCGGCGCTGACGTGGAACAGGCTGACGACGCCCTTGCCGCGATGCTCGCCTGTTACCAGCGGCGTGCCGTCTTCCAGCGACGCCCAGCTTTTGGTGGCGAGCACGGCGTCGGGCTCGGCCAGCACCTGGCGGCTTATGGTGACGTCCTTGGGGACCACGACGCCGGCAAACGGACCGTCGGCGGCAAAGGAGGCCAGATGTTGCGGCTTTTCCCAGGTCAGGCTGCCGCCGAGCGTCCGGCCGCCCTTGCGCAGCTTGACCGGGACGAGATCGTCCTCGGCCTGCGCCAGCCGCGGACCGGCGAACCGCACCAGCACGCCGCCCTGGTCGATCCAGGCATTGAGACGCTCGCGGATTTCAGGGGCGATGGTGCCGACATCGGCAAGGATGATCATCGGCAGCTTCTGATCGAGGAACTGCGTGATGCCCTGCTGCGGCGAGCCCTTGTCGGCAAGCCGCACGTCGGCGAACGGCGCCAGCGCACGGGTGAGATAGAAGGTCGGCGCCAGCAGCGGCTGCGCGGTCTCGCTGGTCGAGCCCGAGACGATGCCGATGGCGCGGCGGCGCCAGCGCTTGTCGAGCAGCTGCACTGCGCCGGCGGAGCGCTCACCGGCAATTTCCAGCCGCGTGATGTCGTTGCGCAGCTCGACCGGCAGGTCGAACGACGCTTCGGTTTCCTTGTCCTGCGGGCCGAACGAATAACGCGCTTCGCCGATCGGCGAGGCCTTCTGGTCCAGCGCGCGCACGGTGCCGATGGCGATGCCGCCGTCGGTGCGCAGCACCTTCACCGTCATCCTGGCGGCGGCGTTCTCGGCCGCGACCAGCGCCAGAGCCGCGGAGGTGCCGCCTTCGAACACGGTCAGGCTGCGATCGCCGACGGTCTTGCCGAGGCCCGCCACGAATTCCTCGCCGCGACCGGTATCGACGCTGTCGGAGAGCCAGACGATCTCGCAGTCGCCGGTTGCTTTCAGGAAGCGATCGATTGCGGTCAGGGTCTCGACGCGCTCGATCGAATACGGCTTTGGCGTCAGCTGCCGCAGCGCGACGCGCGCGGCGCCCGCCGGCATCAGGGTGATATCGCGGTTCGGCTCGGACAGCGGCACCAGCGCGATCGCACGGCGGTCGTTCTCGGCACTGGCGATCAATTCGTCGGCGGCCCTGATCCGGATGTCCCAGTTCGAGGCCGCGCTCCAGCCGTCGTCGAACATGATCATCAGCGGCGCCTTGCTGGCGGCCGCGCCTGTTTGCGGATTCCAGATCGGACCGGCGGCGGCGAAAATGACCAGTGCCGCAGCCAGCAGCCGCAATGCGGTCAACCACCACGGCGTTCGCGACGGGGTCTCTTCGCGCGGTGCGATGTCGAACAGCAGGCGCGTCGGCGGAAACTCGATCCGGCGCGGCCGCGGCGGCATCACGCGCAACAGCCACCACAGCACCGGCAGGCTGACGAGGCCGATCAGGAGCAGCGGTTCGGTGAAGGCGAGCGGCAGTCCCATCATGCTGCCGGCCCCGCCTTGATCGTTGTGGTGCGCGCGCCCGATTTGCTCACCTGCATGCCGGCATGCAGGAACAGCAAGAGCTCGGCGGCCGAGCGGTCGGTCGCATGCGTCGTGAACAGCCAGTCGAGCTTGTTGGTCTCGGCGCGGATCTGATCGCGGTGCAGCGCGAGCCGCGCGGTGTAATCCTGCGCCCAGCTCTCGGCGCGGCCGGCGGTGATCACGCCGAACCCCTCGGGCTCGACGAACTCGACGCGGCCGGAATAGGGAAATGATTCCTCGGCGGGATCGACGACCTGCACCAGCGTGCCATGCGCGCCGGAGCCGGACAGGCCGGCGAGCGTGGTCCTGATCTCGGAGAGCGGCGACCAGAAGTCCGACAGCACGATCGTCTCGGCCAGCGCCGCGGGCACGAAGGAGGGCGGCAGGCTCAAGCGGTCGGCATCGTCATGCAGCATCGCCTGCGCCATCTTGTCGATGACGCTGCGGCTCGCGGTCGGTGCCATCAGCCCGGGAATGCCGACGCGTTCACCGCCGGAGACCAGCAGCTCGGCCAGCGCGAAGGCGACGATCAGCGTCCGCTCGAGCTTGGATTCACGCGCCTGCTTTGACGCGAACGCCATCGAGGGCGAACGATCGGGCCAGATCCAGACCGTATGCGAGGCTTCCCATTCGAGCTCGCGGACATAGAGGAGATCGTCGCGCGCCGAGCGCCGCCAGTCGACATTCTGCGACGGTTCGCCGGAGACGAAACGGCGGTATTGCCAGAAATTTTCGCCGGAGCCGGCGCGACGGCGACCGTGCAGGCCGTGGATGACGTTGGCGGCGATACGGCGGGCCTCGAGCACCAGGCGCGGCAGCGAAGCGGCGAGCGTGCGGCTTTCGCCATCGGCACGTCGGATCGCGATGACCTCCTTTGCTGTGTGCCCGTTCTCCGCCGCCATCAACCGATCCGTGTCTTCAATTGCCGGATCACGTCCGGAATCGTGCGGCCTTCGGCGCGCGCCTGGAACGTCAGCGCCATGCGGTGCTTCAGCACGGGCTCGGCGAGGTCGAGCACGTCGTCGATTGAGGGCGCGAGGCGGCCGTCGATCAGCGCGCGAGCGCGCACCGCGAGCATCAGCGATTGGCTGGCGCGCGGGCCCGGTCCCCAGGCGATGAACTTGCTGGTGTCGCCGCCGTCCGGACCCGGACGGGCCGAGCGCACCAGCGACAGGATCGCCTCGACCACGGAATCGCCGACCGGCAGGCGCCGGATCAGTCGCTGCGCGGTGATGAGTGCATCAGGTGTCATCGAGCCCTTCGCCAGCGTCTCGTCGGCGCCGGTGGTCTCGAACAGGATGCGGCGCTCGGCGTCGCGGTCGGGATAGTCGACGTCGATCTCCATCAGGAAACGGTCGAGCTGGGCTTCAGGCAGCGGATAGGTGCCTTCCTGCTCCAGCGGGTTTTGCGTGGCGAGCACGTGGAATGGCTTCGGCAGATCGTGACGCGCGCCGGCAACGGTGATGTGCTGCTCCTGCATCGCCTGCAGCAGCGCCGACTGCGTGCGCGGGCTGGCGCGGTTGATCTCGTCGGCCATCAGCAGTTGCGCGAACACGGGGCCGGAGATGAAGCGGAAGGCACGCTTGCCGGAGGTGCTCTCGTCCAGCACTTCGGCGCCGAGAATGTCCGACGGCATCAGATCGGGCGTGAACTGGATGCGCTTGGCATCGAGGCCGAGGGTGATGCCGAGCGTCTCGACCAGCTTGGTCTTGGCCAGACCGGGGACACCGATCAACAGCGCATGGCCGCCGGAGAGGATCGTGACCAGCGTGTTCTCGATCACGCGATCCTGGCCGAAGATGACGGACGCGATCGCATCCTTTGCCGCGCGAATCTGGCTCGACACCTGCTCGGCCGAACGGACGATTCCGTCTTCGAGCTTCTCGACACTCTCCGCCATCCGTTAGCTCCTTCAGCCTGCCATGCAGCTCGCTTGCGTCGTCATGTCATCACGTCCTCAACTCAAGACGTGGGCCCTATGCTAGACTTGCAGGAAGGCCATGTATTCGTTGAATTAACCTATCCCCACCTTATCGGCTTAGGGATATGTAGGGCATCACGAAGTGGCGACCTCCACACCGGACGAATGCGGGGTGGAACCGAGTACCCGGATACAACGTAAACCTGCACCAATCGTGCCAAATGACCGATCGTGCCAAATGACAAAGTCAGGGCAAACCATGGCGAACCAAGGGCAGAGCGCCGATCGCGGTCTTGAGGGGCTGACTGCCGCTGCCAAAACTGCTGCCGATGCCGAAGGCGCCAAAAAGGGCCTGCCTCCGGTGCATTTGTGGAATCCGCCGTTTTGCGGCGATCTCGACATTCGAATCGCGTCAGATGGTACTTGGTTCTATTTGGGGACGCCAATCGGCCGTCATGCCTTGGTTCGCCTGTTCTCGACCATCCTCAAGCGCGAAGGCGACAAGCATTTCCTCGTCACGCCGGTGGAGAAGGTCGGCATTCGCGTCGACGACGCGCCGTTCATGGCGGTCGAGATGCTGAAGGACGGCGAGGCCAACCATCGCGTGCTCCGCTTCCGCACCAATGTCGACGACTGGGTCACCTGCGACGCGGCGCACCGGCTGCGCTTCGAGCAGGCCAAGGACGGCGGGCTGACGCCCTATCTGCATATCCGCGCCGAGCTCTGGGCCAAGGTTACCCGCGCGCTCTATTACGATTTGGTTGACATGGGTGAGGAGCGGATGGTCGATGGCCAGCCGATGTTCGGTGTCGAGTCGGCCGGCGAGTTCTTCGCCATGGCCGATGCGGAGCAGGTGAGGGCCGCGCTTTGAACAAGCCTATCTCCAGGAACGATCCCGCCGTGATCGGTGCGGCGGATTTCTTCGCCCGCTCCGCCGCGCGGCTCGGCTTCGACGTTCCGCCCGGCCTCTACGATCCCAACATCATTCCGGCCTCGGGCGATCCCGGCACCGACAAGATGCTCGAGATCATCGCGCGCGAGCAGCCGGTGCGGCCGGCGGCGGTCTTGATCGCGGTGGTCGATCATCCCGAGCCGACCATTCTGCTGACGCAGCGTTCGGCGCATCTGAACGACCATGCCGGCCAGATCGCCTTCCCCGGCGGCAAGATCGACGCGACCGACCGCTCGCCGCTCGATGCGGCGCTGCGCGAGGCCGAGGAGGAGGTCGGGCTGTCGCGCGACTTCGTCGAGCCGATCGGCTATCTCGATCTCTACGGCACCGGCTTCGGCTTCCGCATCCTGCCGACGGTGGCCAGGGTGCGCCCGGGTTTTGAGCTGACGATCAACCATTCCGAGGTTGATGATGCGTTCGAAGTGCCGCTATCCTTCCTGATGAACCCGGCCAACCACCAGGTGCACAGCAAGGAATTCCGCGGCATGGAGCGGTCCTACTACGCGATGCCGTTTGCCGAACGCTACATCTGGGGCGCGACGGCCGGCATGCTGCGCGTGCTTTACGAACGGATCTATTCATCATGATCCGGCCGATCCTGACCGAGATCGGAATCTTCCTCGTTCCCTTTGCCGTCTATGCGCTGTTCCTGGCCGCCACGCGTTCCGGCCTGTTCGTGCAATCGTCCTGGCCGATCACCATCGTCGCGCGTCTCACGCTGGCGGCGCTCGTGCTGGTGATCGCCGGGCTGATCGGCTTTGCGCATTTCTCCGGCGCCGCACCGGATTCGACCTATGTCCCCGCCCATGTCGAGAACGGCAAGCTCGTGCCGGGCGTGGAAAGATAGGGCCGGCCGATGAGCGCGGTGCCCATGCTCGCCGATGCGCCCTGGCTGATTTCGGGCGGCACCGCGCGCGTCCTGCAATTGCTCAATGCGGATGGCGAGGAGGCGCGGGTTGTCGGCGGCGCCGTGCGCAACGCGCTGCTCGGCCTCGTCCCCGGCGACATCGACATCGCGACCACGGCGCTCCCGCACGAGGTGATGCGGCGCGCCAAAGCTGCCGGCATCAAGGCTGTGCCGACCGGCATCGACCACGGCACCGTCACCCTCGTCATCGACGGGCAACCTTACGAAGTCACGACGTTGCGCGAGGATACCGAGACCTTCGGCCGCAAGGCCAAGGTCGCGTTCGGCCGCGACTGGGTGAAGGACGCCGAGCGCCGCGACTTCACGATGAACGGGCTCTCGGTCGATGCCGACGGCGTCGTCCACGATTACGTCGGAGGCATCGCGGATGCGGCCGCGCGGCGCGTGCGCTTCATCGGTGATCCCGACCAGCGCATCGCCGAGGATTTCCTGCGCATCCTGCGCTTCTTCCGCATCCACGCCGCCTTCGGCGCCGGCGATCCCGACCGCGACGGCTATCTCGCCTGCATCCGGGGACGCGCCGGCCTCGCGAGCCTCTCGGCCGAGCGGCTGCGCATGGAGACGCTGAAGCTTCTGGTCGCTCCCGGCGCGTCCGCCGCCGCGCTTGCGATGGCCGATGGCGGATTGCTGCAGGCGCTGACCGGCGGCGTGGTCTACACCGGACCGCTCGCGGCGATGATCGTGATCGAGCGCGAGCTCGGCCTCACCGCAAGCAGCACGCGGCGCCTCGCCGCGCTGGCGATCGCGGTGACTGAAGACGCCAAGCGCGTCGCCACGCGCCTGAGGCTCTCCAATGCGGAAACCAAGGCGCTGGATTCGATGGGGCACCGCTGGTGGCGCTTGGCCACCAAGGACGAAGCCGATGCGCGGCGGCTGCTCTACCGGCTCGGTGCGGATCGCTATCACGATCGCGTGTTGCTGGGCTGGGCGAGAGCCGGCGGTGACGTCGGCTCGTCGCGATGGCGTGCGCTCGCCGAGCTGCCGCAGCGCTGGACTGCGCCGAAATTTCCGCTTCGCGCCGCCGACTTCATCGCGCGCGGCATGGCGGAAGGACCCTCGCTCGGACATGTGTTGACGCTCGCGGAGGACGCTTGGCTTGCGGCGGATTTTCCCCTAGAGGAAGCCGCACTCGCTTCCATCGCCGATCAAGCTGCGGCACGCGTCAGCCGCGATGAGAGAACGTGACCATCGTCTCAGGCTTCGCCGACATCTCGATCTTTCAGCTCCTGCTGGTCGCGTTGATGGCGTTGTTTGCTTCGATTATCGGTGGTCTCGCCGGCTACGGCACCGGCGCCTTGATGCCGCTGGTGCTGGTGCCTCTCGTCGGCGCCGAACCGGTGGTGCCGATCATCGCGATCTCCGCGATCTTCACCAATTCCAGCCGCGCGCTCGCCTATCTCCGCTATGCCGATCGCCGCCGCGCGCTGATCGTGCTGGCCTGTGCGGCACTGACGACAGCGCTTGGTGCCTACGGCTACACACGGCTGACCAATGCGGGCGCGGCGCTGGTGATCGGCTCCATGCTGATCCTGAGCGTGCCGCTGCGCCGTGTGCTCCGCCGCCGCCAGGTCAAGATCGGCGACACTGGGCTTGCGGCCGGCTCGGTCGGCTATGGCGTGCTGGTCGGCGGCACCTCCGGCTCCGGCGTGATCCTGCTGTCGCTGCTGATGGCCGCGGGCCTGGAAGGCGCGGCCGTGATCGCGACCGATGCCATGATCTCGCTCGGCACCGGCCTCATCAAGATCTCGGTGTTCGGCCTCGCCGGCGCCGTGACCGCACAGGTGCTCGCCTTTGCGCTGCTGATCGGAGCAATCGCAATCCCCGGCGCGTTCCTGGCAAAAGCCTTCGTCGAGCGGATGCCGGTGCACATCCACACCGCGATCCTCGACGTCGCGGTGATCACCGGCGGCGTAGTGATGATCTCGGCTGCGGCGAGGCAGCTCATCTAATCAATCGGATGTGGCGCTGTCCCGCTGCCAGTTTGGTTCACGCCGCGGGTCTAGTGTGAGGGACTGCAGTCCAGTTCCTTGATCCTGCCGGCGGCGTCAAATGCCAAAAGTGCACTCATGACGCCAGCACTGGTGAGGTACGAGATAATGGTGCCGTCGTTGCGCCAGGGATTGAGATCATCCAACGTGCCTGCCGGATATTTCCGGAGGTGATCGACCCAATAGGCACGAAGTGCTTCGCGGCCGGTGATGGTTTGGCTGCCGGCGCAGCCGCAGTGGACCACGGCGTCCTCGGCATGAAGTTCCAAAATCGCTTCGATATCGCCCGCGCGATAGGCATCAAGCCAGTCGACCGCAACGGCCATCGGGTCAAAGGACATATTTTTCACTCGCATCGCGTCCAAATCTGGGTCAGGCTCTGGAACCGCCAGGCCTTTTTTGATTTTAATATCCCACCCGGGCACGGCCATATGGCGAACGACATAGGGGACCGGGCCGAGGGCCAAAGTCGATGTTGGACACGTCCGCCAGGCAGGGGATACTCAAGCCCATCCGGCTCGTGATCGTCGATCCACAGCCGATCGTTCTGCAGGGACTGAGGTCGGTCCTCGGGACGCAGCCGGACTTCGACGTTGTCGCATCGTCCAGCGATCGGACAAGCTGCCTCGAAGCAATTCGGAAGCTGACACCTGACGTCGCGCTTCTTGCCGACAAGGTGCCGGATCTGACGGTCTCCGAGATCCTCGCGATTGTGAAGGCGGAGAAGCTCTCCACGCGCCTGGTGTTCTTCACCGAGTCCGATACCGACCACGATCTGACTTCAGCCATCGCAGCCGGCGCCTGCAGCGCAATTTCGAAGTATGCCTCTCCCGCCACGATGCTGCGATCGCTGCGGCTGATGACGAAGAGCGGCGTGGCACTGGAGAAGTCCGATCTCTCCGCACCCGGCAAGGAGGCGGACGGCGATAGCAAAGTCGAAGGGATGCTGGAGCTGTTGACGCAACGGGAACGTCAAATCGCACGACTCGTGGCGGAAGGAATGTCGAACAAGGAGATCGCGCGTCAGCTCAACGTTTCCGACGGGACGGTCAAGGTCCACTTGTACAATATTTTCCAGAAGCTTGAGATCACCAACAGAACTGTGCTCGCGACCATCGCATTGCTGCAACGGCCCTCCGGTCTGGCCGCGCTCTCCCTGGCATTTCTGGCGCTCGCAATTGCGGACGAACTCAAGGCGTCGGAAGCGAACGACATCTTCCCGGATGAGAACGGCGTCGGCCACGTGGACGAGCACGCGGGGTACGAGCCCTGGAAAAAAGGGATTCTCCGGCACCTCGTCGTCTGGGAATCCGGCGAGCCGCCCACGCAGGCCCAGAGAGACTTGTTCGCCAAGGCCGCCCAAATCACCAACCCGGCGGCGGCAATGGAAGCGCTACGCGCGGCCGAGCAATCCGGGGGCGCGAAAGCGTGGACGCACCACGCTCCTGCTGGATCGGGCGCGCCCGATCTTCCCGTGCCCTTACTGCGAGGAGCAAACGACATACAGGTCGGAGTTGACCCGGCCCCGGAACATCAATTCCCGCGGCTTCTTTCCAATGCGATGTCGATGCATGGAGGGTATGGCAACTTTGCTATTCTCACCGGTGCGTTGATCTACGCACTGGAGGATCCCCATCTCGCCGCCCACGCGCATGACCTTCGTCAAGCGTCGATCGACAGCATCCTGGCCGTCACTGAAGAGAGTGCGACCACAAAACTGGCCGCGATCACCCATGCTGCCGCCAATCATGCCGACAATTCAGCCCCGGGTTTCCTTTCGCACGATGTCCGCCTGTCTTTCGCCGCTGTGACCACTGGAAACGGCAACCTCGCTGAAGGCGCTCTGGGCGAAAAGGGCCCGGGCGATGCGGGTGACAATCTCCATAAATTTGTTGGCGCGGACCCTGGTCACGATGCCGGTGTCGGCGGGGGCGGCGACGTTGAAAAAATTGTTTATCGCTCCCCGATTGACTCCGAGTCTAACCAGTTCAAGTCGACCTCTTCCGACGCCGTGTTCGATTTCGCATCTGGGCCGGGCAGGATCAATCTTGCGGCTTTCGGAGCGCTTGCCTGGCTGCACATGACGGCGGCAACCAAGTCTATACCGCCACATACACTCGCCTGGGTCTACGACTCCGCAAGCAACGAGACGATCGTCTATGTGAATGCGACCGATCATATCCTTGATATCGGCGATCGCGGCCTGCTGGAAATCCATCTCGAGGGGATTGTGGCCGTTGCGGAGGCGGATGTCGGCTCCGAGCCAGATGGCGCGGCTGTTGCGACCACCTTGGAGCAGCTCGAAGCCGCGCTGATACCGGCGATCGCAACCGATGAGGCCGCTCTGACGAAGGATCATGTCCAAACCAGTATCGAGGGGAGCGAGAGCACCCTCGGGACGGCTGGAGCCTGGGCCCTTCTGGCCAACAACGGCTCGGGTTTCCATTTCGGGCAGGCCCGGACCGGCTTGGGAACGTCGACGAGGCTCAGAAGCTCCAGCGACGCGTCGGCGGATGCAACGGAAGAGAGCGATGGTGCGTCTGCCGCGTCGGCTCACGCATCATCCATCGAGCTTGCTCATAGCGCGACGGCCCCGGCAGCGGCAAATGTCGCATCGAACAATGGTCCGACCAACGCGGGCAACGGCGTTTCGCCGACGGGGCCCAACGAGATCGGCCAACCCAGCGTCGTAACCGCCGACAGCGCGGGGCACGGCAACTCGCAGCACGCTTCGGACCCATCGACTGAAGCTGGCTCCAAACCGGGCAACGGCGTCGGCCATGACGCCGAGCATCACGATAAGGCCTCGGACGCTCCAGGAGGGTCAGCGAAGAACGCAGAACCAGACGGCGCGGAACACGGCAAAGCCGGGCACTCAAATGCTGCAAAAGCACCGGACGCAGCCGAGACCGATCCGGACGTCGCAACGGCCGCCGACGCGGGTCACGGCAACTCGAAGCACGCTTCGGAGCCGGGGTCTGCAAAGGCGGCAGCCGACGAATCGACTGAAGCTGGCTCCAAAGCGGGCCACGGCGTCGGCAATGGCGCCGAGCATCACGCTTCGGCTTCGGAAGCTCCGGGAGGGCCAGCGAAGAAGGCCGACCCAGGCGGCGCCGAACACGGCAAATCCGGGCACTCCGCCGCCCCAAACGCACCAGACGCAGGCGAGATCGATCCGGGCGCCGCGATAGCCGCCGGTGCAGGCCACGGCAACCCGCAGCACGCATCGGAGCCAGGATCTGCAAAGGCGGCAAGCACGGGGTCGACGGAAGATGGGGGCAAACCCGGCAACGGCGTCGGCAATGGCGCCGAGCATCACACTAAGGACCCGGAGGCTCAGGGAGGGGCAGCGCAGAAGGCAGAACCAGACGGCGCGGAACACGGCAAATCCGGGCACTCAACCGCTGCAAACGCACCAGACGCAACCGAGATCGATCCGGGCGCCGCAACGGCCGCCAGCACGGGTCACGGCAATGCGCAGCACGCTTCAGAACCAGAATCTTCGAAGGCGGCAGCCAGCGAATCGACTGGAGCTGGCTCCAAAGCGGGCAACGCCGCCGACCGTGGTGGCGAGCATCACGCTTCGGCTTCCGAAGGCGCGCAAACACCAGCGACAACGGCAGAACCAGACGGCGCGGAACACGGAAAATCCGGGCACTCAGCCGCTGCAAGCCCGCTGGACGGAGCAGCGATCGATCCGGCCGCCGCAACGCCCGCCAGCGCGGGCCACGGCAACTCGCAACGCGCTTCGGAGCCAGGATCTGCAAAGGCGGCAAGCACGGAATCGACGGAACATGGAGGCAAACCGGGCAACGGCGCCGGCGATGGCGCCGAGCATCCCTCTTCGGCTTCGCAGGCTGCGGGGACCGTGAAGACAGCAGAACCAGCCACCGTGGACCACGGTAACTCGCAGCACGCTGCGCAATCTGCAGCAATCGCCGACGACGCACACGCGGCCAAGGCTGCGTTCGAAACCGGCGGCGCAGACCAGGGACCGGTATTCCGGTTCGATAGCGGCGTAGCTCCTTCTGCTTTCGTCGAGATAGTCGGACTGAAAGAGTTCAATCATCCGCTGGATGCGCACGTTCCGCCCGGTCAGGAAGAAGGCCTCGGGTTCAACGTCAAGCTCGTCCCTCATGCACTGAACGGACACGCGGACGATCACGGCACCAACAGCCCGCACCAAGCGATTCTACCTGCGCATCATGATTTGCTGATCTGAACCGCTGCATCGTCATTGACCGAAAATGGCAACTGTCACCGTAGCCACGGCTCAGGAACGCGACGCCTTTGGCGGATCAGCCTGATGGGGAGCAGTTGTTCAGGGTTGCAGCCGTGAGAGCAGACGTTGCCGATCCTGATCGCGACCTCGCTGCTCCATGCGCATCCGTTCAAGTTCGCCTTCGGCTTTGGTTGTGTCCTCGTTCTGGCGCTTCATTTCGATGATCAGCGCCTCCTGCTCGGCGAGCCGGCGTTCTCCTTCGACGACGTCGCGCTCGATCTGCCTCAGCTCATCGTATATCGCCGTCGTGTACATCGCGATCCTCGCGCGGCCGTGCTGCGAAGCACGCCGCAGAGTAGGTTTCGCTTCGTGCAGGGCCTTTATCGGGCGCGCGGTGCGGCTATGACCACAGCGCGACGCGTATGGCTTTTAACTCAGCCAGCTTCGCGAACGTTCCGGCTGATGCCATTTTTTCCCGGGCTTTGATCGATCGCACGAGAGGCCATGTTGTTAACCGATCCCCTTGGCGGAAGCGGATCGCCAACTGCCCGGAACGGATCTCGTCAAGCGAGCGCACCCGTTGTCGGCGACAGTGCACTCGGCCCAGGGCTGCGCCTCAGCCAAGTTGCAAACAAGCGGTCGGCACAATATCGTCGATCGTCCGCGCCGATGTCTGACGTTCAATCTCCCTCAGGAACCAACCCTATGAATGTGGTCTCACTGCCCAGCGGGATCCATCGCCCTCCAGGGAAGGTCGATATCCCATCCGCCTGGGAGGGGGCTGAGATGAAAGCCAATCCTGATCGATGGTTGATATCGCTTGCTGCCGGCGAAATCGCCGAACTCGAGGGCGTGGCTGAAACATATCTTGGCAGAAACAAAAAAATCGCCGAGATCACGAAGGAAAGCTTTCCGCTTCCCCATCTCGGCGCGCACCTGGAAGATCTCAAGAAGAAGCTCCTGGTAGGCATTGGCTTCGAAGTGATCCGCGGCCTCCCGGTGGCAAAATACAGTCAGGAGTTTGCCGCTACGATCTTTTCCGGAGTGGGCGCCCATCTTGGATCGGCGCGGTCTCAGAATGCAGCGGGCCACATTCTCGGTCACGTCCGTGACACCGGCGCCGATGCTAAGGATCCGAACACCCGAATTTATCAAACCTCGGAACGGCAAACATTCCACACGGATTCGTCCGACGTGGTTGGATTGTTATGCATTCGCGAGGCGAGGGAGGGAGGGGATTCTCTCCTTGTCAGTACGACGACAATCTACAACGAGATGTTTGACAGACGTCCCGACCTTGCCGCTCTCTTGTTTGATCCGATCGCGACGGACCGACGAGGCGAGGTGCCGGAGAACGAAAAGCCATATCTTGAAATCCCGGTGCTGAATTGGCATGCGGGGTTCCTGACCGGGTTTTATCAGCGCCAATATATCGATAGTGCGCAGCGCTTTCCCGATGCGCCGAGACTGACGCCGGCTCACGTCGAGGCGCTCGATCTTTTTGACGCGCTCGCAAATGATCCCGCGCTGCATTTCGGCATGCGGCTTCAGCCGGGCGACATGCAGTTCGTTGACAATCATGCCTTGCTGCATGACCGGACCGGATTCCGCGATTGGCCCGATGCAGGCCAGAAGCGTCATTTATTGCGCCTTTGGCTCAGCATGGAAGGCGACCGGCCGTTGCCCGATTGCTTCAAGCAGCGCTATGGCTCGATCGAGATCGGTAACCGTGGCGGCATCATCACCAAAGGGACCAGTTTGAACGTTCCGTTGGATTGACGTTCGAGCATCCAGCGATGTCCGCTCTCGTGCCGATATGGACAGAGGAGCGGACACCAAGTTGGGCGGAGCCGAGCACCCCGACCTAATGAGGACGCGGCCTCAGCCGCGCTTACTCCTCGTCTTCGTCGTCTTCATCCTCGTCTTCGTCGTCGAGCTCTTCCAGGTGCTCGAGCACCGCAAGCGGGAGCGTCTCGCGAAACAGATCGCCCTCCGCGCCCATCCAGAGACAGATCACGTCGTCGCCCTTCACGTCCGCGACGGTGAGCGGCTGCCCGCCGGATTTCAGCATGACGATATCGCCGGCTTTTAGTTCCATGGATGGTCCTTTCGGGTTGATTGACGGCGAAGCTAGCAAACCGGCATGACATGCCGATCACGGGCTACTCGGTCAGTGGATGTGTTGCGGTAGCGCGCATCCGCCGGCCAGACTGCTGAAACGTCGATCAGAGAGCTTTAGGCCGGAGCGATCCCATCACGAGAGGCAATGGTGCCTGTTCGATGGATGGCACAAGGGCTCTTCCGTCCCGTGCGTCGCGACCATGACACCATGCGCCTGTTTTGCCCGACGGCGCAAATGATTTCGTCAGATCCGCAGTTTGCGCTTGCCGCAAGTCTTTGATTTTGCTGCGGCCGTCTACTGTGCATGGGGTTGTTTTCGACGTTTTTGTTTGCGCACCCCGATTGCAGTCAGTCCGGCACCAGTTCTGTCAGCGAGCGGATGATGCGGTCGGGCTTGACGATCGTGCCTTCGGGCAGGCCGTCGCCATGCACGTCGATCCAGATCGCATAGATGCCGAGACGCTGCGGCGTCACGACTTCCCATTCCAGATTGTCGCCGATCATCCATGTGTCCTTGGCGGTGACGCCGAGCGCCTCCATCGCGTGCAGATAGGCACGCTCCTCGGGCTTGCCGAAACCGTGCTCGCCCTCGATCTGGATGTGGTGGAAGCGGTGCGCCAGCTCGAAGCGTTCGACCTTGGCGCGCTGGGTGTCCGCGGCGCCGTTGGTCACCAATGCGAGCTTGATGCCGAGCGCCTTGAGCCTGTCGATAGCGTCATGCGCGCCGGGGAAGACGAACATCTCCTCCTCGCGATAGGCGGTGAAGCGGTCGGCCAGGCGAATGGCGAGGTCGTCGGGCAGGGCGCGATGACCGGCGGCCGCGAGCGCGGTGAAACCGCCCTTGACGGTGAGATGCCGGGCCTCGGCGAGCTTCATCCGCCAGGAAGCGTCCGCATTCGCCCAGAAATTCTTCGCGAAGGCCAGGACGGTGCTCGCGACCAGTTGCGGCGGCAGCGGCGCGAGTTCCTCGGCGAACTCCGCTGTGATCGTGTTCCAGGCGATCTCGGGCCGCGCATAGGCCGACAGGATGGTGTCGTCCATGTCGATCAGCATGGCGCGCGGCAGCGGTCTCATCGCGGGCTTCATCGTCGTCATGGCCATTTCACCACCGGTGGCAGCGACGACAGGATCGAATCCACATTGCCGCCGGTCTTGAGACCGAAGATGGTGCCGCGGTCGTAGAGCAGGTTGAACTCGACATAGCGGCCGCGCCGGATCAATTGCTCCTCGCGATCCTCCGCGGTCCAGCTTGTCGCGAAATTGCGCCGCACGATGTCGGGATAGACCTTCAGGAAGGCGCGGCCGACATCCCGGGTGAAGGCGAGGTCGGCGTCCCAGTCGCCGCTGTCGTGCCAGTCGTAGAAGATGCCGCCGATGCCGCGCGCCTCTTTGCGGTGCGGCAGGTGGAAATACTCGTCGCACCACTTCTTGTACTTGTCGTAATCGGCGATGCCGTTCGGCTGCGTGCAGGCCTGTTTCATTGCGGCGTGGAAGGCGATGCTATCGGCATCGTCCTGCGTGCGCCGGCGGTCGAGCACCGGCGTAAGATCGGCGCCGCCGCCGAACCAGGCTTTGGTGGTGACGACGAAGCGCGTGTTCATGTGCACCGCCGGCACGTGCGGATTGCGCAGATGCGCAATCAGCGAGATGCCGGAGGCCCAGAACTTCGGGTCGTCCGCCGCGCCCGGAATTTGCGCGCGAAACTCTGGCGCGAATTCGCCGTGCACGGTGGAGCAATGCACGCCGACCTTCTCGAACAGGCGGCCTGACATCATCGACATCACGCCGCCGCCGCCGGCCGCGCCGGTATGATCGGTGCGCTGCCAGGGTGTGCGTTTGAAGCGGCCGGCCTCACCGGGATAAAGGCTCTCGGGGGCATCGTCCTCCAGCCGCTCGAAGCTCGCGCAGATGTCGTCGCGCAAGGCTTCGAACCAGGCGCGTGCGCGCGTCTTGCGGTCTTCGATCGAGCTCGGGTCCAATGTGGATGTCATTCCGTCAGCCCTGCGGACCGTAATAGGTGCAGCTCTCGTTGCAACTGTCGCGATGGATGCTGACGCGGGTGAGCTTGCCGATAGGGGCCAGCCGCTCCCAGACGAAGCGCGAGAGGTTTTCCAGCGTCGGTGTGCCCAGCGCCTCGATCTTGTTGAGGTACTTGTGATCAAGCGTCATCCGCACATCATCGATGGCTCGCTGGACCAGGCCGAGATCGACCACCATGCCGGTTTTGGGATCGGGCGTGCCGCGCAGCGTCACCTCGGCGCGGAAGGAGTGGCCGTGGATCTCTTCGCTGGCCGCGCCGAACGTCGTTCCCGACAATGAGTGCGCCGCCTCGAAGCGAAACGATTTCGTCAATTCCCACATCTGTTCGAAAACCAATCCTATCTGATACCGAGCGACTTATGCGTCTGCACGCTGAGCCGCCATTGCGGATGATTGAGGCAATAGTCGATGGCGCCCGCGGTGTTTTGGGCGACCTCGGGCCCGTCCATCGGCTGCAACGAGAAGCGCTCGAAGGCGAGATCCGCGAAGGCCTCCGGCATGGCGAGCGGTTGTGGATAGACCAGCTTCAGCTCGTGGCCGCGCCGGATCACCAGATCGCTGCCGCCCTTTGGGCTGACGCAGATCCAGTCGAGCCCCTCGGGCGGGGCGATGGTGCCGTTGGTCTCGACGCCGATCTCGAAGCCGCGGGCATGGAGCGCGTCGACCAGCGCGGTATCGACCTGGAGCAGCGGCTCGCCGCCGGTGAGCACCACATAGCGGTTGTCGGTGGAGGCTGTCCATTGCGCGGCGATGGTGTCTGCGAGTTCCGCGGCCGAGCCATAGCGACCGCCGAGGGTGCCGTTGGTGCCGACGAAATCGGTGTCGCAGAATTTGCAAGTGGCCTCCTGACGGTCGGCCTCGCGCCCGCTCCAGAGGTTGCAGCCGGCAAAACGGCAAAACACGGACGCGCGCCCGGCATGGGCGCCTTCGCCTTGCAAGGTCAGGAAGATTTCCTTGACCGCGTAACTCAACCGTCTCTCCTCAACATCTCAAACTTGCGGGTTCCGGAGCTGCCTTAGCGCTTCGCCTGCGGCCATCGCCGCGGTCATGGCGACATTGAGCGACCTCAGCCCCGGAGCGATCGGGATCACCAGCCGCGCGTCCGCCGCCTCGACCACCGCCTCGGTGACGCCGGCGCTCTCGCGCCCGAATAGCAGGATGTCCGCCGTCTGGTAACGGAAATCGCGGTAGTCGGTCGCCCCCTTGGTGGTGAACAGCAGCAGGCGAGCGCCTTGCGCCGCCCGCCATTGCTCGAACTTTGACCAGGAGTCATGCCTGACGATGCTGACCTGATCGAGGTAGTCCATTCCCGCCCTGCGGAAATGCCGGTCGGAGACCGGGAAGCCCGCCGGTTCGATGATATGGGCGGCCATGCCCAGACAGGCGCAGAGCCTGAGAATCGTGCCGGTGTTCTGGGGGATGTCGGGTTGGAAAAGCGCTATCTGCATGGGCGGTGCCGGGTTCGGTGCGGGCCGGAAATGTCTCAATAAAACATCGCTGGCCGCGGAATTCGTGCATTGCACGCTCCCGCGCCGATAGCGGGCTTGCGCTCGCCCGGCAAGGGTGCCAATAGAACGATTCTGGACTGCTGTTTTCGCCTTGTTTTGGTGGGGGCACGCGAAGTTCTGCCGCCGCGGGGGGCCGCGGGCGCCGACAGGCTGTTCCGGGGACCTTGGGGGCTCCCGGAGCGGTTCCGCCGGCTGCATAAGAAGAAAGGGTTGGAATCGTGACGACAGCGTCTTCGGCGGACCATCCGACACGCCGTGATTTCTTATTCGTTGCAACGGGGGCAGCTGCAGCAGTAGGGGGCGCAGCCGCGCTCTGGCCCTTTATCTCCCAAATGAATCCTGATGCGTCGACCATCGCCGCTGGTGCGCCGATCGAGGTCGATCTCAGCCCGGTTGCCGAGGGGCAGGACATCAAGGTGTTCTGGCGCGGCAAGCCGATCTATATCAGCCACCGCACCAAGAAGCAGATCGACGAGGCGCGCGCCGTCAACGTGGCGAGCCTGCCCGATCCACAGTCCGACGAGGCCCGGGTCAAGTCCGGCCATGAGCAGTGGCTGGTCGTGATCGGCATCTGCACCCATCTCGGCTGCATCCCGATCGCCCATGAAGGCAATTACGACGGGTTCTTCTGCCCCTGCCATGGTTCGCAGTACGATTCGTCCGGCCGCATCCGCCAGGGGCCCGCGCCCGCGAACCTGCCGGTGCCGCCGTACCAGTTCGTTTCCGACACCAAAATCCAGATCGGCTGAGCTTCGGGCCCTCGTCCGAAGCTTCGCGCCGTCTCGTCGTATTATTTCCTCAGGATCGCATCATGAGCGGACCATCCGACTACCAGCCGAGCAATCCGGCCCTGCAATGGATCGAGCGACGTCTGCCGATCCTCGGCCTCATGCACTCCTCCTTCGTGGTCTATCCCACCCCGCGCAACCTGAACTATTGGTGGACCTTCGGCGCCATCCTCTCCTTCATGCTGGGGATCCAGATCCTGACCGGCGTGATCCTGGCGATGCACTACACGCCGCATGCCGACCTCGCCTTCAAGTCGGTCGAGCTGCTCGTCCGTGACGTCAATTACGGCTGGCTGCTGCGCAACATGCATGCCGTCGGCGCCTCGATGTTCTTCGTCGCTGTCTACGTCCACATGCTGCGCGGCCTCTATTACGGCTCCTACAAGGAGCCGCGCGAGGTGCTGTGGATCCTTGGCGTCATCATCTACCTCCTGATGATGGCGACGGGCTTCATGGGCTACGTGCTGCCGTGGGGCCAGATGAGCTTCTGGGGCGCCACCGTCATCACCAATCTGTTCTCCGCCATCCCCTATGTCGGCGAGAGCATCGTGACGCTCTTGTGGGGCGGCTATTCGGTCGGCAACCCGACGCTGAACCGCTTCTTCTCGCTGCACTATCTACTGCCGTTCCTGATCGCGGGCGTCGTCGTGCTCCACGTCTGGGCGCTGCATGTCTCCGGCCAGAACAACCCTGATGGCGTCGAGCCCAAGACGGAAAAGGACACTGTTCCGTTCACGCCGCATGCAACCATCAAGGATATGTTCGGCGTCTCCTGCTTCATGCTGCTCTACGCCTGGTTCATCTTCTACATGCCGAATTATCTCGGCGACGCCGACAATTACATTCCGGCGAACCCGGGCGTGACGCCGCCGCACATCGTGCCGGAATGGTATTACCTGCCTTTCTACGCGATCCTGCGCTCGATCCCGAACAAGCTCGCGGGCGTGATCGGGATGTTCTCGGCGATCATCATCCTGTGCTTCCTGCCCTGGCTCGACGCCGCCAGGACGAAGTCGTCGAAGTACCGTCCGCTGGCCAAGCAGTTCTTCTGGATCTTCGTCGCGGTCTGCATCCTGCTCGGCTATCTCGGCGCGCAGCCGCCGGAAGGCATCTATGTGATCGCCGGCCGGGTCCTGACGTTCTGCTATTTCGCCTACTTCCTGATCGTGCTGCCGCTGCTCTCGCGGATCGAGAAGCCGCGTCCGGTGCCGAACTCGATCTCGGATGCCGTCCTGGCCAAAACCGGGAGCAGGTCGACGCCGATGGTGTCGAGCGCGATCGTGCTTGCGCTGGCGGGCGCGTTGTTTGCGGGCTCAGCCGACAGCGCGCGCGCCTCCGAAGGCAGCGACAAGCCGCCGGGCAACAAATGGTCGTTCGCCGGTCCGTTCGGCAAGTACGATCGCGGCGCATTGCAACGCGGCCTGAAGGTCTACAAGGAAGTCTGCGCCAACTGTCACGGCCTGTCCTACGTCGCCTTCCGCAATCTCGCGGAAGCCGGCGGTCCCGGCTATTCGGTCGCGCAGGCTGCAGCCTTCGCCTCCGACTACAAGGTCAAGGATGGTCCGAACGACGCCGGCGACATGTTCGAACGCGCGGGCCGGCCGGCGGATTATTTCCCCTCGCCATTCCCGAACGAGCAGGCGGCGCGTGCGGCGAACGGCGGCGCGGCGCCGCCGGATCTGTCGCTGATCACCAAGGCGCGTTCCTACGGCCGCGGCTTCCCGATGTTCATCGTCGACTTCTTCACCCAGTATCAGGAGCAGGGTCCGGACTACGTCTCGGCGCTGCTCCAGGGCTTTGAGGACAAGGCGCCCGAAGGTGTGACCATCCCGGAGGGCTCCTACTACAACAAGTACTTCCCGGGCCACGCCATCAAGATGCCGAAGCCGCTCAGCGACGGCCAGGTCACCTATGACGACGGCTCGCCGACCACTGTCGCGCAGTATTCCAAGGACGTCACCACGTTCCTGATGTGGACCGCCGAACCGCATATGGAAGCGCGCAAGCGCCTCGGTTTCCAGGTGTTCATCTTCCTGATCATCTTCGCCGGCCTGATGTACTTCACCAAGAAGAAGGTCTGGGCAGACTCGCACTGAGGGGCCCGAGGCGAGAATGAAGAGGCCCCCGCAAGGGGGCTTTTTTGTTGGGCACGAGAGTGTGTTGTCAGGCGCGATTGCCTATCGCCCGCTCAAACGCCAAAATGCCGCCAACCGCTCCCCAAAAACTCGTCGGAGGACACCATGGGAACCGCCATCACCTTCAAGCGCCCGGACGGCAAGGACGCATCGGGCTATCTCGCCAATGCCGCGCGCGGCAACGCGCCGGGCGTGGTGGTGATCCAAGAATGGTGGGGCCTTTCGGACCAGATCAAGGGCCTCTGCGACCGCTTCGCGCTGGCCGGGTTCGATGCGCTGGCGCCAGATCTCTACAAGGGCAAGGTGGTGCCGTATCACGACACCGACGCCGCCGGCAAAGAGATGAACTCGCTCGACTTCATGGACGCCACCACGCAGACGGTGCGCGGCGCCACGCAATATCTGTCGCGCAACGGCGCCAAGGTGGGCCTGACCGGCTTCTGCCTCGGCGGCGCCGTCACCATCATCGGCGCGGTGCATGTGCCGGAGCTCGCCGCCGGCGTGGTGTTCTACGGCATCCCGCCAGAGCAGGCGGCCAAGCCCGCCGACGTCAAGATCCCGCTTCAGGCCCATTTCGCCAACAAGGACGATTGGTGCACGCCGGAGCTGGTCAACGGTTTCGAAAAGGCCATGAAGGCCGCCGGCAAGTCGCTGGAGCTGTTCCGCTATGACGCCGAGCACGCTTTCGTCAACGAGCAGCGCCAGGCCGTGCACGACCGGGAAGCCGCCGAGCTCGCCTGGGGCAGGGCGACGGAGTTTTTCAGGAAGCATCTGGGGTAGGTGTGCTGCGCCAGTCGCGCTACCATTTCAGTGTCGCCCCGGCCTGGTGCGCAATTGCCCGGCCTTCGCCGGGACGACTGTGGTGATCGGCGTTGAGCAGCCAGCCCAGCCAGCCTTGACGTCGTCCCCGCGCCATGGTGAGTATCCGCCCATGAGCACCGCCGTCCGCCCATCCCGTCTTTGGTGGCGCACCTCCTGAGAGGTGGCCGGTGCGATTTATTCTCCCAAAATCGTCTGAGGTCGCCCACGCAGTGCGGCGGCCTGATCGTTTGTCCTGTGTGGCGTTCCCTCGACAAGTTTCGTAAGAGGACCCCATGAACAGGACCGTCTTTGCCCTTCCGGCTCGAAGCGACTACGTGACCCGCGCGGGGCTTGCGATCACGCGCGTGGCGGAACAGTTTTCCGGCGGCGCCAACCGGCTCGACGATCTCGTCAGCCTGCTCGACCGCCGCCGCGGCGTGGTGCTGTCGTCGGGCACGACCGTGCCCGGCCGCTACGAGAGTTTTGACCTCGGCTTCTCCGATCCGCCGCTCAAGCTCGAGACCACCGGCGTCAATTTCAAGCTGGAAGCGCTGAACGCGCGCGGGGAGGTGCTGATCGCCTTCCTCGCCGACGTCTTGCGCGAACCCTGCGTCGTGATCTCCGAGACGACGCCGACGCGCCTTGCCGGTCATATCATCCGCGGCGAAGCCCCGATCGACGAAGACCAGCGCACGCGGCGCGCCAGCGTGATGTCGCTGGTGCGCGATCTCGTCGCCGCTTTCTCCGCCAATGACGACGGCGTGCTCGGCCTGTTCGGCGCCTTCGCCTACGATCTCGTGTTCCAGATCGAGGACCTCGTGCAGAAGCGCGCGCGCGAGAGCGACCAGCGCGACATCGTGCTCTACGTCCCCGATCGCCTGCTCGCCTATGACCGCGCCACCGGCCGCGGCGTCGTGCTCACATACGATTTCGCGTGGAAGGGCAAGTCCACCGCGGGCCTGCCGCACGAGACCGCCGAGAGCCCCTACCTCAAGACACCGCGCCAGGGTTTTGCCGATCACGCCCCCGGCGAATATCAGGCCACTGTCGAGACCGCGCGCGCTGCCTTTGCGCGTGGCGATCTGTTCGAGGCGGTGCCGGGGCAGCTCTTCGCCGAGCCCTGCGACCGCTCGCCGGCGGAAGTGTTCCAGCGGCTCTGTGTCATCAATCCGTCGCCCTACGGCGCGCTGATGAATCTCGGCGAAGGCGAATTTCTCGTCTCGGCCTCTCCGGAAATGTTCGTGCGCTCGGACGGACGCCGGGTCGAGACCTGCCCGATCTCGGGGACGATCGCGCGCGGTACCGATGCGATCGGCGATGCCGAGCAGATCCGCCAGCTCCTGAACTCCGAGAAGGACGAGTTCGAGCTCAACATGTGCACCGACGTCGACCGCAACGACAAGGCGCGCGTCTGCGTTCCCGGCACCATCAAGGTGCTGGCGCGCCGGCAGATCGAGACCTATTCAAAACTGTTCCACACCGTCGACCATGTCGAAGGCATGCTGCGTCCCGGCTTCGATGCGCTCGACGCCTTTCTCACCCACGCCTGGGCCGTCACCGTCACTGGCGCACCAAAACTCTGGGCGATGCAGTTCGTCGAGGATCACGAGCGCTCGCCCCGCCGCTGGTATGCCGGCGCGATCGGGGCGGTGAATTTCGACGGCAGCATCAACACCGGCCTCACCATCCGGACCATCCGGATGAAGGAGGGCCTCGCGGAAGTGCGTGTCGGCGCCACCTGTCTGTTCGACTCCGATCCCGCCGCCGAGGACCGCGAATGCCAGGTCAAGGCCGCCGCCCTATTCCAGGCGCTGCGCGGTGATCCGCCGAAGCCGCTGTCGGCCTTTGCGCCCGATGCGACCGGAAGCGGCAAGAGGGTGCTGCTGATCGACCATGACGACAGCTTCGTCCATATGCTGGCCGATTACTTCCGCCAGGTCGGCGCCGACGTCACCGTGGTCCGCCATGTGCATGCGCTCGACATGCTCAAGCAGAAGCGGTGGGATTTGCTGGTGCTGTCGCCAGGGCCGGGCAGGCCCGAGGATTTTGGGATCAAGAAGACCATCGACGCGGCGCTGGAGGACAAGCTGCCGGTGTTCGGCGTCTGCCTCGGCGTCCAGGCGATCGGCGAGTATTTCGGCGGCGAGCTCGGGCAGCTCACGCATCCCGCCCATGGCCGGCCCTCGCGGGTTCAGGTACGTGGCGGGCGGCTGATGCGCAATCTGCCGAACGAGATCGTCATCGGCCGCTATCACTCGCTGTATGTCGAGCGCGACAGCATGCCGGAGGTGCTATCCGTCACCGCCAGCACCGAGGACGGCGTCGCCATGGCGCTCGAGCACAAGACCCTGCCGGTCGCCGGCGTGCAATTCCATCCGGAATCGCTGATGTCGCTGAGCGGCGAGGTGGGCTTACGAATTGTCGAGAACGCGTTCCGCCTGGATGCGTCGCGCTGATTGAGAGGCACCATGACTTTTGACCATGATCTGAAGGCGAGCGTCCGCACCATCCCGGACTATCCGAAACCCGGGATCTTGTTCCGCGACATCACCACGTTGCTCGCAGATGCGCGTGCGTTCCGCCGTGCGGTCGACGAACTCGTCAATCCCTGGGCCGGCAACAAGATCGACAAGGTCGCTGGCATGGAAGCGCGCGGCTTCATCATCGGTGGCGCGGTGGCGCACCAGGTTTCGGCCGGCTTCGTGCCGATCCGGAAAAAAGGCAAGCTGCCGCACACCACCGTGCGGATCGCTTACTCTCTCGAATACGGCATCGACGAGATGGAGATGCATGTCGACGCCATTCAGCCGGGTGAGCGTGTGATCCTGGTCGACGACCTCATCGCCACCGGCGGCACCGCGGAAGGTGCGGTGAAGCTGCTGCGCCAGATCGGCGCCAATGTGGTCGCCGCCTGCTTCATCATCGATCTGCCCGATCTCGGCGGCGCCGCCAAGCTGCGCGCGATGGACGTGCCGGTGCGCACGCTGATGACGTTCGAGGGGCACTGAGGGCACGGCACGGCTGGCGACGTTCAGATCGGCTCGGCCGTTAGCTCCGACAGCCAATGCAGCATGCGCTCTTTGAGGAGCGCATTCCTGACATAGTCGCTCGCCTCATCTTTCAGCCGCTCGCATTCGCCGAGTGTCAGGCCTGCCTCACCGTGCATGTTCCACGCAGTCTGGAGTCTACGGCAGGTGTGGCTACCCTGGCGCAGCGAGAACCAGATGCGATTCTGGATTGTCTCGAGGTTCGAGGCTTGGCCGACCCAGGCCTCGCCCGAGGCCGCGCAGCGGACGACGTAGATGCCGGCAACGGTCTTCCGCTCCTTATAGGCGGCGATTGCTGCTTTACGGTCGATGCTCACGGTGAAGAGGCCTTGCTGAGGAACGATGGTGCGTACACTCAGTAACCGCAACGTCGCTCGGCGTCAATATTATCCGGGTAAAATATTCAGGACCGTTGCAGGATCAGGCTGAGCTCGAGTTCGCGGAAGGCGAGGTAATTGCGCCGGGTCCATTGGTGCAGCTCGGTCGAGGCATCCTTCTCCTGGCGAAGATAGCCGGTGAAGGAGAAATTCAGGCGGCTGATATAGGTCTTCAGGAATCCGGGCAGCGCCGGCAGGCGCAGCAGCCGGCCGCCGGCCATCGCTTCCGGCAGCTCGCCGCGCACGATGTGCTCGTTGTCCACCGTGATCAGGTTGATCCGCGGGATCTGTTCGCGCAGCATCTCGTGGGCGCGGGCCGAGACGCGGTCGGTGTCGGCGACGAACAGGATCATCGGCGCGACGTGGCGGCGCGCAGCCTCTTTCAACAGGCCGATCTCCTCCGTCATCTTGAAGAACTCGTCAAAGGCGTGGAAGCCGAGGTCGATCACCTTGGCAAGCCCGTCATCGACGATGACGCGATCCATCAGCTGCATCTTGCCGTAGGTGTCGATCACGTCGGCGGTCTCGGTGATCGTTGGCAGATAGTCGAGCAGCGACGGCTCCTTCAGGTTGACGTCGAAGGCCACGACGTTGCCGTTCTTGAGCAGCAAAAATTCGCTCAAAAGCCGCGCCAGCAGGGTCTTGCCGACCTGCGGGCGGGGCGAGCAAATGATGTAGAGGGGCGTTGCGGACATCGATAGCTATATCAGTCGAACTTGGCGACCAATCCAGCCGTATCCGCCCGGCTTGCGCAACTATTTTTCGCTGTTGCGGGCCCCGGATTTCGTCGAGCCGACGATATCGGTCAGCCGGATCCGATCGAACTCACTCCAGACGTTCGCCAGCCAGTGTCGGACATAACCACGCAGCACGAAGGAGTAGTTGGCGGCCTCGTCGTTGACGCCCTTGTTGGCGACGAATTTCAGGAATGGGACGGAGGACACCTCGACCTGCTCATAGGCCATTTCGTTGAGCTTGGGGATGGTCAGCTCGGTCGCGTCCTTGATGCGGTTGAAATACGATTGGTAAGTCGACTGATCCCACTGGAAGAACTGAGTATCGTTGATGAAGTTCTTCACCAGGAAATATTTCGCGCCGCCCATGAAGCCCGCGGTCTCGGCGATCTCGTCCAGCGAGGCGATCGAGGGTCCGAGGATGTGGAACACGGCAAAGGTGATCTGGCCGGCCTTGGCGGCGTCGAGGAATCCGATGTCGCGCAAGGAGGCGAGCGCCGGCGAGAGCAGGCCGGCCCGGACGTCGATCACGGTGACCGACGGGCTCGTCGCGTTGAGCGTATCGAAGATCTTCATCTGATCCGACGTCGTCGTCATGTCGACGATCTCGGTGATGTCAGGATGGAAGCGCTTCAGGGTTCCGCGCGGCGATTCGGTGTCGAAAGCGCGCGTCGGCACGTTGTTGGCGGAAAAATAATCGAGCAGGGTGCGCGACACCGTGGTCTTGCCGACCCCACCCTTGTCCGCGCCCACCACAACCACTGCCGGCTTTGCCATTGCTGTCCCCTAACGCGCGCCCCCGATCGCGAGGTTGCAATCGGACGGGCCCCAAATCGATGTCGCAGACATGTCCCAAGTCTGCTGTTGGGCGCGAACATGGCAGAAACAAGGGAGAATTCAATTCCGCAGGGCCCAGTTATGGCAATTCCCGAGGTTTTTCCCAAGCACGACGAATCCTGCCGGGCATGGCGTCAAATCACGCTCAATGGCGGCCCCAAGGACCCAAGGAATTGCCCAAGGGATTGCTTACTCGATTGCCTATCGGGTTGCTGCTGGCGGTTCCGGCGGAGCTGGGTGCGGGCAGGGGCGGCGGACTGGCCGCGCCGCCTACGTCGTTCCAGGGCCCCTGGCGCGGTGGCGGTCGGACGCCCTGCTGGTCGGCTTGCGTGTCTGGCTCCTCGGCCTCGTCGGCGGAAAGCGGCAGCGGGCCGGGATCATGGCCGCCGGCGAACTTGACCAACGCGTCGACTCGCGACTGCACCGAGGGGTGGGTCGCGAACAAATCGGCAAAACCCTCGCGCGGATTGTCGACGCAGAGCTCCATCACTGCCGAGGTTGCGCCCGGCAGCTCGCCGCGGTTCTCGATCTTGCGCAGTGCCGAGATCATGGCGTCCGGATTTTTCGTCAGCTCGACGGAGCCTGCGTCCGCGAGATATTCGCGCGAGCGCGACAGCGCGAGCTTCACCACCTGAGACAACAGCCAGGCCACCACGATCAGCACGACCGCGATGATGATGACGATCACCGCGCCGCCGCCCGAACTCTTGCTGTCGTTCGACGACGAGGACGATCGTGACGAGGAGGAGCCCGACGACCACGAGCCGCCGGAGCCGGAGCTCCAGCTGAAATTCGTGAACAGGCGGAAGAACAGTTCGCCGAAGAATCCGACCACGCCCGCGATGATGACGGCGACCACCATGAGCTGCACGTCGCCGTTCTTGATATGGGTCAGCTCGTGACCCAGCACCGCCTCGATTTCCTGGTCGTCCAGCGCATTGAGGAGACCGGTGGTGACGGTGACCGAATATTGCCGCGGGTTGAGGCCGGTCGCGAACGCGTTCAGCGCCGGGCTTTCCATGATCTTCAGCTTCGGCATCGTGATGCCGCGCGAGATGCAGAGATTTTCAAGCAGATTATAGAGCCGCGGCTGCTCCTGCCGGGTGACGTCGTGGCCGCCGGTCACCGCATCGATCATCGACTGGTGGAAGAAATAGGCGATCACGATCCAGGTCGCTGCCACGACGGTCGCAACCGGTGCGGCGACTTTCAGATCATAGAAGGCGCGTCTCAGATAATGAAGGACGGTCTCGTCGCCATTGATGACGGCTTCGGCGATCAGCGCGCCGGCATAGACCAGCACGTAGACCAGCGCGAACAGACCGGCGAGCAGGAGCATCGAACGAAACTTGTTCGAGGCGATGTGCGTGTAGAGACCATACGCGGCCATGACGCGATGCCCTGCCGGCCTATCGGCTCAACTCAGAATTTCACCTGCGGCGTGGCCTCGACCTCGGTGCGGCTGGCGCCGAGATCGAAGAAGTCCTTTTTGGTGAAGCCGAACATGCCGGCGAACAAGGCTGCCGGCATCTGCTGGATGCCGGTGTTGTATTCCTGGACCGCGCTGTTGAAGAAGCGTCGGCTGGCCGCGATCTTGTTCTCGAGATCGGACAGCTCGCTGGCGAGCTGCTGGAAATTGGCGTTGGCCTTGAGGTCGGGATAGGCCTCCGACAGCGCGATCAGTCGGCCGAGCGCGCCGGAGAGCTGGGTCTCGGCCGCGGACACCTGCGCCGGTCCCTGCGCCGACATCGCCGAATTGCGCGCCTTGATGACGTCGTCGAGCGTGCCGCGCTCATGCGAGGCATAGCCCTTCACCGTCTCGACCAGGTTCGGGATCAGATCGTGGCGCTGCTTGAGCTGCACGTCGACGTCGGCAAAGGCCTGGCCGACGCGCTGGCCCAGCGCCACCAGCCGATTGTAGGCGGCGAAGGCAAAGAACACGAGGACGACGATAACGCCGAGAACGATCCAGCCGGTCGACATGGAGAACTCCTGAAGGGGGAAGAAGGCGGGCGCTAGGGTAGACCAAATTGACGCCGAGCGAGAGCCCGGTACAGACGAGAGGTAAGACTTGGTCGGATGAGGGACTATCCGAGTTCAAGGCGAAAGCGCCGGAGCAGGTTAACTTTCGGACAGGATGGCATCACCCCAGCGCCAGCGGCGGGCGCTTGCATAGGCGACCTTGTCCCGCCGTGGGACCTTGGCGAGTTCGACGCCTTGCTCGGTGCAGAGCTTTGCCGTGATCTCGGCCTTGCCGAGATCCGGCGGCGCCAACACGCGCGCGGCGCGGGTGGCGGGAGGCCTACGGGTTAGCGCCACGTAGATGAATCGCTCGTCCTCGAACGGCACCTCGGCGCCCTTGATTTGGCGGTGAGCCTGCGAGCGCGGCAAGCGCTGGGAGAAATGGCACCAGTCGGGCGCCGTCAGCGGACACGGCTTTTCGTGCGGGCAGGGTGCGGCGACATAGGCGCCCGCCGCGATCAGTTGCTGGCGCAAGGTGAGGATGCGGGCGTAGCCGGCGGGCGTGCCGGGCTCGATCACGACCAGCACGTGGCGCGCTTTCGCCCACATCGCTTCCGCGAGCTTGCGTTGATCGCCCTCGCTGAGCTCGCCGATGACATAGCTCGCGACGACGAGATCGGCTTGCGAAACCTCAGCGAGGTTCGCGCCGGCATCGCCCGGCAGATAGCGGCAATTCGCCAGACGCGTGCTGTCGCGCGCCAGTTCGAGCGCGAGACGGCTCAGCGTGGCGTTGGCATCGAGCAGGGTGAAGGATTGCAGCGACGGAAAAGCTTCCGCAGCGGCCCAGCTCGCGGTGCCCGGACCTGCGCCGACGTCGAGCAGCGTTTCCGGACCGAGGTCCGGTGCGACCTCGGTCAGCGCATTCAGACTTGCCGCCACCGCAGCGTAGGTCGCCGGCATCCTCGCGAGCGCATAGGCGAGCGCATCGGCCTCGGATTTGATCGTGCCGGAGCCGCCCCCTGCACGATAGGTGGTCGAGATTTTCTGCGATCGCTGCGCAGCGTCGGCGCGCGAGAACCCCTGGAGCTTGCCGTCGAGGGCCGCTTTCAGTTCGGCGGGGAGGGTGGGTGAGATCATCATTCGTGGTCATCATCCGCTTGCGCGGATGACGACGTCAATAGGTGCGTGACGGGAGCGGACTCACGCCACGTTCTGGTCGAGAATGTCCACCGCCTCTTGCAGGTTCACCGACACCAGTTGCGAGACCCCGCGTTCGGCCATGGTGACGCCGAACAGGCGGTTCATCCGCGCCATCGTGATCGGGTTGTGGGTGATGATGATGAAGCGCGTGTCGGTCGAGGCGGTCATCTCGTGCAACAGGTTGCAATAGCGCTCGACGTTGTGGTCGTCGAGCGGCGCGTCGACTTCGTCCAGCACGCAGATCGGCGAGGGATTGGTGAGGAACACCGCGAAGATCAGCGCCATCGCGGTCAGCGCCTGCTCACCGCCGGAGAGCAGCGATAGCGTCTGCGGCTTCTTGCCCGGCGGCTTGGCGATGATTTCGAGGCCGGCTTCAAGAGGGTCATCGCTCTCGATCAAATGCAACGCGGCTTCGCCGCCACCGAACAGCTCGACGAACAGGCGCTTGAAGTGGTTGTTGACGACCTCGAACGAGGTCAGGAGCCGCTCGCGAGCTTCCTTGTTGAGGCTCTGGATACCCTGGCGCAACCGCTTGATGGCCTCGACGAGGTCGTCGCGCTCGGTGACCAGACCATTATGCTGGGTCTCGACCTCGCGCAGCTCTTCCTCGGCGCGCAAATTGACCGCGCCCAGGCGCTCGCGATCGCGGCGCATCTTTTCGAGGTCTTCCTCGATGTCGTGCAGCGGCGGCAGCTCGGCGCCGGGCTCGATCTCGGCGAGCCCGGCAACGGCCTGCGGCTCGACTTCGAGCATGTCGCGGATCTCGCGCTCGATGTCATCGAGTCGGCGCCGCGCGCTTTCCATGCGCTCCTCGGCGCGGGCGGTGGCCTCGCGCGAGCTCGACAGCGCCTCGAGCGTCAGCTTGGCGACGCGATCGGTTTCGGCCATCGCGGTTTCCGCGCTGGCGAGCGCGTCGGCGGCCATGCGGCGGTCGTTTTCGGCATATTCGATCTCGGTGATCAGCGCGCTGCGCTTCTCCGCGAACACGGCCGGCGCGTTCTCGAGATCGCTGCGCTCGATTGAGACTTCGGCGATGCGCGCCTGGATGGTGTCGATGTGGGAGGCCGCGCTCTCCTTGCGGTTCTGCCACTCGGTGCGTTCGGCGAGGATCGCCTGCACGCGGCGGTCGGCCAGCTCGGCTTCGCGCGCCAGCGCCTGTGCCTCGGCCCGGACCTGGGCGGCCATGCGACGATGACCTTCGATGTCGCTGCGGACAGCGGCGAGACGGGTTTCGGTGTCCTCGCTCGACGGCAGCTCGGAGATCCCGGCTTCGGCGTATTCGTAGGCGGCTTCGGCCTCGGCGCGGTCGGCGGCCAGACGGCTGTGCGCTTCCGACAGCGTCGCCTTGCGTGCAGCGTGGCGGCTGATCTCGCGCTCGACCGTGGCATGGCGCTCGCGCGCGACGTTGAGTTCGCGCTGCGCAGCGCGCCAGGCTTCGCGGCTCGCACCTTCGGTGCTGGCGGCCATCTGCAGCTCGGCCTCGGCGTTCTCCAGCGCCTGACGCTTGATCTGCGCGTCGATGCGGGCCTGCTCCAGCTCGTTCTCGATGTCGATGAGGCGGGCGCGCTCGGCAAGCCGCCTTGCTGCGCCGGTCGGCGCGTGGGCGGCTGCGACAAAACCGTCCCAGCGCCAGACGTCGCCTTCGGGCGAGACCAGCCGCTGGCCGGTCTTGAGCTGCGAGACCAGCTCGGCGCCGCGCTCGCGCGGCACCACGCCGATCTGCGCCAGGCGGCGGGTCAGCTCGGCCGGGGCCTGCACGTGGCTGGCGAGAGGCACGACGCCTTCGGGCAGTTCCGGATCGCCGTCGGTGACGCCGGCATTGGTCCAGCGCATCGGCGCGGACGGATCGACCGGGGCGTCCAGATCGTCCCCAAGGGCTGCGCCGATCGCCTTTTCAAATCCCTTGTCGACGGTGATGCCGTCGATGATCGGCGGCCACAAATTCTTGGTCTCGCCGTTGAGGATCTTGGAGATCGTGCGCGCCTCGGTATCGAGCCGCTGCACGCGCTTGTCGGCTTCGACCAGCGGCGAGCGCGAGGATTCCAGCGTCTGCCGCGCGGCGACGTGCGCGGCTTCGCTGGCCTGAGCGGCGGCTTCCGAGGCCGCCAGCGTCTGCTCGGCGCTCTCGACCGTCGCGGTCAGCTCGTCGAGATCGCCGAAGCCGCCGGTCTCCTCGGTGAGCGTCTGCTCTTCCGCCGCGACGTTCGAAATCTCCTGGTCGAGCCGGGCGAGCTTGTCGCGGTGGGTGCGAACGTTGGCTTCGAGTTGGTTGCGCTTGGCGGTGAGGTCTGCGAGCGCGGTGGTGAGCTCGGCGAACTGCTGCTCGGTTTCGGTCAGCACCGCCTCGGCTTCGGCGACACGCTCGTCGACGCCGGAGCGCTTCTCAACGCGCGACTTGATCTCTTCCTTCAGCTCGGCATCTTCGGCGTCGAGGCGCTGCAGCGCGATATCGGCGTCCATGGTCTGCTGCTGGGCGCGCGAGATGTCGCCTTCGAACTGCGCGAGGCGCCGCTCGAGTTCCGCGACGCGCTCCTTGGCGCGCTCTTCCTCGCGATCGAGCAGCTCGCGGGCGTTGGTCAGGCGCTGCAGCCCCGCTGCGGCGCGCGCTTCGGCATCGCGCAGCGCCGGCATTTCGGCGGCGCGAATCGCCTGGATGCGAGCGGCCTCGGCCTGGTGCTGGGTCCGCTCGGCCATCTCGCGGACCGCGAGATCGTGGGTCTGGCCGGATTCGTTGACGTCGGCATGGGCGCCGATCCAGCGCAGATGGAACAGGGTTGCTTCGGCCTTGCGGACCTTGGCCGCAACTTCGCGATAGCGCACGGCCTGGCGGGCCTGCTTCTTGAGGCCTTCCATTTGCCCCGCGAGCTGGCCGATCACGTCCTCGACGCGGGTGAGATTGGTTTCGGCCGCCTTGAGCCGCAGCTCGGCTTCGTGGCGGCGGGCGTGCAGGCCGGCCACGCCGGCGGCGTCTTCCAGCACGCGGCGGCGCTGCTCGGGCTTGGCCTGAATGATCTCGCCGATCTTGCCCTGGTGGACGAGAGCCGGCGAGCGCGCGCCGGTGGCGGCGTCGGCGAACAGAATCTGCACGTCGCGGGCGCGCACGTCGCGGCCGTTGATGCGGTAGACCGAACCGGCCTCGCGCTCGATGCGGCGGGAGATTTCCAGAAGCTGGCTGTCGTTCATCGCCGCCGGCGCGGTGCGATCGGAATTGTCGATCGTCATCGTCACTTCGGCGTGGTTGCGCGCGGGGCGATTGCCGGAGCCGGCGAAGATCACCGCGTCCATGTCGGCGGCGCGCAGCGACTTGTAGGAGGTCTCGCCCATTGCCCAGCGCAGCGCCTCGACGAGATTCGACTTGCCGCAGCCGTTGGGCCCGACCACGCCGGTCAGGCCGGGCTCGATGACGAAGTCGGTGGCCTCAACGAAGGACTTGAAGCCGTGAAGGCGCAGGCGGGTGATTTTCATAAGCACGCATCTCTGTTGGCAGGCGCGAATCCCCCTGCCGGGACAATACCATGGAAGGCAATGTCGGTATCCGGGCGAGTCGCGCGAGGCGCCTCATGCGGCTGGACAATGGCCGCGGTGCGCTGCGAGGGCAACCGGCGAAAGCCGCTTTTCCCAAGGGATTTATGCCGGGAAAGATACGGCTATCGAGATGCGAATCAGGATTGCGCCGTGCGAATCAGCTCTTGAGCAGCGGATTGATCTTCTTGGCGAATTCCTCGAACGAGGTCTCGCCCTTGATCTTCTCGCCGTTGACGAAGAACGTCGGCGTCGAATCGACCTTCAGAACGTCGCTGGCATATTTCTGGTCGGCGGCGATCTTGTCGAGCAGCGCCTGGTCCTTCAGGCAGGCCTCGACCTGCTGCTGGGTGAGACCGGCCTGCTTGCCGATCCGCGTCAGGGTCTCCGTGGTGTTCTTCACGACCCAATCGTTCTGCTGGCGGAACAGCATGTCGGTGACGGCAAAGTATTTCGGCGCGTCGCCATTGGCGATGCAGCGCGACAGCATCGAGCCGGCGGCGGCTTTGATGTCGAGCGGGAACTCGCGGAAGACGTAACGCACCTTGCCGGTGTCGATGTATTCCGACTTGATCTTGGGAAACACTTGCTCATTGAAGGCCGCGCAATGCGGGCAGGTCATCGAGGCGTATTCGGTGATGGTGACGGCGGCGTCCTTCGGGCCCAGCGCCATGTCGGGCAGCGACACCGGTTTGGCCACGTCACCAGCCGCTGCCTGCGCCATGGCTTCAGGGATCATGGCATCGGAGATGAATCGCAGCGGAGAGAACCCGGCGAGCGCGGCAAGCCCGGTCAGCGACAGCATCGAGGTGAAGGCGCGGCGGGTGATGATCAAGGTCGGCTCCCGGATTGGCGTGGTCTCGCCCGAATTCCCATTCAGACGGCCTGTCGCTAGCTTGAAACGTCGTTTGAGGCAATGGCGAGCGGCAAGGACAGGTCCAGTTTGGCCGCAGAATAAGGCTCAATTTCGCTTGATGGCGGCCCCGAGGCGCGCCAGCGCCGACTTCAATTGTTCATCTTCGATATCGCCCAGGCGCTCAGCCACCTCGGCCACCGATTTGGCGTCCGGCGGGCCGGGCCGGGTCGGCCGGCGGGCGCGTGATAGCGGAGCCTGGCGAAAGGCCAGCTTGCCGACCGCGCTCCAGCCGAAGAAGCGGTTGACCCGCTGCAGGATCACATCGGCGGAGTGCTGGATCTCGAGCGCCATCGGCCCCTCGACCCGCAGCACCAGCGTCGCCGGCTCCTGCGGCTGACCCTCGACCGGCCGCGGCCATTGCATCTTGAGCGGCTCGGCGTGCGCCGCGATCTCCGGCCCGGCAATCTGCGCCCATCGCGTCACCAGCTCGCGCGCGGCAAATCCCTGCTTGGCATAGGCCTCGGCAAAGACGTCGTTGAGCAGGAGCGATAGCGGCTTGGCGCTGAGGGGACCGGGTTTGATGGGTCGAAGCTTGGACATGGGACCTTATAGCACTCCGGGGCGTCGGCCGCAGGCTCTTCACCGCGAAGAAAAACGTGGATGCCCGCGACAAGCGTGGGCACGACGTGGAGAGATCGACGCATTGCCGTTACAGTGCGGACATGAGCCCCAAATCCGCCCTCAAGGCGAAATCGGAACCAGTTCCGCCGGAGACCCCATCGCGTCCGCTCGCGCTGCTCCAATGGTACGACCGCCACCGCCGCCGATTACCCTGGCGGGCTCCGCCCGGCGAAGCATCCGACCCTTACCGCGTCTGGCTGTCCGAGATCATGCTGCAGCAGACCACAGTGAAGGCGGTCGGGCCCTATTTCGAAAAATTCGTCTCGCGCTGGCCTGATGTCACCGCGCTCGGACGGGCCTCGCAGGAGGATGTGCTGCGGATGTGGGCCGGGCTGGGCTATTATTCTCGCGCCCGTAATCTCCATGCCTGCGCGGTCGCGGTGACGCGCGAGCATGGCGGCACCTTTCCCGACACCGAAGTGCGTCTGCGCGCGCTGCCGGGCGTCGGGCCCTATACGGCGGCAGCGATCGCGGCGATAGCGTTCGATCGACGCACCATGCCGGTCGACGGCAATATCGAGCGCGTGGTCTCGCGGCTCTTTGCAGTTGAGGAAGAGCTCCCGCAGGCCAAGCCGCTGATTCAGGAGTTGGCTGCGACGCTGCTTGCCGATTCTCGCGCCGGTGATAGCGCGCAGGCGCTGATGGATCTGGGCGCCTCGATCTGCACGCCGAAAAAGCCGGCCTGCTCGCTATGCCCGCTGAACGAGGGCTGCACGGCGCGCGCGCTGGGAACGCAGGACACGTTTCCGCGCAAGGCCGCGAAGAAGAGCGGCGCGCTACGGCGCGGCGCCGCTTTCGTTGTCACGCGCGGCGACGAGCTTCTCGTCCGCACCCGTCCCGAAAAGGGGTTGCTCGGCGGCATGACCGAAGTACCGGGGTCGGACTGGCTGGCCGGGCAGGACGACGCCAAGGCAAAACGGCAGGCGCCCGAGTTGAAGGGGCTGTCGCGCTGGCAGCGCAAGGTCGGCGTGGTCACCCACGTCTTCACGCATTTTCCGCTGGAACTGGTGGTCTACACGGCGAGGGTGGAAGCGCGGACGCGGGCACCCGCCAGCATGCGCTGGGTGCCGATCGCCACGCTCGCCGATGAAGCATTGCCCAACGTCATGCGCAAGGTGATTGCGCATGGATTGGACCCTAGCAGCCCATCCTGCTGACAAAATGCTGGCAGCAGGCCTGCGTTAGCTGTGGTAGGCAACGGAGGCTCGCATGATCAAGACCGCGCTCGACAACTTTCCCAGGCCGCCCTGTGCCGAGCTATTGGGGTGGCGCCTGCTCGATGCCCGACCCAGGGAAGGCTGGATCAAGCTCGCCTTCGACGGCAAGCCGGAGTTCTGCAATCCGGCCGGCTTCATCCAGGGCGGCATGCTCTCGGCCATGCTCGACGACACGATGGGCCCCGCCGTGCTGGTGATGAGCGAGGGCAGGCTCTACACCACCACCATCAGCATGACCGTGAATTTCCTGGCGCCCGCAAAGCCCGGACCGATCATCGGCGAGGCCAAGGTGACGCAGCTCGGCAAGACGATTGCGTTCGTCGAGGCAAAGCTGATGGCAGAGGACGGAACGCTGCTGGCGACGGCGACGGCGAGCGAGCGGCTGCTGGAGGCGGCGAGGGTGGTGGGCAAATAGCTGCCGCGCAGTCTTTTTTCCTTCTCCCCTTGCGGGAGAAGGTGGCGCGAAGCGCCGGATGAGGGGTTTGTCTCGGCGAGTTCAAATGAGAGTTAGACTCGCGGAGACAGACCCCTCACCCGAGTGAGCTTGCGTCTAGCGGCGTCGCTGCCCTCTCCCGCAAGGGGCGAGGGCGCATCAACGTGCGTCTCGCTTCGTGCGAATACTCATTTCGTCGCGCGCGCGTCCTTGCTCACGATCGGCGGCTTCGCATTCAGCGCTTCCACCTGGAAGCCGGCGACGCGCTTGTAATTGGCGGCAACATCCTCGAGCTCCTGTTGCGACAGCACGTCAGTGACGACCTTGTAGCCGTCGGGCGCGCGCTCCTCGACCAGCTGCATCACCTGCTCGGGGCCGTTCTTGCGGTTGAGCAGGACGAGACTGGTGGTTGCAGGCCGCCGCTCGGCCTCATAGGCGAGCAGGGCCGCTTGCGTCGGGCCGTGCGCCAGGATCTCGCGCGTGATGGTGCGCGCATCGAGGATCGCCTGCGAGGCGCCGTTGGATCCGATCGGATACATTGGATGTGCGGCGTCGCCCATCAGCGTGACGCGGCCGAAAGTCCATTGCGATACCGGATCGCGGTCGACCAGCGGATATTCATAGGCGTGCGGGCAGTTCTTGATCAGGCCGGGCACGCCGAGCCAGTCGAACTGCCAGCTCTCGAACCAGGGTAAGAACTCCTCCAGCCGCGCGGTGCGGTTATAGTCCTCGCGCCGCCATTGATAGGTCGGCGGCATGTGGCGCTCGGCAACCCAGTTGATCAGATGGTTGCCCGCGGCGTCCGGTTCCTTCGAGATCGGATAGCAGACGAATTTCAGGATCTCGTGACCGGCCATGATCATGGTGCGGCCGCTGAGGAAGGCTTTTGCGGGCGTGACGCCGCGCCACAGGATGCGGCCGTTCCAGATCGGCGGGCCTTCGTCGGGATAGAGTTTTTCTCGCGCGGCGGAATGGATGCCGTCCGCGGCGATCAGGATCGTGCCGTCGTAAGTCCCCGCGGCCTTGCCGGTGGCCTTGTCGACGAAATCGGCGCGCACGCCGTCGGCGGTTTCGCTCCAGCCGGTCAGATGATGGCTGGTGAGGATGTTGTCGCGGCCGAGGCGCTCGATGGCGGTGTCGAGCAGCAATTGCTGGAGCGTGCCGCGATGGATCGAAAACTGCGGCCATTTATAGCCGGCCTCCAGCCCGCGCGGCTCGCTCCAGATCGGCTTGCCGTGCTTGGAGAAATAGGCAAGCTCGCGGGTGCGCACGCCCCTGGCATCGAGCTTGTCCATCAGCCCGAGCTCGATCAGCTCGCGCACCGCGTGCGGCAGCACGTTGATGCCGACACCGAGCGGCCGCAGTTCGGCGGCGCTCTCGAACACTTTCACGGGAACGCCGACTCCGTGCAGGCTGAGCGCAAGCGTCAGCCCGCCGATGCCGCCACCGGCGATGAGTACGGTCATGGGAAAGCCCCTCCAACTCGGGGCGTCTTGGCACAGCCGGGCGCCGGTGGGCAACTGCGAAGAGAGGTTCGTGCTATGGACCTCGGGGCCCGCAGCCGTTACCTTCCGGCTTTCCCATGAGGTCCGACATGCTCAAGCTCTACTACGCCACCGGCACCTGCGCGCTCGCCACCTACATCACCCTGGAAGAAGCCGGCGCCGACTACGCGGCGGAGCGGCTGAGCTTCAAGGACAACCAGCAGAACAGCGTGGAGTACCTCGCGATCAACCCGAAAGGCCGCGTCCCCGCGCTGGTGACCGATCGCGGCGTTTTGACCGAGACCCCGGCGATGCTCGCCTATCTCGCGCAGACCTTCCCCAAGGCGAAGCTCGCGCCGCTCGACGATCCCTTCGACTTCGCCCAGGTCCAGTCGTTCAACTCCTACCTCTGCTCGACCGTGCACATCAACCATGCCCACAAGATGCGCGGCGCACGCTGGGCGAGCGAAGAGAGCTCGTTCGCCGACATGAAGGCGATGATCCCGAAGACCATGGGCGCCTGCTTCGCCCTGATCGAGCAGAAGATGTACAAGGGGCCGTGGGTGATGGGCGAGCAATACACGATCTGCGATCCTTATCTTTACACCCTGTCGACCTGGCTCGAAGGCGACAGCGTCGACATCAACGCGACGCCCAAGATCGCCGACCATTTCAAGCGCATGTCCGACCGCCCCGCCGTGCGCAAGGTGATGGACGCGCAGAAGGCGTAGGAGCGCGGCAATATATTCCCCTGTCGTGCCGGGCAAGCGTCAGCGCAGACCCGGGACCCATAACCACAGGGAGAAGTTGTGACGCAAGCTGACAATCACGAGTCTTCGCCAAACCACGTCCTGTGGTTATGGGTCCCGGATCGGCGCTCCGCTTCGCTGCGCTTGTCCGGGACGACACCATTTGCTTTGAAGTTGCGTCCTATCCAGCGCGCCCTTTCTTCTCCAAATCCCGTCCCGTCTCCAGCATTAGCCGCCGCAACCAGATCGAGCCCGGATCCATCTGGGCGCGGGTCGGGTAGAACATGAACTGCTCATCGATGCCGGGGTCGAGCGGCGGCGTCACCGTGACGAGGCCGAGCTGCTTGGACAGCGCCGCGATCAACCGGCGCGGCACGAAGGCGACGAGGTCGGTACGGGCGGCGACGTGCAGCGCTTCGAGATAACCCGGGACGACGAGAGCGATATGCCGGTCTATGCCCTTGGTGCCCAGCCAAGTGTCGATGAGGTCCTCCGGCTGGCCGCGGATGATCACGCCGACATGGCGCGCGGCCAGGAACGTCTCGCGCCGCTTCAGCTTCGTGGTCATGGGGTGGCCGCGCCGCACCGCCAGCGCGTCGCTGTCGGTGTAGAGCAACTGGCGGTGAAATCCCTTGAAGGCGTTGCCGATCGAGATCACGAGATCGATGGTGCGGGCGAACTCGGCGTGGAAAATCGCCGGTCCTCGCCACGGCACCACGTCGATGCGGACGTTGGGGGCGGCCTGCGTCACCTTTTCCATCAAGGGCGGCATCAACAGCTCGACCGCGAGGTCCGGCATCATCAGTCGGAATTGCCGCTCGCTGCGCGCCGCATCGAATTCATCCGATACGAACAGCCCGCGCACCTGGTCGAGCGCCTGCGCCAGCGGCGCGCGCAAGGCTTGCGCCCGCGGCGTCAACTCCATCCGCGCGCCTGTGCGTACCAAGAGCGGATCGCCAAGGATGTCGCGCAGACGCTGGAGCGCATGACTCGCCGCCGGCTGCGACAGCCCGATCCGCAATGCGGCGCGGCTGACGCTGGCCTCGCGCAGCAGCGCGTCGAGCGCGGTCAGGAGATTGAGGTCGAGCGAATTCAAATTCATGAGGCGAATAGATATCATATCCACTATCGATTTGAAGAATTTAGCACCGGCGGCGATGATTTCCGTGTTCTCACCAAAGGAGATGCCGCCATGAGCGCGAGCGCCAACAAGAAACTGATGCAGGATATCTTTGCAGCCGCCGCCAGCCCCGATCCGGCTGCGCGCGACCGTGGCTTGTTCACCGAAAGTCTTGCCGACGACGCCAAATGGATCGTGACCGGCCAGTATTCCTGGTCGCGCACCTTTTCGGGCAAACAGGCGATCCTCAACGATCTGCACGGCTATGTGCGGACCCGCCTTGTCGACCGGACGCGGACGGTCGCTCATCGCTTCATCGCCGACGGCGATATCGTCGTCATCGAAGCAAAGGGCGACAATGTCACGCCAGAAGGCGTGCGCTACGACAACGACTATTGTCTCGTGTTTCGTCTCGAGGACGGCAAGATCAAGGAGATCCGGGAATATTGCGACTCGGTGCTGACCGAGAAGGCCCTTGGTCCGTTTCCACAAACGGCCGTGAGGGCCGCGAGCTGAGCGGATCGAGCAGCGTCGCCTCCGTCGACCGGTGCCGTCCGCCGCGGTCGGCGAGGGGCGTGTTGGTCTGGCGCAGGCCGGACCAGCTGCAGCGGCCTGCATGCCGCTGCGGGCTTCTCGCTAAAACCTTGCTCACCTGCCGATAAAATCAGCAGATGTTGTACCATCCGACGGATGCGCGCGCGAAAAATTTGAAGGTTCAATTAACGAGTGTCCCCCATTGTGTCGCGGTGCAGCGTGGGTCGCGAACAACGCGACGCGCGGCTGCCAGAGTGGCCGGTGACGATCGCCGGATTAGGCCGGCCGCTCGAATTGACATGCATCTGGGTGGACAGTGGGAATGCCGAGTTTTCGTTTGCGGATCAGGGGACGCCTGTACGCAGGTTTCATGGCCTTGGTGGCGGTTGGTCTTGTGATGGCGGTGGTCGCCATCTGGAATTTGCGATCCGTCCAGGATCAGGTCGCAAAACTCTCCGCGTTGTCGGACAGCACGGCGCGCGTCCTGGAGATATCGACCCATCTTCAGGCCATCCAGCGGGCCAATCTGCGCTACATTTACGACGCCAACGAGCCTGCGATGCGGGAGGCTGCCGAGCGAGAGGCCGCGGCGACCGGGCTGTTGCAGCTGGGAGCAAAGGGCACCCTCTCGGAGGAGCGGCGGAAGCTCTACGACGATCTGATCGCCGACATCGCCAAAATGAAAAGCCTGCGCGACAGTCTCGGCGACGCCGTCAACGAGGCGCGGACCGGCAAGGCGACGCTGTTGCCGAGTGGCGAAGAGCTGACCGTCAAGATGGCCAAGCTGGTCGATGTGGCCCGTGCCGCCGCCGACGACGACACGGTGTCGCTCGTCGCGGACCTCGAGTCCCGGGTCCTGCTGGTTCGAATCGCGAACTGGCGCTTCCTCGCTCTGCGCGACGCCAACGGGCCCACCGCCTTCAGAACCAATGTCGACAGGGCGGTGCAGCGGCTGGCGGCCGTCGAAAGGAGCCCGCAGGCGGCGGACCTTCGCTCGTCTCTGACGCCTGTGAAGACCGCCCTTGGTATCTATAAATCCGCGTTTGAGACGACCTCTGCCGCGATGCTGCGGTCCGACGAGATCTACCACAAGGATCTCGCACCGCTCATCTCCGCGAGCATCGCCAAGCTCAAGGTCACGGAAACCGCCTTGAAGACCGATTACAAGGATTCGCGCACCGCGGCCGATGCTGTGATCGACGGCACGACCTCGCTGCAGGGGATCGCGGGCGGCCTCGCCGTCCTGTTCGGACTGATCGTCGCCTTCCTGACCGCCCGCAGCATCGTGGGGCCGCTGACCTCGATGACGCGTGCAATGGGGCTGCTTGCCGGCGGCAATCTCGCCGTCGAGATCCCCTCGCGCGGCAAGGTCGACGAGATCGGCGACATGGCCAAGGCGATCGACGTCTTCAAGACAAACATGATCGAGACCGAACGGCTGCGCCATGAGCAGACCGCAACCGAGGCCCGGCAGGCCGAGAGCCGCAAGGCCGACATGGCCCGGCTCGCCAGCCAGTTCGAGCAGGCGGTGGGCGAGATCGTCGATACCGTATCCTCGGCATCGCACGAGCTCGAGGGCTCGGCCGGCACCCTGACCGCGACCGCGAGGCGCGCTCAGGATCTCTCCACCGAAGTGCAATCCGCCTCCCAGGAAGCCTCGGCCAATGTGCAGGCGGTCGCCTCCGCGACCGAGGAGTTGTCCTCCTCGGTGACGGAGATCGCGCGCCAGGTGCAGGAATCGGCGCGCATAGCGGGCGAAGCCGTCGGTCAGGTGAGCAAGACCAACGCGCGCGTCAGCGAGCTCTCCAAGGCTGCAGCCCGCATCGGCGACGTGGTCGAGTTGATCAGCACCATCGCCGGCCAAACCAACCTCCTGGCGCTGAACGCCACCATCGAGGCGGCGCGCGCGGGTGAAGCCGGCCGCGGCTTCGCCGTGGTCGCCTCGGAGGTCAAGGCGCTCGCCGAGCAGACCGCGAGGGCCACCGGTGAGATCGCCCAGCAGGTCTCGGGCATCCAGGCGGCGACGGAGGAGTCGGTCGGCTCGATCAGGGAAATCAGCGGCACCATCGAGCGGCTGTCGGAGATCTCGTCGACGGTCGCCGCCGCCGTGGAGGAGCAGGGTGCGGCGACGCGGGAGATCTCCCGCAACGTCCAGCAGGCGGCCCAAGGCACGCAACTCGTGTCGTCCAACATCGGCGACGTGCAGCGCGGGGCGTCCGAGACCGGCTCGGCGTCTTCGCAGGTGCTCTCGGCGGCACGCTCGCTGTCGGCCGACAGCAACCGCTTGAAGCAGGAAGTCGCCAACTTCCTGAACTCGGCCCACGCCGCCTGAGCCTCAAGAAGCAAAAGGCCACGCGCACGCGCGTGGCCTCGCATTGTGACCTGAGACGATCAGGCGACTTTCGTCGTCATGTGCTTGAACATGTTGCTGCGGGCCTCGTCGTCCATCTCCGCCTTGAAGGTGAACTTGTCCTTCAGCGCGATCGCGCGCGCCGCCGCGGGCCGCGCCGTGACCTCGTCCACCAGCCGCTTGACGTTCGGGTATCGCGCGAAGGCATCGTCGCCGAGCTTGAACGGCACCATCCGCGCCCAACCCCACAGCGCCATGTCGACGATCGAATAGCTGTCGCCGACCATGTAGCGGCGGCCTTTGAGGTGGCCGTCGAGAATCTTGTAATGGCGATCGGTCTCGAACTGATAGCGGTTATGCGCGTAGTCGTGGTTCTGGTCTTTCGGCGCAAAATGCTTGAAGTGCACGGCCTGGCCCGAATACGGCCCGACGCCGGTGGCGACGAACATCAGCCATGACAGCATCTCGCCGCGAACATTGGCGGCCGGCAGGAATTTGCCGGTCTTCTCGGCGAGATACAGCAGGATGGCGTTGGAATCGAACACGATGGTGCCGTTGTCGTCGATCGCCGGCACCTTGCCGTTCGGATTGATCTTCAGGTAGTCCGGCGTGAACTGCTCGCCCGTGCGGGTGTCGATCTTCACCGGCTCGAAGGGCAGGCCGGCCTCTTCGAGATAAAGCGCGACCTTGGTCGGGTTCGGCGAACCGTTGAAATAGAATTTGAGCATCGGGCATCTCCCCTGTGTTTGTTGGCTGAGAGTGGAGTCAGCAACATGTCCGCAAGCGGCCTTGTCTTGCCTGAACCTTATCGGGGAGGGCAACCGGCGAGTTTGCCGGGCGGCGTCTGCGCGTCACGCAGATCAGCCGGCGTAACAAAGGCCGATCGCCGCCGTAATGACCATGGCCGCGCCCACGACCTCCAGGCGCAACCCGAGCCGGGTAGCGATATGCATGTCGGAGGCCCGCGCCGCGCGCTCCGATCCGCGCGCGTAGCCGTGAACGATGACGTCGTGATTGAAGCTGTCGTGGGCCTCGTTGCTGCTGGCGAGCCCGACACAGACCACGAGCACGCCGAACAAGGCGAGGCCGAAAAATCCCAGCAGCGCGATCAGGAACATCGGAAACATGCCGACCAGAAAGATCGGCAGCAGCGGCACCAGCAGCAATGTCTCGGACTGTCGTCGCATGGCTCGACCGATCAAGACGGGGCGTAGGCGGTCAATCTAGTCCCGCCGGCCGCTGTATTCAACCAGTCTCGTCATTCCGGGGCCGCGCCAGGAGGCGCGCTCCGGGACGACGAAAGGAAGGCTACCCCGCCGCCATGCCGGCGCGGATCTCGGCGCGCAGCTCGTCGATCAGCTTAAGACCCTTCTTGGTCTCGATGTGCCAGAAGGTCCAGCCGTTGCAGGCTTGCGCGCCCTGCGCCACTGCGCCCATGCGGTGGATGGAGCCGACCTTGTCGCCGAACATGATGGCGCCGTCGGCACGCACCAGCGCGCCGAGTTTCTTCTTCGCGTCGAACAGCTTGGTGCCGGGCATGATCATGCCACGCTCGATCAGCTCGGAGAACGCCACACGCGGCGCTTCGCGCGCCGTCATGAACGGGGCGAGGCTTGCCTCCGGAAGCGGCTCGATCGCGGCGATGCGCGCTTCGGCCGCTTTCGCATAGGTCTTGTCGCGCTCGAAGCCGATATAGGAGCGGCCGAGGCGCTTTGCGACCGCGCCGGTGGTGCCGGTGCCATTGAAGGGATCGATCACGAGATCGCCGGGTTTGGAGGACGACAGCAGCACGCGCGCCAGCAGGCCTTCCGGTTTCTGCGTCGGGTGCACTTTCTTGCCGTCGGCGCCCTTGAGGCGCTCCTCGCCGGTGCAAAGCGGGATCAGCCAGTCGGACCGTGCCTGCACGTCCTCGTTGGCGGCCTTCAGCGCCTCGTAGTTGAACGTGTAGCCCTTGGCCTTCTCGTCCCGCGCGGCCCAGATCATGGTCTCGTGCGCATTGGTGAAGCGGCGGCCGCGGAAATTCGGCATCGGGTTGGTCTTGCGCCAGACGATGTCGTTCAGCAGCCAGAAGCCGAGGTCCTGCATGATCGCGCCGACGCGGAAGATGTTGTGATAGGAGCCGATCACCCAGATCGTCGCCGACGGCTTCATCGCGCGGCGGGCGGCGAGCAGCCAGGCGCGGGTGAAATCGTCATAGGCGGAGAACGAATCGAACTTGTCCCAGTCGTCGTCGACCGCATCGACATGAGATTCGTCGGGGCGCTTGAGATCGCCCTTAAGCTGGAGATTGTAGGGTGGATCGGCGAACACCAGGTCGACCGAACCAGCCTGAAGCTTCGACATCTCGGCGACGCAATCGCCGAGGACGATGCTGTGCGAAGGAGACTCAAAATTTGTGCGGGGCGCCCTTGCAGACGCCCCGCGACGCGACTCTACCATGACTCAAGAACTCTGACTCAGGCGACGCTGTCGGCGACGCGGGACCAAACAACCGACTGACCGTTACATTGAAGCGGCAAAGTAAAAATCGACTTAACCCGTGGCTTTCGTGAACAGCCCTCACATCGCGCCTTGCACGCGGCTCGCTCCGCGCATTCTCCATGTTTTGCAGTGTATTTCGCGTTTCTTCGCGTTGCGGCTGTGATCGGAGCGCAAAAAGACTCAAAATTCCTCTCGGAAAAAATTGCTCGATGCCCGGAAAAAATTGCTGGCATTGCCATGCTGTCGCACTAGGCAATAATTGCCGAGCGGGATATTGATTAACGCAACGGAAACGTATGTGGCGCGTTGAGCTTTCGCGCTTTCGCGCCGAATTGAGCTAGGACCGAGGGAAGCCGCCATGCGCTACGATGATTTCCGCCGCAGCGACGACATCGAGGATCGTCGCGACGATGGTGGCGGCGGCGGTGGAGGAGGCGGGTTCGGCCTCCCCATGGGCGGCGGCGGGCTTGGGATCGGTACCATCATCGTGCTCGGCCTGGTCGGCTACGCCTTCGGCATCGATCCGCGCATCCTGATCGGCGGCGCCGAGATACTCACCGGCGGCGGCCAGGCGCCGTCCTACCAGACCGATCGCCAATCGTCGTCCAACGCCAAGCGCGGCGCGCCGACCGACGAGATGGGCAGCATGATCTCCGGCATCCTCGGCGAGATCGACGATCGCTGGAGCGAGATCTTCCAGGCCTCCGGCCAGTCCTTTACCGGTCCAAAGGTCGTGCTGTTCCGCAACGTCACCAATGGCGGGCGCTGCGGCCGGGCGGAGTCGGCGATGGGACCGTTCTATTGTCCGCCCGACAGGACCATCTTCCTCGACACCGGTTTCTTCCGAGAGGTCGAGACGCGTTTTCGCGGCTGCTCCGGCAAGTCGGCCTGTAACTTCACCACCGCCTACATCATCGCCCATGAGGCCGGCCATCACATCCAGAACCTGCTCGGCATCATTCCGCGCGTGACGCGGCTGCAGCAGCAGGCCGGCAGCAAGGCGGAGGCCAATGCGCTGCAGGTGAAGGTCGAATTGCAGGCCGACTGCCTGTCCGGTGTCTGGGTCAATCGCGAGGCGAAGAAGCGGCCGAACTTCCTGGAGCCGGGCGACATCGACGCCGCACTCACCACGGCGAGCGCGATCGGCGACGACACGCTGCAGCGCCAGTCCACAGGCCGCGTCGTGCCCGATTCCTTCACCCACGGCTCGGCGGCGCAACGCAAACAATGGTTCATGACCGGCTACCAGCAGGGCACCGTCCAGGCCTGCAACACGTTTGGGGGCGGACAGTAGGGGTTATCCGTCATCCTGAGGTGCTCGCCAATTGGCGAGCCTCGAAGCATGGCGAGCCCGTGGCCCATCCTTCGAGGGCGCAAGAGCGCGCACCTCAGGATGACGTCTGTGGTCTGTGAAGAAGGTGCGTTGCAATGACCTCCATCGACGAAACAAAACAGTTCGTCCCGCTCAACATCGCGGTGCTCACCGTGTCGGACACGCGCGCGCTGGCGGATGATAAATCCGGCCAGACCCTGGCCGACCGTCTCACCGCTGCCGGCCATCATCTCGCCGCGCGCGAGATCGTCACCGATGACGTCGAGGCGATCCGCACCGTCATCCGCCGCTGGATTGCGGACGCAGGTGTCGACGTCGTCATCACCACCGGCGGCACCGGTTTCACCGGGCGCGACGTCACGCCGGAGGCGATCGAGCCCTTGTTCGAGAAGCGCATGGACGGTTTCTCGATCTCATTCCACATGCTGAGCCACGCCAAGATCGGAACGTCGACGATCCAGAGCCGCGCCACGGCCGGCGTCGCGGGCGCAACCTACATCTTCTGCCTCCCAGGTTCGCCCGGTGCCTGCCGCGACGGCTGGGACGGCATCCTCAAAGCCCAGCTCGACTACCGCACCCGCCCCTGCAATTTCGTCGAGATCATGCCACGGCTGGACGAGCATCTGCGCCGGCCGAAGGCCCAGGGCGCGACGGTGTAGTTGGACATTTCTTCTCCGCTCATGTCGGCCGAAGCTTTAGCGAAGGCGGATGCGGGGAAGGTGGCATAGGCCGCCTTCGGCCGCCCGTCCTTAAAGAATGCCGAAGCGAAGCTTGGGTATCTATCGGCACGGAGTGCTCGGAGACATACCCCTCGCCCTAGTGAGTGTGCGTCTGGCAGCATCGCTGCCCTCTCCCACAAGGGGCGAGGGCGCATACATGCGCCTCTCGCTCGTTGCGAGAGTTCTACAGATCCCGCTCCCACGTTTCCCCAATCAGATCCTGCCCGAAGCTGTGATGCGGCTCGCTCTTCACGAGCTTGAAGCCTGCGCTTTGATAGATGCCACGCGCGGCGACCAGGATGCTTTGCGTCCACAGCGTCATCTTGCTGTAGCCCCTCTCGCGCGCACCCTGGATGCATTGGTCGACCAGCGCGCGGCCGACACCGAGTCCCCGCGCTTTCTTTTCCACCTGCAACAGGCGCAGCTTGGCGATCTGGTCCGTGGCCTTGACCAGAAAGATAGAGCCGACCGGCTCTCCGCCCACTTCCGCAATCCAGCAGTGCTCGCGGGCGGCGTCATAGTTCTTGATGAACTGTGCGCAGATCTCGGCGACCAGGGCCTCGTAGCTGATATCCCAGTTGTAGTCGGCCGCATAGGCGGCGGCCTGCCGGGAGATGACCCAGCCCATGTCGCCGACGCGATGGCTGCGCAGCATGAAAGCCGCGGGGTGGCTTCGATGCTCCAGCACGGCCTCGATGGTCGCCATAGCCTGCGTGAGCCGCGTTGCATCGCTGGTCGAAAGCTGAGCCAGCATTGCGGCGACCTCATTTTGCGAGCCCAGGTTCAGCTTGGCAAAGGCCTGGCGCCCCTTGGCGGTGAGGCTGAGCTGGTATTGCCTGCGATCCGCGGGCAGGGCCCTGCGGGTGATCAGGCCCTTTTCGTCGAAGCTTTGCACGATCCGGCTGAGATAGCCGGGGTCGAGGCCAAGCTCGTTGCCGATCTCCTTGGCGGCAAGGTCGTCCCGTTGCGCGAGCTCGTAGAGCACGCGGGCCTCGCTGAGCGAGAACGGGCTCTTGCCAAGGTGCTGGTCGAGCACGCCAAGCTTGCGGGTGTAGAAGCGGTTGAAGGCGCGGACCGCTGCGATGTGGTCGTCGGTAGGATTGAACGACATGGGTCACCTCCGATATTTGCCATTGTCAAATAATTATTTGACCTTGGCAAGTATCGACGTGCCTCAGCCGACCATGACGATCCGGCTGCGCAGCAAGATCCGCGACGAGCGGCCGAGCCGCCGGAGCAGCCGTGCCTCGGAGTGGCGGGCTTGGGGCGGGTAGCCGCCAATGCGGTCGTAGTGATCACGCGCGATCAAAAGTCCCTGATCGCCGAAGGGACCGACGAGCTTGCGCATCAGGGCCCGGAGGATGTGGCGGAAGCCGGCATCGGCGTAGGGCGAGCGCGCATAGCGGAAGACGGCCGCACGATCCCGGCCGCTGGTCGAGACGGACTGGATGAACTGGGTGGTTTCCTCGATCCAGCCGGTTTCCAGCACGGCGCCCGCGGGCAGGAACATCAGCCAGGACGAACGGGCCTGGAGTGCGCCGGCGGCGAGCGCGGCGCCTTGAGTGGATCCTTCGAAGCCGATGAAACGGCAGCCCGCGACGTCGGCAACGCGCTCGATGACGCCATTGCGGGTGCCGTCGACCAGGAGCACTTCCCGGATGACGCCTGCGGCGGCACCGGGTACCAGCGCGGCCAGAGTTGCGACGGCCGTCTGCTCGACGCCTTCGGTCGGAATGATGACGCTCAGCATGATGGAAGCTTCACTGTCCACACTTCGGGAGAAGCGTAGCTCATTATGAGGGCGTCATAAAACATGGCGCTGCCGAGTGCAACTTTCCGGCCGCGCCTCGGCAGACGATGGTAAACCGCTGCAGCCCTCGCATCCAAATATGTCCCGTACGGGGCGGCGATATTGCCGAATGTGTCGCCCCAGCCTGTCCTGTCCGTATTAATCCGGAGGTGAGCCGCAATATTGCGCGGCGCGCCGGCCGTTCGCAATCATGCAAGAGGAGGATGCGATAGCGGACGAGCGCGAGGACGGGAAAACGTGCAACCACGCTGCTGACGAGGGCTTCGAATGAACGCCGGTCAACTCGCTGTTCGCAGCACCGCCGCACAATGTCGTGCAATCATCAGTTCCTCATTCGTTGGAATGACGAAGACATCGACTGCGCTATCGCCATCGTTGATGCGCTCGCGCGCCGCATCATTCGCAGCGGCATCGATGCGCACGCCGAGCCAGTCGAGACGCTCACCGATCGCGCTGCGGATTTCGCTGGCATGCTCGCCGATGCCGCCGGTGAAGACCAGGCAGTCTAGCCCTGCAAGCGTTGTCGCCATCGCCGCCACCTCCTGCGCGGCGCGGAAGGTGAAGAGCTCGACCGCCTCCCGCGCCGCAGCTTCGCGGCTCGCAAGCAGCATGCGCATATCCGACGCGATGCCGGAGACGCCGAGCAGGCCCGATTCGTGGTAGAGCAGGTGCTGGACATCTTCGACCGACATCTTCTCGTGCTGTTGCAGATAGAGCAGCACGCCCGGGTCGAGCCTGCCGCAGCGCGTGCCCATCACCAGCCCGTCGAGCGGCGTCAGTCCCATCGTGGTGTCGATGCTGCGGCCGTCGCGCAAGCCGCACAGGCTCGCGCCGTTGCCGAGATGCGCGATCACAGTGCGCTTCGCCACGAGCTGCGGCGCGATTCGGGCGAGCCGTCCCGCGACATATTCGAACGAGAGGCCATGAAATCCGTAGCGCCGGATGCCGCGCTCTTCATAACGTCGCGGAATGGCGAAGCGGCTGGCGGGCGGCGCAATGCCGTGGTGGAAAGCGGTATCGAAGCAGGCGATCTGCGTCAGGTCGGGCCTGATCGCCGTGATAGTGCGGACCGGAGCCAGGCAGCGCGGCTGGTGCAGGGGCGCCAGCGGCGTCAGCGCTTGCAGCTTTGCGGTGACATCCTCCGTCAGCTCGACCGGAGCGGAATAGTCCGGACCGCCATGGACGACGCGATGGCCGACGGCGCGCAAGCGATGGTCGCCGAAACGATCCTCGATGAAGCCGAGCACGTCGGCGAACAGATGATCGCTGGCCGCATCCGATGCTTCCCTCCGTTTCTCGAACAGGTCTTCGCCCGCGGGACTCTTCACGACGAGCCGCGGCTTCGTCTCGTGCTCGTCAAGCAGGCCCTTGCAGAGCAGGGCGGGCTCGGCCGCCGAGATATCGAACAGGCCGAATTTGATGCTCGACGATCCCGAGTTGAGAACGAGAACCGTGTTCGACATGGCTCCCCTCAGTCGCCTGCCTCTGCCGGCGTGTTGCCGCCGGCGCTGTTCTGCCAGACCCATTCCTGGATTTCCGGCATGTCCTCGCCGTATTCGCGCACATAGCGCGAATGCTCGATCAGCTTGTCGCGGAATTGCTGCTTCACCTGCGCCGCCCTGGTCGCGAGCCCCGGCACGCGCTCGATCGCCTCGATCGCGAGGTGATAGCGGTCGAGCTCGTTGAGCACGACCATGTCGAACGGCGTCGTCGTGGTGCCTTCCTCGGCAAAGCCGCGGACGTGCATGCCGGCGTGGTTGGTGCGGTTATAGGTCAACCGGTGGATCAGATAAGGATAGCCGTGATAGGCGAAGATCACCGGCTTGTCGCGCGTGAACAGGCCGTCGAAGTCGCGGTCGGACAAGCCGTGCGGGTGCTGCTCCCTGGGTTGCAGCGTCATGAGGTCGACGACGTTGACGACGCGGATCTTCAGCTCGGGCAGCGCCTTGCGCAGCAGGTCGACGGCAGCGAGCGTTTCCAGTGTCGGCACGTCGCCGGCGCAGGCCATCACGACATCGGGCTCGCCATTCGCATCTTCCGTGCCGGCCCAGCTCCAGATGCCGATGCCGGCGGCGCAATGCGTGGCTGCCTCCTGCATCGACAGCCATTGCGGCGCCGGCTGCTTGCCAGCGACGATGACGTTGATGCGGTCATAGGTGCGCAGGCAGTGATCGGCGATCCACAGCAGCGTGTTGGCATCCGGCGGGAAGTAGATGCGGACGATGTCGGCCTTCTTGTTGGCGACGAGATCGACGAAACCGGGATCCTGATGGCTGAAGCCGTTGTGGTCCTGACGCCAGACATGCGAGGTGAGCAGATAGTTGAGCGAGGCGATCGGTCGCCGCCACGGCAGATGCCGGGTCACCTTCAGCCATTTGGCGTGCTGGTTGAACATGGAATCCACGATGTGGATGAACGCCTCGTAGCAGGAGAAGAAGCCGTGCCGGCCCGTGAGCAGGTAACCCTCTAACCAGCCCTGGCAGAGATGCTCGCTCAGGACTTCCATCACGCGTCCGTCCTGGGCGAGATGCACGTCGTAAGGTTTTGTCGGCTCCATCCAGACGCGTTCGGTGGCCTCGAACACCGCATCGAGCCGGTTCGACGCAGTCTCGTCCGGGCCCATGATGCGGAAGTTGCGGGCATCGGCGTTGAGGCGGATGACGTCGCGCAGGAATTTCCCGAGCTCGCGGGTTGCCTCCGCCACGACGCCGCCCGGCTGCGCTACTTCGACGGCGAAACTGCGGAAGTCCGGCAGCTTCAGCTCCTTCTTCAGAAGGCCGCCATTGGCGTGCGGATTGGCGCCCATGCGGCGATTGGCTTCGGGCGCGAGCGCCTGGAGCTCGGCAATGAGCGCGCCGTTCGCGTCGAACAGCTTTTCCGGCTCGTAGCTGCGCATCCAGTCTTCGAGAATCTTCAGATGCGCCGGGTTCTCGCGACAGTTCGCGACGGGCACCTGATGCGCCCGCCAAAAGCCCTCCACCTTCTTGCCGTCGACTTCCTTGGGGCCGGTCCAGCCCTTCGGGCTGCGCAGCACGATCATCGGCCAGCGCGGGCGTTCGACGCTCTTGCGGCCGTCGCGGGCGTGCTGCTGGATCGACCGGATGCTGACGAGCGCGACGTCGAGCGCGTCTGCCATGGCCCGGTGCATCAATTTGGGATCGTCGCCCTCGACGAACAGCGGCTCGTGGCCGAGCCCGCGGAAGAGATCGCGGATCTCGTCGTCGCGCATCCGGCCGAGCACGGTCGGATTGGCAATCTTGTAACCGTTGAGATGCAGGATCGGCAGCACCGCGCCGTCATGCGCAGGATTGAGGAATTTGTTGGAGTGCCAGGACGCGGCGAGCGGGCCGGTCTCGGCCTCGCCGTCACCGACGACACAGGCGACGATCAGGTCGGGATTGTCGAAGGCCGCGCCATAGGCATGCACCAGCGCGTAACCGAGCTCACCGCCTTCGTGGATCGAGCCCGGCGTTTCCGGCGCCGCGTGACTCGGGATGCCGCCGGGGAAGGAGAATTGCCTGAACAGCTTGCGCAACCCCTCGGTATCGCGCGCGATATCGGGATAGAGCTCGCTGTAGCTGCCTTCGAGATAGGTGTTGGCGACCATGCCGGGGCCGCCGTGCCCGGGACCGCAGACATAGATCACGTTCAGGTCCAGCGCGCGGATGACGCGGTTGAGATGGGCATAAATGAAGTTCAAACCGGGCGTCGTGCCCCAATGGCCGAGCAAACGCGGCTTGATGTGCTCGGGCCGTAAGGGCTCGCGCAGCAGCGGATTGTCGAGGAGATAGATTTGCCCAACGGAGAGATAGTTCGCGGCGCGCCAATAGCGGTCGAGCAGATCGAGGTTGCTGCTCGCTGCGGCCAATTGTTGTTGATTTGTCATGTTCTTGCCGACCTTCACCCAACGATCGTCATCAACCATGTTCCGCGACGATCGATCCCTCCCGTGATCAAACGGAATCGTGGTCACGCTGGTGTTGCGTGAAGTCAAAAACCCCCGCCCGAAATTTGGGCAGCTCGACTGTGCATGGGGTTGTTTTCACGTTTTTTGTTTGTGTTCTTGATTTGTTCCTTTGACATGCTATCTTGGCTTCATGAGTCCAGCATCCTCTCATGCTCTCAAGCACCCGCCGGTCACGGCGCCCTCCGAGCCGGCGGGTGCGCCTTCTGACTTCCCTGAGCTGGCGGTCGCCATCGACCGTCAGCGCAGGCGAGGCCGGGGCGCGCAGTCCAACGCCAGCGGCCGGTTTGAGGCCGAGGCGCGCGTCGCATTCGACGATGGCTGGCAGAGCCTTGAAGAACTGCCCCCGTTCAAGACCACGGTCGGGATCGACACCTCGCGCAAGGTGATCACCCGCAACGAATCTCCCGACATCGGCTTCGATCGTTCGATCAATCCCTACCGCGGTTGCGAGCACGGCTGCGTCTATTGCTTCGCGCGGCCGACGCATGCCTATCTTGGCCTGTCGCCGGGGCTCGACTTTGAGTCGAAGCTGTTCGTGAAGCCCGAGGCGCCGGCGTTGCTCGAGAAGGAGCTTGCGGCGCCGGGCTACGAGCCGCGGATGATCGCGATCGGCACCAACACCGATCCCTATCAGCCGATCGAGCGCGAGCGCAAAATCATGCGCGGCATTCTGGAGGTGCTGGAGCGCGCCGGCCATCCCGTCGGGATCGTCACCAAGTCGGCGCTGGTCGTGCGCGACATCGACATTCTCGCGCGAATGGCCAAACGCAACCTCGCCAAGGTCGGGATCTCCGTGACCTCGCTCGATCCGAAACTAGCGCGCACCATGGAGCCGCGGGCGTCCACGCCGCCGAAGCGGCTGGAGGCACTGAAGCAGCTTTCCGAGGCTGGCATTCCGACCACCGTCATGGTCGCGCCCGTGATCCCCGCGCTGAACGATTCCGAGATCGAGCGCATCCTGGATGCCGCCGCCCATGCCGGCGTCAAGGAGGCCTCCTACGTGTTGCTGCGGTTGCCGCTCGAGGTGCGCGATCTCTTTCGGGAATGGCTGATGGCGAACTATCCGGACCGGTATCGCCACGTCTTCACGCTGATCCGCGACATGCGCGGCGGCCGTGACTACGATGCGAAATGGGGCGAGCGCATGAAGGGCACCGGCCCGATGGCCTGGACCATCGGCCGCCGCTTCGAGATCGCTTGCGACAGGCTCGGGCTGAACAAACGGCGCGCCAAGCTGACGACGGATCATTTTGCCAAGCCGAAGCGGAACGGCGATCAGCTCAGCCTGTTCTGAGGGACGAAGTGAGAGAGGCGTCTATGAGTAAGGAACCGCCAGCTCCTATCCCGCGGCTGACCGTCATCACGCTGGGCGTGAACGACATCCGCGCCAGCATTGCCTTTTACGACGCGCTCGGTTTCTCGCGCCGGCTCAAGGTAACCGGCGAGACCGTTGCGTTCTATGACACCGGCGGTCCGGTGCTCGCGTTGTTTCCCTGGGATCAACTCGCGGTCGACGCCAAATTGCCTGATCATCCGAGGCCATCGACGTTCCGCGGCATGACGCTCGCCTGGAATTGCCGCGCGCGTGAGGAGGTGGATGCGGTGCTGGTCTTCGCCGTCAGCAAGGGAGCCGCGTTGCTGAAGGCAGCACATGAGACCGACTACGGCGGCTATTCCGGCTATTTCGCCGATCCTGACGGCCATCCCTGGGAGGTCGTGGTCGCGCCCGGCATCGACGTCGGCGAGGACCGGCGGGTGCATCTGGCGGAATAGGGCGGCTGGCTTGAATAACGGGAATTGTTCGAGGTTCCCGATTGCGCAGGCCATGCCGCTTGCGCACGATCCCGGCCATGATTCGGGATCAATCCGCCAAGAAGCCGGCCAAAGGCGCGCCCAAAAAGGCTGCGCCTAAGAGCGAGAAGGCTGCGCCTGAGAACAAGAAAGCTGCGCCCAAAAAAATCGCCAAGGCGCTGGCCGGCACAAAGAGCGCCATCATCGTTGCCCCAAGCTTCCGCCGTGAGCGCGCGCTGATCAAGCGCGGCGTTTGGCCGGTAGCGGGCTGCGATGAGGCGGGCCGCGGGCCACTGGCCGGTCCGGTGGTGGCGGCGGCGGTGATTCTCGATCCCGACCGCATCCCGCGCGGCATCGACGATTCCAAGCGCCTGACGGCCGAGGAGCGCGAAAGGCTGTTCGGCAAGATCTGCGCGACCGCCCAGGTCTCGGTGGCCGTCGCCTCGCGCTCCCGCATCGACCGCGACAACATCCTGCGCGCCTCGCTGTGGGCGCTGAAGCGCGCCGTGGTGGCGCTGCCCCAGCAGCCGCGGCACGTCTTCGTCGACGGCCGCGACCGGCTCGACACGGAATGCGATTGCGAGGCCGTGATCGGCGGCGACGGCATCGTCCTGTCGATCGCAGCGGCCTCGATCATCGCCAAGGTAACGCGGGACCGCCTGATGTGCGCGTTGGCGCAGGACTGTCCCGGCTACGGTTTCGAGCAGCATAAGGGCTACGCCGTGCCCGAGCACCTCGACGCGCTCAACCGCCTCGGTCCCACCGTCCACCACCGCAGCTTCTTCGCCCCCGTCGCCGCCGCACGCGCCAAGCACATGCCCTGGACGGTCGAGCCGGCGCAGGATCTGTTTGCGGTGACCGAGATCGAGCTGCAGGTGGACGCGAGCCTGGAAGTCGACGCGTCGGCAAATCTCTAGACGAGACTCAGTTGCCACGACGCGTCACGCCCTTTATCAAAACAGTCGTGAGCGAATAGGGCCGGCTTCACGGGTTGGCTGCATCTTTCGGACGTTGCATGCGGTTTACCTCCCTGGTCATCGAGCTCATTCGCGCGCGGCCGCGGCTGATCGTCTGGATCGCCGTGCTGCTCCAGGCCGCGATGTGGCTGTTCGTGGCGCTGGTGTTTTATCGCAGCCCGCCCGGCAGTCTCGCGACCCTGCTGGCCTTCGGCCGCGAATACCAGGTCGGCACCGATCTCGGGCCGCCCTTGCCGGTCTGGCTCGCCGACATCGCCTATCGCGCTGCCGGCGGCCACCTGTTCGGTGTCTACGTGCTGGCCGAGCTCTGCGGGATCGCGACGTTGATCACGCTCTATCATCTGTCCCGCGCGGTGGTCGGCCCCCAGCAGGCAGTGCTGGCCGTGCTGCTGACCATGACGCTGCTGGCCTTCTCCTCGCCCACACTCGACTTCGGCCCTCTGGTGCTGGCGCGACCGCTCTGGGCGCTGCTGCTGCTGCATTCCTGGCAGATCATCGGACAGCGCCGCGGCAACGCCTGGTTTGCCTGGTCGATCGAGGCCGGCCTCTTGCTGTTGACGACGCCGGCTGCGATCTTCCTGCTGCTGCTGATCGTCGTCTTCGCGCTCGCAACCGCGGACGGCCGCCGCACGTTGCGTGCCTTCGACCCGCTGTTTGCGCTGGTGGTCGTCGCCGTGCTGGCATTGCCCTATGCCGTCTGGCTGACGCGCGCCGAGGCGCTCGTCCTGCCGGCCCTGCCTGAGGTCGCCCAGCTCAATGCCCGTGCGCTGCACGCGGCCTGGCTGCTCGGGGGGCTCCTGCTCGGTGCGGCGGCGATCCCGGCGCTGACCGTCCTCAACACCGGCCTGTTCGTGCCCAAGAGCGAGGAGGCGCCGATCATCTACCGCCCGCCGGTCGAGCCGCTCGCACGTAATTTCGTCTATTTCTTCGCGCTGGCGCCGGCGCTCGGCGCGGTGCTGATCTCCGGCCTGCTGGGCCTCGACGCCGTCGTCGGCGGCGCCGGCGTCGTGCTGGTGTTGTCGGGGCTTGCCGTGGTCGTGGGGGCCGGCGATCTCATCGCGATGCGCCGCGCGAGGATGCTGCGGATGGTCTGGGCGGCTGCCGTCGTGGCGCCCGCAATCGGCGTCGTGCTCGCCGTCCTGCTGCTGCCGTGGACCGGTGCCAACGAGATCGCGACCTCGATGCCGGCCCGCGCGATTTCGGACTTCTTCGACGAGAGCTTTGCCCGCCGCACCAATCATCGCCTGCGCGCGGTCGCCGGCGAGACCCAGCTTGCGAGCTTGATCACGCTGCATTCCGGCCGGCCGCATCTCTTCATCGATGCCGAGCCCGCGCGTACACCCTGGATCAATCAGGCCAAATTCAGCGAGACCGGCGGCGTCGTGGTCTGGCGCGCTTCCGATACCGCCGGCACGCCGCCGCCGGACATCCTCGCGCGCTTTCCCGGCATCGTGCCGGAAGTCCCGCGCGCCTTCGAATGGCTGGTGACCGGACGCCAGCAACTCCTGCGCATCGGCTGGGCCATCGTGCGGCCGAAGGGGACTTAGTTGCTCGCTCTTTCGGTGGTCATTGCGAGGAGCCCTTGCGACGAAGCAATCCACAGCCCCTCCGCGGAAAGATTCTGGATTGCTTCGCTGCGCCCGCAATGACGGCGAAAGGCTGTACGGCCCCTCACGCCTCCGCCAGCACCTTCGCGATCGCGCGCAGATCCTGCCAGGCCAGCCGCTTGTACGACGGCGAGCGCAACAGATAGGCGGGATGGAAGGTCGGCAGCGCGCGAATGGTGCGCCCGCCCGTCTCGTAGTCGAACCAGCGGCCGCGGGTACGCATGATGCCTTCGCGGGTCGACAGCAGCGTCTGCGTCGAGGGATTGCCGAGTGTCACCAGCACCTCCGGATTCACCAGCTCGATCTGGCGCTGGATGAACGGCAGGCAGATTTGCGTCTCCTGCGGCGTCGGCGTGCGGTTGCCGGGCGGCCGCCAGGGAATCACGTTGGCGATGTAGGCCGTGGTGCGGTTGAGGCCTATGGCTCCTATCATCAAATCGAGCAGCTTGCCGCTGCGCCCGACGAAGGGCAGCCCCTCGATGTCCTCGTCGCGGCCCGGTGCCTCGCCGACGAACATGATGCGTGCCTGCGGATTGCCGTCGGCGAAAACCAAACGTGTCGCCGTGTGCTTCAGCGCGCAGCCGTCAAAGCTCTGCATCAGCTCGCGCAGCGCCTCCAAGCTTGGCGCGGTGCGTGCGGCCTCGCGCGCCGAGGCGATCGCGATGTCGGGCGCAGGTGCCGCCTCGCCGCGCATCACCGCGGGCGCGGCGACCGGCCGTGGGGCCTCGACTGGAGGTGGCGCGCGCGGGGCCGGAGGTGGAACATCCAATTCCGCCAGGCGGTCGATCGGTTCCTCCGCGAGCGTGCAATCGACTCCGGCCTCCAGATAGAAGGCGAGCAGCTCTCGGACCGTGGGTGCGGGTTCTGGGATCATCGGAAAGTCTGACTATTAGTCCAGTTTGGGGCGCCTTGCACCCCGGCGAAACGCATTTCCGAGGTTGTCCTACCCGGAAAAATCGGAAACAAGAGGGCGCAATCGACCAAGGACCGTCTCAAGGGCTGAGATCAGATGAGCACCGAAGAACTTCCCCCGCGCGAATCCATGGAATTCGACGTCGTCATCGTCGGCGCCGGTCCCTCGGGCCTGGCTGCGGCGATCCGGCTGAAGCAGATCAATGCCGATCTCAATGTCGTGGTGGTGGAGAAGGGCTCCGAGGTCGGTGCGCATATTCTCTCCGGCGCCGTGATCGATCCGGCCGGGCTCGACAAGCTGATCCCGGACTGGCGCGAGGATTCCGATTGTCCGCTCAAGACGCAGGTCAAGGACGACCGCTTCTTCTGGTTCACCGAGACCAGCGCGATCAAGCTGCCGAACTTCATCATGCCGCCGCTGATGGACAATCATCACTGCTATATCGGCTCGCTCGGCAATGTCTGCCGCTGGCTGGCGCGCAAAGCGGAAGCGCTAGGCGTCGAGATCTATCCCGGTTTTGCCGCGGCCGAAGTGCTCTATGACGACAATGGCGCGGTGCGCGGCATCGCCACCGGCGACATGGGGATCGGCCGGGACGGCAAGCCGAAGGACTCCTTTACCCGTGGCATGGAATTGCTCGGCAAGTACACGCTGTTCGCCGAAGGTGCGCGCGGCAGCCTGACCAAGCAGCTGATCTCGAAATACGCGCTCGACACCAAAAGTGAGCCGCCGAAATTTGGCATCGGGCTCAAGGAAGTCTGGCAGATCGATCCGGCTAAGCATCAGAAGGGCCTCGTGCAGCACGCGGTTGGCTGGCCCTTGAACAACAACACCGGCGGCGGCCTGTTCTTCTACCATTATGACGAGAACCTGGTGTCGATCGGTTTCGTCGTTCATCTCAACTACAACGACCCCTATTTGTCGCCATTCGACGAATTCCAGCGCGTCAAGAACCATCCGGCCGTCCGCGCGACGCTTGAAGGCGGCAAGCGGCTGGCTTACGGCGCGCGCGCCATCACCGAAGGCGGGTACCAGTCGGTGCCGCGGCTGAGCTTCCCGGGCGGTGCGCTAATCGGCTGCGCGGCCGGCTTCGTCAACGTGCCCCGGATCAAGGGCGTGCACAATGCCATGGGCACCGGCATGCTCGCGGCCGAACATGTTAACGTGGCTCTCGCTGCGGGCCGCGCCAATGATGAGCTGGTCGAATACGAGAACGGTTGGCGCGATTCCGTCGTCGGTAAGGACCTCTATCCTGTCCGCAATGCCAAGCCGTTGTTGTCGAAGTTCGGCACCTTCATCGGCGCCGGGCTCGGCATCTTCGACATGTGGTGCAACACGCTGTTCGGCGGCTCGCTATTTGGCACCCAGTCGCACGCGAAGCCCGATCGCGCGACGCTCGATCCGGCCAAGACCCACGCGCCGAGAACCTACCCGAAGCCGGACGGCAAGATTTCCTTCGACAAGCTCTCGTCGGTGTTCCTGTCCAATACCAATCATGAGGAGGACCAGCCGGTCCATCTCAAGGTCACGGACATGAACCTCCAGAAGACCTCCGAGCACGACGTGTTTGCCGGTCCCTCGAATCGCTATTGCCCGGCCGGCGTCTATGAGTGGATCGAGGAAGGTTCGGGCCCGCGCTTCCAGATCAATGCCCAGAACTGCGTTCACTGCAAAACCTGCGACGTGAAGGACCCCAACGGCAACATCACCTGGGTTCCCCCGGAGGGCGGCGGCGGTCCGAACTACGAGGCCATGTAGGCTGGGGTCAGCAAGTCACGATCCATGTGACCGAGGCCAATGTGACCAGAGTTGCGTGATCTTCGCCCTGTGACGCACGTTCGCGTGAGAACCCGGCCGCGGTCCCGGTGGTCACGATAAGGCCATACTGGCGGCGTCTTGGGGCGCTCTTGACGGGTCACTTGGCCGATTTGTGCCGTGCGGAGGGGATCGCCCGGCCCGAATCCTTGCGGTGAAGCGCCAAAAGCGGCATTGTCGGCCTGACGGTTCCGGGTCCCCATGCCACCGGCCGCGTTCGCTTGCGATACGGCCTTCTGCAAACCCAGGCACTACCAACTCAAGGCGAGCCCCGATGCTTTCAAATCGTTTCAACCGTTGGACTGTTGCCGCCATTGCCCTCATGGGCTCAGCGATGGCGACGGTCCCCGGCGCGGTCCGGGCGCAGACGCCGGACCATCCGTCCGACACGGCGGCGCAGTTTCCGACCCGAAACGATCTGAAGGCGCTGACCACCTCCGGCAGCTATCTCGCCGCCCGCCACGCCAGCGTCGAGCGCGACGCGGCCTCCGCCGCTGCATTCTATCGCTCGGCCCTGCGCACCGACCCCAAGAACAACGAGCTGCTCGACCGCGCCTTCATCTCCTCGGTCGCCGACGGTGACATCGACGAGGCTGTCAAGCTCGCCGAGCGCATCCTGACCATCGACAAGACCAACCGCGTTGCACGGCTCGTCGTTGGCGTGCACGATCTCAAGTTCAAGAAGTACGCGACCGCGCAGACCAACATCAACCAGTCGATCCGCGGTCCGATCACCGATCTCGTCGCCACGCTGCTGTCGGGCTGGGCCGCCTATGGTGCGGGGGATGCCAAGGGCGGCGTCGCCACCATCGACAAGCTGGCCGGTCCTGAATGGTATCCGCTGTTCAAGGATCTCCATGCCGGCATGATCCTCGAACTCGCCGGCAAGGAGAAAGACGCTGGCACCCGGTTCGAGCGTGCCTACAAGCTCGACGATTCCATGTTGCGTGTCACCGAGGCCTATGCGCGCTGGCTATCTCGCAACAAGGACTCGGCCGCCGCGACCACGGTCTACCAGGCTTTCGACAAGAAGCTCGCCCGCCATCCGCTGATCGTGGAAGGGTTGCGCGACACCAAGGCCGGCAAGAAGATGCCGCCGCTGGTCGATAGCGCGCAAGCCGGCGCCGCAGAAGCACTCTACGGCATCGGCGCCACACTGACCCGCCGCGGCGGCGAGGATCTGGCGCTGGTCTACCTCCAGCTCTCGCTCTACCTGCAGCCCACCCATCCCCTGGCGCTGCTCTCGCTCGCCGATCTCTATGAATCGGTGAAGCGGCCGCAGATGGCGATCAAGGTCTACGAGCGGGTGCCGTCGTCCTCTCCACTCAAGCGCAACGCCCAAATCCAGCTCGCCATCGATCTGGATTCCGCCGACCGCACCGACGAGGCGATCAAGATCCTCAAGGGCGTCACCACTGAGGATCCCAAGGATCTCGAAGCCATCATGGCGCTCGGCAACATCGAGCGCGGCCGCAAGAAGTTCGGCGAATGCGGCGCGACCTATTCGCAAGGCGTCGACGTGCTGCCGGCCGGCAACGATAAGGCCAACAGCGTCTGGTATTATTATCGCGGCATCTGCGAGGAGCGCTCCAAGCAGTGGGGCAAGGCCGAAGCCGACATGAAGAAGGCGCTCGAGCTGCAACCCGACCAGCCGCACGTCCTCAACTATCTCGGCTATTCCTGGATTGACCAGGGCATCAATCTCGACGAAGGCATGAAGATGATCAAGCGGGCAGTCGAGCAGCGCCCGGATGACGGCTACATCGTCGACTCCCTTGGCTGGGCCTATTACCGCATCGGCAATTACGAGGACGCGGTGAAGAACCTCGAGCGCGCCATTGATCTCAAGCCCGAGGATCCCACGATCAACGATCACCTTGGCGACGCCTATTGGCGCGTCGGCCGCACGCTGGAAGCCAAGTTCCAGTGGGCCCACGCCCGCGATCTCAAGCCCGAAGCGGATGAGCTTCCGAAGATCGAGGCCAAGATTGCAAACGGTATGACCGACGACAATTCGAACTCCTCGGCTGCGCAGGCGGAGAAGGAGAAGAAGAAGGACGACGGCAAGGGCGGCTGAGTGAGTTGAAGTTGGGGGCGTGTCGTCAATGCCGGCGTTGATTGAAGAAGGGCGCGCGAAGGTCAATCTGAGCCTTCGCGTGGTCGGCCGTCGTGCCGACGGCTATCATGATCTCGAAAGCGTGGTCGCCTTTGCCGACTGCGCCGACCGGCTCACGCTGGAGCCCGGCGGCGAGCTGAAGCTCACCACGACGGGGCCGCTCGCCGCGGCCTGCGGCAATATGGCCGACAACCTCGTGTTCAAGGCGGCCAAGCTCCTGGCCGAAGCCGTCCCGAACCTGAAGCTGGGCGCCTTCGCGCTCGACAAGGTGCTCCCGGTCGCCGCCGGCATCGGCGGCGGCTCGGCCGACGCCGCGGCGGCGCTGCGGTTGCTGGCGCGCCTCAACGATCTGTCGCTCGACGACGCCCGCCTCCAGAAGGTTGCGCTTGCGACCGGCGCCGACGTGCCGGTGTGTCTGTTCTCGCGCGCCTGCGACATGACCGGTGTCGGCGAGCAGCTGCTGCCCTTGATGCTGCCGAGCATGCCCTGCGTGATGGTCAATCCACGCGTGCCGGTCGCGACAAAGGACGTGTTCCAGGAGCTGGGCCTGCGCAACGGCGAACTCCTGGTCGGCGCCACGTCCGTCTTCGACGGCCCGGCCTGGCCAGGCGAGGGCGCCTCCATCGCCGACTGGATCGATACTCTCGAGACCGTCGCCAATGATCTCGAAGCGCCTGCGATGCGCATCAAGCCGGTGATTGGCGACGTGCTGGAAGCCTTGCGTGGCTCCGCCGGCGTCAAGCTCGCCCGCATGTCCGGCTCGGGGGCGACGTGCTTTGCGATCTATGGCGCATCTGCCGAGGCGCATGCCGCCGCCGAGAATATCCGCAGGGATCATTCCGGCTGGTGGGTGCACTCGGGAACGCTGAGCTAGATCTGCAATGACGCGGATGTTGCGGAGCTAGCCCGCAGCGTCCTCGCCAAGCCCGAGAAACCGCCGGATCTCACCCAACACCTCCTGCGGCTTGTCATGCTGCAGCCAGTGTCCGGCCCCTGCAATGGTCTCGACGCGCGCCTGCGGAAAGTAGCGCTCCAGCCCCGCGGCCCTCGCGCCAGCCAGAAAGCTTTCGCCGGCATTCAAGAGCAGCGTCGGACAGGTGATGCGCGACCACAGCGCGATGTGATCGTCCGGCCAGAGCCGGTGCGGCGCAGAGGCGCGCTGGTAGGGATCGAACTTCCAGCTATAGGTGCCGTCCTCGTTCTGCCGCGCGCCGTGGGTGGCGAGATGCAGCGCGAGCTCGCGAGACAGCCGCTTGTTGTGAAGGACCATCTGCGCCGCCGCGTCTTCGAGGGTCGAATAGCGGCGCGGTGCGCGGTCGTGCAACTTGTCGAGCTGACCGACCCACTTGCCGATCCGCTCATGCACCGGCGGTTTTGGTGTATCCGGCAACATCGTCACGCCGTCGAGCACGACCAGCTTCGAGACCTGTTCGGGGAATGCCCCTGTAAAGATCAGGCTGACCATGCCGCCCATAGAATGGCCGATGAGAGTGACTTGAGGCGCCGCGATGGCACGGACGAGCTGGGCCAGATCGTACACATACTCCGTCAGCGCGTAGCTGCCGCCCCTGGTCCAGTCGGAATCGCCGTGACCGCGCAGGTCCGGTGCGAGCACGTGAAAATGCGGCTGCAGCGACCGGGCGATGACGTCCCAGCTCCGGCAGTGATCGCGGCCGCCGTGAACCAGGATGGCGACCGGCGCGCCGTCGTTGCCCCAGTCGGCATAGTGCAGCCGCAGGCCGTGAGACTCGTAAATGCGGCTTTGCGGGGCGGGCATGGTGGCGCTATCCATTCACGGGCCGCCGCGCCAGTGCGAGCGACAGGCCGAGCCCTGCGATGAAGACGCCGGAGCCCTGGGTGAGACGTCGCATCAGATGCGGGCGTCCGATCAACTGCGTACGTGTCGCGGAGGCCATCAGCACCACCACGATATCGGCGAGCGTGTTCAGCATCACCGAGAGCGCGCCCAACGTGATGAATTGCAGTGTCGGGTTCGATCCCGCCGGGTCAAGGAACTGCGGAATGAAGGCGAGGAAGAAGGCGGCGGTCTTCGGGTTCAGCGCCTCGACCAGCACGCCGTCGCGAAAGGCGCGCTTGTCGCCGACGGGCTTGCTGTCGAATGACGGCGCGCGGCTGGCGCTGCGAAAAGTCCTGATGCCGAGCCAGACGAGATAAAGTGCGCCGACGAATTTCACGGCGGCAAACAGCTCGGCGCTGGCAAGAATGATCGCGGAGATGCCGAAGCTGCCCGCGACCACATGAACCAGCCCGCCGAGCGCGGTGCCCGCGGTCGATGCAAAACCGCTGCCGCGCCCTTCCGATAGGGTCCGTGCCGCGACGTAGAAAATGCCGGGGCCGGGAACGGCGGCGATGAGACAAGCGGCGGCCAGGAACAGCCAGAAATTCGTGTTGATCATCCTGCTTTGGTAGCGATGCTTGCCGCGATTGCAAGGCCCGTCGACTAAGGCCCGTCGTTCAGCCCATCCGGCGGAAGATCACGCTGGCATTCACCCCGCCGAAGCCGAACCCGTTCGAGATCGCGTGCTGCATCGGCATCGGTCGCGCCACACCGGCGACGATGTCGATGCCGTCAGCGGCGGGATCAGGGTTTTCGAGATTGAGCGTCGGCGGCGCGATCTGGTCGCGCAGGGCGAGCACGGTGAAGACCGCTTCGAGGCCACCGGCGGCGCCGAGCAGATGCCCGGTGGCCGATTTGGTCGCGCTCACCGCGATGCCGCGGTGGCGGCCGAACAGCGCCGCGATCGCGCCAAGCTCGCTCTCGTCGCCGGCCGGCGTCGAGGTCGCATGCGCATTCAGGTGCTGTAAATCCGCGGGCGCAAGCTTGGCCTGCCGGAGCGCGATCTCCATGGCGCGCCGGGCGCCGTCGCCGTCAGGCGGACCCGATGTCATGTGATAGGCGTCCGCGGTCGTACCGTATCCGACGATCTCCGCGATCGGCCTCGCGCCGCGCGCCAATGCATGCTCCAGCTCCTCGATCACCAGGATGCCGGCGCCTTCGCCCATGACAAAACCGTCGCGGTCGCGATCGAACGGGCGCGAGGCGCGGGCGTCATTGAATCCGCTCGACAGTGCGCGGGCCGCGGCAAAGCCGCCGAGGCTGACGATGTCGATGCAGGCTTCCGCGCCGCCGCAGATCGCCACATCAGTCTCGCCCGCGCGGATCATGCGCGCGGCATCGCCGATCGCCTGAACGCCGGCAGCGCAGGCCGTGACCGGTGTGCCCAGCGCTCCCTTGTAGCCGTATTTGATCGAGACGTGGCCGGCGGCGAGATTGGCGAGGAAGGAGGGGATCGTGAACGGCGACAGCCGGCGCGGGCCGCGCTGTTCGGTGATGCGCACCGCCTCCGCCATTGCCGGAAAACCGCCGACGCCGGAGGCGATGATCGTCGCAGTTCGTTCCTGCGCCGCCGCGTCCTGCGGCGTCCAACCGGCCTGCGCAACCGCTTCCGCGGTGGCGAGCAGCGCGAACAGGATGAAGCGGTCCATCTTGCGCTGGTCTTTCGGCGCGGCGGCCTGCGCGGGATCGAAGCCGCCCTCTGCGTCATCGGCCTTGTCGGGCACGAGGCCGGCAATACGTGCGGGCAGCGCCTGCGACCATTCCGGCAGCGGGCGCAGCCCGCTTTGGCCGGCCAGCAGCCGGCGCCACGAAAGTTCGACACCGCAGCCAAGCGGCGACACCGCGCCCATTCCCGTCACGACGATACGACGCATGTCAGTCTCCAGCCGGCGCGACGGCCGGGTTCATGGCTTTGAGCGAGGTCAGCCGTTTACGCATGACACGGCTGGCGCGGGGGCCTGCGACGACGACCGCATTGGTGAGCGTGATCGGCTGCATGTCGGCGGCATCGACCACGACCGGATTGAACGGACGACAATCGTGCCGGTTCGCGAGCAGGATCGCTTCGCCCATCGGTGCGAGATGCTTGTTGCCCCAAGCGAGCAGGGTTGCGACCACGGGGAAGAAGTCCCGGGCCTTGTCCGTCAGCACATATTCGTAGCGCGGCGGCCGTTCATTGTAGCGGCGACGGACGAACATGCCGCTTTCGGTGAGATGGGCCAACCGCCGCGACAGGATGTTCGGCGCGATCCCGAGGCTTTGCGAAAATTCGTCGAACCTCGTTGCGCCCTGGAATGCATCCCGCAGGATCAAAATGCTCCACCATTCGCCGACCGTCTCCACGGCGCGGCCGACCGGACATTCCTGAATGGAGGGGGATTTGGGCTGCATGAGGGGAAGGTAGGTGAGTAGCTTGCAAAATGCAAGTTAGTAGGCGAACCGTTAGAACACTCCGACGGAGGTGTGCCGCAAGATGGCGCACAGGATTTGAATGCAAGTTGGAAGGCGGCCCTCGCACACCTAGCTCGTCATTGCGAGCGAAGCGAAACAATCTAGAGTCCCTTTGCGGGAAGATTCTGGATTGCTTCGCTGCGCTCGCAATGACGCTGTTAATGCGGTGGTGGCGCGACAACGCTGACCGAGGTAATGGGTCCCGGCCTTCGCCGGGACGACACTGAGGGTGTGGCTACCAGCAAGCGCTAAGGATGCAGGTAGCTAATGCGACCGAGCCAGGCAGAACGCCACGACCTGCTCCAGCGCGCTCTTCATCGGCGAGGACGGGAACAGCGCCAGCGCGTCCACGGCCATGGCGCCGTAGTGCTGGGCGCGGCTGCGCGTGTCTTCGAGCGCGCGATGCTTGTTCATCAACCCGATGGCGTGGTCGAGGTCGGTGTCGCCGATCTCACCGCGCTCCAGCGCGCGGATCCAGAAGGCGCGCTCGGTGTCGTTGCCGCGGCGGAAGGCGAGCACGACGGGCAGCGTGATCTTGCCCTCGCGGAAATCGTCGCCGGTGTTCTTGCCGAGCTTGGCGCTCTTGCCGCCATAGTCGAGCACGTCGTCGACGAGCTGGAAGGCGATGCCGAGATTCATGCCGACCGAGCGGCAGGCGGTCTGCTCCGCCTTCGGGCGGTTGGCGATCACGGGCCCGACCTCGCAGGCGGCCGCGAACAGCTCCGCGGTCTTGCCGCGGATTACGGCGAGATATTCGTCTTCGGTGGTCGCGGTGTTCTTGGCGGCGGCAAGCTGCATCACCTCGCCCTCGGCGATGGTGGCGGCGGCCGCGGAGAGAATGTCGAGCGCGCGGAGCGAGCCGACCTCGACCATCATGCGGAAGGCCTGGCCGAGCAGGAAGTCGCCGACCAGCACGCTCGCCTCATTGCCCCAGAGCATGCGCGCCGACAGCTTGCCGCGGCGCATCTCGCTCTCGTCGACGACGTCGTCATGGAGCAGCGTGGCGGTATGCATGAACTCGACGCTGGCGGCGAGTTTGATATGGCCGTCGCCGGTGTAGCCGGCGAGGTTGGCCATGGCCAACGTCAGCATCGGACGCAGGCGCTTGCCCCCGGAGGAGATCAAATGGTTGGCGACCTCCGGGATCATGGTCACGTCCGAACCGGTCCGCGACAGGATCGTGGCGTTGACGCGCTCCATGTCACCGGCGACAAGGGCAACCAGCTCTTCGATCGACGCGCCGGGGGTTTCGAAAGGTACGATGACGGCCACGCCGGTCTCCAATATTTGCCCCGGAAGGGCTATTCTGATGGAAAGACAATAGAAACTGGACGGGGATGCGGCAAGGGCCGTGGAACCATTGACATTTGGCGCTTAATCCCCGTCAGGCAGGAGGCTGTGTTTTGCGAGAACTGGTTCGGACCAACGATATGGTGCTGGTGTCGGCGATCGGCGCGCTGCTCGACGGCGCCAACATCCATCATCTGGTGCTGGACCAGAACATGAGCATCATTGAGGGCTCGCTCGGCATTTTGCCGCGGCGGATCCTGGTCCACGAGGACGACGCCATCGAGGCCCGGCAGCTTCTGACCGAGGCCGGCCTCAGCCACGAACTGCGCGGCGATGAGTGAAGCCCTGACAGACCTCACCGAGGACGCCTTTCTCGGCGGGCAATTGCGGCTGAAGCAGAAGCGGTCTGGCCATCGCGCCGGGCACGACGCCATTCTGCTCGCGGCGGCGACGGAGGCGAGGGCGGGCGACCGTGTCGTCGATCTCGGCGCCGGCATCGGCACGGCGGGCCTTGCGTTGGCTCGGCGCGTCGCCGGGATCAGGCTCGGCCTGCTCGAGATCGATCCGGAGCTGGCGGAGCTTGCGCGCGCCAATGCGGCCGCGAATGCGATTGCCGCCGAGACGATCGTGCTCGACGTCACCGCGGACGCGCAGGCCTTCGCAGCGAGCGGGCTCGCGCCCGACAGCGTCGACGTCGTGCTGATGAACCCGCCCTTCAACGATCCCGCTCGCCATCGCGGTTCGCCCGATCAGGCGCGCCAGATCGCGCATGTGGCGACGGATGAGACGCTGAATGCCTGGGTGCATGCGGCGCGGCGCATCCTCCGATCGCATGGCGCGCTGACATTGATTTGGCGCGCAGATGGGATCGCTGAGGTTTTGGCGGCGCTGTCGCGCGGCTTCGGCAGTCTCGCGATTCTGCCGGTTCACGGTGAAGCCGGGCGGCCCGCGATCCGCGTGCTGGTGCGCGCGGTCAAGGGCGGCAGGGCCCCGGCGCGATTGTTGCCGGGCCTCATGCTCAACGAGGAGTCACGCGTGTCGAAAAAAGAGGTGATGGATATTCTGGAGGGAAGGGCGGTTCTACCCCTGGTGGAACCGTGCTGAGCTATTGCGGAAGCGATTCCGACTGCTGCTCTTGCGGAGTCGTCAGGCGGATCGCCATGAACAGCGCACCGATCAGCAGCATCAGCAGATAGATTTTCATGGTGTTCTCCGCTGGCCCATTGCAGCCTCTCAACGGGTTTTCTGCAAAACACGTTCCGGGCCCTTCCAATGACAGTCGCGTGATAAGAAACGGTTAATCAGAGGTAATGGCATGGCCGAAAAATTGAACGATCGTGAGAGTTCCGGCCTGGCCGACAAGCTCATGCAATATCTGCCGGCGCGCTTCCGTCCCGGCACGGCCGTGGTGCCGGTGGTCCGGCTGTCCGGTGTGATCGGCGCAGTGACGCCGCTGCGCCCGGGCATGACGCTCGCGACGGTTTCGCGGGTTCTGGAGCGGGCGTTTTCGACGCGCAACGCCAAGGCGGTGGCGCTGGTGATCAATTCGCCCGGCGGCTCGCCGGTGCAGTCGCGCCAGATCTACCTGCGCATCAAGCAGCTCGCGGCGGAGAAGAAGCTGCCGGTGCTGGTGTTCGTCGAGGACGTCGCGGCCTCCGGCGGCTACATGATCGCGTGCGCCGGCGACGAGATCATCTGCGATCCGTCCTCGATCCTCGGCTCGATCGGCGTCGTCGGCGGCAGTTTTGGTTTCCAGGAGGCGATCAAGCGGCTCGGCATCGAGCGGCGCCTCTACACCGCCGGCGCGCACAAGGCGATGCTCGATCCGTTTCTCCCTGAAAACCCCGACGACGTCGCCAAGCTCAAGGCGCTCCAGCGCGAGATCCACCAGATCTTCATCGCGCTGGTGAAGGAGAGCCGCGGCGCGCGGTTGAAGGGCTCCGACGACACCCTGTTCACGGGCGAATACTGGGCCGGCGAGAGTTCGATCACGCTGGGGCTCGCCGACAGCATCGGCGATCTCCGCTCAACACTTCGTGCCCGCTATGGCGAAAAGGTTCTCACCCCCGTGATAGCCCAGCCGACCGGTCTGCTCTCCGGCCTTTTGGGCCGGAAATCGCCCGGCGCGGGGCAGCTTTCGGCCATGGAATCAATGGCCAGCCTGCCGGACGACCTGATCTCGGCGGTCGAGACCCGCGCGATCTGGGCGAAATTCGGGTTCTAGACGGCGCCCCTCCGCGCCATTTGGCCCCAAGGAGACTTGAAGCCGTGCCAATTGCCGCGCGGCCCGGTCTGCGCAAGAATGCGCGTGGGGGCTGAGCATTGTGAACAAGGAATGACCGATGCCGCCGTTCGTCGCATTCGCGGGCGTCCTGGGCGGGCTTGCCGTGGTCCGCTGGGCCTACAAGACCGCCGTCAGGATCAACCAGGAGCTGGAGGAGATGCGCCTCTCGCGCGTCGCCGAGGCCGCCCATATGGGGGCCGTCCAGACGCTGAAGCAGGATCCCGTCACCGGAGCCTATCGGCCGGGTTAGCTGCTGCAGTCGTCATGGCCGGACTTGTCCCGGCCATCCACGCCTTGTCTCACCGCACGAAGAACGTGGATGCCCGGGACAAGCCCGGGCATGACGGAGAACTAGGCCCGAATCCACCCCCTTCACCTTGATTCCCACCCTTGCCGTCGATACGGTCCCGCGCGATTCAACCCCCCGCGAGAGCCCGATCTGACGATGGACGCCTCCTTGCCCGCCCATATGCGCCCGGAACGCTCGTTCCAGGGCTTTATCCTCGCGCTCCAGCGGTTCTGGGCCGAGCAGGGCTGCGTGATCCTGCAGCCCTACGACATGGAGATGGGTGCGGGCACCTTCCATCCGGCGACCACGCTGCGCGCGCTCGGGCCAAAGCCCTGGAATGCGGCCTATGTGCAGCCCTCGCGGCGGCCCAAGGACGGCCGCTACGGCGAGAATCCGAACCGGCTGCAGCACTACTACCAGTTCCAGGTGATCATGAAGCCGTCGCCGCCGAACCTTCAGGAGCTGTACCTGCAGTCGCTCGCCGCGATCGGCATCGATTCCGCCGTGCACGACATTCGCTTCGTCGAGGACGATTGGGAGAGCCCGACGCTAGGCGCCTGGGGCCTCGGCTGGGAGTGCTGGTGCGACGGCATGGAAGTCAGCCAGTTCACCTATTTCCAGCAGGTCGCGGGTGTCGAATGCGCGCCGGTCGCCGGCGAGCTCACCTACGGGCTCGAGCGCCTCGCGATGTACGTGCAGGGCGTCGACCGGGTCTACGACCTCAACTTCAACGGCCGCGACGGCGACGCCAAGGTCACCTATGGCGACGTCTTCCTGCAGGCCGAGCGGGAATATTCGAAGCACAATTTCGAAGTGGCCGACACCGCGATGCTGTTCGAGCAGTTCAAGATGGCGGAAGCCGTCTGCCGGAAATACCTCGATGCGGGTTGGAAAGATGGCAAGCGCGAGGCGCATCTGATGTCGCTTCCGGCCTATGACCAGTGCATCAAGGCAAGCCATGTGTTCAACCTGCTCGACGCGCGCGGCGTGATCTCCGTGACGGAGCGGCAGAGCTACATTCTTCGCGTGCGCGAACTGGCAAAAGCTTGCGGCGAGGCCTGGATACATACTGAAGCGGGCGGAGCGACCTGATGCCCGATCTTTTGCTTGAACTTTTCTCGGAAGAAATCCCCGCGCGCATGCAGGCCAAGGCGGCGGACGATCTGCGCCGCATGGTCACCGACAAGCTCGTCGCCGAGGGTCTCGTCTACGAAGGCGCGAAGGCGTTCGCGACGCCGCGCCGCCTTGCGCTTACCGTGCACGGCATCCCTGCGCGCCAGCCTGACCTGAAGACCGAACGCCGCGGACCGAAGATCGGTGCGGCCGACGCGGCCGTGCAGGGTTTTCTGAAAGCGACGGGTTTGACGTCGCTGGACGAGGCCAAGATCCAGCGCGATCCGAAGGGCGACTTCTACATCGCGCTGATCGAGAAGCCCGGCCGCGACGCCATCGACGTGCTCGCGGAAATCCTCCCCGTGATCATCCGCACTTTCCCTTGGCCGAAATCGATGCGCTGGGGCGCGCGCTCCGGCAAGCCGGGCTCGCTGAGCTGGGTGCGTCCGCTGCACGCGATCACCGCGACGTTCGGGCTCGAGACCGAAGAGCCCGATGTCGTCAAATTCTCGGTGGACGGCATCGAGGCCGGCCAGACCACTTACGGTCACCGCTTCATGGCTCCTAGCGCGATTTCCGTCCGCCGCTTCGAGGACTACGAAGCGAAGCTGAAGGCCGCAAAAGTCATCCTCGATCCGCAGGCGCGCAAGGACATCATCTTTGCCGACGCCAAGGAGCTGACCTTTGCGCAAGGGTTCGAACTGGTCGAGGACCAGGTGCTGCTCGATGAGGTTTCGGGTCTCGTCGAATGGCCCGTCGTCATGATGGGATCGTTCGAAGCGGAGTATCTCGCGATCCCCGACGAGGTGATCCGCGCCACCATCCGCAACAACCAGAAGTGCTTCGTCGTCAAAGATCCCGAGACGGGCAAGCTGACCAACAAGTTCGTGCTCACCGCCAACATCGAGGCGCCTGACGGCGGCAAGACCATCGTCGCCGGCAACGAGCGTGTGATCCGTCCGCGCTTGTCGGATGCGAAATTCTTCTACGAGACGGACCTGAAGACGAAGCTGGAAGACCGGCTGCCGAAGTTCGAGCAGATCGTGTTCCACGAGAAGCTCGGCACCCAGGCTGCGCGCATCAAGCGCATCGAGCGTCTCGCCGCAGAGATCGCGCCGCTCGTCGGCGCCGATGTCGCCAAGGCGACGCGCGCCGCGCATCTGGCGAAGGCGGATTTGCTGACCGAAGTCGTCGGCGAATTCCCCGAGGTGCAGGGCCTGATGGGCAAGTACTACGCGCTGGCCCAGGGCGAGGACGCCTCCGTCGCTGCCGCCTGCGAGGAGCACTATAAGCCGCAAGGGCCTGCCGATCGCGTGCCGACCGATCCGGTCAGCGTCGCAGTCGCGCTCGCGGACAAGCTCGACACGCTTGTCGGCTTCTGGGCGATCGACGAAAAGCCGACGGGATCGAAGGATCCGTATGCGCTGCGCCGCGCGGCGCTGGGCGTGATCAGGATTGTGCTCGAAAATCAGACTAAGATTAGTTTGCGAGAACTCGCTTGGGGGCACTTAGAGCGCTCGTACGACAAACAATACTTGGAAGTTGCAGAAAAGCTTGATGATCTGATGGTCTTTTTCGAAGACCGGCTTAAGGTCCAATTGCGAGATCAGAAGGCGCGTTACGATCTCGTCGATGCGGTTCTCAACGCTGGTTCGTTGGTGCAAGGGCATCCAATAGTGGCGGTCGTCCGCCGCGTCGAAGCACTCGGAAAATTCCTCGATACCGACGACGGCAAGAATCTGCTGGCAGGCACCAAGCGCGCCAGCAACATTCTCTCGATCGAGGAGAAGAAGGATAAGCGCTTATTCGACGGCGCACCCGATGCCTCGCTCTACGCTCTCAGCGAGGAGAAGGCGCTGGCCCGCGCGATCGATGAAGTGACGGCCGAAGCCCGTGCCGCCGTCGCCGGGGAAGACTTCGCTGCCGCGATGAGTGCGATGGCCAAGCTGCGTCCGCCGGTCGATGCGTTCTTCGAGAAAGTTCGCGTCAACGACGAGGATGCGAAGGTGCGTGAGAACCGGCTAAAACTGCTTAACGAGATCCGCAGCGCCACGCGTGCGGTGGCGGATTTCTCGAAGATCCAGGATTGAGCGCGTCTTGGCGCAACTGGACACCGTCATGCCCGGGCTTGTCCCGGGCATCCACGTCCTTCTTCGCTCGCGGAGAGGCATGGATGGCCGGGACAAGCCCGGGCCATGACGACGGAGTTGGTGGCCGCAATTGCTGTGCGCGAAGAGTGCCCACACAAAAAGCCCCGCCCGGCGGGGGGAGGACCGGGCGGGGCCTGATGTCCGACTATACTGCTCGCGTCAGCCTGATTGATGTGACGCGCCGGACACCTAGTTGATACCGGAAACGTTAGTCCATCACCTCGACGATGCGCCGCGAGCGCGGCTCAACCAGCACGGTCTCGCCGTTTACGACGGTGTAGCGATAGGTGGTGGCGCCGAAACGTTGCGGCACGTCATAATAGGTGACGCCGCTTTCAGGTAAGGTGGCACCGACCACCACGCGATCCGGGATGCGGAAAGCCGGCACACGTTGTTCGACGACATAGTCGCGGAAAGCCGGCCGCTGCTCGACCGCAATGGTCGGGCCGCTCTCGACGACGACGGGCGCGCGTCCCACGGTGACGCTGCTTTGCGCCTGCGCCGCAAGGGGCGAGCCGATCGAGGCCGCGAGCGCTGCAAGAGCAAGAATCCTGTTCCGCATGGGCAACTCCTTCGAGAAGGTTTTCGGGAAGCGCCACTGGCGCGACCGGTTGCCAATGCATGCGTCTCCGCGATGTTCCGGAAAACGCCCGCCGCATTCGCGGCATTTTCGGGCAGTTTTCGCGAAGCCGGGAACTCGCGCGCCCCCGGTGCGTCTCTACCCGCGGAACCCAGTCCGCTATGATCCCGCCGCGATTCGCCCCACCCACGGAAGAAAATTCATGCACATCACCGTCGCCCACATCTCGCCGATCCTGTCGCTGCTTGCGGGTGTGCTCATCCTGATCATGCCGCGCCTCCTGAACCTGATCGTCGCGATTTTTCTCATCATAAATGGTGCGATCGGGCTCGGATTGTTGAAGTGGCTCCATCTCTAGGCCTTCATTCTAGGGAACTCTTCGACTTGCGCGGACCTGCCCAAAGTGGTGTAAGGCGCGCAATTACCCATTCCTCTCGCAGGTTGTGTGCAAGCTATGGCCAAAGCCGCCTCGAAAACTCCAGCGAAAATTCCAGCGAAATCAAAGTCCTCCGCCAAGGCGAAAGCCGCGCCGGCGGCCCGCAAGGCACTTGCCAAGCGCGCCCCGAAGCCCGTGGCCAAGGCCGCTGCCAAGCCGGCTGTGAAGCCTGCCGCCAAGTCGGTTTCCAAGGCTGTTGCAAAGGCAGCGACGAAGCCGGTTGCGCCGAAGGTCGCCGCGAAGCCGGTACCGAGCAAGACTGCTTCAACCAAGGCTGCGCCTGTTGCGGCCAAGGCCGGCAAGTGGGTGTTCACCTTTGGGGACGGCAAGGCCGAGGGCAAAGCGGAGATGCGCGATTTGCTCGGCGGCAAGGGCGCCAACCTCGCCGAGATGGCCAATCTCGGCCTGCCGGTGCCTCCGGGCTTCACCATCCCGACCTCGGTCTGCACCTATTTCTACGCGCATGACAAATCCTACCCGAAGGAATTGAAGTCGCAGGTTGAGAAGGCGCTCGACCATGTCGGCAAGTTGACCGGCAAGATCTTCGGCGATTCCAGGAATCCGCTGCTCGTTTCCGTGCGCTCCGGCGGCCGCGCCTCGATGCCGGGCATGATGGATACCGTGCTCAATCTCGGCCTCAATGACGACACCGTGGAAGCGCTGTCGGAACTGTCAGGCGATCGCCGCTTCGCTTATGACAGCTATCGCCGCTTCATCACCATGTATTCGGACGTGGTGCTCGGGTTCGAGCATCATCATTTCGAGGAAATCCTCGACACCTTCAAGGACAGCCAGGGCTACACGCTCGACACGGATCTCACCGCCGACGACTGGGTCGATCTGGTCGGCAAGTACAAGGACGCGGTCGCGCGCGAAACCGGCAAGGATTTTCCGCAGGATCCGCACGACCAGCTCTGGGGCGCGATTGGCGCGGTGTTTTCATCCTGGATGAACGCCCGCGCGGTGACCTACCGCAGGCTGCACGACATTCCGGAATCCTGGGGCACCGCGGTCAACGTGCAGGCCATGGTGTTCGGCAACATGGGCGAGACCTCGGCGACCGGCGTTGCCTTCACGCGCAATCCCTCGACCGGCGAGAGCAAGCTCTACGGCGAGTTCCTGATCAACGCGCAAGGGGAGGACGTGGTGGCGGGCATCCGCACACCGCAGGACATCACCGAGGAAGCGCGCAAGGACTCGGGCTCCGACAAGGCATCGATGGAATCGGCGATGCCGGAAGCCTTCAGGGAGCTGACGCGGATCTACACGCTGCTCGAGAAGCACTACCGCGACATGCAGGACATGGAGTTCACGGTCGAGCAGGGCAAGCTCTGGATGCTGCAGACCCGCGGCGGCAAGCGTACTGCCAAGGCGGCGCTGCGCATCGCGGTCGAGCTCGCCAATGAAGGCCTGATCACCAAGAAGGAAGCAGTGACGCGGATCGACCCCGCCTCGCTCGACCAGCTGCTGCATCCGACCATCGACCCCAACGCCAAGCGCGACGTGATTGCGACCGGCCTGCCGGCCTCGCCGGGTGCGGCCTCCGGCGAGATCGTGTTCTCCTCGGACGAAGCGGCCAAGCTTCAGGCCGACGGACGCAAGGTGATTCTGGTCCGGATCGAGACCAGCCCCGAAGACATCCACGGCATGCACGCCGCCGAAGGCATCTTGACCACCCGCGGCGGCATGACCTCGCATGCTGCGGTCGTCGCGCGCGGCATGGGCAAGCCCTGCGTCTCCGGCTGCGGCACCATCCGCGTCGATTACGGCCGCGGCACCATGAGCATCGGCTCACGCACCTTCAAGACCGGCGACGTCATCACCATCGACGGCTCGCTCGGCCAGGTGCTCGCCGGCCGCATGCCGATGATCGAGCCCGAGCTGTCCGGCGAGTTCGGCACGCTGATGAAATGGGCCGACCAGGTCCGCAAGATCGGCGTGCGCGTCAACGCCGACACGCCGGAGGACGCGCACACTGCGATCAAGTTCGGCGCGGAAGGCATCGGCCTCTGCCGTACCGAGCACATGTTCTTCGAGGAGACGCGCATCCGCACGGTGCGCGAGATGATCCTCTCCGAGGACGAGCAGTCGCGCCGCGCTGCGCTGGCAAAACTGCTGCCGATGCAGCGCGCCGACTTCGTCGAGTTGTTCGAGATCATGAAGGGCCTGCCCGTCACGATCCGCTTGCTTGATCCGCCGCTGCACGAGTTCCTGCCGCACACCCATGCCGAGGTCGAGGAAGTGGCGCGCGCCATGAACACCGACCCGCGGCGCCTGGCCGACCGCGCGCGGGAGCTGTCGGAGTTCAATCCGATGCTCGGCTTCCGCGGCTGCCGTATCGCGATAGCCTATCCCGAGATCGCCGAGATGCAGGCACGTGCGATCTTCGAAGCGGCGGTCGAGGCCGAGAAGCGCACCGGCAAGGCCGTCGGCCTCGAGGTGATGGTGCCGCTGATCGCCACCAAGATGGAGCTCGACCTCGTCAAGGCGCGCATCGATTCCACCGCGAAGGCGGTGATGCGCGACACCAACACCAAGCTGACCTATCAGGTCGGCACAATGATCGAGCTGCCGCGCGCCTGCCTGCTCGCGGCCGAGATCGCGGAGAGCGCCGAGTTCTTCTCATTCGGTACCAACGACCTCACGCAGACGACGTACGGCATCAGCCGTGACGATGCCGCAAGCTTCCTCGGCACCTACGTGTCCAAGGGCATCCTGCCGATCGATCCCTTTGTCGCGCTCGACCAGGAAGGCGTCGGCGAGCTCGTCAAGATCGGCGTCGCACGCGGTCGCAAGACGCGCCCCTCGCTCAAGGTCGGCATCTGCGGCGAGCACGGCGGCGATCCCGCCTCCGTCGCCTTCTGTCACGCGATCGGCCTCGACTACGTCTCCTGCTCGCCCTACCGCGTCCCGATCGCCCGCCTCGCCGCCGCGCAAGCCGCGCTCGGCAAGGCGATCGCGAGCCAAGCGTAAGGTAAGCGGCGAGTTGAATGTTGAGAGCGAAAGAGGCGGGGCCAAAACCCCGCCTCTTTCTTTTGAGGCGACGTTCTTGCCACACATTCAGTGTCATCGCCCGCGTAAGCGGGCGATCCAGTATTCCAGAGGCGGTGACGTGATAGGGAAGGAGCCGCGGCGTACTATGCCCCGCCTTCGCGGGGCATGGCGGCTATGGTCGAAGTGGCGATGGAACCGCGCGCATCCCGTAATGACACGTGCGCGCAAGAGTTCCTTCACCATTCGCGTTGACCAGTTGTTTACCCCTTCGCGTGAGGGCGCATTTACCAAGGCGCATCATCGCCCCGTGAGAACACCTGCGATTGCTTGCGTGTGCCGCATGCGCAACGCCGATTAACGCCCCAGCAACCTAAATTAGATACTCACGATAAAGATCGAATTGCACGGATGTACTGCGGCTCGATTTTTCTAGCGTAAGCGTAGCGTGAGCGTATCGATGTTTTTGTTGCGTACCCATCCGAAGGGCGCGCGGTTCGCGTCCTTCGGCATCTGTCTCTGCATCTTCGCATTGATGCCGAGAGAGACCGGCTATCAGGACATTGCCTCGCTGCTGGCGCGCCAACCCGGGGTCGCGGAGCGTTGGCAGAAGCAGGTATTCTCTGCTGCGTCCTCCATACAACTGGCCACTTACAGTTTTTCCCGGCCGATCGGCACTTCGGCTCCGCAGAGCGCGATGGTTCGTCTCGCGAGCCTCGACAGCCGCGACGTCACCGGCGCGATCAGCCGCAATCCGGCGCTGCAGGCGCCGCCCCGCTACCAGGCCGCCGATTTTCCCAAGGTCGATCGCTCGATGAAGGGTGATCGCCTCGCAACGGTCACGCCGACGCAGGCTCCCGAAGCGGGCGCGCCGACGGCAGCGCCGACGCAGGAGGATCCCGCGACGTCGAACAGCTCGGTGTTCGGCGCCAAGACCGTCGCGCTGCCGCAGGCGATGTCGCCGGAATCCGCGGCCGCGCTGGATCCCGAACTCGCGGAGGCGCTGCGTGCGCCGCCGCTGCCGCAATACACCAATGCGCCACAAGCCAGCGACGCTGCGCGCTCGCTCGCGCTCCAGCCGCTCGAAACGCTGAAACAGGCCACCATTCCGGCTGCTCCGCCGCGCGATCCGTTCCGCGTCAAGACCTCGAACCTGTTCTTCGGCAGCTCCTCGCTCGGCGGCAACGTCGAGAGCATCGAGAGCTGGCAGCCGGGTGCCGAGCCGCTGATCGTGATGCCGGACCCCGACATGAAGGTGACGGCCTCGCTGTCGCCGCCGTCGGAGGATATTGCGAAGGATATCGAAAGCGGCGAGAGCGTCGCGCCGAAGGGTGAGGTCAACGTCGACAACCAGCGCGCCAGATCGCCGGCCGAGCGGCTCGCGCTCGACGAGAAGTCGCGCGCGAAGTCTGAAAAATGCCTCGCGGAGGCCGTTTATTTCGAGTCCCGCGGCGAGGCCGTGCGCGGTCAGATGGCGGTTGCGCAGGTGGTGATGAACCGCGTGTTCTCCGGTAAATATCCGGACACCGTGTGCGGCGCCGTCTATCAGAACAAGCACCGCCATCTCGCCTGCCAGTTCACCTTTGCCTGCGACAACAATGCCGACGTGATCCGCGAGCCCGAGATGTGGGAGCGTGCGAAAAAGATCTCGAAGGCCATGCTCGACGGCCAGATCTGGCTACCCGAGGTCGGCAAGTCGACGCACTACCACGCCTATTGGGTGCGCCCGTCCTGGGTCGCCGAGATGAAGAAGATGTACAAGACCGGCGTCCATACCTTCTATCGCCCGCGCGCTTGGGGCGACGGCAGCGAGGAACCGAGCTGGGGGACGCCAGCGCAGACCGCCGCGCTCTCCGCCGAGCTCACCCAGGAAGCCAAGAGCTCCGCCGAGATGGGCGCGACCGAGCGAAGGTAGTCGTTCACAGGAATTCGTCATGCCCGGGCTTGTCCCAGGCCCACGTTCTTTGCACAAGGTTGCAAGGCGCGGATGGCCGGGACAAGCCCGGCCATGACGGAGAGGGAACCCCGCATCACGCCTCGATATCCAGCGCGCAGTCGAAATTCGGCGCCGAATGCGTCAGCGCACCCGCCGACGCGTAGTCAACGCCGGTCGCCGCGATGGCAGCGATCGAGTCCAGCGTGACACCGCCGGATGCCTCCAGTTCGAGGCGTCCCTCGTTGATCCCAACGGCTTCGCGCAGCGTCGCAAGGTCCATGTTGTCGAGCAGCACGGCGTCGGCAAAGCCGGTGTCGAGCACCTCGCGCAACTGCGGCAGCGTGTCGACCTCGATCTCGATCTTGACGAGATGGCCGGCATGGGCGCGGGCGCGCTCCAGCACGGGACGGATGCCGCCGGCGACCGCGATGTGGTTGTCCTTGATCAGGATCGCGTCGTCGAGCCCGAAGCGGTGATTGAAGCCGCCGCCGCAGCGTACCGCATATTTCTCCAACGCCCGCAATCCCGGCGTGGTTTTTCGCGTGCAACAGATCCGCATCCGGGTTCCCTCGGTGCGCGCAACATAGTCCGCCGTGAGCGTCGCAACGCCCGACAGGCGGCCGACGAAATTCAGCGCGGTCCGCTCCGCCGTGAGGATGGCGCGTGCCGGCCCCGAGATCGTCAGCACCTGCTGTCCGCGGGCGACACGCGCCGCGTCGCGAACATGTGCGCGTATCTCAATGTCGGGCGAAAGCTTTTGCAAGGTGGCGAGCGCCAGCGGCAAGCCGGCGATCACGCCGGATTGCCGTGCGACCAGGATCGCTTGCGCCTTCGTTGCCTCGGGAATCGTCGCAAGCGAGGTGATGTCGCCGGCGCGGCCGAGATCCTCATCGAGCGCGCGCAGCACGGCCTCTTCGATCGCGAGCGGGGAGAGAAAGGCGTCGGGATAGAGCAGAGAATTCGGGGTGATCATGGCAGACTCCGTCAGGCGATCATGGGTTGCGCGGTGCGCGGTGTCGGGCGTTCGCTCAGGCTGTCCGCGATCTCGCGCACTGCTGCGAGCGTCGTCATCGTGCGGTGCGCGAGTGCGGGAATGTTCGCGGAATGGTCGGAGCGGAAATGCGCGCCGCGGCTCTCGCACCGGTTCCAGGCCGACGCCGCAACGAGCAGGGCTGCCGTTGCCATGTTGCGGACCGCGATGCTCGTGGCCTCACGCTCGAGCGCGGCGAAGCTGCGAACGGCTTCCGCGAGCCCGTCACCATCGCGGATCACGCCGACATGCGTGCTCATCAACGTCCGCAGCCGCTTCACGACCGCAGCATCCGGCGCGCCGCCCCGCGGCGTCGCCACATCCGCAAGGCGGGCGGGCAGAGGAATCGCGCGGCCGGCGATGTCGTCGGCGATGCGCGCGGCGTAGACCACGGCCTCCAGCAGCGAATTCGACGCAAGCCGGTTCGCGCCGTGCGCGCCGGTGGACGACACTTCGCCGCCGGCCCAGAGCCCGTCGATCGAGCTGCGTCCGCGATCGTCGACCGCGATGCCGCCCATGTGATAGTGCGCCGCCGGTGCGATCGGGATGGCCTGCGTGGCAGGGTCGAGGCCAGCGGCGATGCAGCTTACATGGACGGTCGGGAATTTGTCGGCAAAACGTGCGCCCAGCGCCTGCCGCGCATCGAGGAAGGCGCCGCGTCCGGCCGATATCTCCGCGAACACGCTGCGGGCCACGATGTCGCGCGGTGCGAGCTCGGCGAGCGGGTGGCGCGCCGCCATGAAACGCTCGCCACGGCCGTTGATCAGTGTCGCGCCTTCGCCGCGCAAGGCTTCCGTGGCGAGCGGCGCGGGATCGCGGCCGACCATGATGGCAGTCGGGTGAAATTGCACGAACTCGGGATCTGCAATCATCGCGCCGGCGCGTGCGGCGATCGCGAGGCCGGATCCGCTGGCCTCGCGCGGATTGGTGGTGACGGCATAGAGATGGCCGATGCCGCCCGTCGCGAGCACCACCGTTCGCGCGGCGATGAGGACCGGGCGTGCTGCCGCGTCGCTAGCTTCGCGCAATTGTAGACCGGCGACCGCGCCGTCCTCGGTCAGCAGCGCTTCGGCGACAAGACCTTCGATCAGTCGGATCGACGGCGTGCGCCGCACGGCCTCGCTCAGCGCAGCGATGATGGCGGCGCCCGCGCCGTCGCCGCGCACATGCACGATACGCCGCGCCGAGTGTGCGGCTTCGCGCCCGACTGCGAGCCTGCCTTCGAGATCGCGGTCGAACGGCACGCCATAGGCGAGAAGATCGTGAATCCGCGGTGCGGCCTCGCGCGCGATCCCGAGTGCGACAGCTTCGTCGACGATGCCGCCGCCAACGGCAACCGTGTCCGCGGCGTGCGCTTCCGGCGTATCGCCTTCCCCCACCGCCGCGGCGATGCCGCCTTGCGCCCATGCGGACGACGCGCCCTGTCCCAGCGGCGCGGCCGAGATCAATGTCACAGGCCGCGGCGCGAGCTTGAGCGCGCAGAACAATCCGGCAAGGCCGCCGCCGACAATGATGACGTCGTCGTCGGAGCGGGGGAGGGTGTTGATGCTGTTTGTCATGGCTTTATCTCAATTCTTCAAATTGATCATCCGCTCGACCGAGCGCCTAGCGCGGTCCGCGAGCGTGGGATCGATCGTCACTTCCTCGCGAAGCGTCAGCAGGCTCTCCAGAATGTTGGCGACTGTGATGCGCTTCATGTGCGGGCAGATGTTGCAGGGGCGCAGCATCTCCACGTCGGGCAGCTCGGCGCGCACATTGTCGGCCATCGAGCATTCCGTGATCATCACCAGCCGCCGCGGCCGCCGCTCGCGCACCCAGTTGACCATGTGCGCGGTCGAGCCCGTGAAGTCGGCCTCGGCCAGCACGTCCGGTGGGCATTCGGGATGGGCGATGATCTGCACGGAGGGATCGGCCTCGCGGTAGCTGCGCAGCTCGGCACCAGTGAAGCGCTCGTGCACCTCGCAGGCGCCCTTCCAGGCAATGATCTTCACGTCGGTCTTCGAGGCCACGTAAGTGGCGAGATAACGGTCGGGCAGGAAGATCACGCTGGGCGCGCCGAGGCTTTCGACCACCTGCACCGCGTTCGACGAGGTGCAGCAGATGTCGACCTCCGCCTTGACCTCCGCGGAGGTGTTGACATAGGCAACGACAGGCACGCCGGGAAATTTTTCGCGGAGCAGGCGGACGTCGGAGCCGGTGATGCTGGCGGCGAGCGAGCAGCCGGCGCGCGTATCGGGAATCAGCACCGTCTTGTCCGGATTGAGCAGTTTCGACGTCTCCGCCATGAAGTGCACGCCGCACTGGACGATGATGCCGGCCTTCACCCTGGTGGCTTCGACCGCGAGCTGGAGCGAATCACCGCCGATGTCGGCGACGCAGTGGAAGATCTCCGGCGTCTGGTAATTGTGCGCGAGGATCACCGCGCCCCGGGCCTGCTTCAGCTCGTTGATCGCCTTGATCGTCGGGGCCATCAGCGGCCATTCGATCGGCGGGATGACACGTTTCACGCGCTCGTAAAGCGGTGCGGTGGCTCGCTCGACCTCCGGCGTCCATTCCAGTGAAGGCATCGGCAGCGAAGGTCCGGTTCGCGACTGCTTGGCCTGTGCCGGGGTGATCACGTGGCCCTGCGGCCGGTTGGCAAAGTCGTCGGGGCCGTAAATTCCAGTTAGCGGCATCCAAGCCTCCCGTGCATGTCATTTGTACTCATTTTGAGCATATATAAAGCCTGAGAAATCCGGCCGACAGGCCGGGGGATCATTCGATATGCTCGATATGAGCAAATATAAAATAACACGTCGTGTTGGGAGCCGCCAGATCTTGCCGCACACGTTTCCGTTAAGTCGCGCCCGGCGCGTCGGCTGAGGCCGCGAGGAAATGCAATGCTCCCGCGCCAGCTCTTCGCGGAATGCAATCGTTTTTGACTTGGGGTTTCCATGCAGATGCATTAAACGAGCTGGCTCGCGGCCGCCATTTGCGAATCCGCGACCACGCACGAGGAACAGCATGTCGATACAGATGGGTGAGCTCGGTTCGGTCTCCCGTTCCTCCTCCTGGCGCACGCCGGCGATCATCATTCTCTGCGGCTGCGCGATCGGGATGCTCGGGTTCGGCCCGCGCTCGGCGCTGGGCTTCTTCGTACAGCCGATGAGCCATGAATATGCCTGGGGCCGCGACGTGTTCGGCCTCGCGATCGCGTTTCAGAATTTGCTGTGGGGACTGGGCCAGCCCGTCGCCGGCGCGGTCGCCGATCGCTTCGGCCTGTTCCGGGTGATGTGCGTCGGCGCTCTGCTCTATGCCGGGGGCTTGCTCCTGATGCGCTACTCATCGACGCCGCTGTCGCTCAACATCGGCGCTGGTGTCATGGTCGGCTTCGGTCTCGCCGGCTGCTCGTTCAATCTGGTGCTCTCGGCCTTCACCAAGCTCTTGCCGGCCGAGAAGCGCGGCCTTGCGCTCGGCGCCGGCACTGCGGCGGGATCGTTCGGGCAATTCCTGTTCGCGCCGATCGGTGTGGCCCTGATCGACAATTTCGGCTGGCAGCAGGCGCTCACCGTGTTCGGCTTCCTGATGCTGCTGATCATCCCGTTGTCGCTGGCGCTCTCGACGCCGCCGGTCGCAAGCGCGGCAAATGCGGCGCCTGCGGACCAGCAGACCTTCACCAAAGCGCTCGCGGAAGCCTTCGGCCATCGCTCCTACGTGCTGCTTGTCCTCGGCTTCTTCACCTGCGGCTTCCAGCTTGCCTTCATCACGGTGCATCTGCCGGCCTTCCTGGTCGATAGCGGCATCTCCACGCAGATCGGCGGCTGGGTGATCGCGGCGATCGGCCTGTTCAACATCATGGGATCGCTCAGCGTCGGCTATCTCCAGAACAGCCTGCCCAAGCGCTACATCCTCTCGACCATCTATTTCACCCGCGCGCTTGCGACGCTTGCCTTCATCTCGTTTCCGATCACGCCGTTCTCGGCGATTGCGTTCGGCGCGGTCTCCGGCCTGACCTGGCTGTCGACCGTGCCACCGACCTCGGCACTGGTCGCGATCATGTTCGGCACGCGCTGGTTCGCCACGCTCTATGGCTTCGCCTTCGTCAGCCATCAGGTCGGCGGCTTCCTCGGCGTCTGGCTCGGCGGCATCGTGTTCGAGCGGTTCGGTTCCTACACGCCGATCTGGTGGCTCTCGATCCTGTTCGGCGTGCTCTCGGCGCTGATCAATCTTCCGATCGTGGAGAAACCGGTCCAGCGAACGGTTGCGCAGCCTGCCTGATCGGCTAAACATCCCCTGAAACAAGTCAGGGAGTTTTGCTGTGGCGACGTTCAAGGCGATCCGGATCGACAAGGCGGACAAGGGCACCACCGCGCAGCTCACGCAGTTCGACGAAGCCGAACTGATGGAGGGCGACGTCACCGTCCGCGTGGAATGGTCGACGTTGAACTACAAGGACGGCCTTGCGCTCACCGGCAAGGCGCCGGTGGTGCGCCGCTTCCCGATGATTGCCGGCATCGACTTCGCCGGCACCGTCGAGCAGTCCTCGCATCCGCAATGGAAGGCGGGCGATAAGGTCGTCTGCACCGGCTGGGGCATGGGCGAGACCCATCTTGGCGCCTATGCCGAGAAGGCGCGGGTGAAAGGCGACTGGCTGGTCGCTCTTCCGCAGGGCCTATCGGCGCGCGACGCCATGGCGATCGGCACTGCCGGCTTCACCGCGATGCTGTCCGTGCTGGCGCTGGAGAAGCACGGAGTGTCGCCGAACAGCGGTCCGGTCGTGGTGACGGGGGCTGCAGGCGGCGTCGGCTCGGTTGCGACCGCCGTGCTCTCGAAGCTCGGCTATCACGTCATCGCCTCCACCGGACGTGCGTCCGAAGCGGACTATCTGAAAGAGATCGGCGCGGCTGAGGTGATCGACCGCAACGAATTGTCGGCGGCCGCCAAGCCCATCGCCAAGGAGCGCTGGGCGGGTGGCGTCGACAGCGTCGGCTCGACCACGCTCGCAAACCTGCTGTCGATGACGAAGTACGGCGGCGCGATCGCGGCCTGCGGCTTGGCTGCCGGCATGGACCTGCCGTCTTCCGTCGCACCCTTCATTTTGCGCGGGGTGTGCCTTCTCGGCATCGATTCCGTGATGTGCCCGATCGAGCCGCGGAAAGCTGCCTGGCAACGCCTGGCGTCCGATCTGGACCGGTCAAAACTAGCTGAAATTACTCACGAAATTCCGCTTTCTGAAGTTCCGGAGTGGGGCGCGAAAATCCTCGCCGGCCAGGTCCGCGGTCGCACCGCTGTAAAAATTGTCTAACGGCGTTCAGACTTTACCAACCATGCTGCTTCAATGTCGCCATGGTTAGTATGGTAAGCAGCAGGTAAAGAGATAAGGCATAGCCCGCTGCGGGGTTGGTTCGGAGTTGAGCATGCTTGCGCGTATTGTGTTGGGGGCGGTCACGGCGGTAGCGACGCTTACGCCGGCCATTGCTGGAAGCATGAACGCCGATGAGGCGCGCCGCTTCGTCGCCGGGAAGGTGTTTGCTTTCACCTGCTTTGACGGCACCCGGGGCGCGGGCCGCATCATGGACGACCTCGGCGCCGCCGGCGCCGTGCAGTTCTCGGGTGCAGGTCCGGTGAAACATCTCCGCCTGCCCGGCAACACGCTGCAGATCCGCGGCCAGAACGTCTGCGCCTCGATCAAGGGCATTCCGTTCGAGCCCTGTTTCAACCTTGAAAAGACCGACGATCGCAGTTTCCGCGGCTCGGTATCGGGGATGGGCTTCGCCTATTGCGACTTCCATCACCAGGGCGGCAACCAGATGCTGATGGCGCGGGCCGTCGCGCGGCCGCGCTCGCTGCGCACCTCGGAACACACGGGTTCGGTCGGCACGCCCAACACCGAAGTCGCCGCGCGTGTCGAGACCCCGCGCGTCGAGAGTAGCCGGCTCGAGCCGGTGAAGCCGCAAGTTAGATCGGAGCCCGCCAGGGACGACGCCCCGCTGGAGCTGCGCCGCTCGACCCAGTGAGTGGCTGCGCGCGTCCGCGCACTTTGTCGTTGAGAGCTGCCATCAGACACGAAGCCGCCGCGCCGTAGTCATACGGACGGCGGCTTTCATGCGTTGGTAGCTGTTCGCGCCCAGTTTGCGTACGGCCGGGGGCGCGGCCCGATAAAAGGGTTCAACGATGTCGCTGTACTTCTTCCGAATCAGCACGGGCCGCTATTCCGGTGCTGCCGACCAGCCATATGAGTTCGAGGACCGCGCCGCGGCCTGGACCGAGATGACCGAAGTCTGTGCCAATTTGCTCGGCGGCATCTCGCGCGGCCTGAAACAGAACGCCGAATGGCGCATGGAGCTGCTCGACGAGAACAAGGAGCCGGTGTTCCGGATCAGCTTGATTGGCGAGAGCCAAAAGGCCCTTGGTCGCACTGGCTAGAAATCGGGCATCCTACCGCCGCGTGTGGTTAACCTGTTAAGCGCGCGGACCGTGCCGTTTTTCAAGGGATTTTCCGGTAAGTCCGGTATTTGTCCGGGGGGATCGTTAACCAGATCACCACACCTGAAGCTCAGTTTTTAGGCAAGGGCGATCAACGCCGAGGGCGGCCGACAATGACTTGGCCGCGCAACCCGGGAAACGCCCTCATGTCGAGACTCATCCAGAATCTGCAAATCGGTACCAAGCTCGCGCTCGCTTCGGCGTTCGGCGTTGTTCTCGTCGGCGCCATGATCGCGAGCCAGGTCATCGGCAACAACACCGTGCGGCATTCCAACCAGGCCGCGCTTGCGCAGCAGGAATTGGTGCGCGAGGCTACCGAAGCCAAGCTTGGGATACGCGGCTTGCAACTCGCCGTACGGGACATGCGTCTCGCCAACAATCAGGGTGACTTGCAAAAGGCGAGCGAGCTTCTGCTGGAGCGGTCGAAAGCACTGAACGGCGTTGTCGATTCCATGCTCAGGTTGTCGCACGCCCCGGAAAACCGCGCGCGGATGGAGAAGCTCAAGTCTACGTCGGCCGATTACCTGAAGGGCGCGCAGCAGAACGCCTCTGTTCGCAGCGAGGCCATTGCGGTTGCGGCCACGGACCCCGTCCGCGCCGCCAAGATTTCCGAGGAAGGCGCGCGCCAGATCCGCGAGGTGACGCTGCCGCTTGCCACACAGCTGGACAATTTGACCAGCGAGATTGCCGATTTCGCCAAGCACAAGAGCGATGAAGAAATCGCTGCCGCGAGCCAGGAGATGGCCGTGAGCGAGCGTCTCGGCATGGTGGTCGGTGCGTGCGCCGTGCTCGTCCTCATCGGTTCGTGGCTGATGTCCTTCCTGACCATCGCGCGGCCGATCCGCGCGCTCACGGTTGCCATGGACAAGCTCGCTGGTGGTGACTTCTCTGTTGTCCTGCCGGGTCTCGGCCGCAAGGACGAGGTCGGCGGTGTCGCCGCGGCCGTCGAGAAATTCAAGGTCGTGTCGGAGCAGAAGGCGCGCCAGGAAGCGGAAGCCAAGATGCGGCAGGACCAGGTGGCGGCCGAGCAGCGCAAGGCCGATATGCGCAAGCTTGCTGATAGTTTCGAAGGCGCCGTCGGCGAGATCGTCGATACGGTGTCGTCGGCCGCGACGGAGCTCGAGGCTTCGGCCTCGACCTTGACCTCGACGGCGGAGCGGGCACAGGAACTGACGATAGTTGTGGCTGCGGCCTCCGAGGAGGCGTCGACCAACGTGCAATCGGTGGCGTCGGCCACGGAAGAGCTGTCGTCTTCAATTACGGAGATTAGCCGCCAGGTGCAGGAATCGGCGCGGGTCGCGAGCGAGGCGGTTACCCAAGCCCGAACCACGACCGACCGTGTCGGAGAATTGTCCAAGGCGGCGGCTCGCATTGGCGACGTGGTCGAGCTGATCAACACCATCGCCGGCCAGACCAACCTGCTGGCGCTTAATGCCACCATCGAGGCGGCACGCGCCGGCGAGGCCGGTCGCGGCTTTGCGGTGGTGGCTTCCGAAGTGAAGGCGCTTGCCGAGCAGACCGCGAAGGCGACCGGCGAGATCGGCCAGCAGATTTCCGGCATTCAGGCCGCGACGCAGGACTCCGTCGCCGCCATCAGCGCCATCAGCAACACCATTGAAAAGCTGTCCGAGATATCGTCCACCATCGCGGCGGCCGTCGAGGAGCAGGGCGCGGCGACGCAGGAGATCTCGCGCAACGTGCAGCAGGCGGCCGAAGGCACCCATCAGGTCTCGTCCAACATCACCGACGTGCAGCGCGGTGCAGGCGAAACCGGCTCGGCATCGTCGCAGGTGCTGGCAGCCGCGCGGTCATTGTCCGGCGACAGCAACCGCCTCAAGCTCGAGGTCGGCAAGTTCCTCGACACCGTGCGCGCCGCCTAAGAACCTCGTTCCAGACAGTTCGGAAGACGCCCTGCCTCCTCAGGCGGGGCGTTTTTGCATCCTGATCTTCGCCGCGAACGTCTCGCGCATGACTTCGGCGAACGTCGGCTGCAAAAGCAAACAGTGGCGACCTCAAGCTGAAATTTACAACTTTCTGGCGAGATTATCTCTTCCATTTCAACTGTTTGGGTTGAAATCTCAGTATTTCTCCGAGCCCTCCCGTTAACCAGAATGAGTAACCCCAAGGAATAGATTCTCCGGCAAGGGCGATCAACGTCCATGCAGCCGGCAAGGACTTGGCTGCGTGTTTCCTTTGGGGGAAACGTACCATGTTGAGCCCTGCTCATCATCAGCAGGTCCGAACTCAGTCCGCCAGCGCGTGGAGTCGGCTCGGACATGTTCGGATCGGCACGATCTTGCCGATCATCATCTCTGCCCTGGTCTTGCTTGGGTTGGCCTCGGCCGGATTCATCGCCTATGAGGCCGTCCTCAAGAGGCGAGAGTCCGAGGCATTCCTGAAGGTCAATGCAGTTGCCCAACTGCTGCTGCGCAGCGCAGGACATTGGGCGATTGAACGCGGGCTGACCAACGCCGTGCTGAAGTCTCCTGATGTCGTCAGTGCCGAGCGCCGTGCGGAAATCGCAAAGGCGCGCGCGACGGCCGACGAGGCCTTTCGCCAAGCCGTCCTCGATATCAGCGCGATTCCCGAAATGACGGCGGGGCAAAGACAGATTGCGGACGCAGCGACGAAATTCGAGGCGCTGCGTCTCCTGCGTGAGAAAGCCGACGCGGGAATGTCGCGCTCGCGCGTCGAACGCGAGCCTGACCTCGTAGATGGCTTCGCGCCAACGATTACGGAGGTGATCGACGTCGCGAGCAACCGCTTGCGGCTGACGCTCGAAACACTCACCAGCCCGCCCGTGGCAAGGCTGGCCCAGCTCATCGGCTTGCGACATCTGACAGCTCAGATGGCCGAGAATGCCGGAAGGGAGCGGGCCCTGCTGGCTGGAGTCGTCGGTGCGCGCGCGAAGCTCGGGATGGAGGGCTATGAGCGCCTTTCGGCGCTGCGGGCCAAGGTCGAACTCGCATGGGACACGGTATTGCCGGTGCGGCTGCGTTCGGACCTCGCCCTGCAGATCGGCGAGGCGATGACGGAGGTCGAGAAATCCTATTTTGGTGCCTACGGTGAAACGCGGGTGACTGTGCTCGCCGGTGGCGAAGGCGGGGACTACAGAATCACGGGACCCGAGTACTTCACGCGGGCCACCGCCGGCATCAATGCAGTGCTGAAGCTCGGTGAAGCCATTGGCGCGGCCGCTGACCGCGAAGCCACGATGCAGGCAGAGGTCAGCACTCGTAATGTTGTTTTCACGGTCGTGTTGCTCTGCGCCTCGGTGATGCTCGCTGGCCTCAGTTTCTGGATCACCTTTGGCCGGATCCTCAAGCCGCTTTCAGCCATTTCGGTTGCGATGGGTGGGCTCGCCAATGGCGACTTCACGACGGTCGTGCCTGGCACCTGCCGAGGTGACGAGGTCGGCGAGATGGCGCGGACCGTTGAAGTCTTCAAGCAAAACGGGCTCGAAGTCGAACGCATGCGGGGCGATCACGCTGCGGCCGAGAGCCGGGCAGCCGAGCAGCGCAAGGCGGAGATGCGGAAGCTGGCCGACGGCTTCGAAGCCGCGATCGGGGAGATCGTCGACACCGTCTCCTCGGCAGCGACCGAGCTCGAAGCCTCGGCGTCGACCCTCACATCGACCGCGGAGCGAGGGCAGCAGCTCACGACCATGGTTGCTGCGGCCTCCGAGGAGGCGTCCACCAACGTGCAAGCGGTGGCGTCGGCCACCGAGGAGCTGTCGTCTTCTATCACCGAGATCAGCAGGCAGGTGCAGGAATCGGCCCGCGTGGCCAACGAAGCTGTCGGCCAGGCGCGTGTCACCACTGAGCGCGTCAGCGAATTGTCCAGGGCGGCGACGCGGATCGGCGACGTGGTCGAGCTGATCAACACCATCGCGGGTCAGACCAATCTCCTGGCGCTCAACGCGACCATCGAGGCCGCGCGCGCCGGCGAAGCCGGTCGCGGCTTTGCGGTTGTGGCCTCCGAGGTCAAGGCACTCGCCGAACAGACCGCGAAGGCCACTGGCGAGATCGGGCAGCAGATCGCCAGCATCCAGACCGCGACCGAGCATTCGGTCGGCGCAATCAAGGACATCAGCGGCACTATCGAGAAGCTCTCGGAGATTTCCTCTACCATCGCGGCTGCCGTGGAAGAGCAGGGCGCGGCGACACAGGAAATCTCCCGCAACGTGCAGCAGGCGGCGGAAGGCACCCATCAGGTCTCGTCCAACATCACCGATGTGCAGCGCGGCGCGAACGAGACCGGCTCGGCGTCGTCGCAGGTGCTGGCGGCGGCCCAGTCGCTCTCCGGAGACAGCAACCGCCTCAAGCTCGAGGTCGGCAACTTCCTCGATACCGTGCGCGCAGCATGACGCGGTCGCCGTCACCAATCATCGATCGACTACAACCGCGGCGCGAAGACGCGCGGTGGTTCGCATGCGTTCGCAGTTGGATGTCGCGGCGCGATGAGCCGCACGGTTAACCTTCCGGAAAACCGATGCAGTCATGATCTCCGCAATATTCCGGGTGCCGAGTCGCCCTCCTCGTATTGCGTATCAATCGTATTGGAGCACATTCCATGAGTGGCCCTTCCATTCGTCTCATCCATAAGGTCATGGCGATCGGACTGTTCGGATTGTTGGGTCTCGTCGCCTTCGGCGCGATCTACGAGATCGGCAGTCTCTCCCAGGACGCCTCCCGCGAGATTGCCAACCGCGCTCGTGCGATCGCTGACCTCGACAAGCAGCTCTCGATCGAGATGCTGGAGGCCCGCCGCAACGAGAAGAACTTTCAGCAGCGCCGCAACGAGAGCTACGCCAAGGCACATGCCGAATTGATCGGGCCGATCAATCGCGACTTCGACGAGGTGGAGCGGCTGATGTCGGCCGGCGGCTTGGGCGCGCTGTCCGACCGGATGAAGCAGGCCCAGGACGGCTTCAAGCGATACGCGTCGGACTTCGGCGCATCGGTGGCCGCGGAGACCCGGCTCGGCCTAAACGAGACTCTGGGCCTCTCCGGCTCGCTCCGCGCCGCCGTGCACGACATTGAGGCCAAGCTCAAGGAGATCGACGATCCCAGGTCCACGAGCTGGATGCTGATGATGCGCCGGCACGAGAAGGACTTCATGCTGCGGCGCGACCCAAAATACATCGCCGAGATGAAGAAGGCCGCGGTCGAATTCTCCAAGGCGATAGAGGTCGTCGCAATCCCTACGGCAGTGATGAACGACATCACAGCCAAGCTGCAGAAATATCAATCCGAGTTCACGGCGTGGGTGGAGACGGCGCAGCAAACTGCGGCCCTCGACGCCAGCATGATGAAAACGTTCCGTGGGTTAGAACCGAGCATGATCGAGGTGCGCAACACAGTCGAAGACCTCTACAGGAAGGCCGACGTTGCGGAAGCTGCGACCCGCGATGCCGTGCGCATGTGGATGATGGTCGCCTTCGCCATTGCCGTCGTCGTGCTCGCCGCGGTGGGCTTCCTTCTGGGACGTTCGATCTCGAAGGCGCTTGCCGGCATGGTCGGCGCGATGACGCGGCTTGCGCGCGGCGAGCTTTCGATTTCCGTTCCGGGCATCGGGCGCAAAGACGAGATCGGCGAGATGGCCGGTGCCGTCGAGGTGTTCAGGACCAATATGGCGGAGGCCGAGCGGCTGCGCACCGAGCAGGTCGAAGCTGAGGCGCGCGGGGGCCAGCAGCGCAAGGCCGACATGCACCGGCTCGCCGATACTTTCGAAGGCGCGGTCGGCGAGATCATCGATACTGTTTCGTCGGCGGCAACCGAGCTGGAGGCCTCGTCAAATACGCTGACGCAGGCTGCCGAGCGCGGCAACGGGCTTGCCACGGTCGTGGCGGCCGCCTCCGAAGAGGCCTCCGCGAACGTGCAGTCGGTGTCTGCAGCGAGCGAGGAAATGACCTCCTCGATCTCCGAGATCAGCCGTCAGGTGCAGGAATCGGCCCGTGTCGCCGACGTGGCGGTCGGGCAGGCCCAGCGCACCAATGCACGCGTCGCCGAACTGTCGAAGGCCGCCGCCCGCATCGGCGACGTGGTCGAACTGATCAACACCATCGCCGCCCAGACCAACCTGCTGGCGCTCAACGCGACGATCGAGGCGGCGCGTGCCGGCGAGGCCGGCCGCGGCTTTGCCGTGGTCGCTTCCGAAGTGAAGGCGCTCGCCGAGCAGACTGCGAAGGCCACGGGCGAGATCGGCCAGCACATCGGCGCGATCCAGACCGCGACGGAAGATTCCGCCGGTGCGATCAAGGAGATCGGCGACACCATCGCGCGGATGTCGGAGATCTCGTCAACCATCGCCGCCGCGGTCGAGGAACAGGGTGCCGCCACGCAAGAGATCTCCCGCAACATCCAGCACGCCGCGAATGGCACCTCCGAAGTCTCGGCGAATATCGGCGATGTCCAGCGTGGCGCAGGCGAAACCGGGGCGGCCTCGGCGCAGGTGCATTCGGCTGCGCAATCGCTGTCGCAGGAGAGCCACCGGCTGAAGAGCGAGGTCGCGCGCTTCCTGGATTCGGTACGGGCGGCGTGACAGCCGTCGCCTTCCGCACATTGCGTCGCAAGTGGACAGGTCGCGTCGCAGCATCAGGTGGCTGTGCAGCTGCAACAGTTGGTTGCAGGAGAAATAACGACCGTCAGCGCTGTCCCGTAATTTTACGTAGGGCCCTGTTAACGCCTGCTTGCGACTATGTGTGCAATCTTACGGGACAAGAACCAGCCAGCATTGTTGAACTGACCTCCGTCTCGCCATCTTCGTGGCGGTTTGCGGCGCGGACAATTTGCGCGTTGCCAGGTAACATCGGGATTTGTCGTGATGTCGAAATTGTCGATCGTCTTCAAGCTTCTGGCCGTGTTGTCGGTCCTGGTCCTTTCGCTCGCCGGCGTTGGCGTGACGGCGATCGGCACCATGCAGAACATCAATTCCCATACGGTCGAGATCGCGGAGAGTTGGCTGCCCAGCGTGCGCGCGCTCGGCTCGCTTCGCGCCGACATCAACGAGCTGCGCGTCGCGCTCCGTCTGCATCTGATGCAGGACAGCGTTGAGGGCAAGGACGCCGCCGAGAAGCGCTTGGCCTCGCTGCGCGCGCGCATCGACCAGACCCGCAAGGTCTACGAGCCGCTGATCACTTCGGCCGAGGAGCGCTCGCTCTATGGGCAATGGAGCACGGCGTGGGCCGAGTATCTGAACGGCGTGCAGGACGTGATGGCACTGTCGCGCAAGGGCGTTGGCCGTTTCCCGGCCGACGCCAACGAGCTGCTGCAGACCAAGGTTGCGAAGATGGCCCAGGCCGCCGATCCCCTGCTTCAGAAGGGCATCGAACTCAACAACCGGGGCGCCGAGCTTGAGACGAAGCAGGCCGCCGACAGCTACGCCATGATCTTCCGCGTGCTGGTCGGCATCATCGTGCTCTCGGTCGTGATCGCGATCGGCGCCGCCTATTACCTCGTGCGCGACGTTTCTCGCGGCATTGCCTCAATCATCCGCCCGATGCAGTCCCTCGGCGAGGGCGACCTCTCGGCCGACGTTCCGCATCGCGGCGAGAAGACCGAAATCGGTTCGATGGCAGATGCGCTGCAGATCTTCAAGGAGGCGCTGATCGCCAAGAAGGCCGCCGACGAGGCCGCTGCGCGCGACGCCGAAGTCAAGATCGAACGCGGTCGCCGCGTCGATGCCATCACCCGCAAGTTCGAAGCCATGATCGGCGAGGTGGTCGGGACCGTCTCCTCGGCCTCGACCGAGCTCGAGGCCTCCGCCTCGACGCTGACCAACACCGCGCAGCGCGGACAGGAACTCGCGACCGTCGTCGCAGCCGCCTCCGAGGAAGCCTCGACCAACGTCCAGGCGGTGGCATCCGCTTCGGAGGAGCTGTCGTCCTCCATCACCGAGATCAGCCGCCGCGTGCAGGATTCGGCGCGGATGGCGGCGGAGGCCGTCGAGCAAGCGGCGCGGACCAACGACCGTGTCAATGCGCTGTCGCAGGCGGCGTCCCGCATCGGCGACGTCGTCGAGCTCATCAACACCATCGCGGGCCAGACCAATCTGCTGGCGCTGAACGCGACCATCGAGGCCGCGCGTGCCGGCGATGCGGGCCGCGGATTCGCGGTCGTCGCCTCCGAGGTCAAGGCGCTGGCCGAGCAGACCGCGAAAGCGACCGGTGAGATCGGGGCGCAGGTCTCGGGTATCCAGGCGGCGACGCAGGAATCGGTCAGTGCCATCCAGGAGATCGGCGGCACCATCGAGCGGCTCTCCGAGGTGGCTGCGGCCATTGCCGCCGCCGTCGAGGAGCAGGGCGCGGCCACGCAGGAAATCTCGCGTAACGTGCAGCAGGCCTCGGTCGGCACGCAGGAGGTCTCGTCGAACATCACCAACGTGCAGCGCGGTGCGATCGAGACCGGCGAGGCTTCGACCGAGGTATTGTCGGCGGCGAAATCGCTGGCGACCGACAGCACCCGTCTCAAGGTCGAGGTCGCGCAGTTCCTGGAATCGGTTCGCGCGGCCTGACGCTCACGTGCTCGTCTGCGGAGCCGGCGGCGGTGCGATCTGCCGCCGGAACAGGATACGCTGGTAGAGCCAGCCGATCGCGACCAGCACGATGCCGAGGCACATGAACGATAGCGCGCGGTAGACGCCCGTCAGCGTCGACATGTCGATGACGAAGGCCTTGAGGATCGTCAACGCGATCACGACGGCCGATGCCAGCCGCGCCCGCTCCGAATTGACGAGAATGCCGACGCCGAGCAGCACCACGCCGAAGCCGAGCCAGCCGATCGAATAGGTATATTGCTCGGCGCCCGTCGTCGCCCCGGAGGAGAGGATCGGGCCGTGATAGAAGCGGCGGATCTCCAGCGTGACATAGGTCAGCGCGAGCAGCAGCGCGCCGCCTGCAATCGTGTTGGCGTAGGCCTTGCCGCGTTCGCCGGCCACGGCATAGGACAAGAGCAGCATCAGCACCGCCGGCAGCGCGTAGCCGAGCAGCAGCAGGTTGAACACGGCGCCGCCGACGTCGGTGCGCCACAGCAGCGGGTTCTCCAGGATCAAGAGACCGAACACGCTGACGAGCCCGGCGATCACCGTGAGCACCACCGCGCCGACATTGTGCACGACACTGCGGCTGCGCAGCCGCAGGCGCTCCAGCCCGATCGCCATGGCGAGCGTCACGCAGGCCTGGAGCGCGCATTCGAGCAGCGACGGCGCCGACGTCACGTCGCCGCCGGTCGCAAAATGGCGGATCTCCATGAAGGCGAGCAGCGCGGTGAACAGGATCGCGGCGCTCTCGACCATGCGCAGCGGGGCGTCGTCGCCGCGGCGGCGCAGGAACAGGCTCGCCGCCCAGAACGATGCCGCCGGCAGGCCGTAGCCCCACAACAGCCAGTTGAAGATCGGCGTGGTTCCGACGGCGTCGCCGACGATGCGCGGGTCATAGCCGATCCGAGCGGTGACGAGGCCTGCGAAGATCGCGGCCAGCCAGCGCAGGAACGGGATCGGCCGCTGCATCGAGATCCAGGCGGTGCCGAGCGACATCAGCGCCAGTGCGATCGTGAGCCAGCCCTTCTCCAGCGCAAACGTCAGCGCCAGCGCCAGCGCACCGAGCGTGCCGGTCGCGAACAAGGCCGTGGAGATCATGGCGCCCGGCCGGGTCTCGCGGCGCGCAAGCGCTTCGGTGGCGGCGCCGAAGGCGGCGGCGAGCAGCACCGCGAGGATGGCGAACGGGATCGAGCGATCGAGATGCGCGATGCGTGCGTAGAGCGCGACCAGGATCGCGATCGGCGTCGCGACCCCCGCGACCGCCCACACCACCGGAATGATCGCCGAGTTCGAACGTCCCTGCGCGAGGAAGCCCGCGATGCCGAAGCCGGCGGCGAAGATCGCCGCCATCACCAGATGCAGCGTCACCGCGCTATCGATCGCCGTCGGTGCGATGCCGGCCATGGGACCGCTCGGCAGCACGAGCATGTCGGGATTGGCGCGCACTGCCCATTCGGCGAACACGACGAAGACGGTCGCGGCGGCGGCACCGAGTGCGCCGGTCGCCGCCGGCGCGCGCCAGGCGACAAGCAGCGTCGCGCCGACCAGCAGCGTGAAGGCCATCAGCGCCAGGTCCGCATGGGCGCTCGACAGCACGATCAGCATCGCGCCGAACAGATAGGCACCGAGTGAGCCCGACGAGACCGGCTCGATCTCACCGTCCTCGATCGTCGGGCCGAACATGAAGCCGCAGACCACGAGAAGAGCGGCAAGAACGAATCCTGCGATCACATGGAAAGCGTGCGGCGCGACCTGCAGGTCGCTGGTATCGAGCCCCGGAAAGATCCAGAGCACGGCGAAGGCGATTGTCGTGACCGCAAGCCAACGCCACAGCCGGATACGGGCAAGGCCGAAGCTCGCGGCGGTGACGACGGCGAGATAGATGTAGAGCGCCCAATAGTCCGGCTTGCCGCTGGAGACGAGGATCGGCGTCACGAAGGCGCCGACCACGCCGAGGCCGGCGAGCGCGGGCCCGTGCAGGAGCGCGGCAGCCAGCGTGCCGAGCGCGACGAGGCCGAGCAGGACGAAGGCGGTCGCGGGCACGAGGAAGCCATAGAGCGCGTACGCCGCGTAGATGGTCGCAAATGCCACCGCCGTACCGGCTGCGGTGAGGATAGCGGGAATGTTGGCGATCGGCAGCGCGGCGCTGTTGGAGATGCTCTCCTTGCGCCGTGACCATTCGCCGGCGCCCAGCAGCGCCAGCGCGAACACGCCGCCAAGGAACACGCGCACGCCGGGGCCAAGGAGGCCAGCCTCGATCGAATAGCGCACCATGAAGAAGCCGCCGAGCGCGAGCGCCAGGCCGCCGATCCAGACTACCCAGCGCGTGCCGAGCCGTTCCTCGAACCCGGGCGCGGGTGCGGGCAGCGGCGGCGTCGCGTCGGCCTCGGTGCTCGCTTCGAGCGGAGGCGGTGAAATATCTTCGGTGACGAGCGGGGGCGGCGCCTCGGCTTCCGGTTCGGCTTGGGGCACAAGCGGCGGCGGCGCTGCGGAAGTTGTGGGGGGCGCGTCAGCCCACACATCTGCGGGGATCAGCGGCGGCTGCACGGGCCGTTGCGCGCGGAACATCTCTTCGAGCGAGCTTAGCCGTCGTCGCAGTTCAGCCGCCTGGCTGGAAGCCTTGATCGCGATGATGAAGGCGATGATCGCAATGATCAGCGCGAAGACGTCAAACGGGCCGTCAGACATAAAGCCTCCAGGCAACCGGCGGGCAGGGGCCGATCACGCATATCTCGGGTTAGCGCCGGGAGCGTACGCGCAAGCCCGGCGCGGGTCGCTCCTGAAGCACGTCGCGACGGAAGCGGTAGAGCGCCGCCGGACGTCCGCCCGTCTGTGTCGACATCACCCCGGTCGGTTCGACCAGGGCTTCCATTTCGACCAGGCGGCGGAAATTTTGTTTGTGCAGGTGTCGGCCGGAGATCGCCTCCACCGTATACTGCAATTCGGTAAGTGTGAATTCGGCGGGCAAAAGTTCAAAGACCACAGGACGATACTTCAGTTTTGCACGCAGTCGCGCGACCGCTGTCGCAAGAATCCGGCGGTGGTCGAAGCGCATGGATGTGCCGAGCGCGGACAGCGCCTTGCGCGCTAATGCCGCAGGGCGACCGTCGCGCCGCGCTTCCTCGACCAGCCCTGCCTCGTACAGGAGCTCGTAGCGGTCGAGCACGCGCTCCTCGTCCCAGGACGCGCCGTCGAGACCGAAATAGAACCGCACCCGATCCTTGCGCGGCAATGCGCGCGTCGTCTCCGGCGTCTCCTCTTCGGCCCAGCCGGTCAATGCCGGGATGATGTCGTCCGCGATGATCGCGGGCGGCCCCTCGCGCCAGTCCTCCCAAGGCAGGAAGCGATACCACGGCGCGAAGCTCGCACTCGTGGCTGCCAGTTCGCCGCCGAAGGCGCGCGTCAGTGCGAGATAGCCGATCGACACCATGTGCGCGCCGGTGTCGCCAGCCTCGGCATGCCGGCCGCGATCGCCGAACGTGTAGAGCTGCTCGACATAGCCGAGCCGCAGGCCCGTCTGTTCCTCGACCCACGCCCGCAGCCCGATCTCGAAAGTGCGATGGCTCGGCGCATCGAACGGGCCGAACGGCAGGCCGGCCAGGCCGTCACTGTCGCGCGCGGTGAGGATCAGCGGTTCGTGATCCTCGATCGCGACGATCGCGGCGGTCAGGCCGATCTCGATCGGCGTCAGCAGCTTTTCGCTCATGCGATGGCGATCGCCGGTGCGGCCGTGAACTGGTCATGCCCGGGCTTGTCCCGGGCATCCACGTTCTTCGTGCCGCAGCAAAGGTCGTGGATGGCCGGGACAAGCCCGGCCATGACGATGTGGAGGCGTCTGCGTAAAGGCTCGCATGCGATTGCTCTGCTCGCAAGCGGGAGAGGGGGCACACCTGTGCTGTGGTGCGCAACTGTCATTCGAGCTCGATCACGAAGGGGCGGCCCTCGACCATCATCGCGCCCGGGCCCATCTCGTCGAGTGCGCGCAGCATGCGGCCGTTGCGCCCCAGCGCACGGTCGGCAAGGCCGACGATGCGGCGGTTCGGTGAGGCGATCGGGGACGCCGCCCGGATCTTCTTCGCGATCTCGGTCTCGTCGCGATTCGGATTGAGTGCGCACACGGCGGCAAAGGCGCTCGCGGTGGAGCGGCTGATGCCGGCATAGCAATGCACCACCAGCGGCGCGTCGCGGTCCCAGCCGCGCACGAAGTTCAGCACCTGCTCGATATGCGTTTCCGACGGCGCGACGAAGCCGTCCATCTCCTCGGTGATGTCGTCCATCGACACCTTGAGATGGTTGGCCGGCAGCACCGACACCGGCCGCGCCACCTGTTCGACATTGGCCATCACGGTCAGCACGTGGCTGGCCTTGGTGAGGCGGACGGTTTCGGGAAGGGCGGCGAGGGAGCAGACGTGGATCATGGCGGACCTTTTTCCGCAGATTATAGCGAGCGTTGGCGGGGTGGGCAAAGCGAAGCGTACCCACCACTTTCGTCTCATTGCGCAAAACAGTGGGCGGCAAGGGCCCCTTTGCCCGCCCTGCAGGACTCTAACCCACGACAACGATCACGCAAACACGGCGCCAAACCGCTCCAGAAACTGCTTCTCGGCCCGGGCAGCCGTCCAGGGGGTGAGATAGTCGCGCCGGACGCTGTCGGACAGGCCGGGATCCTTGCCGAACAGGCGCTTGGCCTCGCTCTCGCTGAAGCCGGCAAGCGTCGTTGCCTCCAGATAGGCCGCGCCGCGATCGGCGGCCTTGATCGCCAGCGTGATCTCGTCCGGCAGTACCGGCGGCAGGCCAAAGCGGATGTGAATCGCGCCGAGCAGACGTTTCTCGACCGCCTTGTAATGACCGTCGAGCACGGCCTTGAACGGCGAGATCATGTCGCCGATCACATATTCGGGCGCGTCATGCAGCAGCGCGGCAAGCCGCATGCGCTGATCCACGCGGGGATTCTCGTGCCGCATCACGGTTTCGACCAGCAGCGTATGCTGCGCGACAGAGAAGATGTGTGCGCCGATGGTCTGGCCGTTCCAGCGGGCAACACGCGCCAGCCCATGCGCGACGTCGGCGATCTCGATATCGAGCGGGGAGGGATCGAGCAAATCGAGCCGCCGGCCCGACAGCATGCGTTGCCAGGCGCGGGTGTCGGCGCCGCGGTCCGTCTTCTTCGCGCTCATTTGGCCTTGAGGCGCGGCTTGCGCTGCGACTTGCCGCAGCTCGCGTGACAATGGCAGTCGACGAGATGATCGTTGACCATGCCGGTCGCCTCCATGAAGGCATAGACGATGGTCGGGCCGACGAATTTGAAGCCGCGCGAGGCCAGCTCCTTGGAGATCTGCATGGAGAGCGGCGTCGAGGCAGGCACGCTCGCGGTGGTCTTGAAATGATTGACCTTGGGCCTTCCGTCCATGAAGTCCCACAGGAATTTCGAGAAGCCGGGGCCCTTCTCCATGATGGCGAGATAGGATTTCGCGCTTGATATCGCGCCGTCGATCTTGGCCTTGTTGCGCACGATGCCGGCATCGTTCATCAGCGCGTGAACCTTCTTCTCGTTGTAGCGTGCGATCTTTTCCGGCTGGAAATCGTCGAAGGCTTTGCGAAAATTGTCGCGCTTGCGCAGGATCGTGATCCAGGACAAGCCGGCCTGGAAACCGTCGAGGATCAGCTTCTCATAGAGCGCGCGGTCGTCATATTCCGGCACGCCCCATTCAGTATCGTGATAGGCGACGTAAAGCGGATCTTCGCCGGGCCAGGGGCAACGCGTCTTTCCGTCGGGATGCAGGCGAGGGGCACGGCTCATGCGATGGGTTGCTTCGTTGGAATGCGCACGACGTCTGGTTCCGCAAGCCTCACAGCGAGCCCACCGGCAGTCAGCGCCTGTCCCGCATCGAGCGCATCGGCGACGCGGTCGATGCGCACCAGCGCGATACCCTTTCCTTTCGCCGACGAGCCCATCGTGCCGACCGGCTTGTCGCCGGCCATGACGCTGACGCCGGGCTCAGGCGAGAAATCCTCGAGCAGCACCTTCACGCTGCGGGTGCGCGCGGTGCCGCGATGCTGCATGCGCGAGACGACCTCCTGGCCGACATAGCAGCCCTTGTCGAAATCGACGCCGGAAAGGCGGTCCATGTTGGTCTCGTGCGGGAACGCATCGCTGTACGTGAAATCGAGCCCGCCGCGCGGCACGCCGAGCGCGATGCGGTGGGCCTCGTATGCGGCGGCGTCGACGAGCTCGGCGCCGATCAGATCGGACAGCTTCTGTTTGAGATCTTCGGGGATGAGGATGCGGTAGCCGAGGTCCCCATTGCGCGGATCGGCGAAGGCGAGGTCGGGCTGGGCCGCGGGCTTGCCGTCCCAGGCCGCGAGCACGCCGAGATCGTCGGACAGGTTTTCCACCGTGACCTTGGCGCGCAGCTTGTAGAATTTCAGCTTGGTGGCGAGGCCGTCGGCAAGCGGCTTCGGGCAATCGATCAGGAACCCGCCGCCATGGCCGGCAGGCGCTTCCGTGATCAGGAAGTCCACGATGATCTTGCCCTGCGGCGTCAGCAACGCGCCGAATCGGCCCAGGCCCGGCTTCAGCTTGTCGACATCGGTCGTGACGAGGCCATTGAGGAAGTTGCGCGCATCCTCGCCCGCGACCTTGATCACGCCCCGGTCCGGAAGAAACGCTGATTTCATACGAAAATCTCTTGCGACATGTTGCTCCGGAACGTAAGCCCGCAAGGCAAAAACGACAAGACCTCAAGCCCTGCGCTTGGGGACGAGAGAGGCCTTCAGCCATGACCCAGCGTTTCGACGTGATCCTCAAGGGCGGCACTGTCGTCAACCAGGACGGCGAGGGGACCCGCGATGTCGGCGTCGTCAACGGTCGCATTGCCGAGATCGGCGCGCTGTCGCAGGCTTCCGCCGCGGAAGTGATCGACTGCAAGGGCCTGCACATCCTGCCCGGCGTGATGGATACGCAGGTGCATTTCCGCGAGCCCGGGCTGGAGCAGAAGGAAGACCTCGAGACCGGCTCGCGCAGCGCCGTAATGGGCGGCGTCACCGCCGTGTTCGAGATGCCAAACACCGCGCCGTTGACCGTGACGGAGGCCACCTTCACCGACAAGGTGAAGCGCGCCCATCACCGCATGCATTGCGACTTCGCCTTCTTCATCGGCGGCACCCGCGAGAATGTGCAGGACCTGCCGGTGCTGGAGCGTGCGCCCGGCTGCGCCGGCGTGAAGGTGTTCATCGGCTCCTCGACCGGCGCGCTCTTGGTGGAGGATGACGAAAGCCTGCGCCGCATCTTCCAGGTGATCCGGCGCCGCGCGGCGTTCCACGCCGAGGACGAATACCGCCTCAACGACCGCAAATCGCTGCGTATCGAGGGCGACACGCGCTCGCACCCGGTGTGGCGCGACGAGACCGCCGCGCTGATGGCGACGCAGCGGCTGGTGAAGCTCGCACACGAGACCGGCAAGCGCATCCACGTGCTGCATATCTCGACCAAGGAAGAGATCGAATTTTTGCGCGACCACAAGGACGTCGCCTCCTGCGAGGCGACGCCGCATCATCTCACGCTGGTTGCGCCCGAATGCTACGAGCGGCTCGGCACGCTGGCCCAGATGAACCCGCCGGTGCGCGGCGCCGATCACCGCGCCGGGATCTGGCGCGGCATCGAGCAGGGCATCATCGACGTGCTCGGCTCGGACCACGCCCCGCATACGCTGGAAGAGAAACAGAAGACCTATCCGGCCTCGCCCTCCGGCATGACCGGCGTGCAGACGCTGGTGCCGCTCATGCTCGACCACGTCAATGCGGGTCGGCTGTCGCTGGCGCGTTTCGTCGATCTCACCAGCGCCGGCCCCGCGCGCCTCTACAACATGGCCTGCAAGGGGCGGATCGCCGCCGGCTATGACGCCGACTTCACCGTCGTCGATCTCAAGCGCAGCGAGACCATCACCAACAAATGGGTCGCGTCCAAGGCCGGCTGGACCCCCTATGACGGGTTGCGCGTCACCGGCTGGCCCGTAGGCACCTTCATCCGCGGCCGCCGCGTGATGTGGCAGGGCGAGCTCGTGACGGCCGCGCAAGGTGAGCCGGTGCGGTTTCTGGAGACGCTGAGGGAGGAGTGAATGACCGAACCGACACCCCTCATCACCACCGAGCAACTTGCAGCCCAGCTCGGCGATCCCAACCTGCGCCTCTACGACTGCACGACCTACAACGAGCCGGTGCCGCCAGGCAGCGATGTGCCCTATCGCGCCGTGCCGGGCGATAAGACGTTCGAGGCCGGCCATATTCCGGGGGCCGATTTTCTCGACCTGCAAGGCGAGTTCTCCGACGCCTCTGCGCAGCAATTCTTCATGATGCCTGATGTGGCCCAGCTGGAGGCCGCCTTCGGCCGCCACGGCCTCGATGCATCCAAATCCGTCGTGCTCTACAGCATCGGCACCATGATGTGGTCGACGCGGTTCTGGTGGATGCTGCGCTCGCTCGGCGTTGAGGCGCGGGTGCTCGACGGTGGCCTCGACAAATGGAAGGACGAGGGACGGCCGGTCTTAACAGGCGCCCCGAAGGGCTATCCGGCCACGACCTTCAAGGCCACACCGCGCGCAGGCTTCTTCGTCGACAAGAATGCGGTCAAGGCACGGCTCGGAGATCCCGCGACTGTTATCGTCAACGCGCTCGGTCCCCAGTTTCATCGCGGCCTCGAGCCGAGCCGCTACGGGCGGCCCGGCCGCGTTCCCGGCAGCGTCAACGTATCAGCGGCAGCGCTCGTCAATGCGGACAAGACGCTGACGACGCTCGCCGATGCCGAGGCCAAATTCGACGCGGCAGGCGTCACCCGCGACAAGAATGTGATCCTGTATTGCGGCGGCGGCATCTCGGCGACGATCGACCTGCTGCTGCTGACGCAACTCGGCTACGACAAGCTGACGCTGTACGATGCCTCGATGGGGGAGTGGGCGAAGGATCCGGCGCTGCCGATCGAGACGGATTAGGACATTCCTTGGCCCCTCCCCCAGGGGAGGGACAGAAAGTTGGGAACCTTTCCCTTGGGGCGGCATCCAATGTCCGGAACGAAGCCAAACGAGCAGGTGACCGCCATGCCACGGATCGCAGCCGGCCTGTCCGCCGGCGCCAAGACTTCAGAAATCAGGACATTGGAAGCCGAACTGGTCGAGCGGGCGCGGGGCCGTGACGAGGCCGCGCTGCGCGAGATCATGCAGGCCAACAACCGCAGGCTCTATCGTCTGGCGCGCGGAATTCTGCGCAGCGACAGCGAAGCCGAGGATGTCGTTCAGGAAACCTATGTCCGCGCTTTCACCCATCTCGACGGATTCCGCGGCGAGTCCGGACTGTCGACGTGGCTGTCGCGCATCGCCATCAACGAGGCACTTGGCCGGGCGCGAAGCGCCAGGCCGCAGGTCGAGCTCGGCTCGGTGCCCGAACCGACGCTCGAGGCGCAGATCATCAAATTTCCCGCTTCTCCCCCAGGCGATCCGGAAAGGACCATGGCCCAACGTGAAATCCAGCGCGTCGTCGAGCGCGCCATCGATGAATTACCGGATGTCTTCCGCATGGTCTTCGTCGCCCGCGTCATGGAAGGGATGAACATCGAGGAGACCGCCGAGCTGCTCGGCGTCAAGCCCGAGACCGTGAAGACGCGGCTGCACCGTGCGCGGACCATGCTGCGCGACAACGTCGAAAAGGAGATCGGTCCGGTGGTGATGGATGCGTTCCCGTTCGCCGGGTGGCGCTGCGAGCGGCTGACCGTGTCAGTGCTGAAGCGGCTTGGCATCGGCGGCTGAATTTTTCGGGAACGTTTGCGCGAGAATTCCATCCAACGCCTGTGAAGCAACGCGCCGGCAAAACGTCCGGCACCACAGGAGTGTCAAACCATGTTCGTTCGTTGGACCACGGCGATCGCCGCTGCAATTTTGTTGTCGAGCCCCGCGCTGCTGCAAGGCGCCAGAGCAGCCGACAAGCTGACCGATCCGCAGATCGCCCATATCGCCTACACCGCGGGCGTGATCGACATCAACGCAGCCAAGCAGGCGCAGAAGAAAGCCAAGAATAAGGACGTGAAGGCGTTTGCCGAGGACATGCTGCGCGACCACGAGGCCGTCAACAAGCAGGCGCTCGCGCTGGTCAAGAAGCTGAACGTCACGCCTGAAGACAACGACACCAGCAAAGCGCTGTCAAAGCAGGCGAGCGAGAAGCTCGCCGAACTGGACAAGCTGAGCGGTGCGGCCTTCGACAAGGCCTATGTCGCGAACGAGGTCGCCTACCACAAGACGGTCAACGGCGCGCTGGAAACCCAGCTCATTCCGTCCGCCAGCAATGCTGAACTGAAGAGCCTGCTGCAGACCGGCCTGAAAATCTTCCAGGGCCATCAGCAGCACGCCGAGCACGTCGCGGCGGAGCTGAAATAGGGAGGCGATGATGCTGGGACGATTGTCCGCGATCGCGACAGCGGTCCTGCTCGTGGCGGTGGCCGTCCCGGCGCACGCTGCGACCGTAGAGATCACGATGGAGAATCTCGAAGTGTCGCCGAAAGACGCTTCGGCCAAGGTCGGCGACACCATTGAATGGATCAACAAGGACGTCTTCGTCCACACCGCGACAGCCAGGAACGGCGATTTCGACGTCAACCTGCCGGCGAAAAAATCAGGGACGTTGGTTCTGAAGAAGGCGGGCACGATCGATTATTACTGTCGCTTTCATCCCAACATGAAAGCGACGCTCAAGATCGAGCCGTAACGGGCTGGGAGCGTATTCCCGACCGTAGCGGAAGCTGGCCCCGCCTACGTGGCGGGGTCATTTTCGGCAAGGCTTACTGCCTGGAGAAAGACTTACTGTCTGGAAATGTCGACCGAGAATTCGCCGTTGCGGATGCGGCCGGGAAAGCCTTCGACGAACTTCGCCACCGCGTCCTCGCCATAGGTGCCGACGAGCTCGGCAAGGGCCGCAAACAGGCTCGCCTGCGCCAGGCAGTCGCCGTCGACGCCATCATGGCGCGCTTCGGCCCAGGCCTCGTTGAGATAACTCAGTGCGGCCTGCTTCTGCTCGTGATCGGGCAGCGGCGCGCGTGCGGGAGCGTAGGACACTGGATGGCTCATGAAACTCGTCGGGGCTGGGGCGCAATCCACGGCGATGCGCTGTGCGAGAGGTGTAGCACGCACGTTAACGCCCGCTAGGCCACATCTTTAGGAACGGTTAACGGCTGTGTACAAAGTCGATGACAGGGTTCCCGCCGCTGTCTCAGTTCGCGTAACGCGCCGTGAGATCGCGCGAGATCTTGGCGCCTTCCTCGATATAGCGGCGGATCGCCACCGTCGCGGCCGGCGTGCAGCTCCGGTAGGTCTGCTGAAAACCGTTATAGCCGCGGTTGAAGCCGGCGATCATGCGGGTGCGGCGTTCGCCGGCGGGGGTTTCGGCATCGATCAGCGCCTGCATCTCGCTGCGCCATTTGTTGCCCTCGTTGGACCCGCAGATGCCGCGCAGATAGTGCAGCCCGCCGAGGATCTCCGCCAGTCGCTGCAAATCGCCGTCAAACGGCGCTGCCCCGTCCTGAGCCCTCGTGGGCACCGAGGCGCAGGCGAGAATCAGGGCAAAAATGGCCAGAAATCGCGTCGACATCGGCCGGGTGTATGCCTCCTCGGGGCGATAGACGCAAGGCGGGGCCGTCAGGGGCCCATCAGCCGGTGAGCGGACTGGATGACCTCTTCCAGCCCGCCGGTCAGCTTGAGGTCGCCAAGGCTCGCCAGGGCCTTTGGGGCGATCCAGCGGTAGTCGTCGAGCTCGTCGTTGAGAACCGGCTCCCGGGCCACCCAGCGGGCGGCAAAGGACATGATCAGGTAGTGGCCGGCGCCGGCCGCGGCCGGCAGCACTTCGCGCCAGCCCGCGAGGCCAATGATTTCGATATCTAGCCCGGTCTCCTCGTCGATCTCGCGCGCCAGCGCTTGGTGCAGCGATTCGCCGAACTCGACCCGGCCGCCCGGCAGCGAATAGAACCCCTTTGCCGGCGAACGTGCGCGACGGGTCAGAAGCACCTTGCCGTCACGAAAAATCGCGGCACTGACCGCGATCTGGGGACGGGTGGGCTGAACGATCGCAGCCATGACTTCACCTGCTCGGGCTCAGTTCGCCATGATGATGTCGATGTCGGCTTCCGCGCCGCCATTGATGATGCCGCCGCAGGCCGCGATCAGCGGCTTGACCCAGTGGGCGGCCTGCTCAGCGAGGCGAACGCGGGTCGTGTCCTTCTCGACCTCGCGCATGGCCGAGCCGACCGCCGTCAGGATCGAGGTCATGGTGTCGGTGAGGTGGTCGAACTGGGCGCGCACGTTCGGGTCGGCCTTTTCATAGGCCTCGATCGCCAGATCCCGGGCCTTGAAGTTCGAGGCGGTGAAATGCTCGGCATAGGACAGCGGCGACCAGGTCAGAAAATCTTCCGCGCATTCCGGCATGTCGGGGACCATTTCCAGCAGCATCACGGCTTCATTGAAATGGTTGAGATAGTCGGTGGCAAGCCCGGTCCGCGGGTTGATGTTGGCCACGCGCAGCCGCTCGGCCCAGGCTGCAGCCTCGGGCCCCGTCTGTCCATGCATTCGCGCCGGCTGGGAGACCGTTGAGCTCATCTGCCGCAGTGTTAACGTTCGGGGTTAAAAGGACCTGAACGGACCCTATATAGGCCCTCAAGGATGTGTGGACGCTTCGTCATAACTTCGGCCCCCGCGGCTTTGCGGCAACTGTTCGGCTACATTGAGCAGCCGAACTTCCCGCCCCGGTTCAATGTGGCCCCGACACAACCGATTCCGGTCGTGCTGGGCGAGAACGGCGCGCGCCATTTTCGCCTGATGCGCTGGGGTTTGCTGCCGGGTTGGGTCAAGGATCCCAAGGGATTTTCGCTCCTGATCAATGCCCGTTCCGAGACGGTGCTGGTGAAGCCCGCTTTCAAGAACGCGATTCGCCGGCGCCGCGGCCTGATTCCGGCCGCCGGCTATTACGAATGGAAGGCGGAGGATGGGCGCAAGCAGCCCTTCTTCATCCATCGCGCCGACGGCGCGCCGCTCGGCTTTGCAGCGGTGTTCGAGACCTGGGTCGGGCCGAACGGCGAGGAGCTCGACACGGTCGCGATCGTCACGGCGGCGGCGCGCGAGGATCTCGCCACGCTCCATGATCGCGTGCCCGTCACCATCAGCCCGCGCGATTTCGAGCGCTGGCTCGACAGCCGCAGCGATGACGTCGATGCGGTGTTGCCGCTGATGACCGCCCCGCGCATCGGCGAATTCGCCTGGCACCCGGTCTCCACCCGCGTCAACCGCGTCGCCAATGACGACGACCAGTTGCTCCTTCCGATCAGCGCGGAGGACATGGAGGCGGAGGCGCCGAAGAAGAAGGTGGTGCGGAAAGCGGCGGCCGGGCCGGCTGATGACGGGCAGGGGTCGTTGTTTTAGGCGCTTCGCCCTTACACGATCTCCCGCGCCCGTAGTGCCGCGATCTCCGCTGCGTCAAATCCCAGCTCGCCCAGCACCGCATCCGTATCCGCGCCGAGCTCCGGCGCCATCCGGTCGAGCCTGCCGCCGCCATGCGCGAGCTTGAATCCGGTGCCGGCGAAACGAAGCCGGCCGTAGGGCGTATCGAGTTCCTGGATCGCGCCGCGCGCCTTGATCTGCGGATGGTCGATGACTTCCTCGACTTTCCAGATGCTGGCGCAGGGCGCGCCGGCGTCTTCCAGAATGGTCTCCCATTCGCGCGCAGGCCTTGCCGCGAGCGCCTCTTCGATGATGGCGCGCAGCGCCGGCTCGTTCTCGTTGCGCGCAAACCAGTCGGCAAAGCGCGGATCGCTGAGCGTGTCCTCGCGGCCGAGCGCAGACATCAGTGCGCGATATTGCTTCTCGTTGTTGACGGCGAGCAGGATGTGACCGTCGCCGCATCTAAACAAATTCGCCGTGGTCCTGCGGCTGACGGCCTGATTCCCCGACAGCTGCTGGCGATGGCCCGCGACCGACCAGTCCGCGATCTGCCCCGACAGGAACGCCATCGTCGCCTCCAGCATGGAGACGTCAATGAGCTGGCCCTTGCCGGTGCGGTCGCGCTGGTAAAGCGCGCTCGACACGCCGAACGCAGCGGTGGCGCCGGACAGCACGTCGCACACCGCAAAGCCGGCGCGGGTCGGCCCAGTCTCGGGATGACCCGTGATCGCCATGATGCCGGACAGCGCCTGCATCTTGCCGTCATAGCCGGGGCGCAGCCGGTCCGGACCGGTCTGGCCGAAGCCGGACACCGCGCAGTAGATCAGCTTCGGATTGATCGCGGACAGCGCCTCGTGGCCGATGCCGAGCCTGTCCATCACGCCGGGGCGGAAATTCTCCATGACGACGTCGACCTGCGCGGCGAGCTTCTTCACGATCGCGATCGCATCGGGCTTTTGCAGATCGAGCGTCAGGCTGCGCTTGTTGCCGTTGATGGCCTGGAACGACGGCGCCAGCCCGCGCTCCGCCCATTCGCGCGACAGCGGCGTGCGGCGCATGTCCTCGCCCTCGCGCCGCTCGACCTTGATGACGTCGGCGCCCAGCAGCGCGAGCTGGTAGCTCGCATATGGGCCGGCCAGCACTTGCGTGAAGTCCAGGATCTTCACGCCCTCGAACGGTCGCGTCACGTCGCTCTCCCTGTTTGCTTTGGTTGTCGGAGGACGTCAGGCGGCGCGATTGCCGCGCGCGATCTCCTTCTGCTTGTCGAATTCGGCACGGCGGCGCGCCAGCTCTTCGGCTGAGAGCTGCGCGACGTTGTTGTAGTCGAGCTTCCAGGAAGCGTCCTCGCTCCAGCGCAGCGGCGACTGCATCGTGGTCTGCGGGCCGCTCGCGGTCTCCAGCAGTCTGAGCGCCAGCTCGAGCGTCTGCGCCTGCGAGGCGATGTCGTGCGGCTTGCCGGCGGAATTGCCGAGCGGGAAATCCGAGAACAGAAAGCGCGGCACGGCGGCGTGCTCGATGATGTCCTTGGCGCAGCCCATGATCACGGTCGGAATGCCGTTCGCCTCGAGATGCCGGGCCACCAGCGCCGTGGTCTGGTGGCAGACCGGACAGTTCGGCACCAGCACGGCGACATCGACCTTGTCGGCAAGGCAGCGCGCCAGAATTTCCGGCGCGTCGGTGTCGAGGGTGACGCGATGACTGCGGTTGGTCGGCGCGCCGAAGAAGCGCGGGGCCACCTCGCCGATGCGCTCCGCCGCGCTCGCCTTCAAGAGTTGCGGCAGCGGAAACCAGGTGCCGTTGTCGGTGGCCGTGGTGTGCTTGCGGTCGTAGCCGATATGCGAGATGCGAAGGTCGTGGGGCTTCGCCGTGTCGCCCTCATAGACCTGGTAGAATTTCGCGCCGCCATTATACGCCGCGCCCGGTCCCTGGTCGCCCTTGGTGGGGTCGTATGGCGCGGCGGTCGTGATGATGGTGACGCTTGATTGCGACAACGGCTTCTTTAGCGGCTGGAACGGCGCCTCGGTGTAGTGAGCCCAGCGATACGCCGTGGTGTAGCCAATCGCGGCGTAATAGTCCCGCGTGCGCTGCATATAGGGAACGGGGGCGTCATAGTCGGGCGCAAAGCCGAATTCGTCGTCGCGCGAAGCGGACATGGGGCGCGTCTCCTGGTTCTTGTTGGCGACAGACTAGAGATAGTCGGGGGTGAGCTCAACGGGGGGCGAGGCAATGCAGGTCAGAATTGCACTGATAGAGCCAGGTCCGCTTTTTCCCCTCTCCCCTTGCGGGCGAGGGTGGCTCGCCGCGAAGCGGCGAGACGGGTGAGGGGTCTCTCTCCGCGTGCTCAACTGCATGAGATGCGCGCGCGGACAGAAACCCCTCATCCGCCGCTTCGCGCCACCTTCTCCTGCAAGGGGAGAAGGAAGGAAGACAACCTACCGAAACACATGCAGCGCCACATGCTGCAGCAGCATGATCGCCTTGGCGTCGATGATACGCCCGTCCGCGATCATCGCCAGCGCCTCGTCAATGCCGAGCTCCAGCACCTCGATGTCCTCGCCTTCGTGTTCGAGGCCGCCGCCGTCGCTGACTCGCATCTCCGGCTCGTACTCGGCGACGAAGAAATGCAGCTTCTCGGTGATGGCGCCGGGGCTCATAAACGCTTCGAACACCTTGTGGACGCGGTGCAGGCGATAGCCGGTTTCCTCCTCGGCCTCGGCGCGGATGCGCACCTCGGGCGAGGCGTCGTCGAGCACCCCGGCGGCGGCTTCGATCAGGAGATCGTCGTAACCGCGGATGAAGGCCGGCAAGCGGAATTGCTTCACCAGGATCACCGTGCGCCGCGCTCGGTTGTAGGGCAGCACGGCGGCGGCGTTGTCGCGCTCATAGGTCTCGCGGTGCTGCGTCTGCCATTCGCCATTGGCGCGCCGGTACTCGAACGTCGTGGTCTTCAAGGGAGTCCAGCCGTCCGAGAGCACGCGGACGTCCTTGATGCGAACGCGGTCGGATATGGTCATGCTTCGATCTCAGTTGCTTGGCGTTGTGGTGCGGCCGTCGATCCACTTCTGGAACATCACCGAGGTCGATTCCTCGAAACCCAGCGACTGGTAGAACGCATTGGCCTGCTCATTGCCGCGCCGGACCAGCAGCTGGAGCTTCAAAATTCCAGCCGCGCGCAGCCAGTCTTCGGCGGCCGCCATGATCACTCGGCCGTAGCCACGCTTCTGGCTATCCGGATCGACCGCAACGTAATAGACCCAGCCGCGATGGCCGTCATGGCCGACCATGACGGTGGCGACGATGGCGCCGTTGTCGCGGCCGAGCAGGATGGTGGAATTGTCGCGCCGTCGCGCCAGCGCGATGTCGGCATGCGGATCGTTCCACGGCCGCGTCAGCCCGCAGCGCTGCCACAGCGCGACCACGGGCTCGACTTCGGCCTCGGTGATCGCGTCGATCTTGAGCGCACTCACAGCACTTTTCCCGGGTTCATGATTCCAAGCGGATCGAGCATCGCCTTGAGCTGTCGCATCAACTCAATTGCGGTCTTGTCCTTCACGTCGGGCAACTCGTCGCGCTTGAGCACGCCGATGCCGTGCTCCGCCGAGATCGAGCCGCCCATACGCAGCACGATGGCGAACACGACCGCGTTCATCTCGTGCCAGCGCGCCAGATAGTCCGCGGTGTTGGCGCCGATGGGCTGGCTGACATTGTAGTGCAGATTGCCGTCGCCGAGATGGCCGAACGGCACCGGCCGCGCGCCGGGAATCAGCTTCACCACGGCTTCATTGGCCTCGGCGATGAAGGCCGGGACGGTGGCCACCGGCACGGAGATGTCGTGCTTGATCGAGCCGCCCTCCGGCTTCTGCGCCGACGACATCTCGTCGCGCAGCTTCCAGAAGCCGGCGCGCTGGGTGAGATTGGCCGCGATCACCGCGTCGTCGACGATCTCGTCCTCCATGGCGCGGCCGAGGATCGTTTCCAGCGGCGTCCGGGCGTCGTCGCCGGGCGAAGACAACTCCATCAGCACGTACCAGGCATGCTTTTGCGCGAGCGGATCGCGCACGTCGATGCCGTGGCGGATCGAGAAATCGACCGCCATCTCGGAGAGCAGCTCGAAGCTCGTCAGCGCATTGGCGGCCTCGCTTTGCGCGATCGCCAGCAGCTTCAGCGCGGCGTCCGGCGACTTCAGCCCGACGAAGGCGGTCTCGATCGACCGCGGCTTCGGAAACAGCTTCAGCGTCGCCGCCGTGATGATGCCGAGCGTGCCTTCGGCGCCGATGAACAGGTTGTGCAGATTGTAGCCGGTGTTGTCCTTCTTCAGCTTCGACAGCACGTTGAGCACGCGACCGTCCGCCAGCACCACCTCGAGCCCCAGCGCCATCTCGCGCGCGACGCCATAGGCCAGCGCGGCCGTGCCGCCGGCATTGGTCGAGAGATTGCCGCCGATGGTGCAGCTGCCCTCCGCCCCCAGCGACAGCGGAAACAGCCGGTCCACGTCCGCGGCCTTCTGCTGCGCGATCTGCAGCACGACGCCGGCCTCGCAGGTCATAGTGTTGGAGGCGGTGTCGATCTCGCGGATCTTGTCGAGCCGGCGCAGCGACACCACCACCTCGCCATTGTGCGGGGTCTGGCCGCCGACGAGCCCGGTGTTGCCGCCCTGTGGCACCAGCGCGATCCTGTGCTCGGAGGCGAGCTTGCAGATTGCGGCGACTTCCGCGGCCGAGCCCGGGCGCAGCACCAGCGGCGAGCGGCCGTGGAACAGATTGCGCTCTTCGGTGACGTAGGCCTCGATGTCGGCTACATCGGTGATGGCGTGCCTCTCGCCGACGATCTTGCGGAATTGTTCGATCAGCTCGGGCGCAAGCGGAGGGGTGGCGGGATGATTAATGTTCATTGTCTTGTCTCTTGCTTCGCTCTTATCGCGCCACAGCCGCCCGGCGCAGCCGGTCGTTGATCGCTTCGCCCAGATCCTCTTCGGGGATCGCCATCACGGCGATCGCCCGCGGCCCCCTAGCATCGAGGGCGCGAAGATAGCCGAACAGATTGGCGGCGGCTTCATCGAGATCGCCGGTGGGCGACAAATTCATGACGGCGACGGCGGCCTCCAGACCAGGCAGGCGCGCCGGGCCGAACGCCAGCAGCGCTTCGCCCGGCGCGACGTCCAGCGCATTGAGCCGCACATGGGCGTGTGGCGCGTAATGCGAGGCCAGCATGCCCGGCGCCAGCGGCTGGCTGTCTTCGCTGTCGGTCTCCGCGGGCAGTCGCGCCAGCGCTGCACCAAGCACGGCCTCGATCCGCTCGCGAGACAGCCCGCCGGGCCGCAGCAGCATCGGCGCCGCAAAACAGCCGACGATCGTCGATTCGACGCCGACCGTAACAGGCCCGCCGTCGACGATCAGGTCGATCCGCCCCGCAAGGTCGCTCTCGACATGGGCCGCCAGCGTCGGCGAGACGTGGCCGGAGATGTTGGCGGACGGCGCCACCACCGCCCCGCCAAAGGCGCGCAGGATCGCCTGCGCCACCGGATGGGCCGGAATGCGGATCGCGACCGTGTCGAGGCCCGCGGTGGCAAGCTCGGCCACCGGGCAGTTTTCCGTCTTCGGCACCACCAGCGTCAGCGGCCCCGGCCAGAACGCCTCCGCAAGGCGCAAGGCGCAGGCGTCGAATCGTCCGATCCTGCGCGCGGCCGCGAGGTCGGCGACATGCGCGATCAGCGGATTGAAGGCCGGCCGCCCCTTAGCGGCGTAAAGATGGGCGATGGCACTGGCATTTCCGGCGTCCGCCCCGAGCCCGTAGACCGTCTCGGTCGGGAACGCGACCAGCCCGCCGGCTGCCAATGTCCGGGCGGCAGCTTCCGCGCCGGTCTCGCCGGCCGGTAAAATCAGCGTTTCAAGACCCGTTTTCACAGGGATAAGATTCCTCAGCTCGGCCGCTTGCGGTGCGCCAAACCCGACGCTATAAGCCGGCCTCTTGTCGGAGTGTGGCTCAGCCCGGTAGAGCACTGCGTTCGGGACGCAGGGGTCGCAGGTTCGAATCCTGCCACTCCGACCATTCTTCCAAAAGTCGACGTTTTTCTAGAGGCTCGTTCCCAAGCTTGGCGGACCAGCCGCCGGCGCCCGGGAGCGTCTTCTTGCAACGATTTTCAGGGCGGGTCCACGGCCGATTTGGCCGGACAGGGCGGTCTGTCGCGGTGGCATGGCTCGGCATTGCCTGTTTCGATAACTCGGCGTTGCAAGCTAGGTCAGAGGACTACCGCCTCGCCACCAGCACGCCGACCATAAACGCAATCATCAGCGCCGGCAGCGGCGCCTCACGCACCATGCCGCGAACGACGCGGGTCCAGTGCTGCTCCGGGACGAGGTTCGGAGACCTGATCTCCGGCGTTGGCGTGATGCCCCATTCGGAGGCGAGTTCGGCAATCTCGCTTGAGGCAAGCCGGACGCCGTCGCGGACGCGGAAGATGGCGGCATCCGCGCGCTCGCGCGGCGCAAGCAACATCATCGTCGTGACGGCCGTACGCAGGGTCATCTCGCCGTAGCCTTGCAGCCTGACCGATTCCTCAGGGTCGGACGTCATCGAAAATACCTCACAGCGCCAAATGCCTTACAAAGCGAAGTGGCGCGCGATGGTGAATGCCATCGTCGCGCACAGGACCAGCGTGGATACCGCGCCGGCCACGCCGCGCGCGAGATCGGCCCGCGTCAGGTGCCTGGTCATGATTTTGCTCCATGCTCGGCATGGCAATGGCGGGGAGGCGGCGTTGGTTCCTGCGCGACGGGCGAATCGCGAACGCCGGCTATTTCCGCAGGAGCTCGCTCAGCGCCGCCGTCGCCTCGGCGCAGCGGATGTCGTCGATCTCGCGCGACAGGCTGAGCGCAGTCGATCTGAGCTCTTCGACCTTCCAGCTCTCGGGGTGCTGAGTCTCGAGTTGACCGAGCCGCTTGTTCAGATCGTCCAATCTGGTTTGCAACTGTTCGACGCTGGCGGCCCCATTCACCACCCAGACTCTTTGCGCACGCATCGTCGTTCCCCTGCTCGTCTCACGGCGTTGTGAGAGGGGTTCGTGGCCGCAATGGGAGTTTCTTTTGTCCGGCTTCAGACGGACGGGAACCGTTGCAGATCGGCAACGGGAGTTCCTTCGCGTTAACCTGGGTGCGACGGGAGCCAATCGCCGTCGCCGCATCAGGCCGCGCGCGGCCGCTCCGTCGATCGCTTTTCGAGGCGGCTTTCGAGAATCGCGATGCTCACCCGGATATTGTCGCGCCGGGCCCGCAGGTTCTGCGCTAGCATGGGGTAGGCGAGGTTTTGGGGATCGGAGATTCCGGCCTTCCGTTCTTCCTCCAGAATGTCGGCGTCGATCATTTGCAAGCGCCAACGCAGATCGGAGATCAATGCGTGGAGCTGTGTCGGCATGGTCGCTTCGAAACGGGACGTCGGGTGCATGATCGCCTCACGATGAGACAGACCCACTGCGGGTCTGAGGGATTTGACTCCCGTGCAGCAAGCGGAATGCCAGTGGGCGGCTGAGCGTCTCCCACGATTGCTCGACAGCGCACCGGAACGATTGCCACTCTTTCCCGTTGCTGCAGGGGCCTCGACAACGAGGCGATCGAGGGACCCATGCCGCTCATCCGCTATTTCGTCTTCACCGGCGGCGCTCTGCTCGCCCTCCTTTTCCTCGCCGACCGGTACATGACCGCCCCCGTGAGCGCCGCCGCGCCGGCCGAGCCAGATCGGTCGATTGTGCGCGTTCATTCCGCGCAAACCTGGCCTGAGAAGATCGTCCTGGACACCAGCGTGCGGCAAATATCGCTGTCCAAAGCCGAGTCGGTTCCGCCGACTCCCGCACCTGCCGTCGCCGACGCGCTTCCCACGCAGGAGAAGCCCCGCCAAGCTTTTGCAATGGTGGCGCAGCCTGATGCGACGCCGAAGCAAGCAGCTCGGACCGTTCCGAACAAGCGCAGTGCGGAGAGGCACCGTCGACGCCAGCCCTCGCGCATGGCGGCGCGCGATCAGACGATGTTCTTCAACGAACCTGCATCGGCGGGTTGGTAAGTCGCGCTCCGTGAGATGCATCTTCCCCCCGGTAGGCGTGTAGCTGCCCATGCTCGATCGCCTGAGCAGCACGAGCGGAGGTTTGCGAGATTATCTGTTCTCGGTACTTTCCACATGACGGTCGGGCTGCCTCTCGGTTGGGCACCGTGCCGGACAGCGAGGCTGTGCGCGCGGCGCATCGCGCGATAGTCTCTGCCGCGACCTGACCCGGGAAGCGGACGAGGGAAAGATTCGTGACGAGATTTGTGACGATCGCGGCCGGCCAGCTTGGCCCTATCGCGCGAACCGAGACCAGAACCGCGGTCGTGGCGCGCCTGATGGCCCTGATGCGCCAGGCGCACGCCAACGGCTGCGACCTGATCGTCTATCCCGAGCTCGCGCTGACCACGTTCTTTCCGCGCTGGTATTTCGAGGATCAGACGGAGATCGACAGCTTCTTCGAGCGCGAGATGCCAGGGCCGGAGACGAGAGCCTTGTTCGATCTCGCGCGCGAAACTGGTATCGGATTTTACCTTGGCTATGCCGAGCTGACGGTCGAGGCCGGAATTGTGAGGCGCTACAATACCTCCATCCTGGTCGAGAAGAGTGGCGCCATCGTCGCCAGATATCGCAAGGTTCATCTGCCCGGGCATGCCGAGCATGAGCCCTGGCGCGAATTCCAGCATCTGGAAAAGCGCTATTTCGATCCAGGCGATGGCTTTGGCGTGACCGAGGCCTTTGGCGGCGTGATGGGGATGGCGATCTGCAATGACCGCCGCTGGAGCGAGACCTACCGGGTGATGGGCCTGCAGGGCGTCGAGATGGTGATGATCGGCTACAACACGCCAGTGCACAATCCGCCGGCGCCCGAGCATGACGATCTCTCGCTGTTTCACAATCATCTGGTGATGCAGGCTGGCGCCTACCAGAACGGCACCTTCGTGGTGGGCGTCGCCAAGGCCGGTGTTGAGGAGGGCGTCGACCACATCGGCGGTAGCTGCGTCATCGCGCCCTCCGGCGAGATCATCGCGCGATGCACGACCAAGGGCGACGAGATCGCGCTCGCCCGTTGCGATCTCGATCTCTGCAACTCCTACAAGCGCACCACTTTCAATTTCGACGTTCACCGTCAGCCGCACGCCTACGGGATGATTGTCGAACGGAAGGGAGTGACACTCATGGCGGACGGAACGCCGGTGCGAACGAAGCGGTGAGCTCTGGTAGCCCGGGTGAGCGCAGCGACACCCGGGACCGCTGTCGCTTGTGGCAAGACCCCGGATGTCGCTTCGCTCATCCGGGCTACGGGACCGCGCCTGTTTCGCCCCTCTGTCAATCCGCCGCCGCAAAAAGATTCCGCTTTACCGAAATTCGGAATTGGCGTATGTGTCGCCCATCCCGGCTCATCCTTGAGGGGCGATCTTGTGGTCGTCATGTTCGCGAGCCGGGCTTGCGGTGGACGCGGCAGCGTTCGGGTGCGAGACGCCAAGGGCAGGGCGGATTGCTCTCCGTGAGCCCAAGGCTGCGTTCCGACGAGCGGCGCTGCTAGGCTTCGTCTCGTCTGTAAGTTTCCGGCTCCGTCGACAGGGCTGGGAAAACTGCGGCGAAATGGCGAGCCGTGCGTACGGCAAAACCGTGTGGTCCTGGCCGTCGTTGCTACGGTCAAGCCCTGGCGAATGCGGCATCTGCGTCAACCGGCGCG